>JAZKCF010000129.1:0-19723 GCA_040388195.1 Pseudomonadota bacterium
AGAATCTTGAATGATTTCGGCAACAAATACACGATTACTTTTGCATAATTACTTATACTCGACATTGTTCGGAAAACGCTGCAGTCCTTGATTGTCTCGCTGATGTTATTGCCACAGGCACGGTCTTGATGCACTGGCCGCTTTTCTCAAGTAGTTCCGCAATCCGACCCGGAGATACCAGGTACCGCTATTTGCTTGCATTTCCTGTCACAATTAGGAATGCTGCGCTACTGACTTTTTGACAGAACAATTTAACGAGCAGAAACACATAAGGCATAATGAAATCACCTGGAGTGCGCTCGCAGCAAGTAATTTCTGCAATGATTGCGTTGCTGGGATTGTATGTGACTTTGGGATGGTTGCTACTGAACGAAACAATGGTGCGCGTGGTGCCTAGTTCAGTGGCAATGGGCGTGAATACCGCATTTCTTTTTATGGTTTCGGCTATTTGCCTATGGCCATCGTCCTCCCGCAAGTATCTTCATATTGCGACGGCGGCTGCGTGGCTCCTCATCTTGTTACCAGCGGCTATTCTTTTTGAGCATTGGCAAGATATAAATCTGGGTATCGACTGGACTGCATTGCAAGCGATGGTGAAGGACGGAAATCCTCGGCCTGGTCGAACCCCACCCAATACTTGCTTAGGATTTCTGTCGGCAGGTATCGCGTTTTTCGGCTTTGTGCGCGCGCAAAACAGTAAACCGTTTCAATGGGCAATTGTGTTTTTTGTCTATGTGACGTTGGCAATCGGGATCACCAGTCTGATTGGCTATGCTCTCAAGTTAGAGCAAATGTATCGGTGGGCCGAATACAACCGTATGGCGATACCTACTGCAGTCGGCATAAGTCTCATAGGCATAAGTTTATTTCTTAGTCTTCAACGCGCTTCGTGGCGGAAGGGCGTGGTCGTAGAAAGTTCGGAAAGGCGTATTACCAGGACGGCCGCGTTAGTATTAACTGTCGTAGCATTTATTGCGGGCCTGACCGGATTCGTTGTGCTGAAACAAAGCTTTGAAGAAACCTTGTCAAATGCGTTCTTGCGCACGACTAAAAACACCACCACGACATTTGCTTCCACCATAGAACAAAAGTTGGTATTAGCCACCACTATTGCTTCGCGCCCTGGATTAAAAAATCATCTTCTCAAGCTAAATGATAATCCGAATGATCCAGAGTTATTACGTCAGATAAGCGAAATTGGCGGTAGCTTTATGTCTTCTGGGCTGACTGGCATTCATTTTTTTAATGCGAAAGATGAATCCGTAGGATTAGTAGGAACAATGATTCGTCAGCGTGCTGTCATGGCAATTCCACTTCACAAATCGGAGCAAAATTCGCTGTTGCTGTGGCAAAACGGTTTCGTGCTATGGACCGAAAAAACCGTGACTAGAGACGGACATGTAGTCGGAAAATTTATTGCCGAGCAGCATCTGCCCGAATTGACTGCCATGCTGCGCGATCCGGAACACGAAAGTGAATCGACCGACGCTTTGCTATGTGGGCGTGATAAGGATGAAGCATTGTGTTTTCCGAGCCGGTTCTATGAGGCTAATCGACGCATTCCGATGTATAAGGACGGTAAGCCTTATCTAGCTATTTCGCGTGCGCTACTGAATCAAAGAGGTGTCATATCAGTAAAAGATTTGCGTGGCATACCTGTTCTTGCAGGTTATGCACCCGTGGGAGAGCTTGGTTTAGGGTTGGTCTTAAAAACAGATAGCGTCGAATTGTATGCGACGATTCGAGATCGGCTAAATTTGCTGACCGCTTTGCTTCTCGGGTTAATTGCAATAGGCACATTGTTATTGCGTGCTCAAGTTCAACCGCTTGCACGGCAATTAGTAAAAGATAAAAAACGCATAGCGGTGATTCTGGATAGTTCCCACGAAGCGTTCATCGAGATTAATCAAGACGGCATAATTACTGATTGGAATGGCGAGGCTGAACGCACTTTCGGTTGGTCTAGGCAAGAAGCTGTCGGCAGATTATTGGCTGAAGTCATTATTCCCCCAGTATTACGCGAGGCACATATCCACGGTATGGCTAAGTATTTACAGACAGGTGAAGGGCCGGTACTGGGTAAGCGAATCGAATTACCTGCGATACACCGTGACGGAAAGGAGTTTCTCGTTGAAAGAACCATCAGTGCTATTAGTAATGAAAATGGCTATAGCTTTACCGCGTTTCTGCATGATATTTCCGAACGTAAGCAAGCCGAGGCTGCGCTGAATGACGAAAAAGAACGGTTACGGGTAACGCTCAGTTCAATCGGCGATGCGGTGATCACCACCGATACTGCGGGTAATGTGACGTATTTGAATCCGGTAGCAGAAACCATGACTGGATGGAGGGCTGAAGAAGTCGTTGGATTGCCATTAACCGCAGTGTTTTCCATCGTGAATGAGAACACCGGAGAAATCGCGCCTAATCCCGTAGATTTTGTTTTACAGCATGAAAAAAATACCTCACTTGCAGACTCTACGACACTCATTCAACGGGGAGGAAATCGCTTCCCAATCGAAGATTCAGCTGCACCGATTAGAGATTCCGAGGGCGCAGTTATTGGTGTGGTCCTGGTATTCCATGATGTAAGCCAATCTCGAAAAATGGCGGCAGAAATGACGCATCAAGCGAGTCATGATGCGTTGACCGGATTGATTAATCGCCGTGAATTCGAGCGGCGTCTTGAATATGCAGTGCAAACCGGACAACAGCAGGGTAAGCAGCATACACTTTTGTATCTTGATCTCGATCAATTCAAGGTGGTGAATGATACCTGTGGCCATATGGCCGGGGACGAGTTATTGCGCCAGGTGACCGCCATTTTGCAAAGAACATTACGCAAAAGCGATACGTTTGCCCGGTTGGGTGGTGACGAATTCGGTGTTTTACTGGAAAGTTGCCCTACCGAACCCGGTAGGCGTATCGCTGAGGGATTACGTCAACTCATTAGTGATTTTCGTTTTGTTTGGCTCGATAAAACATTTCGAATCGGTGTCAGTATCGGTCTAGTGACTTTTAGTAATGGTGGCGTGACGCTTTCCGATGTTTTGCGTATGGCCGATGCGGCCTGTTATGTGGCCAAAGACAAGGGGCGTAATCGTGTCCATGTTTATACCGCGGAAGATAAGGAGCTGAGTCACCGAAGTGGGGAAATGGGATGGATCGGTGATATTCAAAAAGCGCTCGATGAGCAACGGTTTGTGTTGTATTCCCAAAAAATATTGGCGTTGAATGGCGATTTTTCCTATGGAGAACATTATGAATTACTCCTTCGCATGCGGAGTGAAAATGGTGATTTGATTCCTCCTATGGCTTTTATTCCTGCTGCCGAACGATATAGTCTGATGCCGCTTCTTGATCGGTGGGTTATTAAGACTGCATTTGCTCAGCATGCTCGTCGTCAAGTTTTGGGTAAGCAGGTAGCTATGTGTGCAATCAATCTATCTGGCAAAACGATCTGTGATGAGAATTTTTTACCTTTTATACAAGAACAGTTCGCACACTTTAATGTGGCGCCGGAAACGATTTGTTTTGAAGTCACCGAAACAGCTGCTATCGCAAATCTAAATCAGGCGGTTTTATTAATTCGAGAACTTAAAGCAATTGGCTGTCGGTTTGCTTTAGATGATTTTGGTAGTGGTATGTCTTCGTTTGGTTATCTTAAACATTTACCCGTCGATTATTTAAAGATCGATGGTGAGTTTGTAAAGAACATGATGAATAATCCCGTTGATCATGCAATGGTTAAATCTATTCATAATATTGGCCACGTAATGGGTATTCAAACCATAGCGGAATTTGTTGAAAATGATGCGATCTTGAATGCATTGCGCGAGATAGGCGTTGATTTTGCGCAAGGTAACGGAGTGGAAGAGCCTCGACCTGCCTCGTAATATTCGACACGGCCTACGCACTGGTAATACCTACGAGATTATTTTTCGCAACTCCGCGATGGGGTGTTACGGAATTAATTGAGCATTCATCCAAACCCATCGTGGAAAGTTACGGAGTACTGATATGAAAAATTCAATTGCAGCGGACGTCGCAGCAATCCAATCTATTAGCGCCGTTCCCACCATCCTCCAAGTGATTACAGAAACAACTGGTTTGCGTTTCAGTTGCATTGCGCGCGTTACGGATGACTCGTGGACAGCATGTGCGGTTCTAGACAACATTGGCCTGGGCCTAATGCCTGGTGGTGAGCTTGAGTTGGCTACAACCCTATGCAATGAAGTGCGTAATAACCAAGCGCCAATCATTATTGACGATGTGAGCAATGATAAGCAGTACTGCAATCATCTAACGCCGAAGATGTATAAATTCCAAAGTTATCTATCGTTCCCGTTATACCGAGTGAATGGTGAGTATTTTGGTACGCTGTGCGCTTTAGATCCTCTACCAGCAAACTTATCGAATTCGAAAACGCTGTCGACAATGAAGCTATTCGCGGAATTGATTTCGTTGCAACTGGAGGCAGAAGCAAAGCTTGATGAAAGCCAAGCCGCATTACTCAATGAGCGGGAAACTGCGGAGTTAAGAGAGCAGTTTATTGGCATTCTTGGTCATGACGTTCGCTCACCGCTCAGTTCAGTCATAAGCGGTGCAGATGCATTGCTAACGGTTTCTTCGGATGAACGAATAAGGAATATAGCCGAACGTATTCGGCGAAGCGGGCAACGCATTTCATCGCTGGTTGACGACGTGCTTGATTTTACCCGAGGCAAAATGGGTGGAGGAATTTCTCTTGGCTTGTCTAATACGACGGCTTTAGCGGAAGATTTGCAACATGGTGTCGCGGAATTGCAAGCAACATTTCCTAAGCGGGAAATTCTATGTGAATTTAACCTTACCAATAATATCTGCTGCGACCGAAAACGCGTTGTCCAGCTACTTTCAAATTTGCTTTCAAATGCGCTTGTTCATGGCACAGCTGACAAACCAGTTACGGTAGCGGCTAGCGATGGCGACGATAGATTTTTACTTGCAGTGACGAATGAAGGCCCCGTAATTCCGTCGGAAAATATGACTCGTCTGTTTCAGCCTTATTGGCGCGGCGGTACTACACAGCCGCAGTCCGGGTTGGGATTGGGTTTATATATTGCTTCTGAAATTGCGCGCGCTCATGGGGGAAAGTTAGACGTCGCTTCTTCGGAGCAATTTACCTCGTTTATTTTTTCTCTACCCTTACTGGCACAAGACTACAGCAGAAAACAAAATTCGTTATGAGCCGTACTGCTGGATGGTCACGCTGAATTCTGTGTATTGTGTGACTGTCATTCTTCGCTGCGAGACTGTGAAAGAATCTACTACGCGGGCCGATTTTGCGGCTCTGGTGCTCAACGTGCTACTCGTACGCCTCCGCTCCTCGCCACAAATTCGACCCGCTCGCGACGATTCTTTCACAGTCTCTGCGCTCAGAATGACAATGGAGAAATTTAGCCTAAAACTACATACCTTTTTTACCAAAATCAGCATGACTGACTAATAGCTTGTCTATAAATAAAAGTTACGAGTGGAATTTAGGGGCAGCTCACATCGACCCATCGAAATTTTTGCCATAACGAGCGTACAATGGCGGCCTCTTAAGAAATGTCAAACAGTCGGAGTTAATCGGCCTCGCCGTTTCTAGCTTTTAAGTACTACCCAACACAGTCTTGAATAAAAAACATTTTTACATCGGGAAAGGGATAAGGAATGAAGCGCCTGCTGTTCTTGAGTCTTTTGTTGTTTATGGGAGTTGCGGTGGCAGTAGTCGCGACAGAAAAAATGACGCCTGCGAATGGGCCGAATCCCCAAGCGGCAGCGGTAACTACATCGCTCCATCCAGTTCCTGAAAAATCCATCATTGATCAAGACGCCCCGTATCTCGAAGCTTGCGCTCGGGAAGGTTTGAGCGACTCGGCATGTGTGGGCCGGCTCATTTGGTACAAAGCGACGGCCGGAAGCGAACGTTTTTATGCGTACACTTTTCCGCAGCGTATTGGCGTCCAACCGGATTGGTATCGCGTGCTGAGGACGGATCAACGCGATGATCGTTTTCAAGCGTGGGGCATTATTAATGATCCTGCCTGCTGTAAGCCGGGCGAGGAGAATTGTCCTGCCAAGAGCTTAGATGAGACTTACGGTATGGACTGGTGCCCGGGAGATGATGTGTTGCTGAAATACGTCGGCAAACCCGGTTACATTGACCCAGCCTGTGGTTTGAAAGACGCTGCGGTAGACTCGGACGACACACACAGTAAGGGCGGTAAGGTCGATCAACGCCACTCCGCATGTGATTTGAAATTCGGTACATCTACCGGCGCATTAGGTATCCGCAAATTTCCCAATCCACGCTTTAACGCGCAAAAATGGCGTGAAGCCAATGGCGGTAGTTTGGCGAGTTGGGAGGGTTTCCGTGCGGCGGCATTTAAGCAAACGCATATTCCTTCCGACGAGAGAGTTGCCAAGCTTGCTGATCCTTCGCGTGAACCACCGTTCTTAATCGGCACGTCTTGCGGTTCATGCCATATTGCCTTCGATCCGGCGAATCCGCCCCTCGACACGGCGCATCCGAAGTGGGAAAACATCAAGGGTTTGATCGGCAACCAATACACGCGGATGTCCGAAGTACTGGGTTCCGGCATGTCGCCTCATAGCCTTGAGTGGCAGATGTTTGCGCATGCGCGTCCGGGGGTGACTGATACTTCCGCGATTTCCAACGATGGCGTGAATAATCCCGGCACTATCAACGCCATTATTAATTTGACTCAACGGCCGACATTTACGGGCGAGAACATTACAAAATGGCGCAAGGCCGAGTCTTGTGGCACGGAGAAGAATGAAGATGTTTGCTGGTGCGAACCAGGTCGCGACAATAAGTGCTGGGTAAAGAGCACGCGTAGCGATGACAAGACGGCCGTCAAAGTTGGCGATAAACGCCTTGTGCTGGATGGCGTGCATCACATTCTTAAAGGCGGTGAAGATTCAATCGGCGGATTGGAAGCAATTCAGCGCGTTTACTTCAACATCGGCTCTTGTTCAGAGCAATGCTGGGTCAATCATTTGACCGATATGCGGCAAGTAGATCCACTGCAACGCGGTTTTGGTCAAACGCCATTCGACATCGGACAATGCCGGCGCGACTGCCCGAACTTCCGTGCGATTGAAGATCGGCTGTCGAACATTATGGATTTCTTCGTCTCTGCGGAAGCGGATGCAACAGATCTTAATGCGGCTCGAAATAATGAGCGCAAGGCAAGGGACGTGAAAGCGCCTGAATACACGCGGCAAGATTTGGTCGTTGATTTGGACAAGGAATTCGGCAAGGATTCGGTACGGCGCGGCAAAACCGTGTTCGCGGAAAATTGCGCTCGTTGCCATTCCAGTATTCCCGAAAGCGCCGGTGGCTCTTTCCAGAATCGGGACTTTTATGCGCAAAACGAAGACCACCCGCGTAAGGTTCGTAAGGACTTTTTAGGTAATGATAAAGACACGCCGGCGACTGAAGTGGGTACCTTCCGTTGCCGCGCGTTGCATTCCAATCATGTGGCTGGTCATCTTTATCATGAGTATGGTTCGGAAACGTTACGCAACAGAAAGACCGACCCGAATATTCCAGAGCGGGAAGATCTTAAGAATGGCGGGCGTGGTTTTTACCGCAATATCTCCTTGCTGAATGTGTGGGCAACCGCGCCGTTCATGCATAACAATGCAATCGGTCCTGAGATATGCGGCAAGCCAAAGAACAAGGAGAATGATTTCTTCCGTACTCGTTATGTTGATGCCGGCGGCAATCTGTTGGAAAAGCAGCCAGCCTGTTTCGCATACGATCCGAGTGTGAATGGGCGCTTCGAGCTTTATAAGCAATCGATGGCTGATTTGCTGCATCCTAAAGAGCGTGGCACTAAGGTGACGCTTACCAATGATGACATCATTGTCGATTTGGGATTGCGTCCTTGGGACGGCAAAGAAGAAAAGCCATTGTTCGGGTTAGGCAAAGTGGTTATTCCAAAAGGTACAGCCGCTGGATATGTCGGTGGTTTGATGTACAAGCAATTTGTCGATGATCTGTTTTTGGCTAAACGCGATCCGGCGAAACTGGAAGCAGCGGGTAAAAAGGAGATCATTCCTAAGCTGCAATCCATGGCTGACGATGTCTTGAAGAATCCTGCTCGCATTGTTGATGTGCTCAAGGAGAATCGGAATTTCATGAAGGCAAACTACGATTCGTGCACGGCGGAAGTTGAAAACGAGGGCCATCGTTTCGGCGAAGATTTATCGGAAGCCGATAAGAAGGCGTTGATCGCATTCTTGGCAACATTGTAGTAGTCGTTCCGTTCACACGGGGTGAATGTCATCACTAACCGGTACGTGTTTGGCCCCCTTCTCCCGTAAGCGGGAGAAGGGCCGGGGATGAGGGCGTTTGAAAAATTTCGACTCGTGTCATAAACCCTCACCCCCAACCCCTCTCCCGCCTGCGGGAGAGGGGAGTATGGCGGCGGTGCTGCTACGTGACCTAGATATTTATCTTGCATGGGCTAAGCGAAGCGAGCCCATCATTTTTCAGGAAAATGATCATGCATTCGATACTAAAAACTTTATTGCTTGTTCTACCATTAACCCTTCCTTTGATTAGCTGTGATTTGTCCACATCTAAGCCGCTTGACCTCAAGTTCGCCCCTTATGGGAAAGACTATCCGTCCAAAATGGACTTCGCTCAAGTGGAATACAAATATCCATTGAAGCCATCCGAGCTTGAAACGATCACGCCCGCAAATTTGGCGGCGTTGAATCAGGAACAGCTAGATCAAATTTATGCGCGGTTAACAGCGGGCCCGATTCCTGATGGCGCCTTTGATGGAACGATATTGCTTGCGCGTGGCAATAGCGGAGAATTCAGAGTGGCCGAGATTGTTGGTGGTTTCACCGGGATGGCATTGCATTTAAAAGGCCTGAAACTGGAGACCGTTGGTGAATCATTGTGGAAAGGCAAAGTATTTTTCCGCGATCAAGGTGTGCTGAGAAATCGAATTGAAGATCTAGACCTGCTGAAGAAGGCCGGGTTGGTCGACGGTGAGCCGGCGAAGATAACGGTGAATGGCAAGGATGCCTGGTTGTTGTTTCCGGCGAAGCTTTACTGCGGCCAAAGTTTGTTCGATGCTCGCCGCGAATCAGTCATCATTGATTATTTCTTTACCGACGAAATCAAAGGTTACCAGGAAAAACCCGATTTTCTGGCGGGGCGGCGCGGCTTACGCGTGCGTGATGAAATTCGTATGGTGAGGCCCGGACTTTATTTGGGGCGCGCATACACGGATAAAGCTTTTTTACTCAATTTCGTACTTGAGAGTAAAGATATCGCCAAGCGTGACGGCGAAGCGTTTTTAAAAACGGGACAAGTGGCGGAAGATTGCTGGCCGGGGACGCAGCGGCGTGTTGTGGCTAATAAATAACCTGTCCACGAAAGACACGAAAAGCACGAAAGATTTCATAACCTAATTGATAGTAGTTTTTTTTTGCGGCAACCGGAGTTGGTTGCCGCATCTAAGCACATTTCGGTCCGTCCAGAATTTTTTTCGTGCCTTTCGTGTTTTTCGTGGACAACGCTTTTTCATTGGAAGTGTTGTGGTCATGATTTTTAAATATAGCCACGCATTGGCGTTACTACTGATAGCGTTCATAGAGAGCGGCGCTTCTGCTGCTGAGGGGGGCATATCGGGCTCAACATCCGAGCCCCTGTGGGTAATTGATCCCAATGTGGTTGGTGACAACTTGCCACCAACAGGTCGCTCGCTGTTCGATTTTCTCGTGACGCAGCGGAAAGGTAATGGATATATTTACGATGTCCCTTTTCCTTTCGATGCGTTGCGTAAACGAATTCAAGCAAGCCCTCAGCAAAATGGCGCGGCTGCGTCTTCCGTAAAACAAGTGTTGATTCCCTTGGGGCGTTCACTCCAGCGCACTGCGGCGGCGCCGGAATTTTTTAAATATCCGCGTGCTGTACTGGCGGTTGATGGGGAGCCCTCTCTACAAGGTGAATATAACGTTCGGCCAACGATGTTGCTCAAGGATCGTCTCTACATCGGCTATCAGGAAAAAACCAATCTACTCGAAGTCATCAGTTATAACGAGGCAGCGGCGCGATTCGAATTTCAAATAGTTAAAGATTATCGCCCTGGTGGCAGCCCGAAAGTGTTCTACGCTAATCGCGCAGTATGCATGTCCTGCCATCAAAACGGCGCGCCTATTTTTTCTCGCCAAGTGTGGGATGAAACCAATGCGAATCCGAAAGTAGCAGCATTGCTGCGGAGTTTTCGGCGAGAGATGTTCGGTATTCCGGTGGATCGAGGTATCGATGTGCCATATGCGATTGATAATGCCACCGACCGCGCTAATTTACTGGCAGTCTATCAATTGGTTTGGCGGGAAGGCTGCGGCGGTAATGACGCCGATGCTATTCGTTGCCGAGCCGGATTATTTACCGGACTTCTTCAGTACAAACTAAGCGGCAATCAGCAATTTGACCGTAATGCTTCGCAATATCGAGAGCAAACGGTTGCGAGAATTTCAGCAACTGCACAAAAGCGTTGGCCGGGTGGGCTGGCGATAGGCAATCCGGATATTCCGAATCGCGATCCTTTACCCGGCGAGACTGGTTTGGGATTGCCGAATGATTTGCTCATGGCTGCAACAGGCAAAGGTAACGACGCAAATGCGCGAAAGATGTTAGCTAATTTGTCGAACGTTTCAGCCGCTTTCGAACCGCTCAATCCCCGTCCGCCATTGGAAGTGTGGCCGATTTCTCAGCCGGAGCAGACAGCGCGTGTAGTGGCCGGTTTATCCACGTTTGTCGCTGACGCGGATATTGCGCGTTTGAATGCGTACTTGATTGATCGATCTTCGCGGGAGAAAACATCGTATCGGACATATCAAGCACGTTGCAAAATCAATCGGAAGACGATTTCATCCGGCCGGCAGCGGACTGATTTTGTTTGCAGTGCTGCGCAAGTAGTCGCGATGACGGGTTACTTGGAATTGGAAAGAGGCCGCATCGTGAATGGTGTGCTCGATAGCTTGCAACTGAACAATCAAGAAGCGCTGCGAGATATTACATTGCCGGCTGCTACCATTAAGACGCACGGCGGAAAAAGTAAAGTAGGCCTGCGGTTACATCGTAATAATGCGCCAGTTAGAAGTGTCGATGGAAATCTGATTGAGCGAATCGAATTGACGTGGCCCAATGGCAGTTCACTGGAAGAGGGCGCCGTAACGGTGGCCGTGCGCGAGGATTTCAAGGCGGTCGAACGCGTCATTGCCAAGATGGTGGAGGATGGTTTTGACGGTTTTAGCGCCAAGCCTTTTCGGCGTGTTGGCTTGATGGCTGGTTTGTTCGCTCGGCTGGGAATGCGCTCGATGGCTTTTTGTTGCGCGGACGATACCGGCATGCCGCCACCGATAGTGGAAAGCCATCAGCGGCCAGTCGTTCCGGTGAACAGAAACGCTTCTGATCCAAAAGTTATTGCACTACAATCTTTCTATCGGAATTGCGCCACCTGTCATCAAACGACAGAGCGCTTTCCGCCTAACTTTCTCGCTGGTACTTCGGCGCGTGTTAGTGAAAATATTACCCAGTGCGCCGAGCGATTGTTCGTCCGTCTTTCAATGTGGCAGTTTGCAGCGGACGCGCGGCAGAAGAGCCCGATGCCTCCGGTCAATGCAGTACACGGCGCTGGTTATTCATCCGAAAGCTGGCGAGACGGTGAGGAGTTGGCGATTCTTAAACGGTATGTTGAGAGTACTCTGAAAAACCAAACAGGGAATGTACCGCGGCTCGAAGAAATGATGCGCGGTGGATACGAAAATTTACGAGCTTGCTTGCCTGGGGCGGATGGATATACCGTTCGTTGAAATCAATTTTGAATTTACGCAAAACTACTACTGCTGCGTCACAAAATGTTTTCCCTCTGCTACTTGTGGGAGAGGAACTAAGGGAGAGGGGGGCAACCGTGAAATTGTTACCATCGCTTGCCCTCTCCCCCGCCCCCTCTCCCGTAAACGGTAGAGGGGAGAATATTTTGTGACGCAGTAGTACTACCCGGCAGGCGTTACGTCTTCTGGTTGGGACAATTTTGCGTAAGTCCTGAAAATAAAACCTATCGCTTGAGATTCGTATAACAAGGAGAATCATGGAAGAAGATCTACTCACTCTCTCGCATGAGACTGGCGAGCGACGAAAGCGTGCTTGCCGTTGGTGCCGACTGGTGCTGGCGCTGATTTTTGTCCCATCGCTGATTGTAGCTATCTACCTCTGGTCTCGTTTCAGCGGCGACGTACCGGTGGACTACGCAAAGATCGAAGATCAGTTCAAATATGGTTCAACCGGCGGTGAGCATGAGACGGGTTTTCCCTATTGGATTTGGCAAGCAATGCCGCAAGTTTGCTCGGAGCACTTACCGGGGAAAGGCTACGCGTCTCTAGGATTGCTTTACGAGAAAAATAGCGATGGCAAAGAGAAAGACTTGCCCATCGGCGTATCGAAACGCAACTATCAAGGCATTGATCGTGTATTTCTGAATTGCGCGGCTTGCCATACCAGCACCTTGCGCGATAAGCCGGGGAGCGCACCGCGTTATATAACCGGGATGCCTGCAAACACGTTCAACATTATGGCGTTCGAGAAATTTTTCTTCCGCTGTGGTGCTGATCCGAAGTTCACATCGTCCTTTATCATTCCAGAAATTCAACGTCTAGGCGCGGACTTGGATCTGTTAGATCGCTATGTGATTTACCCAGTGGCGATTTCGATCATGCGTGATCGCGTGCTAACGCTTGCCGGCCGATTCAACTTCGTGAATTCCCAACCGGATTGGGGGCCGGGCCGGGTCGATACATTTAATTCGGCCAAAGTGATTTTTAATTTTCCCATGAACAAATTGCATCCGGACGAATTGGATGCACCAGCGGATTTCCCATCCATTTGGAATCAGCGTCCTCGTAAAAAACGGGATGATGGTGAAGCGATGCAACTGCATTGGGACGGCAATAATTCCATGGTGGAAGAACGTAACAAGAGCGCCGCGTTCGGTACCGGCACCACGCCGCCGACTATCGATTTGCATAGAATCGGCCTGATCGAGGACTGGCTTTTAGATACGAAGCCACCACGCTTCAATGAATATTTTGTAGCCGATAGCAATCTTGTAAATAAAGGCGCTGGGATATACAAGGCGTATTGCGCGAGTTGTCATGGTGTGAGCGGTAGTAATTTCAGCGGCGAATACGTCGGTAAGATTACGCCGTGGGAGCAGATTCAAACCGATCGTCGCCGCTTGGATTCTTACACCTACGACTTGGCGGTTAATCAAGGTACGTTGTATGCCGGTTATCCGTGGCGTTTTCAGCATTTTCGTAAAACGTTTGGGTATGCCAACATGCCGCTCGATGGGTTGTGGCTGAGGGCGCCCTATCTGCATAACGGATCGGTGCCGACACTGCGTGATTTGCTTGAGCCTAGTGCGAACCGGCCGAAAGTGTTTTACCGAGGCGATGATTTATACGATCCGGTGAAGGTGGGATTTGTATCGGATGTCGCGGAAGAGAACGGGCGCAAATACTTCAAATTCGATACGGCTACGGAAGGAAATTCCAACGCAGGCCATGAAGGTAAGCAGTATGGAACGGAATTATTGCCGGATGAGAAAACGGCGTTAGTGGAATTTCTGAAAACGTTTTAGCACACCCTCAGCGCCTTCCCCTTGACGGGGAGGGCGCATGTTGTTTGAAGATTTATCTTGGGAGAGTAATACGGATGACAATAAATCGAAAATCCAGCCGTACATGGCGGACGATTAAAATTCTATTTTTGATATCGCTCGTACTGGCTGCAATTGGCGCCTACATCGGTTGGGATCGCGGCTTCCGTGAACATCCGCAACCCGATTGGGTTACCGCCACGCCGGAGATGCGTTTCAAATACGGTTCGATTGGCGCGGAAAACGATGCGGGAATTCCTTATTGGATATTCTATGTGCTGCCGCGAATTTTTCCGGACAAATTGCCTGGCCCCGGCGGTTACGCATCGCTCGGCGTACCTTGGGAACAAGGACAGGAGCTCCCCGTCGGCTTCACCAAAAAAACGATTGGTTTCCCACGTGTCGCCAACAACTGCGCGGTGTGTCACACGACAACTTATCGCAGCAAGCCAAATGAAAATCCGACATTCGTTATCGCCGGGGCAGGCCATACGACGGACGTGGAAGGATTCTTCCGTTATTTAATCGATTGCGCCAAAGACCCGCGTTTCAATGCAGACAATTTGATGCGTGAGATCAGTCTTGTCACCGAACTCGATTTAATCGACAAGTTACTTTATCGCTTCTTCGTTATTCCGATCACCAAGCAGCGTTTGCTTGAACGTGAGAAACAATTCGCGTGGATTTATCGCAAGGATTTTCCCGAGTGGGGACGTGGGCGTGACGATGCGATGAATTTAACAAAGTATTTCATGATTAAAGTACCGATGGATGACACCTTCGGTCCGACCGATATGCCTTCGATTTGGAATTTGCAGAAATACAAATGGGCTAACGGCATGCGAATGAATCTAGCTGGCGATAGTAACGACGCACAATCCGTCATCATGGATTCGGCGCTTGGATTGCTTGGTGCGGCACCGGCGCATAAAGAAGATTTCATTAACCAAGTAACCTGGCTGCACGACTATCTAGGCAAATTGCCTGCACCGAAATATCCTTTTGCGCTGGACGCACAAAAAGTCGCGAGTGGGAAGAAGTCGTTCGATGCGAATTGCGCAAGCTGCCATGCCAGCGCACGCACCGGAACGCCCGTAGCGCTTTCCGAAGTGGGTACCGATAAGAACCGCATGGACAGCTGGAACAAACAGGCCGCGATTGCCGCTAACAAAGTGGTGAAAGATATGGGGCTGGAACGCAAAGGATTGGTCGAGGAAGATTTGATTGGTTACGTTGCTTCTTTCCTTGATGGTATTTGGCTGCGTGCGCCTTATTTGCACAACGGCTCGGTGCCGACGCTGCGTGATTTGTTGGAGCCGGTGGATAAGCGTCCTAAGGTGTTTTATCGAGGTTACGACGTATACGATCAAGTCAAGGTTGGCTTCGTGAGCGAAGGTGCCGAGGCCCAACGTATTGGTAGCAAATATGATGTCAGTCAAAAAGGTGGCGGCAATATGGGGCACGTATTTGGCGTCAATTTGTCTCAGGAAGAGAAGGACGCATTAGTGGAATATTTAAAAACCTTATAGATGATCACCATTCTTTATTTCGCTAGCATTAAAGAAAAACTCGGCCTGGCCAAAGAGACGATGGAGCTGCCATCCGATGTTGGCCAAGCCGATGCGCTGCTCGCTTACTTGCATGCGCGTGGCAGTCAGTGGGCGGATGCGCTGGCGGTAAGGCCAGAACTCAAGATCGCCATTAATCAGTCGATATCAACGTTGAATGCGGCTATTAAAGACGGAGATGAAATTGCGTTCTTTCCGCCGGTAACTGGGGGTTAAAGACGTGCCGGTGCGTATTCAGAGAGAAGATTTCGATATTGGCGTGGAAACGCGCGCAATACGTGATGGCAATCCGAACGTCGGCGCTATTGCCAGTTTTGTCGGCCTGGTCCGTGATATGAATAACGGCGCATCAGTCGTGGAAATGACGCTGGAGCATTACCCTGGCATGGCGGAGAACGCGCTGGAAGAAATTACCAGTCAAGCCAAGGCGCGCTGGAACGTCATTGATACCCTGGTCATCCATCGTTATGGAACGTTGCGGCCGATGGATCAGATTGTTTTGGTGATTGTTGCCGGTAGCCATCGAGCTGATGCTTTTAACGCTTGCCAGTTCATCATGGATTATTTGAAGACGAATGCGCCTTTTTGGAAAAAAGAATCAAGCGCCGAAGGCAGCTACTGGGTAGGTGCTCGCGAATCCGATGCAATTGCGGCAGAGCGATGGAAGCCTGCCCCAGGTGAATAAGTTATTGCTACATTGCTTTTCGTGCGTTCGTGAGTGATCTGCGTTACCATCGAAAACAGGTGGCGAAAATAGGTAATGGAAAGATTTTAGGGAGCCTCTAAAAATTGATATTTCGTTGCAATACCGCGTTGCTCACAAAAAAATCCTTCTTACATATTATTATGTATATGCGGCGTCGGCTTTTTTTGTCCGCGCCTTGTCTTGCTTAGAATTATCAATTTTTAGAGGCTCCCTTTAAAGCGGTTTAGGGAATCACTTCATAGGGGGAAATGTGCGCGTCCTATCGATAGTCTGTCTACTTCTTCTTTCCATTTCTCTGACAAGGGCGGAAGAACAACTACTTCCCGATCCTCGAGACGAAGATATCGCTGTTGCTGGAGAAACATATAGCGACTTTGTCGAACCTCTCATGAAACTTGTGGTTCTCTTCGGTAAGAATTACAACTTTTATATGGACGTGTGCGGCAGCAAGTCGCTTGGCTATAAACAAGTTATTGAAACTTGGAAAGACCGACACGAAGATCTCGCGCAAAATATAAGAATCGCGAAATATTTTGCTTATAAAAAAATGGTCGAAAGAATTGGCGAGCAGGAAGCTTCTAATGTTTCAGCAGCCGTCGATAAAAAAGTCAAAATGGCCGGGAACAACGCGGGTGCTATATTGCATCAGGAAAAAAATAACGGGACCACGGATTGTACGACTGACATAAAAAAAATTAGCAAAGGTTATTTCGATATCGAAGCGCTTCAACCGGGCACTACATTACGTGTGACTGCATATATCGATCAACAGAAGCTTTTCCAACCTGATAAGCCTCCTGCACCTGCTAAATGGTGGTGGGAGTCCGAGTAGATCGCTCCAGATAAATTATAGTTTCGGGAAGATATAACAGGGGAATGCCGTCCCCAAAATATTGAACCACAGAGAACACAGAGAAGGACAGGAGAAACGATAGGAGCAATTCGCGTTTCTTTGAGTTCTCTGCTCTAAACTTTATTTCTCAGTTTCTACTACCGGCCGCGACTTCCCCTGCGTTTTTTCATACTTCCGAATGAAGTTCAAGATATGCGGATAAACGTGCTCCCGATAGCGGCGCCCGCTAAAAATACCGTAATGGCCGGCGCCTTTAATGGTGAGATGCTGATGCTTGTCCGCTGGTACGTTGTCACACAGCGCGTGAGCTGCTTCCGTTTGGCCACTACCGGAAATATCATCTAGCTCACCTTCGATAGTAAGAAGCGCCGTAGTGCGAATTGCCGACGGTTGTACAAGCTCCCCGCGCACTTGCATTTTTCCTTGTGGCAGTAAATGTTGCTGAAACACAAACTTGACGGTGTCGAGGTAATACTCGGCCGGTAGATCGAGTACCGCATTGTATTCATCGTAAAAGCGACGATGCGCCGCAGCACCTTCTCCGTCGCCCTTGACCAAGTCGGAGTAATAATCCCAATGGGATTCTCTATGGCGGTCCGGATTCATTGCAACAAAGCCCATATGCTGCAGAAAGCCCGGATAAACACGACGCCCGTGCCCCGCATATTTAGCAGGTACGCGTTGAATCAGGTGGGTTTCGAACCAGCTGTGGTTGTGTTGAGTGGCGAACGCATTGACGGCCGTAGGACTTTTACGTGTGTCGATCGGACCGCCTATCATGGTCATCGTTAATGGCATGCACGGATCTTTATTAGCTGCCATTAGAGAAATTGCGGCCAGGACCGGTACTGTGGGCTGGCATACCGAAATAACATGGGTATGCGGCCCTAGGCAGGAGATAAATTCCTTCACATAATCGACATAGTCGTCGAAGTGAAATGCACCTTGCGATAAAGGCACCGAGTTGGCGTTTACCCAATCGGTAATGTAGACATCACAATCCGGAAGCATCGCGCGGACTGTGTCGCGCAACAGTGTGGCGTAGTGGCCGGATAGTGGTGCTACTACGAGTACCTTAGGGTCTTTACGTGAGGTGGCGCGCTGAAAATGGAGTAGCTTACAGAATGGTTTATCGAGAACTACACGTTCGGTGACTGCTACGGATTTGCCATCTATGCGGGTTTCTTTGAAACCAAATTCTGGTTTTTCATAACGTTTGCCGAGGCGTAGTAGCAAGTCATATCCAGCAGCGAAATTGCGGCTGAAGGGTGTATAGGCCAGCACGCTATAAGGATTGGAGAACAACCCTGCGTTTGCTTGCATCCACATCATTAAAGGCGATAAAGCCTGGTGCCGTAATTCGTGTAGTTCGTAAAGCATAGAAATACCTCCAAGGTTTATTCCATGCCGCTACTTCATAACTAATCTTCGGCGTCTCACGAAACTTCTTTCGCCTTAGGCACGGAACGCTTACCAGTGATTCCCTTGATCATATAAGCACGAGTCATGCCACATCAGAGGCGTTTGTTAACGCGATGATTAAGCGGTGAAATATTGAAGATGTATAAGAGGGTGCGAAAAAAATATTGCAGAAACGCGATGAGAGATAGTCTGTAATTGCAAATTTAATTGAATTTTTTGCATTTGCGGTAGCGAAAAATATCGTCGTAAGTAACCCCCCGAGATCGGCGTGATTTTTACGACCCCTCGACTAACGCCTGTTAGGTACGATAGCAACGATATCAGGGCTTCTATAGAATAAGGCGCTCTTAGCGATGTATTGATTTAACCGACGAAAATGAGTAACGGAGTTTTACGATGAATGTATTAAAGAAGGTCCATGCTTCCATCAGTGCCAATCCTAAAAGCGAATCGAGCCGGCTTTTAGCGCGCCTCGCGATAGCAATAGAAAAGGAAGAAAATTTCTCGCTCAGCGAACTTTATAAGCTTGACGAGAAGTCTTTCGGATTGGCGTTAGATCTGTTGAAAGTTTGGCGCGAGGATCGTTACTATGGAGCGAAATTCAAGTTGCTTGATTTAGTAGATCATGCAGCTGCTGCAAATTAAAAATCCTCAATGCCGGTAATCTCTCGCCTCATTAATCACTTCGATGGCGTTAACGGATGTAGCTCGATTTAGGGAAGTTGTTTGTTCTGCTATATCCGTCGTTTCAGTGACTTTATCGGTAAATAAGCTTGCAATCAGAATTATGGCTCCGCCTAGCCATTCTTTTGCCTCTATCGTTTCGTCTGTTAGTAGATAGGATGCGATTGCGGCAACGACAAGTGCAAACAGCAAGATGATATTGGCTTGAACCGATGGGGCGTGGGAAAGCCCATACTGCGCTGCTAAGATCATTACGACTACCAGAATGCCAATCGTTAGGATGAGTGAACTAGAGTTGTAAATCACGCTTAACATAGGCATTGAAATTTCAGTCTTCAACGATACCGCAATCAAGGCCGCGATCACGGTTCCTAAAGAGGTAGTTAGTGTCCTGATACCGATACTGCAGGCTGCGGTGCGACGCACTAAAACATTTGCTAACGCAAAGCTGAAACCGGCGGAGAGGCCGAGCCACCCCGCGCTGCTGGTGGGTAGTGGTAACCTTCCAAAGAATTATCATGGCGCCGCATAGCGCAAGTGAGACGATCGCATACCCTGTCTTAGAGATTTTTTCGTTTAAGATAAGCCAGGTTAACGGTACGCTCCATAGCGGCGTCAAATAAAAGAGCAACAGCACGCGCATTAGATTGCTGGTAAGTACACCAAAAATATAGGCTAGATAGCCAAAGCCAACTGAGGGGTTCTGGCAGAACTCACGCCAAGTTAATGCGGTTGATTATAATGGCGGGTAGTC
>JAZKCF010000130.1:0-8655 GCA_040388195.1 Pseudomonadota bacterium
AGCAGAGGATTGAAAATCCTTGTGTCGGTGGTTCGATTCCGCCCCAGGCCACCAATATTTTTCAAATTTACAAGATTACTTCTTGCAAGTAGCCGTAGACAGAATGCAGTGTATCTAATAGTTTTTGTCGACAGTCTCTAAGCCTTTTTTCTTCCTAAGTCATTGCATCAAAGTCATCTGACAAAAAATAACGCCGTTGCCGTTATGCGTTGCGCCTTGTGCAGCCCGCGAACGAGGGAGCCGCTGCTAGGAAATGGCTTTCATTAATACTTCAGCAATATCGAACGCAACCTGTACAGCATTGACCAGGAAGTGGAACGCTTCAGGTTTTTCGAAGCCTAATCTCAGGCATTGACTGATTGCTGCGCCCTCCCCCTAAGTAGATTCTTGCGCAAGAAATGGGAGAGGGTTACCTGCGAGAGGCTTACCATTACTTGGCCACAACGTGAAATTGCTTTCCATAGCCAAACTTGCGATAAGCGGGCACTCCAGCCAATTGGAGTCCTTAACAGGCCAAGCGCCTCTACGTCACTAACCGCCCCCCCTAGTCAACCGGAAGAGTCTGCTTTTAAAGGCTTGCCGCCACAGGATAAATGGAGAAGTACGGATGCTGAACCAGGAAGTCGAGATAACAAATAATTTGGGGCTGCACGCTCGAGCATCTGTTAAATTAACGCAATTAGCAGGTCAATTCTCAAGCGAAGTATTCCTTGCTCGAAATGGACGCAAGGTAAACGCAAAAAGCGTTCTCGGCATAATGATGCTAGCCGCAAGTAAAGGCACCAAGGTCGCTATTGAGGTCAATGGAAGCGACGAAAGAGAAGCGATGCAAGCCTTAGTTCATCTTATAGAGGACAAGCTGGGGCAAGGGGAATAATCTTCGCGCGGCGGATCTCAGGCACGCCCATAATGTATATCCCGGTAACTGGAGGCGTTACTACTGCTGCCATCAGCGCATTAACCGTCATTTGCAAATTTACCAAACCAAACCGTTCCGCGCTTTCCTTCGTCCTTGCCAATCGACGCAACACGGCATAAATAGGCATCAACAGATACGGCCAGCGATGGCCGGGCCCTAAAACATACCAAGGCCTCACAATAGTTGCCGGAACACCAGCCCCTCTGACCGCAGCCTCGCCCTCCCAATCGAGCCGCAATATAGATTTGCATCACTGGCGCAGGATGCGCAACACTCACATAGATCATATGTCGAACATTTGCGTGCTGAGCAGCCATAGCTGCCCCTTGAATTGAAGCAAGATCTACTCACTGGAATTCTGTCGCTTTAGCAGGATTGGGATGCGGCGCTCCAATCAAATGAACTAGTGTTGCACCGAGCGGAATAGCAGAAGCAAAGGTGGCAGGATCGAGGGCGTAGCCAATAACTGGCAGAGCCCCTTTCGGTACTTTTGCTTGCGAGTCAGGACGCGTAAGCGCATGGACGCTTATCCCCTCTGAAGTAAAGCGGCGATTAACGGTCGACCAATATATTCCGTACCACCAGTGACAAAAAGACTGAAGGATTTTCACGCAATCGCTAGTTAAAACCCATCTCGCGGTGATTGCGATCGTATTTTTGTGATTCCGCTTCACAAGCACACTTCACTCCACTCACAGCATCGGTAGTTTGGGCGGCGAATGGCGTTCCGGCCATTTCTAAATGGAGTGCGAGATAGCATTTTTCCGGCTTTTCTACTAACGCTTTTCCGCTTTTTTCGGAACGTAATCCTGCCTCCACTCGGGATACATGGGATCCAGCTGGCGTAGCTTGTCGTGGTTGTTGATAAGCGAATGCACCGGACAGGTGACTGGAGATTAGAATCACCAATGCCACTTTAATACCACTACGAAATGCCGCGCCCATATGGGACTCCTTTCTAGGAGTAAACGTACTACATGTATGGGGGAAAATTCCAATTTTGTCCTGACAAGCAGAACGCTATGGCTGTATTGTTCAATGCGCCAATAATTTCTGTCAATCACCTGCCTGCTTCCGGAAGCAAAATTCTACCGGCTGCGAGGCGGTGAAATATTAGAGGCGAACACACCATACTTATAAAAAATTAAAGAGCAAGAACTGCGCCGACACCCATCCTAAACCCCATATAAGATTTAGTTCAACCTAAACGGCATAAAAGAGGCCACCATCTACCAGTGTATAATTATCGGCTTTTAAATTAGCCCTTATTGCCAAAGCTGTTTTTTCTCGTGCAAATCCATTTCCAAATTTTAGGCCTCAATCACCAAACCGCGCCGGTTGCCGTGCGCGAGCGCATTGCATTTCCTGCAGAAAATTTGCCAATGGCCTTGCGTGAATTTATGGGTGCTTGCGAAGTGGAAGAAGCCGCCATCTTGTCGACCTGCAACCGTACCGAAATCTACACCTCGAGAGGGAACGGCGATGCTGCAATTGATTGGCTAGCTCACACAAGCCGAATTACGGCCCAACAAATTCGAGGTCATTTGTATCACCACGAAGAAATGGCAGCGATGAAACATGCCTTCCGTGTAGCAAGCGGCCTGGATTCGATGGTGCTGGGCGAACCGCAAATTCTTGGTCAATTGAAGCAGGCGGTGCGGATAGCAGAACAGGAAGGAACGCTAGGGCCATTGTTAAACCCGTTGTTTCAGCGCACTTTTGCTGTCGCAAAGGAGGTTCGTACCAACACTGAAATCGGTGCCAATTCAGTATCGATGGCGGCAGCGGCAGTGCGTCTGGCACAAAATATCTTTGGCGACTTCGGCGATCTCGGCATTCTCTTTATTGGTGCTGGTGAGATGATTGAATTGGCGGCCGCGCATTTTGTTGCGCAGGCACCGAAAAAAGTCATGGTAGCCAACCGAACCATTGAACGAGGAGAGGAATTAGCGCAAAGGTTGGGCGGAACAGCGATAACGTTAGCTGAACTCCCTAACCATATTAGCGATTTCGATATTGTCGTTACATCTACTGCCAGCACACTGCCTATTCTCGGGAAAGGTTTAGTCGAGCGCGCCATTCGTGCTCGCAAGCATCGCCCGATGTTCATGGTCGATTTAGCCGTGCCGCGAGACATTGAGCCCGAAGTTGGGGAACTAGAAGACGTGTTCCTTTATACGGTGGATGATCTCGGCCACATTATCGAAGAAGGCCTGGACAAGCGCCGGCAAGCAGTTTCCGAAGCGGAAGCTATCATTGACACACGGGCGGCAGAATTTGCCGTCTGGCTAAACGGCCGCGCGGCCGCCCCAACAATTCGGCGCATGCGTGACTACGCAGAGCAATACCGTAACATAGAACTAGCCCGTGCCCAGTCGCTTCTTACCCGAGGGGAAGATCCGACGAAGGTTCTGGAAAGCTTTAGCCGGGCTCTCTTGAACAAGTTTCTCCATCATCCTACCGTCGCCCTTAATCAGGCAGCCCCCGAAGAACGGAAGGAACTTGCCAAACTGTTGAACCGGCTTTATCAGTTGCCCGAGGAAGAATGAATCCATCGATAAGTAAAAGACTAGACACTCTTCAAGCACGCCTCGTCGAGCTCGACCGCCTACTCTCGCATGAAAAGGTCACTTCCGACCTAGATAACTATCGCAAGCTTACGCGTGAACATGCCGAGATTGCCCCGGTTGCTGCTGTCTACGATATGTATTGCAATGTAGCCAAAGATATTGTCACGGCACAGGAGCTGCTCAACGATCCGGAAATGGAAGAGTTTGCGGAAATGGAAATCCAAAGCGGCAAGGAAAAACTTTCTGAGTTGGAAAATGAATTGCAACGCCTGCTGCTCCCAAGGGACCCCAACGATGAGCGTAATATTTTCTTGGAAATTCGTGCCGGTACAGGCGGCGATGAATCGGCGCTATTCGCGGGCGACTTGTTCCGCATGTATAGCCGCTTTGCCGAACGGAAACGTTGGCAAGTAGAAATCATTTCTCAAAGTGAAGGGGAAATGGGCGGCTATAAAGAGATCATAGCCAGATTGATCGGTCACGGCGCCTACTCCAAACTTAAGTTCGAATCAGGCGGGCATCGTGTACAACGCGTCCCAGATACCGAAACGCAAGGGAGAATTCATACATCTGCCTGCACGGTTGCAGTAATGCCTGAAATGGATGAGATTGCCGATGTCGAAATTAATCCAGCAGATATCCGCATCGATACTTATCGTGCTTCCGGTGCGGGAGGTCAGCATATCAACAAAACCGATTCCGCAGTCCGTATTACTCACATGCCTACCGGTTTGGTTGTCGAATGTCAGGATGACCGTTCACAACATAAGAACAAAGCGCAGGCGCTAAAGGTATTAGCGGCACGTATATATGACGCCCAACTTCGAGCACAACAAGCAAAGGAAGCCGCTACTCGCAAATCCTTGATTGGCAGTGGTGACCGCTCCGAACGTATTCGCACTTACAATTTTCCCCAGGGACGAATAACGGATCACCGCATCAATCTGACGCTGTATAAGATCGACGCCATCATGGACGGCGATTTGGAAGAGCTTGCTTCAGCATTAGCAACCGAGCACCAAGCGGATCAACTTGCGGCGTTGTCCGAGAGCGCATGACGATTGCACAGGCGCTACGCAACGCTAGAACGAGCATTGACGCAGTCGATGCTCGCGTCTTGCTAAGGCATGCTCTTGGTGTCACCAATGAATATCTAGCGACTCATACTGAGCAACCTCTGTCGCCGGAACAAATACATTTGTTTCAAACGTTGGTTGAAAGTCGGCAACAAGGTGAGCCCGTCGCTTACTTGACCGGCACCCGGGAATTTTATGGGCTTGAATTAAAGGTTACACCTGCCGTCCTAATTCCTCGCCCCGAGACAGAATTACTCGTAGAGCTAGCTCTTGAACGTATCCCCGAAAACCAACCTTCGACCGCACTTGATCTCGGTACTGGCAGCGGTGCAATTGCAATTGCACTCGCGCATTACCGCCGGATAGCCCGCATTACCGCCACCGATGCCTCGAACGCAGCGTTGACAATAGCGGCAGAAAACATAGAAAAACTGCTTACATCTGATGGCTCGACCGATTCTTCGCTGTTAAAAAATTTCGGGGATGCGTCACCAATTGAGCTTCTTTGGAGTGATTGGTATACCGCGCTTCAAAGTAGACAATTCGACATTATTGTTTCCAATCCACCCTATATTGCGACGATGGATTCTCATCTAAGCGAAGGTGATGTGCGGTTCGAACCGCAAACAGCATTAACTTCCGGCCCTGATGGCCTTAATGCGTTACGCCATATCATCTATCATGCGCCTGCTTATCTACATACTGGCGGATGGTTACTATGTGAGCATGGCTACGATCAGGCTGAACGGGTACAAGCACTTTTTACTGAAGTAGGATTTACGAAAGTGTTTTCCGCACAGGACTTGGCTGGCATTCCGCGGGCTACGGGCGGGCAGTTAGGTTCGATTAGCTGCCCCCCCCAAAAAGACTAATGGCGTCTCGCCAAGTTAGGAGAGACGCCATCATAAAGAAAAACGTGCCGGTCTAATAATTCACAAAGCATTAACACCGAACAAAGACTGTTTTTGTTTCCAGCTAATACGGCTTAAATAAATCATCAAACGGTTTAGAGTAAATCTCTTAATTGTAGAGAAACTCGAACGACAGCTTTTTCAATCACTACGACTTATCAACTAGCGCGAGCGCGGCGACGATAAAGGCCGGCGAGACCTAAACCGAGAAGTACCAACGTACTGGGTTCAGGAACACCACCACCAGGATTACCACCAGCTGTATCAAGGCTGTCACCAAATACATAAGCATATTCCAACTCTACTGAATTGCCATTTGCAAGATTACCAAGATCGTAACCAAGATTAATGGAACGGTCATCGGTAATGTTGTCGGCCGATCCAGCTAATACACTATCTGGATCTAAGTTACTGCAACATGAGGGGCCAATTGCAGTGTTGTGCCGAAACGTATTGCCGTTTAAGTTTAAAAGAGCAATTGTCAATCCAGTGTTTGGACCGGCTGCACCGACAAAATCACTTGTGCCGAAAAGCGCATTGCCGCGCTGATTTATACTAACAAAGCTATTGAATTGATTGACATCAGGATCTGGATCTTCCGACCTCGCAAACTTTAAATTCGTGAGATCTTGATTCGCTGTGATCAGAGTCTTCACGAGAATCCGCTGATCGCCATTATTGAAAAAATAGCTATTGGTAATCGTTGCGAAAGCGTTGCTACCGCTCCAAGTAGCTGCATTATCAAAACCGCTTCCACCTAACAATGACGGTCCAGTCACCGTTGTAAATGATGGAAAGAAGGGGCTGGCATTATCATTACCAATAAAGCCGGACTGATCGCTTTTAAAGCTAAACCCTTCATGCGGCGTACCAGGGGTTAAGTAATCATTGCAAATTCCGCCTGGGCAAAAATTTTGAGTACCGGTGGGATCATGCAGAATGCCCGGCGCGTTGTTGCTGTTGCTGCCTAACGTTCCTACGTCACTAACACCTATTTTTAAAAAATTGCCGGTGAGAGTGAGTGGTGCTGCTTGCGATGAGGCCGCTATGCAAGCGCCAATCGCGAGGACAGATAATTTTGTTAGTGGTTTAAACATACATATACTCCAGAGTTCTATTTGTCTTGCTTGGCTTGAGACCCCTCCCCCATTGCATCGGAGGGCCGAACTTGCGTTCTCGGAGCTACCAAGCAATTTTGATACCAAAATATAAGCAATTGTTTATATTGAAATTTCAAATCCAAAAAACCATCAACCGTAAAGAATTTCGACAGTTAAAATATTTGCCATTAATTACAAACCATTTTCAGGGTGGTAGCTCTAATGTGAAGTCAAGTACGAACAATTTTCCAATCGATAAGAGAAACACATTGAAAGTTTGGCTTTAGAATCCAGTAAAATATTCGGACTTGTTGTTAATTTTTCAACCAATCAGATCTGTCTTCTCTCTAACGTTATAGAGAATGAAAAATCTTTTTGTTTAGTCGCTTAACCGTTAGGAATTGGTTCAATTTATGAATATCCAAGATATTATTCGCGAACAAGTTACATCCCATAAAGTAGTGTTATATATGAAGGGATCACCGCAATTTCCGCAATGTGGCTTCTCCTCTACTGCGGCCCAGCTACTTAAAGCTTGCGGCGTTAATGATTTTTATACTGTGGACGTTCTACAGAACCCGGAAATTCGCCAAGGCATTAAGGAATACGCCAACTGGCCAACTATTCCTCAGCTTTATGTAAACGGTGAATTTGTGGGTGGTTCCGATATTTTGCGCGAGATGCATCAAAGCGGTGAGTTACAAGCGCTGCTTGAAAAAGTGAAGACCGCGTAACATTGTTCATTCGGTAATACCATGGCACGAGAATATATAGGGCCAGCAACGCGGAGGAAAAAGCTGGGATTGGAGCAACGCCCTGCCCTGTAGCCGTGATAGACAAGATAGTTAGGCGGCGATTTCTTGAACAGACTCTTAAGCGCAGAATTTATTGCATACAAAGCGCTCAAGAGTCTTGTTGTTTACAAATCCAGAACTACTTCAATTCAAATTGCATCAAACGTAGCCAGCACCCGCGCCATTATCGCTTCTACTTGCGACAGATAGCCTCTGCCAAATAGATTGAGGTGATTAAGCAAATGATAAACGTTATAAAAGTCGCGTCGCATGCGGTAGCCTTCGTCCAAAGGCCATTCCGCGTTATAAGCTTTCATAAAAGCATGCGGGAAACCACCAAATAGTGACGTCATTGCTAAATCAGTTTCCCGATCACCATAGTAACTAGCCGGATCAAAGGCTATTACCTCGCCTGAAACGCTGCGAGCTGCATTCCCGTGCCATAGGTCACCATGAAGCAATGAAGGTAGTGGGGCGGTAATCGACAAATAACACGTCACAACGCTCAAGGAGTCGTGCTCCGAAATCTTGCATTTGCCCGGTATATCCGTTGCGTGCTGCTAACTGCAGTTGAAAACCTAAGCGGCGCTCCTTCCAAAACATAAGCCAATCTGCAGCAAATGCGTTTACTTGCAAGGTGGCGCCGATAGCATTATTCCGACACCATCCGAATTGTTGCTCGGTATGCCGATGCAATGCAGCCAGTAATCGCCCGAAATGACTAGCGGCAGCATCGTCCAGCGGCCTTAAATCCAGCCATTCCAAAACTAAAAATGATCTCCCATCAGCAACATTACTGCAGATAGGATGTGGCGCCCTCATAGTTTTGGTAGACGCAATTTCATTCAAAGCCGCGCTTTCCGCTTCAAACATAGCCAACCACTCGGCGCTATTGGTCTTAACGAAATAGTGCTTCCCTCCGATAGAAAAACGATAAGCGGTATTAATACTACCGTCTCCAATCGAAGCCATTCGAAGATCCGTGCGACGCTCCCCCAACACTTCTGCTATTGCATCAGCAATGTGGTGCATAAAATCCGAAGGAAAAGATGAGGACAAAATTTAGATATGAATTGATCGTTAACGAACAAGCCCTGTAATTTAACTTTACTTAAAGAGCCTTGCTCGTTAACCGTTTAAAGATGTTTATCTTACAAATACGTTTTTTAGGCGCAGATAGAATTAACAGATGCTGCTTGATAATTATTAAGCATCGGCTCCAACTCCATATACTAAGAACCACGTTAGTAAAGCCTCATGCTTTTGCATAGGCGCAAGTTGGCGC
>JAZKCF010000131.1:0-6710 GCA_040388195.1 Pseudomonadota bacterium
AGCCATGCTAACCACTATTAGCATATTCTCGACTTGTGTAGATACCCATGCCGCCGCATAGCGGGTTCCAACAGTTAACCCTTCTTTAATTTCCGTGAATTTGCCATCGATGATGCCGATCGCAACGGGCTGCGGCATAAAGCCGCCTGGTACTTGAACGAAGACGACATTTTTCCCATTGAAGGAATGAACCGCTTCGCTGGAGACAGCCACCGGCACTTGCGTATCGCCGGAGACGATTGACACATTAACGAAAAGACCCGGACGCCATGCACCGTCAGGATTAGGAAGAACGATGCGTGCCTTAGCAGTTCTCGTCTGTTCGCCGATCAATGTGCCCACATAAGACACCTTCCCCGTGGCAGTGGAATCGAATGCCGTAGTATTCACGGTTGCTGGCGCGCCTGTGCGCACAGCGGGGAGTTCCCGAGGGCTTACTGAAATCTCCGCCCACACGGTTGCCAGATCGGCCACCGTAAACACGGTCGTATCACCTGACACCGACTCACCTCGCGTGATCCGCTTTTCTACCACGGTACCGGCAAGGGGCGCTTTGATCTCATATAGGTTCATACCTGCACTGCTACCAGTGTCAGCACCCAATGTGAGAAGCTGCTGACGCAGCTTCTGCACTTCGATCTCAGCTTCCCTCAGCGTTTGGCGCGCTTGCAAATAATCTTGCTCGGCAGAGATTTTTTCTTCCCACAGTTTC
The DNA here is from genome assembly GCA_040388195.1 of Pseudomonadota bacterium. GTDB lineage: Bacteria > Pseudomonadota > Gammaproteobacteria > Burkholderiales > DATLHW01 > DATLHW01. The sequence continues at coordinate 713 of JAZKCF010000131.1, forward strand.
TTTTCTCTTTTAAAGGTCGTTTCAGCCAGCTCCAGACGCCGCTGCGCAATCATTAAGGCGCTACGTTGTTCGGCTATTACATTGCTGGCGATGATCGCTAACACCTGCCCATTTTTAACGGTGTCACCTAAGTTGGCGAAGACCGATTGAACCGTGCCGGCAATGCGCGGCGCGACATGGACCGTATTGTCTTCATTGAATCGGATTTCGCCCGGCAGTTGTAGGCTAGTCTTGATGCGCTGTGGTTGCGCTGTATGGATACCGATGCCGCTAGTTTTTAATTGCACATCAGAAAACGCAATTTTCTCATCATCTTTGTGTTCCTCGTCGTGGTGTTGTTTTTCCACTCGAGAAGTGGCCGATGGCGTTGAGTGCTTATCCTCGTGGGATATATGTTCCTTGTGCTCGCCTTCGGCCTGGCTGTGCGCGTCGTGTCCTACCTGGGATTTGTCAGCCAGCAAAATGATGGCGCCAATCGCCAAGGTAGCAAGTGCAATGACAGCAATGATAATTTTCTGTTTCTTGGTCATGATGGTGGTGACTACTTAAGAAAGTCTAGGGGGCCAACGAGGCGTTCCAGCTCGCTGGCTGCGCGAACCATATCGCTTAATACTCGCAGGTATTGCAGTTTGGCTTGCGCTAATGTGCGTTGCGCATCAAGCATATCGAGATAGGACAATTTGCCGTAGTCGAAGCCTTTAGCAGCAGCTTCATAAACACGTTGTGCGCCAGGTATAACGTCTTTTTGTAAAAGGACAACCTCATCACGAGCAACGTTGAACTGTTGGTACGCTTGCGTGATGTCGGCATGCAGTTGAATCTCGGTTGCCGCTAATTCTTCCTGTGCCTTCTCTACTCGATGAGCCGCTTCCCTGACATTGCCTTGGTTGCGGTCGAATATCGGAATGGCGATAGATACGCCGACAATGGGCTGCGAGTAAGAAAGCTGCTCATCCTTCTTTCTGCCCACGGCCAAAACCACATCCGGTATTTGCTTGGCGCGTTCGATATCGGTCAATCCGATTCGCCGAGACACTTCCCAGCGAGCGCGTTGGTAAGCTGGCGAATCCTTCAAACGGTCTATTAACAGCTCGAGCGCAGGTATTGGAGGTAACACTTGCAATTCGCCAGTCACTTGGCCAAACAACGCTTGAGTTGTGCCCAGCGTCGAAGCCAATCGTTGGCGGGAGCTCGCTAGATTGCCTGCCGCTTGAGTAAGTTCGAGACGCGCGGTCGATTCGGCGATTCGTGCCTTGCTTTCTTCCACTGGCGAAATTTTCCCGGCAACAACGCGTTTAGCGGTGGCATTAGTGGCTCGTTGCGCCAACTCAAGCGACTCCATGGCTAATCGATGTTGCTCATGAGCTATCAATACGCCATAAAACGCTGTTACGGTGATCGCACGAATGTCCAAGCGCTTTACGGCCAATTCCATCGACGCAACTTCACGGCTGCTTGTGGCGGTATTCATCCGTGCGCTGCGCTTGCCGCCTAATTCGATGGGCTGATTCAATTGAATCGTTGATGTACGAGTCGGTTGCCGGCCGCCTTCGACGATATAAGACAGTTCCGGATTGGGAATTTTTCCGGCTTGTTGAACAGCGCCGTCCACCGCATCGACTTCGCGAGATGCAGCGGCTATTTCACGGTTCTGTTGCAAAGCCATTTCCATGGCGGATTGCAACGTTAACAAAGCTGGCCTGGCAGCGTTATTCGCTGGCGCGTCAGTTTGGAAGGGCTCCGCCACCAAGAGCGGACTATGAAGGATTGCTGCCAATACCAATGGCAAAAACTTCGGTTGCATCGAATTCTCCCGGATAAACATACAAAGGAATCCGACAACGCGGCTTAGCTATCGACTATCGAAGTGCTGAAAAATGTAAAAGGAAGCAGCGCGCCGGATCAGACGGCGCGTGCCCATTTGGGGCGTTCTGGTGGCTGTGGGCCAAATGAGGAAAAGATAATAGCGTCGGTGGACGGCGCTGATGAGATTATCTCAATATCGGAAAGACAACTTGAAACGCTCGGTAGACTGATGCCGGCCACATGGCATAAGCCGCAATGCAGGCCAATTATCGATTTCGGCTCACGTTGTTCGTTGTCAATATCGGACGCACTGGCGTCTGTATTTGATATCTCCTGGACAGATGTTTCCTGAATGCAACAGAAGTCGGTAGCACTCCAAGCAGCTTGAAGTGACAAGATCAATATAAGCAAGATGAGAAGAAAGCGATAACGCATGGCGGTGATTGTATCGGTGAATAATTTATCAGGCAATTAACTGGTACAGAAAATCAGCCGCTGGGAAACCGGACATTTCTATTTGGCGGTGGAGCTGACATTTGAAATTGGTTGCAACAGCATTGCAGAGGTCGACAAGAATGCCGGGCTTTCCGCCGACCGGCGGTTGCGCGGAAATGAGAATTCATGCAGCCTTGCTCTTGATCAGTCAGACAGGACCATTATGTTCGGCAAACTTTTCGGCAGGAAAAACGAGGCGCGGCGCGGCGAAGACCACGTCTGGGCCAGCGATGCCACGCGTATCGGCGGCATTTCTCGCGAAGTGGAAAATCTGCGAGAGAGATCAAGCAGCGTGCTGGTCGTGGCGCTGGATCACAAGGCGCTGGAGTCAATTGCCGCCGCGCTGACCAACCGCGAACCGGAACGCGCCACGGATGCGTTCTCGCGAGAAGCCGTAAACGCTGTGCTACGCGAGCGCTGCAAGCTGACTGTTGCTCTAGCAAGCGTGTTGCAGCCGGGAGCGAAAATCGATGCCAATCATGAGGTGGAAGTCCTGGTGTATGGGCGCCATGCGCTACGCGCTCAAGACGACGCCATTTGCCGCTTCGCGGATGCGCAGGGTCCGCGCGTGCGCGTCACATTTCATCTCGCGCTGGACGACGCATTACTGACGAAATACGTGCAAGGCATCCTGCCCCTCCTGGAAAAACTCGGTGCACGATCCGACGAAGCTATCGCTTCAAGCATACTATCGCGCACCATCAAGAGTGCGCAGGCCAAGAACACATCCTAAGCGATGGGGCAAGCCTCGATGCCGTAAGTCTTTGACGCAAGTGCTTTTGAAAATGATTCAGCAGGTGCGTATTGGAAAAGCGACCAACAAGGAAGAACGTAAGAAGAGATTTTGGCACTTAGCCCAGCGGCAGAAAGTCTATCAACCAGGTGAATGGGCGCAGCCGTGAACGGGATGCTGAACGAGCGAGACACATAGAATTAATCGTCGTTTTAGCCTATTTGTCTTTCTCCTATCAACGAAAAACACTCTCGTGCGTTAAACAAGAAATGTCCGGAAAAACATGAAGCGCGTTCGCGGTTGTTGAATGAACTATTCATGCAACGTAGTAGGTATTACTTATAATGGAGAGCGACAAATCATGAACTGGCCACTACCCAAAACACTCACAATTGCCCTCGCCGGAATTGCTTTTTCGATCACGACGTTTTCCGTTGCAGCGGCGGACGAACCGAAAGTCCTCAATATTTATAATTGGTCGGACTATATTGCCAATGACACTATTGCCAATTTCGAAAAAGAGACTGGTATCAAGGTTCATTATGACGTGTTCGACAGCAACGAAGTCCTACATGCGAAACTGGTTGCCGGTCGAACCGGTTATGACATCGTCGTACCCTCTTCGTACTTCGCCAAAATGCAGATCGACGGTGGACTGCATCGTAAACTGGATAGAAACAAGATTCCGAATTGGAAAAACCTGGATCCGTCGATTACTGCCAACTTGTCTCACGTCGACCCCGGAAACGAACATTTGGTCACATGGTTGTGGGGATACACCACGGTTGGCATCAATGTCGACAAAGTGAAAGCGGCATTGGGCAATTTGCCAATGCCGGAAAATGCTTGGGACTTAATTTTCGATGCTAAGTACATGTCGAAGCTTAAATCATGCGGTGTATCGTTCCTGGACGCGCCGTCGGAAGTAATCCCGCCCGCATTACAGTACTTGGGGAAGAATGCTTTTAGTAATAACAGCAAGGACTATCAGGAAGCGGGACGTATGCTCGCGAAGATTCGCCCCTATATCACGTTGTTTAGCTCGTCGGGTTATATCAACGATCTTGCCAACGGATCTGTCTGTGTGTCTCTCGGTTGGTCTGGCGATATCAACATCGCTCGTCAACGCGCCATTGACGCTAAGAACGGTAATCGTATTGAAGCACTAGTACCAAAACAGGGCGCCATTTTGTTCTTCGACACGATGGCCATTCCTGCCGATGCACCCCATCCTAACAACGCGCATCTTTGGATCAATTATATTTTACGACCTGAAGTCGCTGCTAGCCTTTCCAACAAAGTGTTCTACGCTAATCCGAACTCGGCTAGCCTCAAATTCGTCAAAAAAGAACTCGTCGAGAACAAGAGCGTGTTCTTAAGCGACGAAGATAGAAAACGAATGATCCCGCCCCAAGCAGTAAGCAATGATACGCGCCGAGTCATGACACGCGTTTATACCCAGTTCAAAACTGGCGTTTGACAGCGGTCGCAGAGGACAGCCTAACTATGTTGCATCACCGGTTAGGCTGACTCTGTGCACAAGACTCTCCGATAAAAATCTATAAGCCTGGAGTTGTCGCGAAGGCATCTGTTGCAAGAGCACGTTTTTCTAAGCAATGAAGCTGGAATTAATAATTTCGTGGCGTAGAGTGAAATGTTGATGCATGACTTCACGCTAATTTTTAATTACTCGAATATTATCTATCAGCGGTTCTCTCGATAACCAGCAACACGTCGCCTTCCTGAATTCTGCTTTTGTCATCTTCCCAAAACTCGATCAGCGAACCATCCCGATAAATGCGTGCGACCAATCGCTTACTGAGCTCGCGCATCGGCTTTCCGATCTCTTCCGGGTGAGGCGCTCGTTCTATCAGCTTTACTTGGCCGCCCGAGGTAAGCAGATCGAACACGTAGGTGGATGTGAAACTGCTATCGACCGCATCAGCCAGGAGATAGCCGCCGACCTTGGCTGGTGAGACCATCACGCTTGCGCCCGCTTGACGAATAAGTTTGAGATTTTCCTCTTCCTTGACGCTGCAGATAATCCGCACATTGCTATTGAGATTGCGGGCAGTGAGAACGACCAGCACGTTGGCATCATCGCGGCCAAGACAAATGATCACGGCCTTAGCCCGCTCCACGCCGGCCTCAAGCAAAACGCGCTCCTGCGTAGGATCGCCGCGCATGCCCGTGTAGCCATTCTCGGCCGCCAGTTGCAGCGCCTCCTCATTCAAATCGATAACCACGATCTGCTCTGGCTGTATACCTTTACCTACGATCTCCGGCGCCGCGCTGCGTCCACTGTGACCAAAACCGCAGATAATGACATGCTCCCTTAAGCGTTGTTGCATTCTTGCCATTCGCATATCCTCCCAAATTCGCTGGATCACGAATTGATACGCCGTGCCCAAAAAGATGAACCAAATAAAAAGCCGAATCGGTGTAACCAGAAAAGCATCGATTAACCGCGCGCGATCCGAGACAGGGACGATATCACCGTAACCCACCGTGGTAACAGTGACCATGGTGAAATAAATAATATCGGTAAAAGACATGTTCCCATCAGCGTGATCTTTCAAACCGTCGCGATCAAACCAGTACACCATAACTACAAGGACAATAAGCAAGATCGCGAGCACGGCACGTATCAACAGCGTTTTTTTCGGGCTAGCCTTCGATTTGGTAAACAATTTATGAAAGCGCTGGGGCGAGGCGGCGGGACGTAAAAGATACGGACGTCGGGTCAAAGATTTTTCTCCGTTGTTTAGAAATACAGATAACACCGAGCCTTGCTTAACACTCTTAAAAATGAGAAAAAAGGGTTTTTCAGAGCTCAGATTTTGACTTCAGTATAATGCGTAGCCGCGCAGCGAGGCCTGCGCTGGACGCATAAACCCGCTATTACGGGGTCTGGGTGAGTAGAACGGTCAGATCACTCCGACCGAACCCTCCTCAGAACCGGAC
>JAZKCF010000132.1:0-17811 GCA_040388195.1 Pseudomonadota bacterium
ACAAACAACATCTCAACCCACAATTTCGGGGAACGGTCAATGCGTAAGTCCTATCTATGTTCTTCATGTTCTTTAAACATATGCCTCGGGACAAAGCGGTCCAACTCCGAATGGGCCTCGTAAATTGAATTACGAACGTCTTCCTCTAGATTTCCGATAATATCTTTTAGCTGTTTCTTGGCCTCGTTTGCTTCATGCACATTTGTCACAGCGGCTGCTAGGCTTTCGTCATCTATTTTGTCGGCAATACTTTTTTCTATAGAAACAAACGTTAGATCGGCTTTAAAGGGCTTTTCGAAATGAAAGTTTGCAGTATCATGCCATTGGGGCTCCTTATAGCCGTTAGCTACCAAAAATTTCCCATCTTCCGCTTTTAAAATTAAGCCATTGAGTTTTTTTGGACTGTTTGGATTGTCTTTATCGGTGACAAAAGCGCTTAGCTGGCATCTGCCTTTGCCGTGATAATATTTCAAATAGTCGTCGTAGACCGTCGTCGATTTATAAGCATGACGCATTGAACCAAACGAAACGCCTTGGATAGCATCGCCTGATTGGACTTTTTCTAACAGCGCTGATAGTTGCTCATTAAGTAGTTCTTCTTCTGAAACCATTATTTTCTCCCTAATTGTTTGTGGTGTTATTTAATTGGTGGCATAAACCATAACCTATCAAATAATCGGCAATAAATGGTAAGTAAAGCAGCACAAAATATTGGAATCTTGTTCCATTTAACTATACCCAAACGAGGCGCTACGATGAGACATTTTTCATGTCTCAATAGGGTTGTTTCAAGCTATGGGACATGATATTGTTTCGTGGTCTAGAGGCTAACGAGACAATTTCGCAAATATGCCGCTTTATGGATACGCCCGGGTTTCCAGTAACCATCAAGATTTGACGTTGCAGAAAGAAGCCTTGCGCGCTACGGGATGTGAAGTCATCCGGGCAGAGAAAATAAGTGGCACCAGCCGAGAGGGCCGTACAGAGCTTCAGCTTTTGCTCGATTTTTTACGGCCAGGCGATACGCTGGTGATTACCCGAATTGATCGACTCGCTCGCAGCATTAAAGATCTTCAAGGCATCGTATACACGCTGAAGAAGCAAGGCGTGGCGCTAAAAGCAACCGAACAGCCCGTCGATACCAGCAGTGCCGCTGGAAAAGCGTTCCTGGATATGCTGGGTGTCTTCGCGGAATTCGAAACCAATCTACGGCGAGAGCGCCAACTCGAAGGCATTGCTGCTGCTAAGGCAAGGGGAATTTATCACGGACGTAAACCCTCCATTGATCCGGCTGAAATTTATCGTCTTCGTACCGAGGAAAACCTAGGCCCCACCGAGATTGCACGCCGTCTTGGCGTTGGACGTGCTTCTGTCTATCGAGCATTAGCCGCTTATAAATAATCAACTGTTGTTCTCATCATTTCGTAATGCAGCCCAGTGATACCGCCTATCCCCGTTTAAAGAGCAATATCAACGCCAGCGATTTAGCCCATTGGTATACGCCATCGCCCGAGGAATTGATTTTTTGCGACAGTATTGTTCGCGGGCCGAATACGCGACTCGGTTTTTTGCTCGCGCTGAAAACGTTTCAGCGCCTGGGTTATTTCCTGACTTCCAACGAAATTCCCGACGCGATTATCGAGCATATCGCTAGCATTGAGGAAGAGATTCCGTCACGAGCACTGTTGCAGCAATATGATCAATCACGCTCGCGCAAAACCCATGTCGGCCGCATTCGGAAATTTCTCGACGTAAAGACTTTCAATAACGAAGCACGACAATTGCTCATGCAAACCTTGAGGGAGGTGGCGCTTCTCAAGGAAGATTTGGCCGATATCGTCAACGTCGGCATTGAAGTGCTGGTACGGCACCGCTACGAATTACCGGCGTTCAGTACGCTGGTACGCGAAGCGCGTAGCCAACGGGCTAGCGCCAACCAAATACTTTTTAGTGCTGTATATGATCGTTTGCACGAATCGGGCCGCGTCTTTCTCGATCAGTTGTATGTCGTCGGCGACAATCCTTCACGAACGAGTCCTTGGAACGATCTCAAGCGCGATGCGCCGAAAGCAACCCTAGACGGACTGCGAAGTGTTGTCGCGCATTACGATGAGTTAACGGCGCTGTCTCACCATGTGCCGCTTTTGTTCACGATTCCCGTCGCAAAGCTTAATCAACTGGCATTGGAAGGCATGAGTCTTGATGCCGCAAGAATGGCTGACATGGAGTCACAGAAGCGGTACACGATGACATTAGCGTTGATTAAGCGCCAACTGGCGCGCGTAGCTGAGGACCTATGCGATATGTTTTGCAAGCAGATGCTCAGGGCGCAGCATAAAGCGGAGGAAGAACTGCGCGAATATCTCACCGCCAATCAGGAAAAGACCGATGAAATCTTGCGGCGATTTGCTCAGCTTGAGACAGTGTTGAATTCCGATGGCTCGATGGAAACCCAACTGACGCTGACACGCCAGTTGGTGACCTCGCGTCCTGATTTGTGCGAATTCTCCCGCGTGCATGCCGAGCATGGTGGCAAGAATGAATGCCGATTCATGTGGGGGCATTTTAAAGCACGACGAGCAGAGTTGCTCCGGATTCTTGGTAAGCTGCGTTTCGTTGCCACCAGTCATGATAAAAGTATCGAACGCGCCTTAGCATTCATCCAAAGCAATCAACGCCGGCAGACAGCATGGCTATCATTGAACGAGCAATTAACGCCGAATGACCTTTCCTGGATACCGGACAAATGGCGCAAACTCGTCTTCGGAGAGAACCACAAAGCAACACCGACACAAATCAATCGTCGTCACTTCGAGGTATGTGTTTGCCTGCAACTGGTGCAGGAATTGAAGTCCGGCGATATCTGCGTGCCGGTGAGCGATGCTTATGCCGATTACCGCGATCAATTGTTATCAACGGCGGAATGTGCGCGAACACGAGAGGAATATGGTGAACAGGTAGGGCTGCCGGTATGTCCCGAGCTATTCGTTAGTCATTTGCAAGGACTGCTCGCACAAACCGCCCTAGCGGTCGATGAAGGGTATCCGAATAATGCGCACTTCAAGATTACCGATGGTCGGGCAGTACTCAGTCCGCTGACAAAGAAACCGATACCGCCTGGATTCCAACTCGTTGATAATGCATTGTCACGAAAGCTGCAAAGCCATGAGATTTCGATATTGGATGTGCTCTGCGACACGATGCAGTGGCTTAATTGGGGATGCCACTTCGGGCCGCTCTCCGGACACGAAAGCAAATTGCGGGACGAAGCCTATCGGCAGATTCTAACCACCTTCGCGTATGGCACCGGGTTAGGGCCAACGCAAGTTGCGAAAAGTGTGGCCGGTATCAGCGATCGCCAGATTGCATTTATCAATCAACGGCACGTTACCAGTGACAAGCTCGAAGCTGCAATTCGTGAAGCCATCAATGGTTACAATCGGTTCTGGTTGCCGAAATACTGGGGTGATACTTGGCGTGCCGCGGCAGATGGCACGCAATGGGATTTATACGAGAACAATTTGTTGTCGGAACGCCATATCCGCTATGGCGGCTACGGCGGTGTCGCCTATTATCATGTCAGCGATACCTACATTGCCTTGTTCTCGCATTTCATCCCCTGTGGCGTTTGGGAAGCGGTCTATATTCTCGATGGCCTCATCAAGAACGACTCCGATATACAGGCGGATACGGTACATGGCGATACGCAGGCGCAAAGCACGCCCGTGTTTGGTCTGGCGTTTCTGCTGGGTATCAAACTGATGCCGCGTATTCGTAACTGGAAAGATCTGAAATGCTACAAGGCCGATTCGGAGGAAGCCTACCGGTACATCGATGATTTGTTTACTAAAGAGCGCATTGATTGGGAACTCATTGCCCTGCACTTACCGGATATGCTGCAGGTAGCACAATCAATAAAAGCGGGCCGCATTGCGCCGTCGACAATCTTGCGCAAACTCGGCACTGCCAGCCGCAAGAACAAACTCTATTATGCGTTCCGTGAATTGGGCCGAGTGGTTCGAACTATCTTCTTGCTGGAATATATCGGCAGCGAAGAATTGCGGCGAATCATTCAAGGTGCAACAAATAAGTGCGAGGGCTTCAACAAGTTCGCGCAGTGGGTATATTTCGCTGCTGACCAAATTCAGGAAAATGTGCGCGATGAGCAGTTGAAGATCATCAAATATAACCACCTGATTGCCAATCTACTGATTTTCCATAACTGCCGCACGATGACACAAGCGCTCAAAGAATTGGAGGACGAAGGCACAGTGCTGACACCGGAAATTCTTGCGGCGATGAATCTATATCGGACTGGCCATCTCAGCCGGTTCGGGGCTTATGAATTACGAGATCGTGCGGTAGAGCCGATCGACTACGATGTCCGATTGGCGGTAAAACCGAAAACCAGGGTCAAACTGTAATCCGGTTTTGTTTCGAAATCCACGCTATTGCCCATTTTTGCACGAATCGTTGCGGTCACCCTGGAAGGCAAAAAGCTGATGCTTAGAGCGGAGTTCCTTTCAATGTACCGTACATTAATAGGAAACCCGCTCTAACAGTTACACGTGACTGCGGGGCGTACTTATTTAATTTTCCTAAATAAGCTCGCCCCGCAGTCGCATGCGACTATTCAGCAATATGGCTGAATGAATGCACTCAAAAGTGCGTAGAAATCAGATTATTTCAACCGAAAATAACAGAAACGGCAGTCAATACTCCAGCAACGAGTGCAAGAAAGCCAAACCGATTCCATAAGGCAGTAATTTGTTCATCTTCAGTAGCTCGATAGGCGCCAGCTCCATGGCCTCCCATCGTGTGTAAAAGTGCGTCATCAAGCGATGAAACGAAGGATGAATGATTTTCATCTTCGGCAAACATTTGCTGATGTTGGGCCATAAGCTATCTCCGTTCTTTACTGGTGGATGGGGTACTGCCCCAACTGTATCGGCAACGAATGTGAATTCTTTAACATAAATTTCAAAATATTAAATAACCCCTATAGAAACCGCTTTTGCCGCCGATAACATTTTGAGGCAGGCATCACTGAAGGCCATTGTTTTGCAATGGAAATCATCATGGTGCTTGGCAATAAACGGGTGATTTGTAGGGGAGAAAAAAAGCATGTCTGCACGTTCGTTGAGGCTTATCTCTCCGTTCCGCTGTCAGTTCAATCTGAACAGCGCCAAGATGATAGAGAGCGGCGAGGAGTTCAACACCTTCCTGGACAGATTTAATCGGGATTTTCGCACTGCAAGGCAGTCGCTATTTCCAAAGGTGCCGCAAGGGGTCGACATCGAAGCCATGCTGCACCAGCAAAAGGCGGACAGCAAATCCCCACGATATATAGAGCTGAACAAAGCAGGTAGCCTTTTCAATTCTCCAAAATATCTGTCGATCTCCTTTAATAGCACGTTACATGCGGACATTAATAAATATCTGCAAGAGGCCGCGCAAACTGCTGACAGCTTATGTGGTTATGTGCTGTCGGATAAGCTTTCGCCGGTTTGGGAGAACGCCGACATTGCCATTTACTGCTACACCATTGCGCTCTTTACGTTAGACGTATCAATAGGAGATAAATTCGGCAACGACGATTGGAATAAAGTCGATGAATGGACAACGCATTTTGTCTTTCATTTACTGAATTGCCTTTACAAAGATTACATCTTCCCCGCTCTTTGCGGAGTCAATGATTACGCCGATCATTGTTCAGAGAAGCGCGTACGCAGCCCGCGCGATTATGTCGTGTTTTACGACTTGTCGAACCGCGAATGCAATCCTTCCAGCACCAGTACGTTGTGGGTCAACCGCACGTTGATTTGTCCACCGGGAAACATGCCGGACAACTGGGGCTTGCATAACACAAACACGTCTTCTGTCATTGAAGTAAACAAGACTCGCATACATCTCGGCTGGGGCAACAATGTAATAGAAACGACGCACACCGATTATGCCCGCGATCTGTCTCCGGTCTGGCAGAGCATGTGTCTGGCGCAGTACTACTATGCGGTATTGGACGTTACCGCCAAAAATCTAAAACGCTTCGTCGGCTCAACTTACGATAAAAAAAGTAACAGAGCGCTACGCGAACTTAGTCAGGCAATGGATGCGGTCGTCAACACGGTGACCATCTTCCAAATCGAGTACAAAGATCTGTCCATGGAACTTCAAGGACTGACCAAAGAGGTCTTTAATCGATTGGAAAAGACTTGGGATTTCGAAACCGTGTTTAAGAATGTCCAAGGTAAGTGCGACTTATGCAAATCCAATGTCGAGCGCATGAGCGCCGATATGAGTCAGCGTAATAATGTTCGCGTTGAGATGGTGTTAACGACGATGACTGGATTGGGATTTGTTAATTTAATGATTAGCATTTCCTGGTTTGGCCGAGTGTTGCTCAAGGAGGGCTATCAAAGCGACATTGTCGGCTTATTAGATGTCGGACAAAAACTATCTCCATCCGCAATGGTGTGGATCGGCGTTTGGCTCGCGATATTGGTTATCACGTTCGTCGCGGCGAATCGGTTGCGATAGCGATGTACGAACTCTTCCTCACCGCGCTTCCGCACCTTTACGGCAGCATTGCTACCATCGCGATCGCCGGCTATTTGCCACAGATATACCAACTCGCCAAATCGGAGGGCGCAGCTGCAGGCGTCTCGCTGATTACATGGTGCATATGGCTTTTCACGTGGCTGATTTCACTGTCGTACGGCGCCTTCATTTTGGTGGATTGGCGCTTGTGCATGATTGCGGGAGTCAATATTGCGGGACATCTTGGCGTTATTGGATTGACGGCTTACCAGCGGTACTTTCGCCACAAACCGGTGAATCTAAGTTGATTCTTAAAACAAAAGAATTCATGTAACAAGAAGTTGACCGACGCACTGCAGCAATAACTCAGTATTAACTAATACGCCGCAATCATCCTTGCGACCGCAGGTCAATTTTATAAATTCAGATGAAATACTATTACTTTTCGAAAAATGCCGTCGATAACCGTAGTGATAGTATTTTGATTTAACAAAGATGCATTTTTTGCTTATAGGGGCGCCACCATGATGGAGCGCCTTATAAGCGCATTTTTTGTAGCACCGCGCAAATATAAGGATATTCGCCATGGATGATCATAATAAAGATAATGAATTGGGGTTTTATAACGCCGGCGAAAAAGGCTATGCCTTCACCAATTTCTATGGGCCGGGCAGCGGTACGGATCCCGACATTCCAGCGCCAATTTTTAAAAGCGGCCAAGTCGGCCATCCAACAAAATCAGGTGAATATTTATTCAGGTACCTCGGAATAAATTACAGGACATCCGAAGAGCTCTACCAGGCCAATAAGTTCGGTCACAAGCTAGAACTTCTGAACGAAATTCTCTCCATAGATGGAACTAAAAATCAGTTTGATAGAGCTAAGGAGCTCAACGACCATGTACACTCGCAATGGCACGAAACTCAAGAAAGCGGCTTACTTCTTAAAGAAGAGGTAATGTTAAAAGCTCTTTGCGCCAAATATGTACAAAATGATTATCTTGAGAATCTGCTACTTGAAACCGGAAATGAATATCTTGCCGAACATAGTACCCAAGGTGACCATTATTGGGGTGCCTTGCCTGAGGGCAAAGATCAAGGTCCCGGGCAAAACCGCCTTGGCATTATGCTAACTGAATTGCGGGAAGCCCTACGCAACACTACAGAGCTAACCGGTCCGGCACGTGAGCAGGCAATTTATACAGCGGTTGCCGCAAACTTGAGTCGGTTTCCCCCGTTGTTGGATCAAAATGCTCCGCGACCCACTGAACCTCCATATAAGACTCAATATATGGCAGCCAATCTCACCCGAAGTCAAGGTAAGGAAAATACGGCGATATTACCGTCACCAGCGCCGGTTACGCCGTTATTTTTCGAACCTTTAACATATCACCCGGATGGTGAAGAAGGATTGAAGGGGGTCACCCGGGATGAGTATGTATTGGTCTTCGGCAGCAATGAAATGGGATTGCATTCTGGTGGCATGGCTGCGGTCGCAGAAGAAAAGTTTGGGGCAGTAAAAGGCGAAAGCGTTGGCATGACCGGCAGCGCATATGCAATTCCCACAATGAGCCGGCCGGGCGGCCCGAAAGATGCCTTGGATATCGAGGTCATCAAAAAGGACGTTGAAGGTTTCATCAAACACGCGAAGGAAAATCCTGATCAGAAATTTTATATGTCGCGGATTGGTGGCGTGATTGCGGGATTTTCGAACGAACAGATCGCGCCCATGTTTGTTAATGTACCGAGTAACTGTTTTATGCCGGAACCCTGGCGTGAGATTATTAACCGGGAGCGAATTGCGGCAGCACAGAAGGGCGGATTTGACTATAAGCCTGACCTACCTCCTGCCGTCAATCTGCAGCCGCAGAGCAGCCAAGGTCAACTCACTACCGAGTATCCAGACTGGTTTCAACAAAAATACACCAAAGACACCCAAGGCGGTTTCTACAAAAAAAATGTCGACCCACAGTCGCCGACCCCTGCGTTTGTGGAGCAGGACAATCAGCTAGAAGTTTTGGACAAGAGTGAAGAGGTTGCTAAAGACGTGGTGGCATTAGCAAAAGCGCGTGGCGCTGACTCAATTACCGTGGGTGGGCCCGGTGTAACGCAAGAGATCGCGGCAATGTATTGGAAGCAAGCGAAGTTGCAAGGGTTAGACGCGAACGTAACAACAGCAGATGGTCAGCCGTTTTTGCCATCAGCAGCGCTGTTGAAGGAGCTGGAGCGTGATTTTGAGGCGATAGCGGAGCAGGTCAAGAGAGAGGAGCAAGTTAAGCCACCAGAACCGGACCTATCTTCTATTCAAGTGACCCCTGAAGTCTCTACCCCCTCGCCGTTGGATTACGAGGAAGTGATCGCCGCAAGCGTGTCATCAGACGTGGTAGTAGAAAAAATAAAATCTGCTGTTACTAACTTGGATGCCACGGGGGAAGAATTTAAGGCCTTTGAGACAATCCACAATGACTTTAAAGCCGACCTGGAACAAAAAAGCCCACTTCTTACTAAAGAGCAAGTACTGCAGGATCTCGATACGAGTATAGAGAAATTCAGAAAGGGGCTTGAGGCACAGGCCAAAGCGATTGGGTTGACAGAGTTCGATGAGCAATTCAATTCGAAGGAAAATTTCAAAAAATTCTTGGAGGATTCGTTGCACCAATCCCCCGGAAACCCACCATCGCCAGAGTTCGTTCAGGAGGTGTATGCGGCTTACACATTGGCACTGCAGGGAGCTAAAAAAATAATAAATACTATTGCTCAAAAAGAAGGCCCGCACGGTGAAAATGTAGCCGATTCTAGTAAAGCCCTCTCCAAATTTGACGGTGAACTTAATAAACTAATTTCCACTAATTCTACTTCTGACCCCAAGACGCTTCTTGCGAATCACTTGGAGGCATTGAGAAATGACCTACACCAGATAACCACAAAAGCTGGGTTAGCGGAACTTACACAGCAATTAGACACAAAGGAACATTTCGACAAATTCAACCAACAAGCGGCGCCTTATAAAGCGGCAGCTCCCGTCTACCATTCATCAATGGCGGCATTTGAAATAATAAAAACTGCCATTGGTACCGATGCTTCGTCACCAGACAAGAGCAAGGCGTTTAATGCTATCACCGAAACATTTAAGAATGATATTTATGCACTATATTTAAATGGTAATTCCATTGATGAGCCAGAACAAAAACTTGAAGCATTCAAGGAAACACTGAGAGCTGACCTTAACGTTGAATTAAATAAAATTGGAGTAGTTCAATTTTCAAGTAATTTAGATACAAAGGAAAATTTCGAGACTTTCTTACAGAAGGCATTATTGCCACCAGTACCCGATTCCCTGTCTCCTGAAGCCACACAATTCCTAGAAAAAAACAATACTAAACTGAGCGCCGAAGCAATAAGCGCTGTGCGCACAATGGATGAAGCGCTTGATAAATCAACCCTAACGCCTGAGGAAAAGACTGCACAGTGGGAGTTGCTTGCCTCAAAAGTAACGGGAGATATGTCGCAGGAGCAAGCGAGTCAGGTGGTTGAACTGCATGCTAAAAGCGTGGTTGCTGATGATACTTTATCGCCGCCGCCATCAGAGTTGTCAACAGAGGCTATAAAATTCATTGAAGAGCACAAAGATAAATTGGACGAAGCAACCATTTCAGCAGTGAAAACGTTGGATGAAAAGCTTCGCAACCAATCTACTATAGAGGGTCTTGAATCCAAAGCAGGACAAAATACCAGGCTTGCATGGACCTTTCTTAATAATGAAGTAAAGCAGAATGAAGGAAACAAAACGACGATGGTTGAAGGCATTGAGAGGAGTATTGATTATCTTAATGTCAAAATAGAAAAGGAAATAATAGAGAATGAACTAGGGCCATTGACACCGAACACTAAAGTGACAGAGTCAGACTTAGTTCTACCACCGTCCCTTCCTGAGGTGAAGGTGAATGCAGATTCATCGCCTCTAGCTTATTCCATCGATGATTCAGAATTGGCTGAGGAATTAAAAGAACAATTAAAAGCGCGGAGCAAGCAACTTAATGCAAAAATAGATGCGCTAAAAGCAAAGTCAGCTACGCTTGGAGAAATAAAAACGGAAATAAATAATCACCTTAACGATACTGCAGAGTTTGTAGTGGTTGCGAAAGCGGTGGGGGCGCTTGGATTTATGAACACCAACATACATCCCGTAAGCGCAGCAAATGAAAACCAGGCGCTATCGGGTACCGTAGTTTATAAAAATAAGAACATGGGTGACGCCTACGTCGTACCTAATGCAGATCCCAAAACACACCACGTTGCAAGACCCGTGCGCGTATCTTTGGCACAGCAAAATCGTATGAGGGTGGATCTTAAACTGGGTAATATTGTCGATGGATTGACAGTGGGAGTAAAACGAGGAGAAGCGTCGACAGTCCAAGACACTGTCACACCAAAGCCCACTGTGGTGAAAAAACCAAAGGCACCGGGACTGCCATAAGAAGCCGATCCACCTTGCTTGCGTGTGAATGTAACGTAGCGCGAGTTCTGATATTTGGATAAGAGGTGACACGTATATAGTCCTCGCATGCTTTACGCAGGAATCTTCCTTGATCCCTTTTTTCAAAGAGGAAGTGTTGCGCGATATATAGAAAAACTTCTCTACAACTCACGTTGATAGCAATTAAGAAGACCATATTGTGGGGGTTTTTACGACCTATTACTTGTAATTTATCATCCCGTAACTCTTCGATAGCCGTCAGCCAAATCGTCGTTATCCACGATGTTATTATTCGACGCCCGAGTAATCATTACATTGACCGACGCTTGAAGCGCTTCCTTGGCTGTAGCGAGACTCAGGCCTTGCCATTCCTCCGCCAATTTTTCCCAGTCAACGTCAGGTGAGAATTGCGCCTTCGATTGAGCACGCCAGCTTTCCATGAAACGAAGAAGGGCAGGGGCCCCTGGCGCTTCAAACGAATATTTTTCCGTAAACCGTCCGCCGCGCAGCATTGCATCATCGATTTTGTCTGGATGATTTGTTGATGCAACGAAAAGTACGTCAGGTATTTTGCCGGCAGTGCCGTCCATTGCACCCAAAAGTTTATTAGTCGCCCCGGAATATCCGGAGTATCGGCGATCTGCAAGGATGTCATCCGCCTCGTCTAACATTACAACACACGGCCGCAAATCAGCTGCGCGTACCATCATTTCATCAATCTTCCGCGGGTCCACAATTAGGTCGTGCCCAGCGTAGCTTAGGAATGCCCATTCAGCAGTTTTGGCAAGTGCGCGCGCGGTCACCGTTTTACCAGTGCCGGGTGGTCCGTAAAAAAGTAAACCGGTTGGTATTGTGCCGCCCATTTCCTCGATTCGCTCAATATCGCGCATGCGTACAGCAAGACCGGCGAGCGCTTTGCCCATGTCTTCGTTGAAGACAAGTTTATCTAGCGTGGGGGTGTCTTCCGAAAGCCGTTGCCCGAGCGAGCCTTGAATGCGGCGCTGAGCGGATTTAATGCTTTCGAAACTGATTGTTTCGCCTTTGCTCTGTATAGATTTCACCACCTCTTTGCCAATCGCTTGGATACGCGCTACCGAGAAACCTTCCCATCGACCAGTTGCGCGTTCAATGCTATTTGGCGTAACGGATATCCCAGTCAATTCCCGGCGCAGCAGTGCGACACGGGCCGGCAAATCGGGCGGCGGTACTTCCAGTTTAAAATCGAACCGGCCTTCGCGTATGGCGGCGGCATCCAACTTGTCGCGTAAATTGGTGGCAGCAACAATCACAACGCCTTTATCTCGAATATCGACCAGACGAGTCAAAATAGCATTAGTCGTTTTCGGTGCTTCTTGAGAGCCGTCTGCTGCATTTTCTCGTGACAGCAATATAGAATCCACTTCGTCTAGCAGCAGTAAACAAGGCGCTTGTTGTATTGCGGAATCAAATACCGCCATTGCGCGTTCCGTAGTCTCTCCGACCCATTTCGAGGCAATGTCGCCAAACGAAGAAGCGAGAAATCGAATTTTCAATTCGCCCGCCAATGCTTCGGCAAAGAAAGTCTTGCCGTTGCCGGGATCGCCGAACAGCAGGATGCCGTTACGCGGCGACTTGCGCTCGCTTTGTTGGCGAGAGTTGACGATTTCCTGAGCAGCTTGGAGCAGGCGGGCCTTAAATTCTTCCATGCCTGCGACATTGGCGAAGTTATAGCGAGGTACTGTTGCTGGAAATTGTGGGCCGGCGGGTTTTTGGGCAAGCGGCGTTTGCGGATTACCACTAGACGGTTGCAATTGTTTAATACTCGACTCAGGCAATCTGCGGGCATGGCACGAAACGACTAAAGCAACTTGGCCAAGCGCCGAGAACCAGGCAAAGAATTTCACCATCCACGGATAATAAAGGCTGTGACCAGTAGCTAAGGCGGCTATCTGTGGATTTAAAGTTGCGACAGCGGTAAGCGGCAAAACCCCAATCAACCCGTGCCAGGATAAACGGCGGTACAGCACTTGATCTGGCTGCAAATAACTTTGCGCCAGCATGCGGCCGGTACTCATGAGCATTGCTACTGCACCGGCTAATACAAAACCATATTCGATCGCAATATCGTTCATTTCCAGCAATATGGCCAAACCGATAAAAGGCGCTAAGAGGTAAGGGCGGGTTGCTGCATAAATTCCAACATACACAAGCCCCATGAGATACAGCAGACGGAGCGCTTCTTCCAGCCGAACCGCCTGTTTGTTGAAGTGGAAAATCGTCGTAAACGCAGGGTTAGACGCACTATGCATAAACAGCAAGAGGGTCATTACCCCACAGCCAATTAAAACTATGACCAGACTAATACGATAGAAGGCAACACTTCTTATCATGCGAAAAGCTCCTAAAGAATATTCTTTATGAAGTTGAGCCTGCTCCTATATTACCTTACAAAAAAAATTTGGATCGTTCTTCGCACTTGCTAGGTCTAATACGTCTCGTCCGCATCCATCAACGATGGTAACAGTGAGACAAAGCAATGTGCCAAAAACTACTAGCCGCGCTGGTGATAATCACCAGCCTTTCGATTCCTGCTCACGCGAGTTCTTCCGCCTGCCCCACTCACTACTTGAATAACGATGCGCCGGAAATTACCGATGAGACAATCGCATCCAAAGCTCGGGAAATATGCTTTTTAAGTTTTGGCGTCATGCATTCCGGCATCACCAGAACCCCGCTTTGGTCCGCCGAACACTTAACTCGCGATAGCGTTGAAAACGCAAAAGAGATTGAAAGGGTAAATCGTTTTCACGCCGAAGATTCACTGCCTATGGACGAACGCGCCGAGCTAAAAGATTATGCGCGATCAGGTTTTGACCGAGGGCATATGGCACCATCCGGCGATATGCCAAACCGCGAATCACAGGCAGAAAGTTTTTCATTGGCGAATATGGTTCCGCAGAATCCGAAGAATAATCGATATCTTTGGGAAGGCATCGAATCGGCGGTTCGTAGACTGGCAATAAAACGCGGCGAACTTTTTGTGCTGACCGGTCCTTTGTTTGAAGGAGATAAGCTTCAGCAGTTAAACGGCCACGTCATGGTACCAACGCACTTCTATAAAATTATTTATGACCCGAAACGAGGTGAAGCCGCAGCCTATTTGGTAGAAAACAATGCGAGGCATGAATACTCGACAGTGAGTGTTGCCGAGCTAGAGAAATTAGCCGGTATCAATTTCTTTCCTTCGTTACCATCTAAAAAGAAACAAGCAAAACTCGATCTACCCGAACCAACACCACATGGCGGGCGCTCGCTTGAAAATACTCAACTTTCTCTCTATCGTGAAATCGATAAGATCTTGCATACCTTGCGGGCGATGCTACGTTAGAGAATGTTATGAAAGATATTCGGATGAAGACAAAGTCGATTACACCATTTGCCAATGAATCGGAAACTCTCGCTATTGGCGATTTGAATATTGAAAATAGGGAAGATCAAGTATCGATTTACGGCAGCATCGATCTGACAAAAGACCAGGAAGGTTTTAAAAAAGCGCTCGCGTTGAAGGAAATTCTTGATAAGGTAGTGGACATTTTAAAAGTTGAAGAATTGCCCGCTAAGTTATCTATGAAACCGGCTATTCAAGTGAAGAACCCGTTCAAAAATAAATAACGCTCATGTGAGGAATGACTCGTTATTTTTATGCATTAAGCTGTGGATCGTACAACCGCTCCAATTCTGGCAATCCTTCTGAAATTGCCAGGCATGCCGCCGCTTCTTTCGTAAACCGAGTACGATTTCCTTGTGCCATATCTGAATTACTGAGCGACTGCGCTAAGTGTAATATTCTCATATATAGCTCCTCGCTTACTTCGATTGTCATTTTGGTTTTCGTCATGGTTGTTCCCCATATTTACGGTTTGCACATCAGGAAGCATTCAGTGGCTAAAATGACAACGCCGCGAATTGCGCTTCACGCTCGACGTCTTTTTTCACTTCTCGCCGCACGTAATCCCAAATTGGCCGCAAGATGTTTATCTGCCCCTGCTGCGCCTGCTGTTTCCAATACAGCCGCTTTACCTTCTCCAAAAGTATTTGCT
Source organism: Pseudomonadota bacterium (assembly GCA_040388195.1). Lineage (GTDB taxonomy): Bacteria > Pseudomonadota > Gammaproteobacteria > Burkholderiales > DATLHW01 > DATLHW01. Next base: position 15,093 of record JAZKCF010000132.1, read on the forward strand.
TTGCTTTCTCTAACAAAGAGTATCGTTGATGTCCCTGCGCTTGTTGTTGCATTTCTTGCAACAACTCTTTTTGCAATTGCTGGAGTCGGCGCTCTATATCCGGTTGACGCATCCGTTGTTCAACTCGCGCTTCTAATTGTCGCCGCATCTGTTGTTCCTGCTCCGGGAGCATTGACGTAGTGTGGAGTGTCCCTTGAGTACTGCTGGGTTTCGCTGGCGAGCTCATATTCTCCACTCCTGTAATAACAATGTAGCTACAGTCGCATTTCCTTGCTCTGCACAAAATGAAGCACGTCACCAATGTTTTTTAATAACGCCTTAGTACAAGATCCCTGGAACTAACCAGTTCTGTGACGATGGAAACCAAGGTATTGCATTGAGTCCGCATTCGGACTATCATGCAAGCATAGTCCGCAAAGAGATTGCGCCATGCAACCTATTAAAGAAGGCAAACAGAATGCAAAGCCCTCCGTTCCACAGATGGCCGCTGCTGGTCTGCGAGCATTTTTTAATATCGCCAATGATTGGGGGCTCAATGCCAACGAACAAATTGTTCTATTGGGCTCCCCGGCACGCTCAACTTACTTCAAATGGAAATCGTCACCGGCAACCGCCAAGCTTTCTCGCGACACGCTGGAACGGCTTTCCTACATCCTAGGTATCTACAAAGCCTTACAAATTCTCTTGCCGAATCCGCAATCGGCAGACGATTGGATTAAAAAGCCCAACGCGGCGTCATTATTTGCTGGTCGCAGTGCGCTAGATCGAATGCTAGGAGGAAATGTCAGCGATCTTGTCGCGATTCGACAGTATCTTGACGCCATACGTGGGGGCTGGGCTTGACCAGTGTCGACTACCCTATCTCATCAGTTCATTGGAAGCCGGCTTATCGCATTATTCCGTCGCGCTATCCAGCGATCAATCTATTTGATAGGGTAGCCTCCCCGGAAGATTTCGATGCGCTCTACGCGCTAGAAGCACTGACGAATGATCGCATTCGCGACGAAGCCGGTCAGATTGAATTGGTGCCCGCATCGGAGCGATTAGTCGGGCAGGGCAGTGGGCCGATCATGGCAGCCTTCACACATTTGAATCCGCGTGGAAGCCGTTTTAGCGACGGTACGTTTGGTGTTTTTTATTGCGCAAAAGAAGAGGGTACCGCAGTCGCTGAAACCGTATATCACTCCTCGCGTTTCTTGTCGGCAACCCAAGAGCAACCGATCAAACTGCAGATGCGTTTATACGTTGTTCAAGCCAAGGGAAAAGCAGTAAATCTGCGGTTGCCGCAGTATGCCAATTCTGCGTTGTTCGATCCCAACAGTTATGTCCATTCCCAACAAATGGGACGATCGCTACGTGAGCAAGGTTACAACGGAATTGTTTATTCATCGGTAAGACGACAAGGCGGAACATGCCTTGCGGCGCTACGGACCAGTATTTTGCGTAACTGTTTACATGCCGCCTATTTAGAATATAACTGGAATGGCAAAGATATTGATGCGGTATATAAGTTGTCGCAAGTGTTGTAGATGGGCAACTCACAAACCACCTTTAACGAAGGGCGCTAAGGCGGGCGGGTGGCGGCCGCATTAGCGCTTCTTTCGTGAGTTTGGAAGTTACCTTAATGCGTTGCCGCAAACGCATCGTTTAAGTTCTTAAAGAAGCCGTCATACCCACCATTTGCCTCCGCAAAACGCAGTGACTTCACTCGCTCCACGCAGATTTCGGCGACGTCAGGCGAAGTTTTGAGAATGTGCATAACTTCAGTAATGAAATCCTTCAGAGGCATGGCGTTCGGGTTGCTTGCTTGGCTCGGCCCCATCAGTTCGGTCTGCACGTACGGCGGAATCAGTTCTAGGACTTGTACTGCCGTGTCCTTGAGCTGGTAGCGCAGAGATTGCATGTACGAATGAATCGCGGCCTTGGTTGCGCTATAGGTCGGGGTCATAGCCAGCGGCAAAAACGCCAACCCGGACGACACGGTCATGATGGTTGCGTGCGGTTGGCTTTGCAGCAGAGGCAGCAGCGCCGCCGTCAAACGAATGGGTCCCAGCAGATTAGTGGTGATAATCGCCTCCGCATCGGCCAGGGCACCGTCTTGCAGTCGTTCCGGTCGCATAATACCGGCATTGTTGATGACAACGTTTAGGGTCGGATAGTCGCGCTTCAGTTGCTCGGCAAAACTGCGAATGGCGGCGGCATCTTCGATATCAAGTATCGCTGCCTTCATGCCGGGATTGGAGGCGATTACCTCGTCGAGCACTTTCTTGCGACAGTGTTTCCAGTCGTTCCGCCTCGCGTCGAGTATGAATTGACGGAGCTTGGCCTGAGTCTCGGCTCAGCCTTCTGCGGTGTGTGGATCTGGGCGGAACGGAATCGGGAAACGATCATGAGGGCGCGCAGAGAGTTCCAGGAGCGGACGTCCTCGTGAGGGTGGATACGGCCTTCTGCCTGTAGAGGTTTTTTCAGTGGCTTAAATAAGGGGAGGGTGCAGAAACACAAGAACAACCGATTTACATGCGGCTTATCTTGAATATAACTGGAAAGGCGTCTTCGAATTCGTCGCGTAATTTGACATAATATAAATTATACGAATCGGAAAGCATGCACGCCGAGATCTTGATATGCATAGACCCGTTCGAACTGACGAGAATCTGTCGTTGATGCGTTTCGATCCGTTAAAACCCACCGATGACAACTCTATCTATGAACCTCCACC
>JAZKCF010000133.1:0-39322 GCA_040388195.1 Pseudomonadota bacterium
TCAAAAACTTCCAACGCTCTGTAATGACGTATGGCTACCACAGACAAGCAGCCATGCAGTTGGATGGGTTGAAGACGATTGATGGCCTACAGCGCCATTTTGCGTTCTTTGCGGTCGAGAAACGCGCACCCTATCTGACAGCGTGCTTCACCTTGGACGACATGTACCTTAATCTGGGTAGACGCCAATACCAAGATGCTGCATTGTTATACAACAAGTGCATGGAATCGGGCGACTGGCCTGGATATGAAACGCAATTTCAAATGATAAACTTACCCACATGGGCCTTGGAGCAGGAAGTATGAGTAACGAATTAATGATACCCGACCAACAATTACTGGACACGATGGAGATAGACCCCAGTACATATATCGCCTTAAAGGGCAGCATATTCCCTGGCGCGTCTGACGCCTCTATTCACATGGCCATCGCTTACTGCAAGGCTGCCAACCTGGACTTGATGCAAAAACCCGTGCATATCGTCCCCATGTGGAACAGTGATTTGCGCAAGAGTGTCGACACCATTATGCCTGGGATTTCGTTATATCGAACCTATGCAGCCAGGACACAGGAGTATGTCGGCAAATCCGAACCTTCCTTTGGAGCAGCAGTCACCGAGGTTATTGGCTCCCAGTCGATCAGTTACCCCACTTGGTGCAAGATAACCGTCAAGCGTCTCATTAAGGGCAATGTTTGCGAGTTCACGGCCAAGGAATTTTGGAGGGAGAACTTCGCATCGACCAAAGACGGCAGTCCGAATAAAATGTGGATGAAACGCCCGTATGCCCAGCTTGCCAAGTGCGCGGAGGCCCAGGCTCTAAGAATGGCGTTTCCTGAACACGTCGGTGGCCAGCCCACATTCGAGGAAATGGACGGCAAAACATTGGACGGAACGTGCGAGTCAGTTAATTTAATCTCCAACGCTCCGATTTCTGAGAAACCGATCACCAAAGAATTGGCGGACGTTTTGATCGAAAAGGCGCGTTTGTCTGGCACCAGCATGAAGTTTTTGTGCGCACCGTTCGGTATTGAGAAACTGAGTGAGTTAAATGAGTCTCAGTATGGAGAATTGTGCCGGATGTTGGACAAGGTCGCCAAGAAGAAAGAGCAGACCGAATCCTTGCAAATCAATCAGACGTTTGAAATGTCACCCGAAGCCATTGAATTGGAGGTTGTATGAGCCAGGACGAAATTAATGAGGCTGAATATCTGAACAAGATTGGTGAGGCTGCAAAAGACTTCCTTACGCAAAACCGGCATGAAATCGAATTTCAGGAAATAATGCATGCTAAAATGCAAATTCTTGCAAACGAGTTCCTGAAATATTTGTTGTCAAAAAATATCGAAAAAATCCCGGAAGAATGCATAACTTATGTGCTGTCGACTTACTTACAAGGATGCGCTGTGGTTGCCAAGTTAATGAGCGAACAGGCAGACATTAAGATCCATTCAATAAACAAATACAACGCCGGAAGCGAGGCACTGCATTGACACCACCACGCGATTATTATGACTCAGAAAACAATGAGATTATTAACAGGCTCAAGGAAATTCGAGACAAGTTAGATGTGTTAGTATTGTCGTGTGGGACAATCGCGGTGGCTTTGATCGTTATTATTTACAAATTAAGTTAGGGAATTGAACATGGAATCCAGTTTAGTCGACAAGATCGTTACAAAGTTTTTTATTGAACAAGCCCAAAACAACGTATACCACATCTTCATGGAGGATTTGCATGAAGAATTTGAAAATATGACCCGTGACTTTAAAATGTTTGCGAAAAAAGAGTTCGACTCCAAGACTGCTCATCTCCAAAAAACAATGTATGGTGACCCAGATAAGTTGAAAGAAGAATCCATCGCCTTACAGTGGGATTTTGACAAACTGTTGCCGGAACTGATCAAAATGCACGCCACTTTACTCGCTGCTAAACTCAAGGAACATACCGACATGATGTTGGGCGTGGCCGAGTCAACAGAGGGGAGAGTAAAATAATGCCTGCTATTCCAGTAATTATTATTGTTATTTGTGGTATTGCTATTGGATTATCGGACTACTTCACCAAAGACCCAGCCAATCCCATCGAGCAAATTGCCGAAAAGATTATTGAAAAAGAAATCGGTAAATAATTATTTCGAGATGAACCGATTGTAGTCGGTCTGATATTCTGCTGCTGTTGCCTTTCCTTTGCTGGTGTTCCAATATTTTTTACAATATGCACCGAGGGCCGATATATCGCTGGGAATAGACTCTGGGCACCTTAGATAAAATATCCTCGCCATTATCGTGGCATACTTTAGATTGCTGACCATTTCTTCGGAGTACGGTTGCTTCAGGAAGTTACAAGACAGCATTATTTTAGAAGCCAGAACCTTGTACATGTCATTTGCACCGCGTAGGTTGGTCGCCCAGATATCATTGTGCGTAGCTGGCTCCATTTGATAGATGCCCAATGCAGGGCCACCCACTTGAGCCAGGTAAGTGCCGCCAAGGGATTCATGGGCCATGGTCATAACAAGAAGATTTTCCGCTTCGGGAGACCACAGGTCAAGGGGCAATAGGCTTGGTTTAATAATATGTGATCGAAATTGATTATTATTTAACATCAACCTGGTTCCACGATTTTCGACAGGGTAATAACAATCTTTCCATGTCCCTCGATGCCGCAGCGAACGATATGCAGGTCATCGATTTGGGAATCATTTTCATATACTTCAGCGGACTGTAGGGCATCCAACACGACTTTCGCCGAATTATCTAAGTCCATTTTGATTTTATTAGGTGCATAAAGTTCCAGGCGAGCTGCTAACCGCCCATCCCAGAACTTACGCCGCCAATTGATTGCCAGTAAACGCACCGCATTTTGATAAGTGCGGGCCTCTGCTGACTTCACAATCCTAGACTGATATACCCGCCAGTAACGATTGCCACTGGGCGGGTAAGGCAAAATAATCATGCGTATTGATTAACGCATTTTTCCTGACATTTTTCCGCCGTGGGGGCTGCCTTTACCGGCATTCTCTAGCTTCATTTTGGGCATAGAACCACCACCTTTGCCGGATTCTTTCTTTGGCATATCAGTGCCGCCGCCTTTTCCTTTGCTCATGCTCATTCCGTTGTCTCCCTACTTTTTCTTAGTTTTGCGTTTGCGTTTAGATTCGCCCGCTTCCTTCATTGCGATGGCCACACTTTGAGCTTCTGGCCGACCGCTGCGCCGAAGTTCAGAAATATTTTCGCCAATGACTTTTTTGGACTTTCCTTTTTTAAGGGGCATGATCCATCCCCTCGGCTTCCTTTTTTTCGATTTCCTCGGCGGATGCTTCGGGTTCGACGGCAGGAGCGTTGCATATATCTAAGAGAGCTTTAGCCTCGTTTAAATGACCAACCAGCATATTGTGTCTGCCAGCGCTCTGTTCAACTTCAGCTTGAATTTGTGTGACGCGTTTTTCGAGATCTTCTTTCAATAACATATTTATTCCCTTAAATATTTTCCATGAATTTATATTATACCTTTAAACAGCTGGTATTAACATGTATTGCAAGACGACTGTTACCGTGCTGCCTGTTCCGTTGGTATAAGCCCCTGTGGCATTAGTGAAATAAATACCAAGACCCGTAACGGCAGCGGTAGCATTAACAGCAGTGGTAGCAACGCCATATTGTGTATAGATTTGACTGGCGGCTGCTGTGATTTCAGCGGCTGGAATAGTTGCATCCGCAGCAACGGTTCCCCCTGCGTGATTAGTGTTACCCCATTGCAACTGAGCGACACCACCTGTAGCAAACGGCGTGCTGACTTCGGTGATGATTTGCGCGGCCAGAATCATGATGGCTTTTCCTGCTTGTCCTGCCACAATTTGCACAGGAGTCGCATAAGCACCCACAACAGAGGCGGTATTCATGGTAATGCTGACTGTAACGGGAGCAAGAGAGGCAAAGGAAACCCCAGAATCAACCATTAAACCACCGGTTCCTGATGCTTGAGGAATATTCCCTGCAACAAAAGGCGTGGCGCTGGCTGCAATTAAGAAGCGTCCAACGGCATTTCCTGCATCTGGGATGGTGATAACAGAGGCTTGGCCCTGTGTAGAGACGGGACTTACGGTAACGGCGAAGTTCCCAGCATTTCCAACAGGTACGATTCTCACCGATCCATTTGAAGCTGTTGCAGGATATGCGATAAATCCACCGGCTGTGCCGCCTGTTGAGATACCCGAACTAATCACGCCAGCGTTGACCTGAAGGGCACCAGCAGTAATGTTTTGAGTACCACCAGAGCCAGAAAGAATGAAGTTACCAGTGGCCGCTCCAACGTCAGGGACAGTGATAACCTGATTTTGGCCAAGCCCTGCAACACTGCTGATGGTGGTTGTTTTATTACCGACGTTAGCGACGGCGGATACTAACAAACTTCCACTGGCTGCTGTCGCAGGGAAGGACGCCAAACTGCCCGCCGTTCCACTCAAACCCGCCTGAATATTTCCACCATTAATTGCGGTGGTGGCATCTTCACCTAAGGCACCAATTGTGTTGGTATAAACAGCCAAATGGTTAGCAATGGTAGGTAACGCAACCGAACCTGGGCCACTTAAAGAAACCAGCGAAATATTACCACCAGAAATGGATATTTGAAATAAAGCCAATTGTGGATCGGTATCGCTTGGATTTATCTTCGTGGCTACCAAGGCCATGTCATATTCCGAGAATATAAAACCTTGCTTTGAAGCGTTATTTAAATATCCAGTCGCAGTTACTTGAGCGACAGTATCATTGGTTTTAATGTAAATAATTTTTGGCAATACCCCAACAAGGCCAGCCACTTCCGTTACAATTTGTTGAATCATCTTCTTTTCCTTCCTTGTTAAAGATCATATTATTTAAAAATTTCCAGTTCCGCTTATTCCTGATTGTGCTAGAGTTGGAATTCCAGCATCCCCATACCAGGTTGTTGTACCCGATGCTGTTGAATACTCTAACCATGCTAAAAAATGACGACCAACGCCAGGATAGTCCTTATAAAAGCTGGCATTATAAAAAAGCGCAGACAGTACTGGCAAATTATTGTAGCCCTTAATAAAACAGCTTGTTGCATTCGTTACATCCAGCCCTATTCCCGTTGCAATCTGAGCCGACACACCGCTATTGGAAGCAAGCGCCACGACTACAGCCTCAACAACATCCTCTGATACACCTATGATAAAATCTAGTTGATTGGCAGCGTTGGCGTTGGCTTGTCTGAATGCTGCTGTCGTATAAGTCCAACTATCTGTGGTTTCTATCGCATTCTGCATACTTTTTATTACGCGATTATAATAGTTCCATACAAACCTTTTTTGATTACTGTCCTCGGTTTGACCCGATGAACCTGTGGTTCTAAATGATCCCACATAACGCCTATCCAGCGCCCCTGTTTTACAATAAACCCCATTTTGAAATACCAGCGCGGTAGCACGCGTTGTATCATTAGTCCATGCCACGGCTTCTAGTGTTGCGTTACCGCCACTGTCATACACGTATAGGTCGTACATAGTGGCCGTTGTGGCAGGAACCGCAATTGACAGTTCAGAAAACGTATACATTTTCCATACACTTGATGTATAAAGCGCAATAAAGTTTCCCTTGTATGGCGTGTAATAAACGGTGGTAGCAGCCGTCACATCACTTGTGGTGACTGGGGAGCCTGATGTTAAAGTAATACGACCCTGCGCAGGATAATTGGCAATTGTAGTAATGCCCGTACCGCCATTTGTGCCAGGGAGTGTCCCTGTCACCCCATTGGTCAAATTCACCTGAGACCAAGCTGGGTTATTACTCGAGCCTGTGTTAGACAAATAGCGTGTGGCGTTGGCATCCTTTGTTAAAGCGGATAATACATTTGTCGCCGATCCATATAACAAATCGCCTTGGGCAATCGTTGGAATATTCGCCCCGCCGGTAGTTGCCAGCGTCCCCGATGTTGGGAACGTCACAGCCGTATTACCCGTTACAGTTCCAGTGAAGGTAAATGCGCCCGACATGGCAAAGTTTCCACCGATGGTGATTGTGCTGGCACCGTTATTGACGCCTGTACCACCATTTGTACCCGTTAATAATCCTGTGACGCCATTGGCGAGGTTTATTTGTGCCCAGGCGGGATTGTTGGTGGTTCCCGTATTGCTAAGATATCGGGTCGCATTGGTATCTTTTGCCAGTGCGGACAACACGTTTGTGGCAGACGCATACAGCAAATCACCCTGCACCAGGGAAGGAATTGACGCCCCACCTGTCGTTGCCAGCGTACCAGACGTAGGGAATGTCACGGTCGTATTACCCGTTACAGTGCCGGTGAAAGTGAATGCCCCGGACAACGCAAAGTTCCCGCCAATCGTAAAGGTAGAAGACCCGTTATTAACCCCAGTACCGCCGTTAGCCGACGGCAATGTTCCAGTTACACCGGTAGATAATGCAATTTGTGCCCAAGCCGGATTATTTGAACTTCCCGTGTTGGATAAATAACGCGTGGCATTTGTGTCTTTGTTTAGGGCGCTTAATACATTCGTGGCAGAACCATACAACAAATCACCCTGGGCTATGGATGGAATGCTCGCCCCACCAGTTGTCGCTAAGGTTCCCGAAGTGGGAAAAGTAACAGATGTGTTCCCAGTGATTGTGCCCGTAAATGTGAAGCCGCCGGAAAAGGTAACGTTCCCCCCAATAGTGATTAATGACCCACCATTATTGACGCCGGTTCCTCCATTTGTTCCAGGCAGAATTCCCGTAACGCCCGTCGTTAAACTCACTTGTGCCCATGCCGGATTGTTTGAGGCACCTGTATTGGAGAGATAACGGGTCGCATTCGTGTCTTTATTTAATGCAGATAGTACGTTTGCCGCGGAACCATACAATAAATCTCCCTGGGCCACGGAAGGAATTGACGCCCCTCCGGTCGTAGCAAGCGTTCCCGACGTAGGAAAGGTAACAGTGGTTGCGCCAGTCAATGTCCCAACAAAAGTGAATGCACCGGACATGGTGAAATTGGCACCAACAGTGATCAACGATGCCCCATTATTAACCCCAGTACCACCGTTTGTACCTGGAAGAATTCCCGTGACACCGGTCGTTAATGCGATTTGCGCCCAGGCTGGGTTATTGGATGTGCCGGTATTGGATAAATAACGCGTGGAACCGGTATCTTTTGCCAGCGCAGACAGAACATTGGTGGCGGACGCATATAACGTGTCCCCTTGAACCAGGGATGGAATGCTGGCCCCTCCGGTCGTCGCTAGGGTGCCGGATGTGGGGAAAGTAACGGTCGTGTTTCCAGTAATGGTTCCCACAAACGTAAAGCCACCTGACATCGCAAAGTTGCCGCCAATGGTGATAGTTTTTCCGGTATTCGCAATGCCCGTTCCACCGTTTGCGCCCGAAACAATACCAGTCAACGAGATATTCGGGGTCGTGCCACCACTGGAAGCCAATGGAGAGCTGGCCGTTACATCGGTGACTGTTCCAACTGTTGATGTAATATTGTTCCATGTGGAACCATCATTGGTGAATTCAGTAAAGCCGGTAGTGGTATTGAATCGAATCGTACCGTCGCCACCCGAACGTTGCGCCGTGCTTCCTGCCGGAACAGTAACACCCGCTACGCCAGGAAGTATGGGATTGTTGGCAATCGAGATAACGGCATTATTTGTGCCGGTGACCACGATCTGATTCAGTGTGCCGGATACAGTGATTACGCTATTGAAATTGAACTTTGTGTTTACTCCACCACGAAGCCCGACAACAATGTCACCCGCAACGATGTCACCGCCATTCGTAAATTGACTAAACTCAACTCCGGCCATTGCAAATCCTTTTGCTTATCCGTTTTGTATTGCGTAAAACTCCACTGAGATATCTGCCGTCGCAGCGCTATAAAAGTGTAACGTGTCGCCAGCCTTTACAAAACGCGCCGATTGGATCGGCAACAGAGCGGAGGTACTCGCGGCAAAGGTTGACCCTGCGGGAACTGCCGCAGTTGCGTTCAACGCTACATAAACTGTTTTTGAGGGGGCTACGGTAATAACAGCGATAAATTTGTTATTAACTGAGGCAGCCGGTGTGCCCATAGAGGCATTTAAGGGAACCGCAAGCGTAGTATCGGTCGTGGCTCCAATGGTGGCCGTGTAAGAGCTATCGCAAAAGCGCAAGCCCCAGCCATTAACACCATGTGTTTGGTCATCAATTGAATATTGCGTGCTCATTTAATCATCCTTGACTAAGTTAAGTCTATTATACACCAAGACGGCTATCTGCGACCCAGTTTGCCGCACATGCATCCCCTATCGCCCCTGTATCACTGGTTCCCGTTAAAATACAACTTGCTTTGGAAACGTTGGTGGCGGTGGAACCGGTAAAGTCTGCTGCACTGACCAAGTTTCGTATCTGCGCGTTTGCAGCTGACGTATTGTAGATTGTCACGGTGGGCGAAATGTATTTTTTGGTATTGAAAGTCAATGGAATACAATACGTTAGACCCCCAGCGAACTGACTGCGTGCCCCATAACTCTCTCCACTGGCTACGCCTAAATTTTGAGCGGGGACCACGCCTGTTTGGAATGACATCTCAAAATAATACTGACACTCTTCTATTACGTCATCTGGCGCTTGAGGAGCAGGACGTGTCGGAATAGCACCTGGGACCAATGACACGGACCCAATATCAATGTGCTGCCCTGCGGTTACAGTTGCAAAACCAATTACAATCGCGAACCAGGTTGCAGTATTCGCTGCCACATCTCCATTTAATGACCAGTTATTGAAGGCGTAATCGTTAAATGTCGCGTCAGATGAATTCCCAACGGTAAATTGCGCGTTACCCAAGCCGTTACGAGATACCTCGGTCCAAGCCCCGTTGAAGGTTGCGGGCTTACCATTTGCATCTAGGCTCAACACAATCGAGTTGTTTGATGCTGTGCTGGGAAGCGACACATCCGTGGTGTACCACAACGATATGGTTCCAACCAATCCCGATACCTGGGCAGTAAATGCGGCGACATTGGCCGATAACATACTCTGGTTTAAAATCTTGCGTGCGATGGCCTGTGGTAGGTACTGTATGATCGCGAACTGGGTCGTATTGGTGGCTGTCACTCGCAATGCACCGCTTCCTGATGAGGCGCGACTTATTGCAGGACCAGAGTTGGCGGATTGAAATACAATGGTTTGATCCCAAACATAATGGGAAGTGTTGGCACCTGCACTACTGGCGGCGACCGTTGGGCCAAGCGGCTGGGTAGGATTTAAAGGAAAGTCCCAACCAACAAGGTAACTGGGTAAAGGCTTCTGCTCCAAGAGAGGGCCATAATAATTAAATAATTGATCCCGCTGGCGATTCGCTGTAATTTGATCAAAAGCCACGTCTGGAACATTTGCCTCGAGTCCCACAATCTGTACATTGCTGAGGGTTGTAGCGCCCACCACAGGTAGATCCAATAGGATATCGACGTAACCGGTGTCTCCATTGTTTGTATTGTTACCCGCAGATAATTGGACTGTTGCGTTAAATTGAGCATACGTTCCACCCGTATTATTGGCATTCAATAAGGTTTGAGTTACTTGGCCATTCGGTTGATACAGCATAACCAAATTACTAGATGGCGCTAAAAGGACAGAGGCTGAAACCCATCCGTCTACACCCCCAACAGCAGGTGCCCAGATATCAGGATTATTGGCCAGGCGTTGTCGCAAAGTTAATGCCGACACATTTAACCCAGGGGTAACGGTCAATGTATAGGGCGGATTCCCAGGGTATTGTGACGTCCCAACCACGGCGGTGCGCTGTATCGTCACAGTTCCGGTTGCACTAGAGCTAATGATTAAATCCCAACGCGGCGCGATAGCCACAGTCATCGTAATAGCGCCCGTAAAGTTAATGGTTAGTGGATTGGTAAGGCCAAAGTTTATGTCCACAAATTGAGGATTAGACAACTCGTTGGATATGTTGGCCTCAGCCTCTAATGGATTGGTTTCGGTGGTCAGATTGGGCCACGCCTGTCTAGTGAACTGAATCGTTCCGGTCGAGTCACGCACGACAATGTAATAAAGCTGGATATTGTCATTCGCATCGTAGGGAAAATAATAGATGCTGCACGCATTGCCGGAGTTATCCACAATCGTTCCCACCGAGCTAATCGTTAAGGGATTGGGTAACGCGGTATAGGTATAATTGGGTGGGGCACCAGATAATTCATACACCAGTTTTGGCACTGTACGGTCATCGTCCTGCCAGAACTCAATCGTACCACCAGATAAAGGCGTACCATCGAGGTTGTTGACCAGGTATGGTTCGAGGGAAACATTGGTGATATATCTCGGGTCTAAGCTCATTTCCGTACCATCCTTGGTAAATTAAATTGCCTTTTTATTTCTCAGAAGCCTCAATTAAGTGCTGAATGCCTTTTTTGCCTGCATATCCCAATCCTGCTGCTGCTCCACCCGTATAGAGCGCTGCCTTTCCATACCGGCCCAGCATATTTTTCAACATAAGTTCGGGGAAATATTGAGATAATTCATCTTTAAATGAATCTGTTCCGCTTATTGTTTTTACACCACGACCAGCATTTCCGCGCCCTGTACGATGCCGCCCTAAAGCTTCTTGTATATCTGGTTCAAGCCACGGAACGCGTTGAGAGGGATATTCTGCCCTTAATTGGTTTAAATTCTCTACCACATCCGGCCTTCCCGCTCTTAAGATAGATTGCTCTATAGATGTATTTAATCTTTCTTGAAGGCGTTCCGCATCATGGTATGCTCTTATTCTTTCACTGGGCAATGTATGTAAACCACGCCTATTCAGTGCCCGCATATCTTTTCCCAAATCACTTTGAAATCTAAAGGCATTTTCAAGTGTTGGAGCTTGTCTGAATCTCTCGCTAGATGCATGACTAAATGGGAGTTCTCTATTTATCGTTGCCGGAATTCTTATTGCAGGGACATGTGTCGCTCCCGCCTGGGCAGCTTCTCTAAATACTCTATCAAACCCCTGGCGGAAACGCTGAGCACTCTGACTTTCACGCTGATCAAATTTTCGCATTAACTCATTATTTGTTGCGCCTGTTGCTGGACTCGTTAATCCACCGACCAATGCACCAACGCCTCGTCCACCACCTTCGGCATCTTCTCCAAGAGCGTAACCTGTAGCTGCACCACGTGCTACATCTGACCCAATTCCCGCCCATCCCGCAGGTCGCCTAAATCTATTTAATGCTTGAAGTGCTCTTGATCCTCCAATTCCAGGCGCAAGTATTTGTCCAGCAAGGAAAGGCATAAATTGCTCAGGATCGGAATATTGCTCTAAATCAAGGTGAGGAATTCGTTTTTCAGAACCCAGTAAATGCGGTACGAGATTGGCAAGCGAAATTCCTGCATTCCCAATCGATTCACCGGCACCTAATGCGGCCGCCTTTCCAGCACTCCATAATTCCCCTGGAACTGCTTTTTCGACACCTGACGCTTGTTCTTTTGCTTGCTGGATCGCCTGGACCATATTTACCGGAGCACGCTCCTTTTTTTCTGAGGCAAATGTAGGCTGCTGTTCAGATTGGCCCATTTGTTGTTTTCTCATCGCGTCATATTCTGGATCATAATTTGACTGTATTTTAGGCTGAGAATTCTGCAATCCTTGCGCCATCCTCATCTCAGCGAGCAAATTTCTAGCCATTTTTTTTCCTCTCATAATCCTCTAAAATCTGGATTATTTCTTCAACCGTCTTACCTTCTTCTTGAGCGGTATGTTCGAGATCTTCCATGTTATAACCCAGGTTCTTAAGTACAGTTGGCATAGGTGGGGACATATTTTCGGATTCTTCTTCTGCTTGTTCTGCTTTTCCAAATTCACCTTTTTGCATTTTTTCAAATGACTTGGTTCTGATTTTGGTAAGTTTATCAATCTCCCTTGCATGGATTTTATTCGCTTCTTCTTGAATCTCTTTAGGAAATAATGCAATTTCACCATCTAATGCCCAAGGCCAACCTTGTGTAACAGCCTTCTCCTGCTCTGCTATGGCATATTTCGTCTTGTTACCACCCTGCGCTTCTAGTTGGAAAACCGCATATTCGTACGCCATCTTTCTGGCATTCGCAACTTTTGCCAATTTAGTAAACAATTCTTTCTTTCGAACCGGATCTTTTGTCCTCTTGTATTCTCTTCTATCCGCTTCCATTTTCTTGCTGCCACCAAAACCGATATAATCTGTTGGCATTTCATTTTTCTTTGACAAATAATCACGAACATCATTTGCGAGCAGCGCATTTTGTTGCTTGGTTTTGGTTTGGTTGGTTACGCCACTCTCTTCCTTTGGACCTAATTTCTTTATGGCAGCATCATATTCCGCTAAACGTGGATCATTTGGGTTGCCTTCTTGAGCTATCTGGGCACGTTCTGCTTGTAATTTGGCTAAGTTACTCGGTGTTAATCCTTTATCCGACTTCAATTTGTTCTGAAGATAATCTCGAATATACTGATATTTTGGTGAATCTTCCCCTTCTTCTTCTAAAATACGCTCCTGAAGACCGAAATTTTTCTCTAAATCACTCATTCCCGCCATATTATGGTGTTTGGTTTGAGCTTTTAATAACTCGTTCTTTAGTCGTCTGTCCTCATCCGCACGATCCATTTTCTCAGGAGCTTGATAGGCCGCAAGTAATTGAGCGGGCAAATTCGTGAGACCTGAATAATCTCGTTTCTGGATAGGCGCATTCATAAAGTTAGGTAGATTTAAGGCCATAACTTATCTCCCACCATATCTCTGATTCGTGTGGTTCAGCTGCGCTCCTGCACCTGCAAGACTTCCCAAGAGGCTCATAAAGGCGTTCCGTTTTGATAGACTATTCTCATCCTTTTGGGCCTGTCCTTGGAAGGCGGCTCCCGCTTGAGCACCTAGAGCGTTACCCAGATAATCCGCCCTGTTCCCAGACGACTCATATCCTCTGCCAACGCGACTCTCTTGACCCTGAAGCCCACTTGCCTGCACACCCAATATATTTTGTAAGAATTGTTGCATATCCCCACCAAGAAGGCCGCGAATCATATCCGCCCTGGCCATTTGGTCATTTTCAGTACCGGCAAATCCACCAGATGCAGCAGAGTTTTGGGCAGCCTTATTCATCTCACGCTCTTTAAATCGATAACCTTCCGACGGACTATAGTTCTGCATCAAAGCGTTAACAAACTGACTTGGGTCTTGCGACATGCTTTCATACAGGGGATTGACCTGTTGTTGCGCTTGTTGGCCTTGCTGGATGTATGGATCGTAAGCCTGCTGACCAATACCTTGCAGTTGCTCAAGGTATGGCATCGCTTGCTGAGCTGGGTTTTGCGATGGGCGACCGAACAGGTTTCGTTCGAAATGCTGGCCTATTTTTTTGAAGAATGCCATATTTTTGTATCCTATTCCCTATGGATAAACTGTGGTACTAAATTTAACGAGGGCACCACTTATCTTACCAACATAACACGGTGGCACAGCGTCTTGCGAAAACCATATCGTCCCATCCGGCATCAGCGCACCTAAACTGGTTAAGGTTCCGTCTGGAGCTACTACAATATTAGTCGTTAACTGCGCATTGGTCACCGAGGGGATAATAAAACCATTATTACCGACGCCTTGTTGTAAGGTCTGGCTAAGCTCCTCTTGGTAATTCTCTTGGGTTGTATCGCCACCCTGGATATAGGTAGGGATGTCCATTATTTAATCTCCATATAGGCATTGTTCACGATGAACCTAAATCTGCCCCAAAATCTAAATTTGAAGGTGATGGTGTTTACAGCGCCCATCCTGTTCCAGTTCATAATATTGCGTCGATAACCCAATAGATTCATGTAATAAGGTACGGTGCTGCTCCATGTTTCGGCTCCATCTGTCGATATGCTCAGGTCGACGCGCGGATTATAGGCTGGCCCAGCGGTTGAGGCACCTTCCATCACAATATCGATTCCGCCTTCCGTAATGATGTCAGTTAACGGGGGGGTAAATCCTGGTTCGGTAATAATGTTTGTTTCTTGAGCCGCCGCACCCGTTGCATCTGGGTCTGTGCCTTGCTCTATGGTGAGCGTTAATCGATTGGCAATAAATCTATCCGAATCATCTTGCGCAAATGTGTCAGTAATACGGATACGCTGCATGTCATAAATGTTGTTGGCATCCGTACCTGAGACATTCTCATCAATTACGGTGAAGTCAGGGTTTATCTCATAAATCTTGGTACTGGTCAGGGAAACAAAGTAAGTTTTCTGATTGAAATAAGCGTATCTTCTGGCAGGATGAAAATTTAGATGCTGGTCACTTAAATTGAAAAACATCTTCGTTTTGAAGTCATACAGATACGTGACGTTGTCGACCTCATTATAGAACGTCAATTGGTACATGAGGTGACCATCCACCCGAACAAATGCGGCGGTGGATTGTGCCGGAAACTTTATCTTGCCCAGTTCATAGGAAATCCCGTCGCTGGATATAGTCGCCGATCCCTGACCTGAATAGACCATGATGACAGGCGCGTTAAATTCGTTGACACCCAACCAGGCAATGTATTGATCAGCTGCGT
The DNA here is from genome assembly GCA_040388195.1 of Pseudomonadota bacterium. Taxonomy (GTDB): domain Bacteria; phylum Pseudomonadota; class Gammaproteobacteria; order Burkholderiales; family DATLHW01; genus DATLHW01. Next base: position 14,572 of record JAZKCF010000133.1, read on the forward strand.
CAATTGTTGAGACGTTAAGGCACCCATAGTCGACAGATATTGCATTAACGCGACGGTAATTCTGAATCCCCCCGACTTGTTGGTGGACTTCGCAAACCGCCGTCCCAAACACCAAAACGTTGGCGGACTGGCTGGGTATTCGCTTGACCGCAATTGCATAATCGGGCTTGGTTTGTAATGCCAGTTGGGTAGTCTGCGATATGGTGGTAGCAGATGCAAAACTATAGGCATACCAAGCAGCTCCATTCCCAGTTGTGTTTCCATTGCCAAATAAGAAAAATGTGTTGTGGTAGGTAACATAATTGGGCACCAGGCTTCCCGATAATGACTGAATTGTCAGATTTGGGGCCAAGGAATGATTGTAAATGTATGCGTTGGTGCCGTCTACGATGCAAATCTGGTTATTGAGATTCTCGTCCATATAGACTTCACCAGAATCGGAGGCAAGAGCACCAATTAAAGTGGCACCCAGATTCTCGTTGATTCGATATACGTTGGCATTAATAACGGCCAGCATAAAATTACCCCGAATGCTCCGAAAGATTCCTCGGCCTTCACCAGCCGTTAATATCTGTAAGACAGCCTTGTAACCAGGGAAGTTGACCAGCCAAGCCTCGGATGAATCGCCTTCACCCGCTGTAGAGATAAACATATTCAGGGTTTTAGCTGCCGAAATTTTGGCGAAGCGACCGTACGTACTGGAGCCAACCACGTTTACTGGAATCTGTTGTATACCCGTCTTTTTGGTCATAGGGTCTCATTAATTAAGGAACTGTCCATGCTCTACCTAGGGCACGGTCCACGATTTTCCAATATTTATCTGGGCATAGTTGAGCGACTGATTACTGGACAGTGTGGAAATCTTCTGTAACTTCAAATCCATCTCTTGAGATTGCTTGGAGATGATGCCCTCATACCAATCAAGCTGTTTTTGAACATTATCGGGAATATCGTAATCATAATTGATGCAGATTCTCGCAGCGAGAGCGTATTTTAAATAGCTGATGTAAAACTGGTCATAGGTTAGAGTCAAATCGGTTGTTAAAACTACCTGAGTTAATCCGAATAATCCCCACCCTTCCATAACGTAAACCTGATTGGGCACAAAATAGAGATAAACATTGGCTGAATCTAACTGGCGTTCAACGTGGTACATGATGGGAAGAGACTGGATATTCTCTGCCCTTGAAGTGCCGAAATACTCAATACGCTGCGCTTCCTTCATCTCGTATCGAACATTGCTTAAAAAGAAAACCAGGGTGTCGAACTTCACTAATCCCGGAATAACGTATACTTCTTGCCCCGCCACCGTATTAAACGTGTACTTGGTGTAGTAAGAGAGCATGGCATTATCTACGCGCTTGTCGGTCAACAATTCGTTTAGATAATCCAAGCCCTCATACACCTGTGTGCCGGATACTTGCTGAAACTCCCGAGCAACTATTCCCGATGTGTAATAGGCATTCGTAATAAGCTTCTGCGCGTTATACGGCACACCTTATTCCTTACAATTGGTCGACATATCCATTCAACAGGAACACAACCGAGTCACTAGAAGAAGAAGAAGCGTAGAGGATGGTGACTTTGCTCAAGATAGTGAGTGCGGCTATCTGGGTGGCGTTAGGTAATGAACAGGGGACACGTACAACACCCACCTGTGCGCTTCCGGTTGCAGCGCCCGAGAATGCGGCAAAAGAGCCGACCCAAGCAGTGGTTCCGTTATCAATGGTTGCAGGTGCCAGGTAAAGCACGTTGTTGGCGGCGTTCGGCGTGAATGCAACACTAAGTATGCAATCAAGCGCTAATTGAGGAACCAGACTTATTAACAGACCTAAGTTCACATAAGAGGTTGAACCACCCGTACCACTGGACGGAATGACAATACCCTTGGTGCTTGGGCCTGTGCCTGGATCGTACAGCATTTCCCGACTGTTTCCTGAACCCACCTGCATGAATGGACGCACGTGCGAACCGCTGTCGATAGAGATGGCACCAATACGGCGATACATGTCGTATCCGAAAGGAAGGGTAGGTTGAGTGGCACTTAAGGATAGTAGGCAACCATTTGGACGAAACTCAGTAGAATCCCCGATGGCATAGACGGAATACATGGTGGAAGCTGCGATTGTGCCAGTATCTAAAGCATTTACAACGCCGCTTGAACTGATGCTCACAGTGGAGGTGCCTGAAATAATAATGTCATTTACATCACTAGAATCACGAACTTGACCGGAATTTACGCTAATCGAGGTTGTGCTAACCCAATTTAGATTTAGGCCGTTTACATAGAGCAATCCGGCATTGACGATAGGGGTATTTGGTACACTCATTTGAATATCCTTATTCAGTTAATAAAACGGAGGGCACATGGATACCCTCCTAAGTCATTTTGTCTACATAACAATGTTCCCGTGATGCTCGTCATGATGTCTTTTACATAACCACCGAACTTCCAATGGTTTAGTATAGTCATCGTGGTGAGCTTCAATTCTGTCGATTGTTCCGCACACTTCACATGGCTGTCGAACCAAAATTCCCGAAACAATTGCATTATTGGTAATTGATCGAACCGAACGCTTGAGTTTAAGAACTGGATCAGTTTTCTTCTTTTCCAATAATTTTTCTCGATTTCTTTGGTAATAATCTCGTTGATAGGCAGCCTGTCTTTCATTACCAAGTCTTTCACGATGTCTTTGGGCAGAACGTGCTTTACAAATCGTGCATAAATATCGTTCAGTAGGTTTTCGTTCAGCGCCACATGGACATCGGCCTGTATTAATTCTTTCTGTTCTTCCGGTTGCAAGTTGCCAATCTTTTGAGCGGCGACTTCTACAGGGATTGCAGTAAGTTTGTTTAATATCTTGCTTAAGTTCGCCACAGTCAGGGCAGACGGGATTTGGGCCAGAGCCTCGCGGACGACGAGCTTTGTAGTCCTTGATAATCGGCTTTCGTTCCTTTTTGACTGCATTCTTAAGCTTTTCAAGCCTAGTCTCCGTGCGACACTTTTGACAATAACTCTGGGCTTTTCGGCCATCTTCTTTTTCACATTTACACTTGCTGCAATATATACTTCTTGCCATTTCTAACTCCTCTCTGATAAAATTGAATCATCTTATCTGTCAAGGAGTTAGAAGTCAACGTAAAAATTACGATGCCGTTAAAACCCTTCTATAACGGGAATATCACTGCCATCGAATTTTCTGGTACCAGTGTAGACCCCCATATACAGTCATGCACCATTCCCATTGCATTGGCAGCGAATTGTACCCCGTAGTATTGACGCAAGCTCACACCGGTTTCACTATCAAACGCATTTCCGGTAGGGAACGGTGTTTGGTCAGGCAATTGAGGCATCGCAAGGAACAGAGGGTTACCCGAACTTATCAATCCGGCTCTATGGCTTGGTAAGGCTTTAACAGTCATACCGGCCACGATAGGCGCATTGATATTTTGGGTGTTAACTGAATTAACCTGCAATGCGGGAGTAATGGTAACAGTTACGTGACCGGAACCATCGGCACCGGCATTTGCGGTGGCAGCGAATTGAACAGGGTTGGCAGATACTTGATGTCCAACGAAGGTCAAGTAGCGCAAGTTAGGATGACCAGACACCCCATCTTGGAACTGGAACTTGTCGTATTGCAATACTGCACTTGCGTCAGATGTACCGGCCCCACTAAATGTGATGGCAGTCACTGCACCATTTGCGTCCAGAGTGGTAGACAAAACGGTAAGCAAGGTCTGATTGATACCGACGTTACCGGAAGTATGGATGGGCAGCAAATTGGATTGATACCATTCGCACTTGGAGAACATACCCAGTTCCCAGGAATTGGCGATTTTGTTGTTTCGTTCCATTGCGAACTGATTTAATCCGCTGTTTACGATGGAAGGAACAGCAATGTCGCTCAAATACCCTTTGACGTCACTTTGAATGGAGCCATAGTTGCGGAAGAAAGCCAGAGCCTCAGCCAATTGTCCATAGCTGGAAATTGGGGTTACACCGTCACCATAAAAGCGATAGGTATTGGTTACGCAATTTAATGCAACGTTGGCTTCAATTTTCGCACCAAGTTCGATGATGGCGGCTTTACCGAAGCGAGCCATATAATCCTTGACGTTGAAAATAAATTGTTGCGCGGTGAACTCGTAGGACACGGATTGCTGGTTGTTGACGGTCAGGCTTTGTACGCGCTGATCGGCAGGCTGGAAGTTCGCCACCAAGGAATTGGTTGTGGTCATGCGAGGAGGCAAATCAAAGGTAACGGTGTCACCCAAATTTGCGGTTAATCTTTCAAAGTCTTTAAATTTTGTGTTAGCTGTCCCAATAAAACAGTTTAAATTTTGCATAAACGCAAGACCAGACAATTGGTAGGTCTGAACCTGCTGCAAGATATTTGCTGGTACACTCATTGTGTTTCATCCCTGTATAAATCCATTTATAAAGGTGAGAACAAGAGCTTTGCCGTCTGTTAGCCTCTCAGCCAATCCGCGTTTTTGTAGTCGCGTAACGTCATCGTCCCTGTATCTGCACCGACACTCGAAGATGATTTCAACTGACTCAATGGTTCGCGAGGATTAACATTTTCTTGCATTGCTTTCTGATTTTTGGCTATCGATTGAGACAGACGTTCCATCTCTTTTCGGGCCATCTTCGGAGAGCGAATAGCAAGATCGTTTAAGTGGGTAAGCTTTGTCGGGTTCTTGGCTAGCTCATACATGATGCCCGCTGTATCTAGGGGCTGTCCGTCTGAACCAGTCTCCGCCGATAAAAACGCTACCTGTGGAAAGGCGTGGGGTTCAAAATCTTGCATGACTTCTTCAAAGTCGGAGTACTTGTCTTTACCAGCACCCAGTCTTAACCAAAAATCATCCGCCGTTTTCTGAATTGCTTCCCTTTCTTGCGCTTCCTGGGCTTCTTTCGCTTTCTTGGCTTCCAACTCGTCCATTTTCTGCGCTTCTTGCTTGACGTGATCCCACATCTGCTGTTTTAACGCTTCTATGTCCGGAGCTTGAGACATTCCACCCATGCTTTGGGGTTGACTGCCTTGCGCCATCTGCGCTTCCATTTCGCGCCGTACTCGTTCGGCTACCTGCGCTTTTTCCCTCTTAACAATTTCATTCACTTGACTCTGAGGTAACATTTTTTCCTCAGCGACCGGTGATGAAACTTGTACGTCCTGTACCATTTCATCCATAAAATCCACGTTTTCCCCGTGACGGTGTACCCTGCGTATCGCTTGCAGTGTGCGTTTGACATTCCTTGTCAAAGAAGTGTGTGGTCCCCGATTTAGCTGTTCGGTCAGTGAGGAGGGGAGGTCTTAAGAGATGCACGTCCTGTGCGATTTCCTTCCATGCTCAAATTTAGACTAGCACATGGGAAAAAACGCGCAAGGCTCATTGGCTAACTAATTCTTAAAACCTAATTCGGTTAATATCAAGCCGAATTCGGTCACAACATGGGAAAATTATGATAAAATATTGGCACATCTATATGGAGGGTGTAAAAATGACGATGACAATTACTGAAGCCTTGGCCGAAATTAAACTACTTGGCAACAAATTAGAAAAGAAACGTGAATTCGTATTACAAAACACGATGAAGGTTAAGCAAGCCCCTGACCCAATGGCGAATGCTGGCGGCATTAAACAGGTCATTCAGAACGAATTACAGTCAATTGATGATCTCGAGCGTCGGTTATGTATACTTCGTGTAGCAATTATGGCAGTTAATGTGGGTTCAGAAGTGACCATTATGGGCCTCACAAAACCTCTATACGCTTGGTTAGTCTGGCGAAAAGAAATTGCATCAAATCAAAAAAACTTCTTCAAACGCATCTACGACGTGACAAAAAATGAAATGGACAGTCTGGCTAAGGCTCCACGTCTATACAAAACAAGCGATGAAATGGCACCCACGCTTGTTGAGATCGAGCCAAACCTGGATTATATGTCTTTCGCAAACAAGGCAGCCACGGTCGGTGAAATTCTCGACAAATTGGATGGCATTCTGTCGTTAAAAAATGCTACGCTGTTAATCGACGTTTAATATTTGATGCCTTCGTTACAAGCGGATAGTGATTGAGCGGTGAAGTGAAAAAAATACAGCAATTTTATATGATTGGCTCAGTTGGTTAGAGCACCAGATTTTTAATCAGGGTGTCACGGGTTCAAGTCCCGTATCATATGCACTTGAAATGCATAGTAATGTCATCAAAGTTGAAAACTGAAAGTTAAACCTTGAAAGTTTTTTTACCTAAACGTTGACTGCTGAGCGCTGAAAGTTTCGCAAAATCCGGCGGTTACTTGATTCGGTCTGAGAGGATCGAAAGGGGACGTTGTAAGCCCCGTTTCAGAGTGCTGGCTACAGTTTACATGACTGTTCGCTTGTAACGAAGGCATTATCTTTTTCTTTTTGAAAAGTTAATTTTACGACAAACACGACACCGACCAATATCACCCACCCATGCGCGATCACAAACCATGCATAACCACTTGGCTTTGTCGGATTTCTGGGCTTTAAGGCGGTTTGGGTGTCTCATTTTTTCTGATCAACCTATATCTTTCAGGTAGGTGAGATGCCTGCATTCGAGCATGTTTGTACCCATTGTAAAATTCTGAATCATGCAAAGCATCCCATTCTGCCTGTTTGCGCGTGCATTCCTCTGTGCAAAACAGAAGGCAACCACTAACAAATAAATCACATCCGTAATCATGAAAATTTGGCTTTTCTTTTTCTAAGTAAAATTTATAGCCTTTAATGAATTCATTACTGTACTTCTTTTTGTTGTCGCTCAATTTCTCTCATCGCTATTATTGCATCTAGTTTGTTATCAAACGTGTATCCAGCCACCCAGAAATATCCCTTCTCTTGCTCCCACTCTAAAGCACGATCCCAAATTTCTTTTACTTGCTGGCGAATACTTCTGGTTTCAATCATCATTCTCGTAATCATCGCGGTCAAGGTGCATATCCAATAGTTTTTTGAACCATTCGGCTTCGCGTCGACTAAGAAAAGCGGAATTACTGTTTTGTGAGTCTGATATAAGCCGGATAATCAAAAAATGTGAATCACCTTCATGTAAGTCGATTGTATTTGCTGGCCCATGTTCGAGTTGCACCGTTAAACCTTTCATTTCTTCTTTCCTTTCAAAACCCGTCTCGCTTTGGCGCGAACCTTTTCGGCCATCTTATTGGATATGTTACCTTTATTTTCTTGCTGTGACACGCGAGCCAGAGCGTTTTTGGCATGATTTTTGTCATTAACTGGGTACTTTCGCTCACCGGGTTCCGCAAACTTGGCTTTGGGTAACTTATTTCTCTGTTTGCTTGTTAATTTGCTCACCTCTTACTCCCTTTTCCATAATTTCCTCAATCCATTTCTGGGCTAATACTGCTGCATCAACCAACACAATATCCGTGGCGTGATATTCTTGATAATTTTCGATATAAAGGTTCTCGATAAACGGAACACTTCTATAAAAATTATGCTTTATCCCATCGCTTGAAATCATGTCGACTTCAATATCATAGTTTCCGTTATTACTTCTACTTAACTTCAAACTCACCTTCACGCGCGATCTCCTTTTTTGCCGGCACATTCCATAATTGCATCAACCTAACTATTTTCGGGCTACCCAATATCTCGTTACGCACATTCTTGTCAGTCCTTGGCTTTTGATTCTCTTTCTTCTTTTTTGGCATTGATGTGCTGCTCCGTTAATCTTAGTGCGAATTCAACCGAGTCATGGGCGGCATCACTGGCCATTTTCTCGCCTTCCATAGCCAACTTACTGCCACTGAGTTCGATTTCATTCATAATTTGTAATACTTTTGCCTCCGTCTCTTGTTGAGATATGGCAACCTTGGCGGACTGCACGGCAAGCTCACCTTCGGCCTTTTCTTTCTGTTGCTCAATTTTCGCCTGTTCAACCTGCATCGCCATTTGTAACATCTCTTGCTGCGGGTCTGGCTGGTTGGCTTGTTCTTCTTTCTGTTTCTTTAGACCTTCCATGAATTGTGCAGCCTTGACCTTTATCTCGTCTATTCCTCTAATTTCGAGGTTATCTAATATCGTTTCTAGTCCTTCGGAATTGATAAAGTCGGCGAACAATGGGCTGGCCTGCATCATTTGGATGATTTTGTTGAGGGCTTCGTTTTTTTGAATGGACGTATTAACACCGGCCTCGACCTGCACATTCAATTCGTGGGGCTGGTAGCCGATCGAAACACTGTTTTCGTCATCTGGGGCATTTATAACCTGATAGCTACGTTTTCCATCAGGCGTCATGATAGGTAGGCTCCTAGGGGTAACGTAATATTTTGGAATGAGGTCGAGCAATACCTGAGCGATTCGATTTATTCCGTGTATATACCCAACAAGATAGGGAGTACTGGCTGCGGATGCTTGGATTGCCCCATTAGATATGGCTACACCCGATACGTCTTTGTCATTTACGCCTAAAACGCTGTCGTATGCCCCTAGAATGGCCTGGGTAACGCGGTCTGATCCCAGAAACGTAGATTCAACAATCGGAGGTGTTGGCGTGCGCTGAATCTCCATTGGAGGCGGTAGCGGATGGTCTGGGTTTCCGTCATGGAATGCATGGTAAACCAACGTATCTGCTTGCTGAATATTGCGGTATGCCTCGAGATAATCGTCGGGGATTGACTCGATACTGACTTTGAATTTGTGCTGCACCATGTTTTCGATTTCGGCTGCAACGGTCTGACCACTAAAGTTTTTAAGTTTCTGTATTCCCTTGGCGTGATAAGCATAGGGTCGGGTCATCTGGCATGAGGCACCACTCGATTCATCGCGAATGTCGATTGAGTTACCATCCATGAAAACGAGAGGTAGATACTTGTAATCTGTTTCATCGTAAGATAATATTCGGGTTTCACAGAACCGGTAACGGCATATACTTTCAATCTCGGTGAATCGTTCCGTCACAATTACTGGGGGTTGTTCAATGAATCCGCGCATTTCCCACATTTCGAGCAATTCCTCGTAATGTTTTTTGGTGACCACGTGACCAGTTGAGATTTTCACTATTTTTGTGCGTTTCTTTTTCTTTTCAAAATATTCGCATACCAAGACTACATCGGTTTGTTGCTGAGCAAAAGACCAGTTGAATGGGCCTAGGTCGCGTGAAAACCGCATTTCTGCCGTGGCTTCTTTGCCAAACTCTTGTTCGAATTCCTCTTTAGTGCGCGGAAATAGTTCGAAACAATAATTACCATCGCCTTTATGCGATTCCCTTGCCATCGGATCGAAGCCGGTCATGGTCGGATCGAACACGCGTTGAACGTAGATTTTTTGATCGAAAGACATTTCGTTTACATAATCGTTGAAGACTTTAACGACCGAGTAACCCCCACCCAATAAGTCGGTGTAAACCTTGTATTGCAAGCCGTCATTTGTTGAGTCAAGGATACAATCACGCATGTGGCACTCAAGTACTTTGATCATCTCAAGAAAGTCGGGGGTAAATCGCTGAATTGGGACACCATCGGCAGCCTTGACGGTGATCGATGGCTCTTGATTGCAAAATTCTCCGCGTAATCGGGAGATAATGGATTCCAACACATTAAATTCGAGTGGAGGTTTTTTAAGGGTTTTTAACTTCTCTATGTCTTCGTTTGTTAGCGAGGTATCAAACACAAAACGCATAAAGTCTTTGTAACGCTCTGAATTCTTACGAAAATAAAGGTAAGAGGTTTCAACGTTCTTTTTGAGTTCCTTTAACCGGTCATCGGTAGAAAGGCGCTTGTCGTTCTCCATCATATGCTCGCGTCCTTGCGGTAAATCTGCTTATCATTTCTTTCGCCATCGATTTAACAATATTGCTACCGTCCTGGTATGCGGATATTGTTAATGTTTTATCTATCAAACTTATTTTTACTGCATCATAGAGCGTGTCGGCAATGTCGTCCCATCTATGGCTATCATTTGCGGTTATTTTCATCATGTGGCCGACACATTTATTCAAATGGGCTGCCCCTTGCGTAAAACTGACCAGTTTGGCTGCAAGGATTTGTTGGATTGAAATATATCTGTCTGCCTTGGAACCGCTGGCTATACTGCGCTTCACCTCGCGTATCTGTAGGCCACGCATACTTTCAAGAATAGAACAGAGCGTTACCCCCGTACTTTTCTTTTCAATGGCTGCAATCAACGGCTTCACTGGGTGCAACATACAGTCACCATAAAACGATAAAAACTCTGACTCTAAATCTTTAGGTTCGATGCGTAACTCTGTACAGTCTAGCCAGTGGAGGCCGATTTGTCCTGTTTCGATGCCTTGTTCCTTAATCTTGTAAAGACCCCAAAAGGAGAACACGGTTGCGTCATTATATGATTTGGTCGTTTCTGCGGTGTCAGCGGTGATGAACGTCATCAAAATATCGGGTTCTTCAGGTAATACGGGGAAGTAATTCGCCTTAAAGAGTGCGCCGCCCGCCGGTATTGGGTTCTGTTGGTATTGGCTCGCAAAAACGTAGGGATTTAATTCTTGTTGTCTTAAGAGTTGCTCCAAGGGGTTGACCTCTGGGTAGAGTGCGTTACCCGCATCATCGATTGCCTTTAATATAACTGACTTCCATTCTCTCACATCATTGCCCGATACCAGATAAGCGGGTAAGTCATCTTCATGGAGGCGCTGACCAATGTATATCATCGGAACATTCGGGCCACGCGGACGTTGTAGAATCGTTTCACGGTAGTTTTGTATCACGCCCTGACGCACTGTGTCGCTGTGTACCTCGCCGGGTTTGTGACAGTCATCCATGACCACGCACCCACTAAACGCTTCACTGTGCGGCTTTCCTGCGTCCTGGCCGGTGATTGATCCAGATGAACCGAATGCCTTGACCGTTGCGCCTTGATCGGTCTGAAAAAAGTCTTTTGCGCGTGAATCCGAACGCACTTTGATACCAAATAATTCCTTGTATTGGCGACACTCGATAATCTGTTTAATGAATGCCGTATGTTTTGCAGCTAACTCATGTGAATAACTGATGTATAAATATTGTGAATTTTGATACTTTGCCATCGTCCACGCGACAAACATGGCTAACATGGTGGACTTTCCAGAGCCTGGCGGTACGTTGATATTGAGGGCGTTGCACTGCATACGCGCAACGGCGGTTAGCTCTTTGGCAATGGTTATAAAATGAGATTCGCGACCAAGTGGACAGGATATAACGAACGGATTACCCGTTACCAACGGAAAGAATAGTTGCACAAAAAGAATGTAAGAGCCTAGAATCTCAGCCTTTAATTCCTCTGCCTCAACGTTTACCGGGGTGTACGAATCTATCAAGTTGCGCCTCAATATCCCTTTCGTGGTGCAAATAAAACATGCCGTAACAGCATAAACGGGTTATGTACTTCCCAATCTCAGTGGTTATCGATTTACCTGGCTCATCATTTTCTGAATCATGGCACGCGTCACAACAAACATAAGGGGCATTAACCGCCTTTAATATCTCGCTGCACCGAATTGGGGTAAGTTTCGGCATAAAAACTCCATTTTTTGGCCGTTACATTTGATATGATATACCAAACGAACACATGGAGATAGAAATAATGAGCAGCGATAATGAGTCGATTGTCTGTGACCATGAGCTGGTCGAGACACTGCATAAGGCGTTTGAATTGTATCTGCACGAAAAAGACAGTATCAACGGTGGCGTGGTTATCCTCTCAATCCTAACGTTTGCGGTGGCCGAATTGTCATTTGCGATGCACCATCACCCAAACGGTATCGATGAATGCAAGGAGTTAATCCGCGGGGCGTTTAATGGGTTATTGGATAACGCCGCACGACAATTAAGTCAGCTAGGAGAATCAAATGAAAAATCCTAAAAATTTGACAGGTAAATATATTTTAAACGAAGATGGCCAACCCGTTGAGTGTCCCGACATTGAAGAATGGGGCCGTTGGATGGAACTGGGAATTGGCGCTAATCCGCGAAGGGTGTCTTATACGGTTATACAAGATGACCCAGGGGTTTATGTGTCTACCGTATTTTTGGGCCTTGATCATGGATTTGGAAGGGATGAGAGCGATACACTGCCTATCCTGTGGGAAACAATGGTATTCGGTGGGCCGATGGATGGTGAGCAAGATAGATACGAAACCAAAAACCAAGCCATTGCAGGACATTTGACCATTGTTGACGAAGTGCGCAAGGCATTAGAGAATGTGTAGCGTCATTTGCCTCATGATTACGTGTGCCGGCTTTGGCTGGATATGTGGGGTTGTGTTTGGCTACCGCGAATTACTTGACCGTAAAGACTGCCGACAACTCGCAATCATTGGAATCATTGTAAACGCGCTGGCGGTGTGTATCAACTTCTACGCGGTGTATCGAGTTATTTTGATAGAATGACCAATTGCACCGAGTGCGACCATTATTCAAGATGGGCCGTTTATTTAACCGTCCAAGTACCTGAATTTGGGATAGATTTTACGGTCGAAAAAACCTTTGAGACCGAGCGCGAGGCCGTAAGTTGCAGAGACAGATTGCGTTCACGATGTTGTAAGGCTAATTGGGTGAAGTGGGAAGGTATGTGCCCTAAATGTGAAAATTGGAGTGCAAATAATGAAACCGATTTTTAAATATTGGTAGCAAATCAGTAACAGTTAATTGGGGTATAGCCAAAAGGTAAGGCAACGGGCTTTGATCCCGTCACTCCACGTTCGAGTCGTGGTACCCCAACCAATTTGTTGACGCCAACAATATGGTTATGTCGACAGAATGCAGAAACGTCGACACGTTTAGCGGATATGTACACCGCACGTACACATGGAGACAGAAAAAAATGACGGTAAGTGAGCTTATTGAAGAGCTTTTGCAGTTTCGCCAGGATATGCCGGTATCTATATATGATTATCGATACGATTCGGGAATCAATGGTGCAGATTCTATGATATTCAAGATTTACGACAGCGAGGGGCTTGTAATTTATCCCGCTGATGAGGATGGAAAATGACCGTAAGTGAATTGATCGAAGAGCTGCGGAAGTATCCGCCTGATTTTCGTGCCGTGGTAGAGCTTGAGCGGAATAGCAGTTACGCGGATGTTAAGGTGCGTCACATGCGATTGATTGATACGTTGCCATACGAGGGTGACGGCAATATAAAAAGTGGGCTGTATGTTGACATGGATACGGTTGTAATTGGCTCAATTTACTAACTGTATCTAATAACAAACATTATCGGATATAAAGTGCACCCTTAGAGTCGGAACACAATAAGGGCGCGTATCACGCTAGGGAGGCGGTCCCTAAAGTGATGCCTGTACGATTTAATTGTAACAGATTATCGGATATAGAAATTGGGGGGGGGGAATGGACGAAAGAGAGTATACCCAGTTTCTCAAAGATAAGGGAATGAAGCACGGTGATAAGGTTTCGTTTCGTGTTGAGAATCAAAGTTGTTATTATGGGCCACTTAATGGAACTCTTGACCTTGAAACCGCCAGCTATCCATTCATGAGGTGCGACCACAACGGAAGCAAGGTACATGTAACCGTAGGCCGTGGATATGACGCGTACATCGGCACCATTGAAAAGAGAATCGATAGACCTTGGTGGGACAGAGGACAATATGAAAAACCCGAATGAATCAATCGAAGAATACCAAAAGCGCGGGGATCAATTCCTCAGCGAGTTTGATAAATGGTACAAAACTCCGTTCATTCAATCCGATGGACAGTGGGGGAAGGGCGTACCGATTGAGCCAAAAGAGAAAGAACAAACCGACCCACCGGACGCAGCGTGTCCGTAAAATGTATACAAAATGAAAGACCGTACGATACGACTGAAAGACCACGAAATTAGAGAAGCAATTAACCAGTTACGTGATATTGCTATCGAATTCCATGAAACTCAACAGTTGCGCGAACGCATAGCACACGTAGTTTTATCGTTAATTGAAAAGCTAAGGGATGAATATGAGGCAGCATGATGACCAAGCGTGATAACTTAGGAAAAAGTGGCAAGCGGTACGTTCGAACATCGCCACCGATATGGGAACAGGAAATAACAGAAACCAAAATGATATATCTACCCATAATTACCCCCATGACTTGCGCTGACATAATCCGCGAGGGCGATCCAATCACAATCATTGAATGGGAACGCATGGAATTGTTTGAGGCTATCGAAACAGAGAAACGCAAACCAACGGGGTTGACATGACAATCATAATACTATTGCTCGAAGCGCTGGCGTGTGTGTGTCTTGCTGGCCTGATTTATCATGCGATAAGGATATTGTTTAAAGCAGACGATGTGTAATTACACTAACAATCTCATATCTGATAAGCCACATTATCGGATATAATATTTAAATGGCTGACTTATGTTAAATCAATAGTCGGCTTCGTGTTTCTTATGTAAAGCTACTAACTCTTTTAACTCTTTGACTGTTCTATTTAACCCAAAGTGGTTGCAGTCTTCAAGTACAATTGTGTCACGGAATTGAAAGCGATTTTTCATCATTATTAACCAGACTTTGTCTGAACCTTTAACAACACCCTTCGACAAATCTTTACCAAGATTTTGCCACCACGCTTGAGATTTATCCTGCCCACGCTTAACAGCCAGGCCAAATTCCATGTATCTCTCACGCCACACATAAAATGTACTGAGCGCAATATCAAGTTGATTCGCCACTTCAGCGTCGGATTGCCCATCTTCATACCACGGTTGAATTCGATCACACATATCGACGGTATACTTCGGATTTTTCCAACTGTGTGGAGGCGCTGGGGCTTTAGGGCTCTGTGATTCAGAACCGTTTAGTTCCATCGAGCAAGCCATTGTTCGGCGTCTTACTGACGGTTTTGTTTTGGTACTTTCGCCTGATTTTTTCAAGGGTTTTGACTGTGGGGACAATGTTTGTTTCTTCATGGCTAACACATTCCTTGTGTAGTTCAATTGGTTTGGTGTCCGTGATCACGTGACCTTTACCGCCACATTCTTCGCAATCTTTGAGCATGCACCCCATACCCAGTATTTTTTTTGCACCTCTACAGGCGGTACAACGCGTTTTAATTCCAGTCATATATTATCGTCCACAATCCATGTATCTACAACAATCATAAGTCATTTAGATGATGGGGGCAATCGAAAATAATTAATGAAAGGTGTTGACATGTAATACACATAGCATTACAATACAAATATAAGAACATTAAACGAGGGTAGCACAATGAGAATCAAGCACGGTAGAAAAATATATGACACTGATAACGCCAAATTGATCGATACGGTAATGAGTCCCACAAATAAACCAAGGCTGATATACAAAAAACGGTGTGGCGAGCTTTTCGTATATCAAAAGGACGATTTCGAAAAAGAGAGCATAATAATTTTTTACAACATAAACAATTTATACAATTGTGTTAAGAACAGATTATTTTTATAAGCCAGCAAAATAAATCACAACAGAGGTACAAAACAATGCAAGCAATTACCGTCAAAGGCGTAGAGCCAACAGATACCAAAGGAATCAGATATATCGCTCGTTGCAAAAGCGGTCGGATCATATTTAACAAAGACCATGGCTTTACAGCTCAAGAAAACTTTAGATTAGCTGCGGAAGCATTAATAAAAAAGCTTGGCTGGGATTACGACTTAATGGAAGGCATAGCATATAACGATGACAGCGTATTTATTTTAATTGAAAAAAAGGGGGGATAAAATGAGCGCATGGTCAAAAGGCATACAAGAATACAAAGCCGAAATATTAGAACATTTAGAAAATGAAAACCTGGAAATTACACTAGAAAACGCATTAAACGGTGCAAGAGACTGGAAAGAATTTAGTTATGGCGGATGTTCCTTAATTTACAACGCAGACATTGCGGAACGTTTATGCACACCCTCTGAACTTAAGCGCAAAAAAGGTGGCGATCTAAACCCTAGCAGCCGTGAAACATGGTGCGACGTACAAGCCAGAGCGTTATATCAAGCATGGTTATCAATCCGGCGTGATTTAAGGGGCAAACAATGCGTATAAATATCGGAAAACGAATCTACGACACCGACACCGCGAAATTGATGCGAACAACAAACATGGAGTTTTTTAATTGCGTGCGTCTCTATAAAAAGAAAAGCGGGGAATTTTTTGTTTACAAAGAAAGAAAAGACGGCAGCCAAAGCATAACCGTTTTTCACTCCCCATCGCCGACAGAGGTCACAAACAAAATTGAGCGCGTCGGCGTATAAATGTACATACCCTGGTGGTTAATTGGCGCGATCATTGGGGTATATCTTGCGATACATGATGATGATTGATTGAGATAGTGTATAATCACCCTTTAAACATGGAGGAAGAAAAAAATGACGAAAGTTAAGAAAAAATACACCAGCGTAAACGTATCTTTAATTTACGAATTGTCTTGGGATTGGCTGGCGAAACGAGACGATCGGCAAGTGATCGGCACCTCTGATTTATCTAGGGAAATTTTCGCCCATTTGGATATACAGAACAGCGCGAAATTCTCGTACCTCAATCTGTTGATAGACGCCAAAAAGTTTCCGAAACATGATGGGGAGGTCGGACGCGCAAAGTACTGGTATAAAAGCACCTTAGAGAAATTCAAAATTCAGGTGACGCAGGAGTTAGACAACAAGGCAAAGAATATAAAAAAGACGCAAGAATTTTCAAATGAGTTTGAGCGTACACGTCAGGCCATTATCAAGAAAATGAACAGTTACCGTTCAGCAGATGGCCGAATAAATTATTTCAAGGCAGACGGTTTACAATCTCTACTAGACGCGCTTGAGAAAGCACCGACAGAAGAAACCGAAAACTTGATATTAACCGAACTGGCAAATTTGTGGCGATTGTGCCGTCAACAACCCACCGCATTATCCTTAGCGGGTTAAAAATCTTCAGGCTTCTTGACTAACCAATGGTGCCGGTGGCGACAATGCGTTAACCACCGGCATAACTCGGTTTTTAAAATGGTAACTCGCTGTCGTCGTCATCTTGTGCATGTACGGGCAGATCAACGGGCTTGGATTCCGCGCCCTCGTGTCCTTTCCCATCTAGTAGCTGTAGCGTGTGGCCGTGTATTTCTGTGGTGTAGCGTTCGACCTGATTCTTGTCTGTCCACTTATTGGTGCGCAACGTGCCCTCTATGTAAGCCTTGGAGCCTTTGCGCAAATATTTTGCCGCAATTTCGGCAATCTTGTTATAAAAAACAATCTTATGCCATTCGGTTTTTTCTACTTTTTCGCCAGTGGTTTTGTCTTTCCAGGATTCAGAGGTCGCAACGCGAATATTTGTAATCGCCGTACCATCTTTTAAATATCTTACTTCCGGATCGGCGCCTAAGTTGCCGACAATGATCGCTTTGTTTACGCCTGCCATGTCTCTGTCCTTGAGTTTGTCTAAAATTTGGCCCCGTATAGAGGCCATCCGTTAACATCCCTTGTTTAAAATTGGTGCATATTCTTTTAATTATCAAGCTAACCGAATAGTACCCCCAATATATGGGATTGTCAACCCTTTTTTCTTTTCTCGTTGGCCTCATTTTCTATTTCTAACATCTTATCGTCATCTAGCAATAGTTGCAGTATGAAATACAAGCCTGCCATCTGTTTGCGTGTGAGATACATTTCATCACGACCATCTGACAAACACGCATCGGCCTCTCCGTCATATTCTCGATCTAAATATAAATCGTCAAAATAAATATGAACTTTGCTTTCTCTTGCGATAACCACTGGCATTGTGCTGGCTGTGGTAACAAACGCTGAAAACTGATGCCCGTCGCACCCTATCATGCTGGCGCGTCCCTCTTCCTCATTTTTACGAATCATACAAGGGGGTTCTACTTCTATTTTCTGGGGCTTATCCATGTGCTCATCCTTGGGTTTTTTTTCATTCACGCGGTTAATCTTATCGGCTATCCATGCCCTAACCTCGCCTTCAATCCATCTGACGGATCGATGACCAATCTTGATCGGTTCGGGGAACTGTTTTGCTTCGACCATTGTGTAAATTTTGCTGCCAGAGACTCCGGCCAATCGTTTGACGTCTTTTAATTTTAGAAATTTTTTGTGTACGGCCATTCCTTGCCTCTGTTTCCATGTTTTTAACTCAAATATTTACCAAATTGGCTGATACAAAATGCGCACGCCAAAAATAACGTACCCCAGGAATTGTAATTAATTGTTTTTCTTTGAAGGTTTATTATTTCATGCAATAGACCAATGCGCGTGTGGGCATTCTCTATGTGTTTTTTTAAAATATCAACGTCTAGTTCTATTGAATTATTCATTTGCCCACAAATTTTCCATGTTTAACATTGATAGTTTATCAAAATTTGCGGGCGTTGTCATCAATATCTCGTGCAGCTTTTATGTCCGTCATTAAATTCCATACAAATATTTACGCCATTCCCTGACGATGGGCCACGGTCAATTCCGTTTCCGTCACCTCCGCCACCGCCAGAACCAGGCCCACCAACGCAATTGGTTGGATCGTAATGACTTTGAACCGATCCACCTGGCCCCATCCATACGCCCTGTATATATACAAATTGCGGAGTTATGGGCGCTGGTCTGGCTTGAAGGATAGGAGATGCTTCAACTATGGGGGGTGCCTCAACTCTAGGAACGTGTCGCTCTTTAAAAATTTCCACATTACGCTCGAACTGTTCCATTTGCTGGCTACGCTGAGCTTCGTGCATATCTATGACGCTCTCAACAGAGACGATGTGTTTTGCTAGGTTCCAGGCCGAACTAACAAAGGTATCCCAGCTACTCAGGTTAGAAGATTGTATTTGTTCAGTGTATTCACTCAGTGCTTTTTGATATTGTATATCCTGTTGTTTGAGGCATTCCTTTTCTTTTGATTTACCGGATATATAATCGATAACACCCGATATAATCACGCCTAGTTCAGCTGCTCCCCCGCTCGATCTGCCACCCGTTGGAGTAGGTGCAGGGAATGCGTCGTTAACCTCTCGTGCGCTTCGTTCACACTGTTTCGGATCGGGTAACTTTGGTGGCTGAATTATAGTCATTTTTTTCTCCTATTTTTATTTTCCAGATTTTATTAAATGTTGGTTTTGTTATTAATTTATAGATTTTACAAATAACCACGGCAGTGATCACAATAATTATCCACACAACCAAAAACGCAAGCACTATATCTGAAAATACAGGTTCTCGTAATCCGAGAAAATATCCAAAATCAAACATTGGCTGCCCTTTTATTTAGACATCCCGACATTCTCCACGGATAAAAGAAAATAAGCGATATTGCGTTAACAAATATGCTTACATAAAGGATTTTGTTGTGGTTAAAATGATAAAAATTTAGAATTAAACCGATAATTGAAAGCACGATATTAACAATCGCTAAACTATACATACGCGACAATTGCGTATTAAAAGATGACGTAATCTTTTTTTCCATAACGAACTCCATTTTTCCCAAGAATGGCGAGCTTATCATAGAAAAAAATAAATTAAAACGTTGATATACACGCAAAAAAACAGAGGGTGTCAGCGAGGTAAACGAACTCTTGAGAAGGTTTGGAGCGATGTGGGCTATCACAACCCCGCTGACTTAAAAATATTACCACGCCTGCGATCAATCGTCAAAAACCAGGCTACAATTTGATCGGGCCATCACATATTTTGGGGGCGTTATGAATGTACGAAAAGCTGTCTTTTACGGTCTTCTAGTCGCTGGTGTAGGGCTTTGCGTTGGCGGGATATTCGTACCCCCATTAATACCAGTTGGAGCTGCCTTAATCGCGGGGGCCGTTTCCGTTGGACAAAACTTAGTTCAGTCAAATAGGTCAGAGGCCCGAGATCGTCCTCAAGTTGCTGCATCTGAAAACAAGCCACCCCAATGCGACGATAACATAGAAATAGACGTCCACATCGAGCACCGTCCGCACCTGGGTTTTGCATCAAGACAATCGCTTAATGAACCAGTAAATCAGGTACAGATCGAGAGCAAAGAAAATGCCCGCAATTACGCACGTAAGGATCATAAATCTCGTCCATGAGGTAAGCCTTATTTAACTATACCTTATCGCCCGACTCTTTGATCATTTTTCGCAATATTTCGACGGCCTTTGCGTCTTCGTCCATGTGGACGGTTAAGAGACTACGCACGTATTCTGACATGCCAACGCGCCTTTCTTTCGAGATAAAGGATAGGCGTGCGTGCATCTCTTTATCCATTCTGATTACAAAATTAGCCGAGTATCTCACCTTGTCGATCATCTTCGCTCCCCATGTTTTGCACATCATACCGCATTACATCGCCTTTAATCAAGGTTTGACACACACCATTTCGACTAACCGCAACTTGACCGACCACCTCATAGCCATGTTCCAGGTAATCGTTCACAACATCGCTCAAATCTGTTGCCCAACACCGGCAGACAGTCACATATTTTTTGTTGTAGTTACGCAACGCAGAGAATCGATCACACCCAGGCAGTAACATTAAAGCGATTAGAATTATTTTACGCATCGATCATGCTCCGAACCTTGTCTGCATCATACCCGCGATATTGCAATGATTCTTTGTCAAACCAAAATGAGATCTTGCCTTCCCAGTCGCCAAATCGTTGTTTATCACAATAAATTAAACCGTCCCCCTCTGAACTCCTTGAATGGTGGTTAACACCCGCTTCCTCTGTCATTCTTTCTTTTGGCTTATTGCGCCATACTGCTATATGATTATCAGCCAAGTCAGTTATTCCCCCAACTCCTTTGACATCTAATTTCCCCGTAACCGTGTTTTCGTCTTCCCTTTTTTTCACATGACATACGATGTGTACATGACAATTAAACTCGTTCTTGAAGTCAGATAGTTGATCTAAAAACCTTTTTTGTCCTGCATAATCATCGTCTGCAAGTCCACATTTCATCAATGAATCAATTACGAATACATCAACTCCATATCTTTTCCGCGCATAAGTGAACACGTCTATGAGCCGATCTCCCTTTGCCGTCCCGATAAGATCGAATAGCCATAACCGATCACCCCACCACTCACAGATATGGCCAATAAAGTCATCGGACGGTTGTTTAATTCCTGCAACTTGCCTAACCATTCGCATAAGTGTTTTTACGGGCGACAACTCCATGCTGGCTATGCATACACTCGCTCCCTGTCTAATCTGGTCTAGCATCAAATAACCCAATAACTGTGATTTTCCATGTCCATTGGTTCCAGACCACACCGTCAATTCGCCAGGACGGAAGTTTATTTTTCCAAACGCTTTGTCCCACGGAAGCGCATAACCAAGCTCGGCATCAGTTACGTGATTGATACCTCGTTGAATTTTATCTGCGTATTCCAATGCCCTGCGCAATTCTAAGGGGTCAATAGTCTTGGCCTCATTAAAGCATGCGTGTATAATTTGCGCACTTACGCCATTTTGCGCACATAAATGCGCAGTTTTGTATGGCAGCTTAACAATCGGGCATTTGTGCGCACCGAGCCGTTGGGACACCTCTGCAATAATTTTCCGGCCTTCTTCATCATCATCAAAGCACAGGTATATTTCGTCATAGGTCAGCAGATTGTCATACTCTGATTGTATCCAGTGATGTCTTTCACTCCCACTCCTACCGGCTCCAAAAGGAAGGTGCAAAATTCCCATTGGGATCTCGTATTGGTAGAGCGTCAAAAAATTCATTTCCCCTTCGGTCAAGCAAATAAACTTTGTCGGAAGCATCGGATTTATCTCTTGCCACCCAGAAAGGCCGGGAATCTCGTTTTTGCCTGAGGGTATACCCAAGTGACGGTTAGCCCCTAAAATCGTCTCCTGGTGAATTGTAGAGGGTTTGGCGGTATGTTTTTGCATCTATATTGCCCCAATGAAGTTTTTATTTATCTTTTCGTTCGCAGCTTCGTCCATTTCGTCTTCCCATCGACTTCCGTTCAACCACGTTGAAGGTAATGGCCAATACTGCAAAGGTGTATCGCTAGCCCTCCACCTTGCCACCCCAGACATAATGGTTTCCATCGAGACGGTCTCTCGAACTCGGATGAACGCCTTAAGTGCCCTCTGCTTGTCTTTCTTCTTGGGAAACAAATTATAAAATTCAACAAATTGAAGACGCGCATTCGCAGAGTGCGCATATTTATTATTTCTTTCAGTAATTGTTAAAGAAAGATCAGTATTTATTAATACCCCGCAATTATCCACTCCGTTGATATCCACACCTGCGGTTTTTGACGGAGTGGACGCAACCCCCGTCTCACAAGGCTTTTTGGTGCGTTTTTGATGTGCGTCTTTGCAAAATGCGCATGTTTCATCTGCGCACAATGCGCACGCATATGCGCCTTCCCCGTTTCTCGACCACTTGGGGTATTTCGCAAAATGTCTTATGGTTTCGATTACTCTCCCGTCAGCGCCACGAATCTTTTCGTAATGCACAAAGCCAGCTCGAGCAGCCCTTGCAAAACACTTCTCAAGTTTGGCCTGACCGCATTCCATAAACTTTTTAATGGTTGAGTCGTGATGCACAAAATTCGGACAAGTTGCATACCTGAAAAGAGTCCAAAGAAGTGTTTTGGCTTCACATCCAAGAGTGGGGTGATCGTGTATTTCGTTGGGGATGTCGGTATATTTTGCTTGAAGTACAGACGGATCGGGTTTGTTGTAAAATTTATTTGACATTCCTATGTCTTCCTTAATGAGTTACGTAGTTAACATTCCATCAAGGGAGTCATCCGACAAAAAGTTTGGAGACCCCTTGCTTTTTGTCTAAAAGAATTGTAATCTGCAATTGCGAAATTGAGATTGTGGGGCTACTTTAGGGTGGCCCTTTTCTTTAAGACGTTCTGATTATTCTACGCTCTTGCCCTCATGATCTCAATATGACTCTTGAAGACCTTCACGCCCACCATACCTTCGTCCGGTGTCTGAGGAATCCCCACAAAATACTCCATCAAGTGATCAAAAGCCTCAGCGCGACGTTTTCGATTGTCTTTAATGTCTCTTAGAACCCATAACACAATTACATCCTGGGCCAATTGGTTGAAATCCATTTCTTTCTCCATCATGTGGATTCCACCTCACTAGCACCATCAATCTGCATTCTCGTCAACTCAGTGGCAAAGTACGCCACCAAACGAGTTAACGCCCTGGATCGCGCAAATGCGTCATCTTCGTGATTATAGGTATCGTCGGTGGCGTGCAAAAAAATGACGTCTTCAGTCAGTTGATGCAGTTTTCTCATCCTTTCTTGCATATTGTTCTCCATGTGTTAAATATCTAACTTATCTATGTGAATATGATAATGTGCCGGAGAGTGAGACTCGTACTCAACGGTCCGCTCCAAAACTCCCTTGCGGTACATCTGACGCATGACTCGGTCGACCGTACTTTTGGCCAATTGAGTCTGCCTTATAATGCCACCTAAACTTGCGGGAATACGTGACATATCACCTCCACAATTACTCGCGATGTTTACCAAAATCAACACCTCTGTTGGGGTGAGCTGCATTTTCGTGTTCCAGATTGCATCCGACAAATCAAATATCGCGCCTTCGTCTCTTTCCATGTGACTTCTCCGTGGTTGTGGTAAAATTAGTCGGTTCGTAAAGAAATTTTACCGCGTATTTTACCTTTCTCCTCCAATAGAATCCGAAGTGCGCGGGTTTTTTAAATCAGCTTTTTATCACTCAAATCCTTCATGACCAGTGTCCTTACAAACACATTTGGTGTCAATCCAATTCGTGCAGCCTCACGGGCCAATGGGTCTCGAATCTTTTTAGGCAGTAACAATTGGGTCGGATAATAATCCCGCTCCATACCGATGTTTTTTGATTTTATGGGTGTATCCATTTTTTTCTTCCTATGTGTTGACATTTAATTATTTTGGTGTATCATGGAAACAATAATACAACAAAAACTTTACGAACGCAACAACATGGAGCCGAAAATGAAAAATATCGAAGTGACTAAATATGTGAACGCAATGGACTTTATGGCTGGGGTGGATTTCGCCATTGGGGTTCTGAAATGTTACCCACTTTGGGGAATGTTAAAGGTTTATGCAGATAACGATGTTTTGGATCTGAATGATAAAAAGTGGGTATCGGATCAAGAGGACTTCATGATAACCCTTGAGTCCATTATCACCAAAGAAGCCGTGGTCAAATTGCATAGGGAAGTACAAAAATGAGACAACCTGGAATATACGCAGACATCGACATCGATGAATACCATCGCGAGGAAGGCATCAGTTCGACCGGCGTTAGCTTGTTATTGGACTGTCCGGCCCGTTATTTCCATGAGTACCATAAAAATAAAAGCGTGGCCGCCAAAGAATGCAAGGCGTTCACCGTGGGTCGCGCCGTCCACATGGCCGCCTTGGAGCCAGAAAAGTTTGACGCAACGTATTATTTGATGAACGAAGCCGTCGATCTGCGCACAACGGGCGGACGCAAGGCATACGCAGACGCAAAATCCCTCGCACAAGGCCGTCAGGTTCTCCGTGTAGACGAGATCGAAGAAATCATGGGTCTGTCTACGGCCATCAAATATCATCCAGTCTGGCGTGCGGTGGGTGCTGGCAAAACTGAACAGTCGATTTATTGGAACTGTCCCCTGTTTGCAACGAGGCTGCGCTCACGACCGGACTTCTTTAACGATAGGATATGCATCGACATCAAGACCACCGACTCGATCAAAAACTTCCAACGCTCTGTAATGACGTATGGCTACCACAGACAAGCAGCCAT
>JAZKCF010000134.1:0-4938 GCA_040388195.1 Pseudomonadota bacterium
GCGCAAACGTTGAAAATTTCCACGGAAAAAGTCGCCGCGAAGCGGCCTACCTTGAGCAAGGGCTCGACGATAGCCGTTTAGTCGACAAGTAATATCGTATTCGGTGACATAACCGATATAGGCAATATGCTGATGGCCCGCACGAATCAGCTCGTCGACTGCTTGTGCGGTGCTACTCTCATTATCACTCTCAACAGACACTACTAGCGGGTTTCCGAAATTATTCGCGATAGTAACGACGGGCCGGCCGCTTTCCACTAAGCGTTCGCAGTATTCGGAAGTAACTGCTTTGAGAATAATGATCCATCCATCGACACGCTCTAAAGCAAGGGGCAAGTCGAATCCATCTATGCGGCCGGTACGGATAGCTATGGCGGAAGCGCCTTGTGCTTGAACGCTTCGCATGACTTGCGCCATTACTTCACCGATATAAACGCCGCCAAGAAAGGGAGTTAAAATTCCAATTCTCAATGGATGAGGCATTTAGGTAATTTATCCTTTGCTGAGGTTGAAAACAGATTGTGTTCTTTACTCTCCTGCCCGTTCCTCAACATCTCCTCATAAGGAATCGTTAATGCTTTGCACGTAAAGCTGCGCCGGGATTTGTGCTGAAAGTCGCCCCATTTGAAGAGTGTAATAATAGAGTAATGTTGTGTTGCTTGAGTGTTTTTCTTTTCTTGTTATGACGCAATGCGCCCAAAGAAATTCAGTCCTCTGACTTCTCTCCAAAAGCGATTCCCGCGTTGTTGCGCTCCTTGCCAAGGCGATAAGCATTCGCAAGGAGCGGCGCCTAGCGGGACTCCGCATTGGGGAGCAACGATACCGTACATTAAGTCGACAGCCGCTCTAGGGACACGATACATTCATAGTAACGTGGTTGATGATAAGGCTGGTTCGTTCATAGTCACCCCAGTCATCAAACAATCAATACCAGAAGAAAACGGGAAGAGCCGCCACAGAAATTCGATGACATCTTAGAGGTCCAACCAGCCCATGCCACTGAAGCTGAGCCGAAGGAAAAACTACTCTTTCGCGGGCTTGATTCACTGCTTGGTTAGCCATCATTCGCTCTGAACTAGTCAATTTGAAAAGGCAAGATTCTTTTGGTTTTTAAAACACATTTTGCCGGTTAATCCGCCGATTTGGTTTTAATCAGTTTGAGAATTCTTTATGCCGTACCAACCGCTAATCATGAAAGCTTGGAAAAAACGAATCGGCAAATGGATGCCACTTTGATTTAGAAATCCTTCTGTTTCTGTCGGTGAGATAACTGAGAGCATTTCGCGCAGCTGCACAGCCAGATTAGCAATCGACTCAGGAGTGGCCCCCATCATTGATTGAATAGCCCCCCAATTTTTTAACATTAATGGAAATTCTTTCGAGTTCAAATCGAAGCTAATTTCTGTATTAATTAAGATGCCATTAGTGCATAAACGATCGCACATCGCTTGATAAAAATTCAATCTGTCTTCGCGCTTCACGAAGTGAGCAACAAGAATACTTAAAGCTGCATCGAAATACTCTCCGAGAGGCACGTCGTCAACATATCCATGAATGAGTTCACAGCGATTCAGCACGCCAGCATTGCTGAGTCTTTCGCGGCAAACCTCAAGCATTCCGATAGATGGATCTACTCCGACAAAAGTCCATTCTGGAAATGATTTTGAAAGTGAAAGTATCTCGGCGCCTGTTCCAACGCCAACACAGAGCACGCGTGCGCGAACTGGAGCATTCTTTAAAATAAGGCGAATCAGGAAATGCATATTATCGGCAATTGGTGCTAGTTGCCGGTTTCGCTCATCATAAACTCTTGCGGCATCTGTGAAATGGTCGATCACTGGGGGATTGGTCTTCATTTTGAAAAACTCATACTAGGTTTTTTCGGTCTATGTGTTTTGCATAAGTTTAAGTGCACATCATAAGTGCATCTAATGTTCAAAATCACCGGCCTTACGCGGCTTTTTGCGCAAGGTACGGTGCATTGCAGGGCTGGGCGCCCCTATTCAAAGAAGCTAGGCTGACGTCGCAGATGAAAAGCGATTTGGCTCTTTGCCTTCCTGCGCAGCCCACACAATTAGGACAACCCATCCGATTATTGGGATGAGCCAGAGAAGAAGAAACCATCCACTTCTATCGACGTCATGCAACCGTCGCACTCCAACTGCCAGCGACGGGAGTAGAACTCCCAATGAAAATAACCCTGACAATGTTTCGCTGACAACGCTTGATGCCGTTGATACGAGAAATGTAAAAAGGAAAAACCACCAGTACTCTGACCGAGATGCGCGCCCATCAAACGTCGCATATTTTGAGAAGCAGGTGCTAATGGATTCGGTGAACGTCATTTTGTCTCTCTCTATTTAAATTGCATGAAACAACACGGTGTAACAGTTTCGGATATCGATCGAGCGCAGTTCATTCGGGTAGGGTGCCTAACCGTTTGACATGAGAGGCGCTGGTCGGCTTGCCGGACGGCGTCCTCTCGATGGAAGGGTGGGCATTGACTCTCTCTAGCAGCGCCTCTTGCGAGACACTCGTAAGCATCGTCGGCAGGAAGACATCGTCGAATTACCTTATAAAAAATGCGCGTGTTATTTAGGGCGTTGCTGCTATCTAAGTCCGAAACTACCAGGCTATTATTGGTCGTCCGCCTAGCGTGGCGTTAGTTCCGCTGGAATGCAATCCATCGGCAACATAGCAACACTCGGCAATTCGGATGTAGTGCTCAGATATTCGCGAGCCATAAACCGACCAAGACATCGATAAGCCCGAAACTCAGACCGGGTAAATGATTGCTGGACAGTCGCTTGCTGGGGGAAGGTGCAGTTCAAATTCAGCGACTCCCCCTCGCATCGAGCGCCCGCGTGATATTTTTTTAAATCATCTGCCCAAAATGCTTTCACGCTTTCAGGATATCTCTCTATGCCAGAACGGCCAATGCCCAATTTAAGAATAAAGATTTCAGATTTTTGATCACCCTTAAATGCATCAACGCGATAGATGTGAGAGGCCATCTCCCATGGATTTCCCTTGACCACCGGCTGCCCTTGAAGGTCAACAACTTCTGTTGTTTTCCATCCAAGCTCTTTGGCATTAGCAGCAAATTGTGTCCAACCTTCCCAAGACAAATTGGGATCATGCGATGCATCCACCGCAATAATCCGCCGACAGTTCCGCCGAACCAAAGGCACGATTCCTTGATTCTCAATAAAGCCACCATCCGATATAAATATTTTGCGGCCGTCGGCCAAGTGAATGCTAATCCCGAGTCCAAATCCCCACTCTTTAAGCCAGTCGGGAATGAGCGCCTTCTGCTCACCAATCGTTGGTGCATCAATAGCAGCACCGGAGGCAACAACAGCATTCCACAAATTCAATTTTTTAATGTAGCTTTTCCAGTAACCTACCTTGTCTGACCCTATGCTATCCGGACTGAATTCAAATAAATTACCAACGGTGTATTTTTCTCCCGAGCGTGGCGGCCTGTCACCATCGTGCGCACTGCCCAGCAAGACAAACGAAGGAAACCCAACGCGGTTTGCCACAACCTGGTAATTCGCGAGCGGAGAACCATCAAAATCAACCGGCCTACCGCTTACGAATGTGCTATGGATGGAAACTGAATACGCAAGGCTCCCACCACTAAATTCGATAAGGTCTGCCGAACCAAGAGGCCTCAGTAGCGTATAGCCAGCTAGTATGGCGGCGGCTGTTGCCACATCGAGTTTAGCTTGAGTAGGCGTGATGAAAGAGGCTCGCTTTTCCGCGTGACGAATGAAATCACTATAGTTGGCAAGCAATCCATTTAAATCGGCAGTCTCATCCAAGCGAGCAGTCTCCAGTAACCCATAGACTGGATACCCACCACCTGACACTGATGAAATCATGCTGAGCTTACCAAGGACACCTTGCTGCTGAAGTTCTTGCAAGACGCCCAGTGAGACACTGCCTGACCGAATGCCTCCTCCCGAGAGGGCTAGGCAAACCGATCCTTGCCCCTCATTTGGCAATGATGACGGCTGCGCCTGTGCGGGAAGCGAGTTTTCTATACGTGGTTTGTTAGCGCACCCAACCATTAATACGACGAGCGCGATTAGGTATCCCATCCTAAGCATTGAATTTCTCTCTATTAGACAGATGCATGACGACTCTCTAAGCTAAGATCGCCATTTTCAGCAAAAGCCCCGTCGCTGTAATTAGGGTGACCACCGCTACAGGTAGCAACAAGAATGAAGCAGCATAAAATGACCACCAACTAAAATAGGCGGAAATTATAAGTAGAAATGAGGCAAGTAGTTTAATGATCATTAGGCGTTACGCTCTAACGTCCGGTTGATTGAAGGGGTAGGCCTCGCGCGCAGGGCGTTCACTACAGCACCTTTGGATTGCTCTGCCACACAGACCAAGTGAGCGCCGATGCAAGGCAGACCCATGCGAGATACGGAAGCATAAGAACACCAGCCAAGCGACGGATGCGCCAGAACACCGCCAGAGTGGCGATGATGAGAGCCAGCAGAAGCAACACCTCTGCAAACGCGGCCGCTCCATTGCGCCAAGCGAAGAACAGCCAAGACCAGGTTGAGTTTGCGCACAGCTGGGCAATGAAGAGAACAAGCGCAGCCACCCGATGGCTGGCACCTTGCTCACGCCACACCAGCCAGGCCGCTACACCCATGAGCAAGTAGAGAACGGACCAGACAGGACCAAAGGCCCATGCCGGCGGAGCCCAGAATGGTCGAACCAACTGTGCATAGAAAGTGCTGGCTTCCACAGAGGCTACCGCCCCTATTGCCGCTGCGACGAACACGACGGCTAGCCAGCCAACAAGACCAAATATCTGCGACAGAGTGGAACGTTTCGTCATGGCGATGTATTCGTGAGGTCTAACGAAGGTGTAGAAAAAGTCTACTCGCATCTTGCCTTGTGTTGCCTCACTCG
>JAZKCF010000135.1:0-7323 GCA_040388195.1 Pseudomonadota bacterium
AGCGTAAACGCTCGACCTTATTCAACCATTTTCATGGTTAATGCGACAGAACCATTGATCGTGTGCTCACATTATTTGATCGGCGCTTGATTACATCGATTTCTGCTCAGATTACGTGATAATGCAATAACAGCCATCCTTCCTTAATCGAATGTTGCTAAAGCGGGTATGCTATTTCCAGAAGATATGATCTCTGCGTCGTCGGCATTGATCGTCAAATATTCCATTTATCTCCCTTTTCTTTTAGTAGTGTTACTACTTTCTGCATGTGATGATGAGGAAGGTGCAGGTAAAACAGCAGGCCTTGGTTGTGCTAGTTTTTTCAATCCAGCGATGTTGATTGCATAGGGGAAACCAGGAGAATGACTCGTGCGGAGCGAAAAATCTCGAGGTTTGAAAAGCTCGTTTTGGATAAACTGCACTAAGGGTTGATTGGCCTGCTCAGCGCCTTCTCCTATGGCTATGGAGTGGCTTCTAATGACTTGGATCACCTGTTCTCGATGGCTTGGATCAATCTGAACACTGCCGGCTAAGGTAGTAATCGTTTTGTCTAACTCCCCGACGATATGATCCAATGCCTTTTGATATGCCGCATGTATTGTATTGATCGGTTGTTCATCATAGGTTATCGCCTTCAACCCCTCCAAGTCACCCGTTACATACTGTTCGCCGGTATCCGCTGCGGTATGCACGCTAAAAAGTTGCGTCTTGATGAAATCAATCATCGGCTGATTAGCGACGTTTGCTTCACTTCCTATGTGAATCGAGTGCTCTTTAATGATTTGAACGGCTTTGGATATCAACGTCTCGTCAGGTTTTACGGGCAATGCGTCCATGACATCGCGGAGTTGGCCCAAGATACGATTGAATGCTGCACCATATTGCAGCGCACATTCTGCAAGTCCGCCGACGAATGCCGGAAGTGAGTCGTCCGCAGTTCCCGTTTGTGCTTTTGTCCAGGGATATAACTCTTCAATTTGTTTTCCGATCCCGTTGGCCCACAGGCTACCTACTTCTTCCGGCCGAAGAAGAAGAGGCGCACGTTTGTCACTCACCGTCTTGTCACACGTCAAGTCCGCTGCGATATGAAGGGGCTTATCCCATGACATTATGAGGAGCTTACCCAAACTTAGGGCCATATCTGGATTGTGACGTCCCGGTACAGCTTCCTTGATTTGATAGTTTGGGCCAATCACCACATCAGCAGGTTGATTCGGATCGCCAACGGCGGCTGATGATATATTGACTTTTTTGTCCAGAAGAAACGCATTAAGCCTATTTACATTTATGGCGGATCTTCCTGCAGGGCTTTCAAGGCTTTCGTCGTCATTATCGGTCAGAAAGGAAGCGCCAACAGTATGTGCATTCGGCATGTCTTCGAGCACACGATCAAACATCAATTGCAACGACCTGATAGCCGAACGAACGTCATAATGAGTCGCCGCTCCTATTTCCGGGCGCGCTAAACTAAACCCAAGGCAATCTGCCACTCCTTTCATTCCCACGGAATGATTTTTATCAAAAAATACAATCTCGCCTTGTTCAACCCTATGCGCCGAGGGGTCAACTGGTGTTCCACCATCTCTTGTGTGAAATACATGGGTAGCCTGTTTTGTATATTTCCACAATTTTCGTCTTTGCTCTTCTAGCAACTCATCGTTTCCGCTGTGCTGCTTTATTGCTGATACGTAATTTACTAAGGCATCGCATAGTTCTGTTAATGCGCTTTGCAATCCACCAGCGCTACCACCACGGACATATTGATGTTTGTCATAGATAGCGACCGCTCTTTCTAACGCAATGATGCCCTCATCCGGTTTTTGCATCGAACAACAAGCCCGACCAAATACCTGGAGCCTCTCCGCGTGCGCGAGCTCGTTAAAATCAGCTTCCTCATTCGCGCAAGCGATTTCCCCCGTCCGGCAAGCGATGCTGAAAGAATCATAAACTTGCTTCAGCGTCGCATCGGATGGGTTGGTCTTCCACTCTCGAAAGGCGCTGACTGCTTGTTGTACATCAGGGAGATCTTGAGGTTGCTCTATAGTGGAATAACGAACCATAGTTCGCTCGGGAAAGCCCGTGCCGAGCGCGCGCAACCTCTCAAGCGTCTGATCTTTATTACCCTCATCTATCGGTACTCCATCTATCAACATACGCGCTGTCCTTATCTTGTTACTAGCCAAGAAATTCTTATTTTTTCTTGCATAAACAGTACTTATGGAACCATGGCGTTGTAGATTCAGAGTGCCACAACACACATGAACGTGGCGATAACACACTATTCGAGGTTCAGCTATCGAGAGTGTACACGTCCAAAGGATAACTATTGAACGCCTCTGACACCATATAGCCATTGCGCAAACGAGCGTTTACGCAATGATTCCTACACTACGCGCCGCCCTGGGCTTGCCTATTGCGAAACTGTATTGCATAACTAAATTAATTGCCAATTGGTTTATGCAACATGTTGATCGGCTACGCCCGCGTATCCCGCAATGAACAAGATACCGATGCACAAGTGGCCGCTTTGAAGGCGGCAGGATGCGAGCGGATCTTCCGCGAGAAGGCATCCGGCGGACGATGGGAGCGACCGGAATTGCACCGGCTTTTCGACCAGCTGCGCCAAAGTGACGTGCTGGTGGTGTGGAAACTGGATCGTCTGTCTCGTTCACTTCGCGATGTGCTCACCTTAATGGAACGCATTCAGGAATCCAATGCCGGTTTCCGCAGCTTGACCGAAGCTATCGACACCACCACACCGGCGGGACGCATGCTCATGCAGATGGTTGGCTCCTTTGCGGAGTTTGAACGGGCCATGCTCAAAGAACGCACGAAAGCGGGGCTTGCCGCCGCACGCCAGGCTGGCCGTGTCGGTGGTAGACGGCCCACCCTCACCCCACAACAGCAAGCGGAAATTGTTGCCATGGTCACGCAAGGAACTAAAACGGCGGCTGATGCTGCACGGCTTTTCGGCGTGCATCCATCCACTGTTTCTCGCTTGTTGCGCGCGAATACCCGTTGAATCCCATGCGCTTCGTCGTCACGAAGAAATGCTATAGGACAGCAACGATCCGTACGATTTATCACTGCAGCCGGGCACTGCCCAGGGACGATGTTTCGTGAGGCCCAAACCGCTCACCATGGAGTCACTGATGGATTTACAGCGGCGACTGAACATTCTAGCGCCACGCAGTCATGAACGACGGCGCGTGATACAGGAAGCTGCGCATTTGTACGGTGTATCGGAGCCAACCTTGTACCGCGCATTACGTGAACGCAATCGGCCGAAAGCGATTCGCCGTGCCGATCGTGGCGTACCACGTGTGTTGCCACGGGAAGAAATGGAACATTACTGTGAAATCATTGCGGCGATCAAAGTTCGTACGTCCAACAAGAAAGGGCGTCATCTATCGACCGGCGAATCGATCCGGTTGCTGGAGGAGTTTGGCATTCAAACCGAAAGCGGTTTGGTCAAAGCAGCCAAATCCATGCTGACGCGGGCGACGGTGGATCGTTATCTCCGCCAATGGGGATACGACCGCTACAGTCTAGGCAAACAACCGCCGGCGGTCCGGTTTCAAGCCGATCATAGCAATGACTGCTGGCAGTTCGACTTGAGCCCTTCCGATCTCAAACACGTAAAAGCACCGTTGTGGATTCAAGAGGGGCGAGGACAGCCGACCTTAATGTTGTTCAGTGTCGTCGATGATCGTAGTGGCGTGGCGTACCAGGAATACCACTGCGTTTACGGTGAAGACGTCGAAGCAGCGCTACTGTTCTTTTTCAATGCGATGTCACCCAAGAAAATCGAGGGATTTCCTTTTTGCGGCATCCCGAAAATGCTCTACGTCGATGGCGGTCCGGTCGCCAAGAGCCATGTGTTCCAGCGCGTCATGGGCTATTTGGGAATCGAAGTGCGGCAACACATGCCCGCTGGCAAAGACGGCCGCCGCGTGACGGCCCGGGCCAAAGGTAAAGTCGAACGCCCGTTCCGCACCGTCAAGGAAATGTACGAAACGTTGTATCACTTTCATGAGCCGAAGAATGAAGCGGAAGCGAATGCTTGGTTGATGAATTTCCTGCTGCGATATAACAGTAAGGATCATCGTTCGGAACCGCATTCGCGAATTGAGGACTGGCTTGCCAATGCGCCGAAGGAAGGCATCCGTGCGATGTGCAACTGGGATCGCTTTTGCACGTTTGCGCGAGCACCGGAAAAACGCAAGGTTGGCATGGACGCTCGGGTAAGCGTTGATGGGGTCGCTTATGAAGTCGCCCCGGAGCTGGCCGGCGAGTTGGTTTTGCTGTGGTGGGGTGTGTTCGACCATGAGCTGTTCATCGAATTCGGCGAACAACGTTATGGGCCTTATTCGCCGGTTGGCGCGCCGATTGCGTTGAACCGCTTTCGCGCATTCAAGAAATCGCGTGACGACGAACGAGCCGATCGCATCGAAGCCCTTGCCCAACGACTCGTGTTGCCACAGGCGGCACTGGAAAGTCGTCCCGAGTTAGCGCCGTTGGTTGATCGGCCAGCCGCCCCCGTCATCACCTTCGTTGACCCTGATCCCTTTCAGGAATTCACCTATTCAAATGCGCTGGCGGCCAAGCGCGCCATTGCTGATTACTTGGGTATGGCATTGGCGAAATTGCCGCAACCCCAGTTGGATTTCATCAATGCCGCAGTCGCCGAAACGTTGAAGAAGCGCGACCTCATCGAGCGAATCCAGCGCCACTTTCAAACCCAGCAGGGAGAATGAAATGCTCAGTGATGTGATGGCGTATTACGGACTCGCCCGCGACTTTCAATATGTCGGTTTCTTCGAGAATGAACATTCGCGGCAAATGGTGAAAGAACTGAAAGCTGCGGTCAAACTCGGCCGGCTGATTGCGGTAGCTGGCGTCATGGGCTGCGGCAAAACTACCACGCTGGAGCATATCCAGCAGGCCATGAAGAAAGATAAGGACATTCTGATATCGACCTCGCTGACGGTGCAAAAGCAACAGGTCACGCTGGACACCCTGATGACGGCGCTGTTTTATGATGTGGCGACGGATAAAGAATTCAAGATCCCCAAGCCGGAAAGCCGGGAGCGCACGTTACGTGAATTGATCGTGAAGCGGCAGAAGCCGATCGCCCTGTTCATCGACGAAGCACAGGATTTGCATGTCAAAACCTTGCTCGGTTTGAAACGGTTGAATGAAGTCATTCGGGGTGGCGGCGGCATTTTATCGATCGTACTGGTGGGGCAGCCGAAATTGAAAAACGACCTGCGGCAAACCAAGATGGCAGAAATCGGCTCGCGGGCGATCATCTTCGAGCTGGAGGGTATTCGCAGTCAGCGGCGCGAATATATCGATTGGCTGCTCAAGCAATGCCTGGTACCCAAAACAGATCCTGCTACCGTCTTTACCGGCGAAGCGCTCGACATGCTGGCGACCCGGCTGGGCACTGCATTGCAGATCGAGGATCATCTAACGCGCGCCTTGGAAGAAGCTTACAAAGTGGGACAGAAACCGGTCAAACTGGAAATCGTCGAATCGGTCTTGACCAAGGATCTCAATGACATTGAGCCGACCTTATTGCGCAACGGTTACAACGTCAAAACCATCGCCGAATTGCTGAATATCAAACCCGCTGAAATTCGCCAATTTCTCAGCGGTCGATTGGACGCAACGCGTACGCAGGAATTGCAGAACGATATGCTGAAGGCGGGAATTCCGCTGTAGAAGCGGTATCGGCTATTATCATGCAATCTGAGCAAACGCGGATGTAATCGAGCGCCGATCAAATAGTGTGAGCACACTATCAATCAATGTGAGTTTGGCGTAATTCTATTATCAATCAATCTGAGCACGAAATGACCGATGTTTGCGAGCAGAACCGCTCTTGTTATCGAGCAGCAACAGATAGCGGAACTCGAAGCGAAGTTGCTGGATTAGATTTGCAAATGATCGGGTGCTGCTAACTTCCCTCGCCTGGAATAATCTTGATTTCGACGCGCCGATTTTGCGCACGCCCCGCAGGGCTGTCATTGCTTGCGATCGGTTGGCTTGCCCCCATGCCGAACGTCTGTATTCGTTGCGATTGAATCCCGCGCCCGCCGAGATAAACGGCGACTGCGTTTGCCCGGTTCTGAGATAGCTGTTGATTGTTCGCAGCGCTGCCGGTACTGTCGGTATGGCCGGTGACTTGCACTTGCGAATGGGGAAATTCCTGCAATGAACTGGCGACTTGATTTAAGGTCGGCGTGAACGCCGCTTGCAATTGCGCACTGCCGGTCGCGAATGTGATGGCTCCGGGCAAGACCAGATTAATGTTTTGTCCTTGCCGCTGAACGCTGACCCCGCTATCGGCTAATTTCTCACGCAGCTTCGCCTCTTGCTGGTCAGCGTAATAACCAACGCCGGCGCCGGCAGCGCCACCGATGACGGCCCCCGTTAAAATTCCTTTTGTCCGATCCGACTTGCTGGAACTAAGGCCGCCGAGAACGGCGCCCGCCAGTGCGCCGATGCCGGCATCCTTCGTCGCATTAGATGCTTTTTGTTCGCCTGTATTGGGATTCATCGTCGTGCAACCGGTAACCAACGATGCCGCGATTGTTGCCAGGGGCAATATTTGTTTTAACCTCATCGAAATTTCCTTTTTTGTTTTGAGAATGACTATGCCGGTCGACACCGCAATTATCGAACAACATCCATGCGCCTGCGTCAGGTCGCTGTTGATGTCATGATCGCTCGATCGGATGATTTACCGCCAGATATTGCTCCAAAAACTTCCGGCACTTGGCGTGCCGGGACTCGTTTGCTGTATGTCCACGCCACCAGCGCGCGGTATGTTGGTACCACCAACAACTTGACTGACGTCTGCATTATTCATTGAACCGTTGATGCCATCTATTTTTTGATAGATTTGACTGTTCGCGTCATACGCCACGCTGTTGATCTTATCGGAAGCCATTTGGCATATCCGATTCTTCAGTTGATCGAAGATATCCGAGAGAGAAGGAAATTGTGGGGCGGTGATTACCGCAGTGATGCCACTTACGCATTTGCCCAGAATGTCAGATGACGATCGATCATTCTGGGCGGTTTGCGTTGCCGCTTGCCTATCTCTGTCAAACCCGCGCTGGCCGCCGCGTGCGGCCGCAACCCCGCTGCGGCACGGTGTAGCCTGTGCAGTCGCGCATATGCAAAATAGAAGAACGAAGACGAGGCGGAAGGTGATTTTCATGGTAATTCCTTGTGAATAGACAGGAGGCAACGGTTCAAGGTTCTGTCGCATTAACTGCGCTGCTGCTGATTTGGTATCCTATGCGCTTTCCC
>JAZKCF010000136.1:0-27753 GCA_040388195.1 Pseudomonadota bacterium
GCCTACATTCTATCGATGCCATCTGCACATAGTTTCAAACTGTGCATAGTGGCTGGTTGTGCTCGTTGGACCTCGCGCCTGAAAGCGGTCGCACCCAGCCAGTCAAGTCCTCTCTCGTGCGGCCGCGCGGCTTCGACGCTAGATCTCAGTCTGTTCCGAAATCTCCAGCGCGTCATCGTCCTCAATGCCTAGATACCGAGCAGCACTCTCCAGTCGGGAAAAACCCAACATAGATACTGGTGGCGAATTCGCTTTCTCGTTTTAGGCTGTACATTGGAGTGCGGCGAAGCGCGAACATCGCGTTGAAGCGCGTGGTGTATCAGTCCACCACGCACCGATTCGCACTAAATTAAGCGCCACCGCAGTCATGACATGCTGCAGGTGTGTTTTCACTAAACCGATGTAGCGGCATCGCCGCAATCCACAACGACGGATCGCTTGTTCATGGGTTCCCTCGATGCCGGCACGAGCAGCGTAGCTCACTAAATATCACACCGTATTTTTGGCAAGCATTGGGAAGCCATGAC
Source organism: Pseudomonadota bacterium (assembly GCA_040388195.1). Taxonomy (GTDB): domain Bacteria; phylum Pseudomonadota; class Gammaproteobacteria; order Burkholderiales; family DATLHW01; genus DATLHW01. The sequence continues at coordinate 528 of JAZKCF010000136.1, forward strand.
ATGCTTTGCTTACCTGCCGGACAAGTGACTACCTGACGGCCCCAATCAACATGGAATGCCGATTTGTCATAACCCTCGCCCGAGCGTGCTTGCCAACTGGGATCATCAGCGACTTCACCCACAATCGTGACACCATATTCACGCTGGCTGTCGACTAATACCTGTGCATCCGTATACCCCTTGTCGACCAAGTGTTCGGCTGGCAACAATTCTCGCGCCTTGAGCGATTCATGCACGACTTGGATCATGTTGTCGTCAGGCGTCGTGGCCAGCGTGGTCTCGACGTTGGTCACTACTTGCGGCATCTCAACATCGCATGTCTCGGTGAAATGCGCCTTGTAACCGACCCAGGCGGTTTCACGTTTCGTGCTGTAGCGTGCTTCCGGATCGTAAAGTGACGCGATCATGGTTGCGGATGCCGGCATTTCTTTGGCTTCACGCCAGCGCAGTTGGTCATCCTCTTCAATAAACTGTTCGGTCAAAACTTGGCGGAGCACCGGAACAGCGGGAAATTGTTGCTGCAATGGTTGTTCCACGGCGCTATCGATGGCTTGCAGCAGTTGCAGTCCATCGGAGCCCATGACGAGGGCTAGTTCCTGCTGCGCGGCATCGGTCTTCGGCAAACGAAAGTTCTCGACACGCCGGCCGTAGCGCTCGTACCACTCGGCTGGCGCCAACGCCTGTAACCATGACGGCTCCATCACTGCTATTTCGTTCAATGCCGCATGCCTTGAGTAAGCCGATATCGCACAAACGGCTGAGCATAGTGTCGAGCAGTAGCCGCTCGGTGTTACCGTTAACCAATCGGGAGCGAAATTCACTGAGCACCGTATGGTTGAACCCGGAATCCGTCAGTTCCAAACCCAGCGCATATTTTCAATCGATGCGGCCTCGAACGGCATCAGCCGCCTGTCGATCGGCGAGGCCTTCCGCAAATTGCATTATCGTGACTAGGGCTAAGCGCCACGGTGGCAACGTCGGTTGTCCACGCGCCGGATAAAGCGCCGCGAACATCGAGTCGTTATAGACCGTATTTAACTCATCACGCATTTGCAGATACAAATTGCCCTTGGGAAATGCCGCGTGTGCGACGCGTTGTGTCTCTTCGGAAATTGGCGCAGCGTCCTGTAACCTCAGTGACATGTCGATCCTCTGTAATGGATGGCGTGCGGTTAGATTAAGTATGATCGGAAAAGTTTCCCGTGCGGAATCTCGCGGCGCTTCCGAATTCGCCACCAGTATCAATGTTGGGTTTACCCCGTGATGTGCGCACACTATCTGTTTGACGCCGATTTCTGCAACGAGGCTTCCGGCTGAGAGAAAGGCGTGGTCGAGAAGAACGTGCAAGATAGCCGCCGTCGTATTTGGCTGGATGCGCGGAATCGCCCATTCGGTTGCTTGGCTGAGCTGAATGCCTGGCTTGGCGAGCGTTGCCGATCGTTATGGAATGAATTGCGCCATCCCGAGAACAAGGCATTTAGCGTGGCGGAAATGCTGGGAAGAAAGCGCCGAGATGATGCTAATGCCGACGCCATTTGACGACTATGTGGAAAAATTAGCGCGTCTCCAGCACGTGCCTGGTCAGCGCGCAGCGTAACCGTTACTGGGTGCCGTGTGGGCTGGCAGGCCAGGTGGTTAGTACCCGGCTCTATCCGAATCGAGTCAGTGTTGTTGCCGGCGATGCCGTGGTCGCCAGCCATGATCGTCTATCTACGCGGGATCGGGTGGGTTACGGTTGGCAGCACTACATCCCGTTGGTAATGCGCAAACCTGGCGCGCTTCGCAACGGTGCTCCCTTTGTAGACATGCCAGCGCCCCTAAAGCAGTTGCAAGCGGCACTACTGCGACATAGCGGCGGCTGACAAGGTCATGGGCGCAGGTGTTGGCTGCGGTGCCCGCTGCGGGGCTTGACGCGGTATTGGTGGCGGCGGAATTAGTCATTGAATCCGGCGTGCTCAGCGCCGGGCACATTCTCAATGCGTTGGCGCGACTGAATGCAAGTCCGCCGCCGGCATGCGTTCAGACAAGCCTGGAACTCTATGAGGCGCCGCTGGCGAACACCAGCCGATACGACAACTTCGCGGGATAGATTGTGTTTTGGCTACCGTGGTGGAGGTTAATCATGCGTGATGTCAGGACCGAATTCAAAGACCTGCGGTTGCATGGCATGGCCAGCGCTTGGTCGGATTTGATGGCCCAAGGAACGACGGCAACGGAATCGTTGAAATGGTTGATTGAGCATCTGTTACAAGTCGAAACGACCGACCGCGCCATGCGATCGGTCAGTCACCAAATGCACGCCGCCAAATTCCCCATGCATCGCGATCTGGCGGGGCTTGATTTCGACGCGAACAAGGCGGTCGACCAATCGTTGATCCGTCAACTGGCGACACTATCGTTTACCGACACGGCACAGAACGCAGTATGTATTGGTGGGCCGGGCAGGGGAAAACACATTTGGCCACTGCCATCGCGGTGTTGGGCATTACCTTGCAAGGCAAGCGAGTGCGGTTCTACTCGACGGTCGATTTGGTCAATGCCTTGGAACGGGAGAAGCATGACGGCAAAGCTGGGCGGATTGCGCTATCGCTGCTACGTATGAATCTTATTATTTTGGACGAATTGGGATGCCTGCCGTTTAGCCAAGCCGGTGGGGCGTTGCTGTTTCATCTGCTCTCTAAATTGTATGAGCACACCGCAGTCATCATCACGACCAACTTGAGCTTCTCCGAATGGTCAAGCGTGTTCGTCGACGCCAAGATGACGACAGCGCTATTGGATCGGCTCACGCATCACTGCCATATCGTGGAGACGGGTAACAAGTCACATCGCTTTACGCATAGCAGCATCGCCGCACAGTCGCGGATCAAATCGCGGGAGCAAACACGGAAGACAGGCAAAGCAATATCACCTGATGAGGCGATCTAACTTGGCACGCGGGGAACGATGCGAAGGATATTGCCTGTAACAGATATCCCCGCGCATTCCGTTTGCAGGAAAAGAAAGATGAAAAAGGAGGCCTTCAAAAACCAGTCATTTGATACACTTATCCACAGTTGCAGATTCAAATTGCAGCAACCGGCCCTGGGTCAATATTCAATCAGCGCCGACACACTGAGTGAAAACACACATACTCTGCCATTGGGGACACTCGACTGATAAAGATAAATGGAAAAACTGGCAAGGCACTGATTTTGACCGGCCTTAAAAGTAAAAGAAGACCCGAATTGGTTGAGGTGCCCGCAACAAAATTATTAGCGGCAATGCACGCGAATGAAAAAATAAACATGTGAAGCTTATCCCAGGCACTTTACTTCCAGCTGGGACAACTATCAGTTGGAAAAAAATAACTTGTCTCACCCTTTGCAACATCTGTGAACTGACGATTGCTTAACCAAGTATCCAAATCACACTGACAACTGAGTCGCAGGGCCATGAACGGCCCTAGAGCCTGTTATGAACCATATCGCGCCTGCGTTGAGGGTAAAAGCGCGAGTGCTAGGCCTGAGGAGCGCGGTTTGGTCATTTCAAATAAGCAACGAACAACGACGCAATCGCGGTTTTTTACCCTCAACCCGAAGGGCAGCCCAGTCGCAGGGCTGCGCAGGCGCGATATGGTTCATAACAGGCTCTAATAACGCTGGAGCCGCGTGATGCGAAAGTATCATGCGTGGGTTCTTAGGGGGAGGGGCGCCGCGTAAGCTGTTACTGCGATGCACCCAAATATCACCAGCGCAAGCCCGAATAGATCTCGAATAGGTTCTACGGTGTTTTGATGCCATTTTTGGATTTTCAGGACCGCTCGCAAAAGTGAATGCTCATTGGGCTCAATTTTTTCACATATGAAAGATGGGGCCGGACGATTTGCCCTGCAGTTTTAAATAACATTAATAAATTCAATGAATTTTGGAAAATATTTTCTTTGGCATTATTTGTGCTTCTATTTGCTATCAGAGCGTTTAGTCGTGATAAAGCGATAGTCCTTTAGCTATGAATCGAGGCAATAAAATATGCGTAGGGGCGTAAGGCGATTCGAAATGAGGCCCTGTGTTAGCGCAATGATTTACAGGCCGGGGGAAACCGCCGTACCTTTCGGCTGAAAGAAAGACATAGCATCATCGTTATTAAATATTAAGGTTAGGAAAAGTCATGGGAATGATGGGCATAATCATGCTGCCACTAACGATCATCAAGGTCGCGGTAAAAGGAGTTGCCTGGGCAGTCAAGAAGGCAATGGGCATCCATAACAAGAATAAATCCGGCGAGAACGAAGAACAGAAGCCGTTAATGCAAAACGCCGGTCCGGCGGGAGGCGGGTCGGAACATTCGGCGGACAATGAAAAGGAGCAAGGCCAGGGCCAGGGACAAGGCCAGCAACAGGATCCTTCTCTCGCGGAAAAACTCTTAAACGCGTTATTGAAACTTTTTGGAATCGACCGGGAGAAAAAGAAGCGGGAAGAGCAAGAAATGCAAGAAAGGCGGGCTAGTTCCAGGCAATCACAAGGATTTCAATCAAACCGCAGCCAAAGCCAAAATCCTGGTCAAAGCTTAAGCCAAAATCTTGGTCAAGACTTAAACAGGGGCGGGCAACAAAACGTGCAAATCGTCAGCATTTCCCAGTCATCGCCAACGCATTCTGAAAATGTTGTTCACACACCACCAAAATATACGCAAGGCACGACTCAGAATGCAGCCCCGGAAGCGCCGCCTCCTTACGTTAAAGATATTAAAGATGATGAGCGGGCGAGGAAGGGTTCAGAGCAGCAACAACAAGATGAACAATCCAATAGCCTGGCAGAAGGAAGTCAAAGCAACTCTCAATCACTTGGCCGCAGAAATTCGACAGGTTCAACAAGCACATTTAACGCGCAGCAAAGAGCCCGGTTGCAAAATGGTGATTGCGAAGTAAAAGGTGTATTCCGAGACAAGGCTACCGGCGATTTTTATGCCCATCTATCGCAGACGGCATCAGGCGGTATGGAGGCTATGGTAAAAATCCCGGCGAATAAAGTTGCTGAGTATAAAGCCTGCAAGCAAGAGGGCGCATCAGTAAAGAGAGAGAATCGAGCTTTAACGCCGCAAAATGAGGCATTCCAAGCCAGATCTCCAAGCCATCAAAGAAGCAAGAGCCAAAGCGAAGGTGGTGGTTTAAAGCGCAGTAATTCGATTTAGCGCGGACTTGGCCTTTGTAACCTCAGTTCTGGCTAAGCGTCGCCCTTACTGCAAGACGGCGGGTAACCGTTAAAGGCAAGCGTAGTTTAACGTGAGTTCTGGATAACAAGCGGCGATTGCGCAAACCAATCGTAGTGTGGAATCGACGGAGCGTTGCGACGTATTCCACCAGGGTAGGTCACGAAGCGAACCAAGCGCCAAACAATGTGGCCGTTTACACAAAATCAATGCTTGGTTTGCCGTTTCTTCTTCTCTCGCTCTAGCATTGGTTTCTTGTCTACTGTGGCATTTTGCGTTTCGCTCTGGTTGTTGCGCGTTGGCCCGGTCAGCTTCCCCTCAATGCGTTTGTTCGGCTCAGGTATTAACCCGCCGATTTTTTCGCCTGGCTTCAATGTATAGATCCTTGCATGATTTTGTCCTGCCCCATCTACGACTGCAATTTGCGTAACACTTAATCCCTCGCCTTTGACTCGCTTGTTTAACGGTAAATCGACATGCTGATAACCATGGGTAAAACCTTGAGCTTCTGCGTATTCAGCGAGCTTCATCGCGTGAGGAAGATAGGCGCGCATGATATCTTTTGTTGGGCCATGCTCGGTCTTGTGCATTTTCTTTTGAATTGCCTCTTTACACTTATCAAGCGGTTTGCCGTTACGAATTAATGTATTGAGAATCTCATCTACAAGGCTGTGGACATTGTGTGCACGCTCGATTGCTTTGATTAGATGTGCTTGAATTGTGTCGCGGGTTGTTCCACTCGGTTGTTGGCTGATAAGTTGTTCTATTACTTGTTGGCACACATCAAGCGAATGACCATTCGCGATTAAGTTCTTCAAGCGAGTATTCACGGCCTTTTTCGCTTTTTGCCGTTTAACTTCTACAGATTGGGGAAGGTCCGGCGTTTTTTGCCCATTTTGTCGTTGCTGGCTTACTTCAAATATCAAGTTTGTAATATGCATTTGGGTTTGCAGTAACTGTCCTTGTTCTTCAGGTTTTCCACGTAGATTGGGATCAGCAAGTACCTTTTTGAGTTCGTTTACGATGTCTGCGGCAGTAATCCCCATATCGAGATTTTTTCTTATTTCATGGCGCAGCATGACATCAAGATCTTCTTGTTCGTCCACAGCATCGACGAATGGTGGAGTCCATAATTCATCGGCCATTTTTGTGATGGCTTTTTCAGCGTGTTGTAATTTTTCTTGAGTGTGAGGGGTTTGGTTTTTTGCTGCGGCAAGGAAGGCCGCTTTTGTCATTTCCATAAACTGCTCTTGAGGCATATCGTTTTCTGACAGTGCGGTCAGTTGAGGAGTTACCAACGCTGTCACTCGTGTAATATCGATGTTGGTGTTTTCATCCATCAACATTTTAGTAATGCTTCGCAAAGTATTGGTAGCGGTGCGGTGGTTGATTGCCTCGGTAGCTTGCGCTGTCAGCATCGTTTGGTGGTCTGCCAATTGCGTTTGCGTGGCAGTGCTTTTGCCTTCGGCGATTTTGTCGATCGTTCCTTTTAATATTTGTTGGAACTGCTGGTGATCGATACCAATGTCCTTATGCTCCAGTAAACTTTTTACTAAGGCTCCGGCATCCTTCGACGACATCGTGTTATTCGTCAGGCCTTCCACGATCCTTGTCATGATCTCTTGAAGGAACACTTTCTCTTCTAGCGATTCCGCTAATTTTTTTTGAAAAGCGTTTTTAATGTGATGCTCTTCTTTCCGGAATTCTTGCAGCGTGACTTCGTCAGGTTCCGTTGTGGCTGTCAGTATTTTTTCCGCGCGTTTACGGAACTGCATAAATAAACCATTCCGACACGCAGTGGCCGACTGGGCTATCTCCTCCTGCTTCTTTGCGACATCTTCTTTACTGGGTGATTTATCCGGCCCAAACAGTGCGCTGATATAAGCCTGTTTGGCTTTATGGCGTGCATTCTCGATTGCTCTACCGAAATCGGCATCCGCCATCGTTCCCGGTAATGCATCGTTAATTTGTCCATATTGTTGTCGTCTTATGGAGGCTAAGTTGCGTCTGGTGTAGGAAACACCTTTGGCAATGCCTTTGACGACCGTTTCGCCGCCTCTATAGATTGCATGGGGCGAATCTACTGCGGTTTGTTGCGGTATCTGAACCGTATTTCGCCATGTCGTATGCAGGTGGTCGAAAACTCGCGTTACTTTAGCGCCCGCATGCGTGGCGTCATCTCCCCATAGAAGATCGGTTAAATGCGGAAACTCCACTTCCGTCCAAGCGAGATTACGGCCGACACGTTTGATTTGCTCTGTCGTTGCGTGAAATACCGGCGTGTCCCATGGCAAATGTAAGTTTTCTAGAAATTGCTGCTCCTCTACGGAGAGATTTCCACCCATCATATAAGCGTAGTTGGATAAGTATTCTTTAAGGAACACCTGGCCTGGCGATAAGTTTGTACCGAATTGTTGATTAAATATCGACTCAACGACGGTAGAAGCTAGCAGTCCAGACAAGTCACCAAGTCCGGAGGCTCCCAAAAGCTTCAGTTGATTGTGAGCCGTCTCGAGGCCGCTGATTATTGGCTTGTATTCAACATCGGTATGCAATGGTGCGTTCGCCTCATCCACGACATCCTGCCGCGCCTCCCGGGTGGCTTGAAATCCCTGCTTGTTTCTTACGTAATGCGTGGGAACAGAGAGTGGAGTGGGGGCTGTTGCAGGAATTGGTGCAGTCCCGGCAGGAAGGCCAGCGGGGCTAGCTTGCCTTGCCAGTGCATTATTATGGGCTTCCGTTTGTGTTAAGAACGCGGCTGGGGCATTGTGGCGCCTTCCCAGGCGTAGTAAGGCGGTTAAAAAGCCATATCCCACGCCGGGAATACCAGCTCCTAGCAAGGGAAAAACGCCAATGTCTGGCTGAGCTTTAGGATTCGCGATGAAGCCGGCAAGTTGGAATACTGCAGATAACGCCGAGAAACATTGAGTCAAAGTCTGGTCGCTTGCAATATTGCCGGATTCGACCGATTCCTGTTGTAGTCTGAATCGTCCTTCGCGCAGTTGCGTTCTTGCGTTTTCAAGAATACTTAGAAACCCGCCTCTCGGCGCATTTAATGCGGTAATTTGCGCGTTATAGGCAAGGGCAGCTATATCGTCCTCAAAGCCGGGATGCGGTGGAATAAGGCCCGAACCAGCAGTTGGTAACAAGTAGGGATTGTTTAACAAACATTTATTAAGATAATCGACTTCAGCGTTATGAGTTGCCAGACGGGTTTGGTATATTTCTTGTTCTTCTTCAGTGTAGTTCGCCCCAGTTTCGGTATTAAGTGCCCCCTCCACGATCGGTTGACCGGGATGATCCGTAAGAATAAACGGTTTGCTTTTTAATAACTCATAGGCTGTTTCTCTGAGTTTGGTTTGCGTTGGTAATAAGTATGTCTGTAAGACTGCGGTATACCCTGGGGTGCCAGGATCAGGGCGCGTGACAAGTCTTTCAAAGTGATGCTTCTGTGCGTACCGTATGCCATCGCCGTGCTGTTCGTCTGCTGGATTGCGAGATGCATACAACTGAGCGTACCGAATGCCAGCGTTATGCGCTTGATGAGCGGTGCGCCATTCTGCTGACAGTTCTCCCGCGGGCTGAGAACCAGGGTGAGGCGAAATTTTGAATGATGGATAAACATCATAGGGATCCCGTTGTTTTATTTGACCGCCAATACCTGCGGCGGTTAATGGTGTCCCATAAGTAAAAAACAGGTATGACGAAACGGCGAGTACAGCAGCTGCTGGCACCATTTGTGACGAACTCTGCGCAAGATCACCCCAAAAGCCGCCGAAATTAAAACGAGCGCCTACGTTGTGGCGGGCCAGGAAGTTCAATGTAGTGGGTAATACCAGCCCGAAATTAACGAGCATTGGAATGCCCTCGGCAACAACATTTGCCACCCCTGCTATCGTATATACAGACCATGGTGTCGAGCCGTCTGGATTTAAAGGTCTTGCATCAGCAGGGAGAGGCTCTGGAAATATCGCGGGGTTAAGATTGTAAGACGGTGGCGCAGTTATTATCGTCGGCGACGATACTGTCGATGGTGATGGTGGGTCCAGGTCGTCCTGTTCTGCTGCTATTGTCTCAATGGCCAATTGCGTTATCGATGATTCAGGCGCGACGACGAGATCTATTGTTTCTTCGAGTAACGATGAGGACGGTGGCGGAACCAAAGGAGCCGTGGCTATCGTTGCATCGACTGCTGCTGGTATGGATGACAATTGCTGACCGCCCAGCGATGTTTCGTCGGTTTCTGCTGTTTCTTCGGATGATGAAGGTGGCAGAACCAAAGGGGGCGTGGCTATCGTAGTACCGACTGCTGCCAGTATGGACGACGATTGCTGACCGCTCAGCGGTGTTTCATCGGTTTCTGCCGTTTTTCCCGAGTCCATTTTCTTTCACTCAGTGCGATCTAGAGACAAGAGAGATTTTTCCTCTGAGAGGTGAAGAAAGCAGAATTCATACCCAGAAGCGGTTCAGTTGAAAATGAAGGTTATCTGATTGAAGTAAATAGAGAAAAATGCATGCCGTTATTTATAAAAATTGCACATTCTTACAATATTGAAATATTCCGACGTAAACGCATTGCAAAAGCACGAGAGGGGGTAAAAGAGGTGCTGGAAGTAATACGATATGCCTGATTGATTTAGTTCAAGGGCGATTCTTTTCAAGCGTAGCGTTCTCTTCTGTGTTTTCTATTGTTTTTATCGTTTATTTTTCTTGCCATCCGAGCGGGACTGATCTATTGCAAAATTTTGCGTCTTATCCTGGTTATTACTCGCCGGCCCGATAAGCTTTCCCTCGATAGGCTTCCCAAATTGAGGCATTAACCCACCGATTGTTTGTTCTGGTTTGAGTGTATAAATTTTCGCGTGATTATGCGACGCCCCATCTATGGCAACCGCAATTTGCGTGGCATTCAGTCCGTCGCCCTTGACGTTATCTGAAGGTAAATTGACAACATGTTTGTAACCATGAGTAAAGCCTTTAGCTTTTGCATATTCAGCCAACTTCATTGCTTCGGGAATATAGGCTCGCATGAGGTCGCTTGTCTGCGTATGAACTCTTTTCGCGATTTGTTCTTCAATTAATGTAGGACACTTTTCAAGTGGTTTTTTGTCACTGATTAATTTGTTGAGAATCTCGTCTACCGCAAGTTTTGCATTGCCTGCGTACTTGATTGCCTTTAGAAGATAAGCTTGCATTGCGTCACGGATTGTTCCCGGCGGTTGTTGGCTAATTTGTTGTTCTACTATGGTCTGACATTTCTCAAGAGAATAGCCTTCCTTCATAAAATCAGTCAGGAGGGTATCGACAGTTTTTTTCGCTGCAGAAACATCTTGTTCAACGGCAAGTGTTTGAGGATATGTGAGCGTTACCTTTTTACCAATTGAATTACTTGAGAGTACAAAGAGATCGATTTTATAAAATTGCTGCTCTGTCGAAGGCGGTTCTTGCATGAGGTAAACATCATTCGGATCGGCGCCTTTGATGCGACTTCCTGAAATCACTTCACCGGTGATGGTTTCTCCGGGATCTCCGCGTTCTAATATTTTTCCTTCCATGGCCCTGCTGCCGACCGCCCAAGAAGCCAGTGCTGAAACACCTGGCAGGTTGCGGGCAATAAAACTCTCGTTTTTAGGCAGGAAAGTGGTACTGGGAAATTGTGCTAACCGCAATTGCTGCGCAGCGTTTTTATACTTGGGCAATTGACCTGGAGACAAACTAATTTTGATGATGTCGTTATGACGGAGAGCATCGTCCAAAATATCGTAAGATTCTTTTTCGGGGATTTGTATACTTATGTCGATTACAGCGGATAGCTGATGCACGTCGTATTTGTTTTTGCTTCCGGTTTTGTCAGTCAGCAAAATTTCCCCACTTCCGTCTTTCCTTATCCAACCTTGAGCCTCATGTTGTTCAACAGGAGTCGCCGGCGAATCACTGGTTGTCACCAAAAGAGCGCATCGATCTGCAATGACACTTGTGGCGCTAAGCTGCCAAGAGGTATGGCCTTCGCGTTCCGGTTTACCTTTTGCTTTTAAAATGCGGTTTTGGATGAGCGATGCGGCCCACTCTTCATGAGTTTGATACTTCGGATGTGGGGTTATCTGCCGTAATTTCTGAATTACTTCATTATTTAGTGCTTCTATTGCATGCACACCTTCGTGGAATAGTGCTTCCGCTGGGTTCCTTGTTGACGAAGGATTGTTTTTATCAACAGCTGTTACTGTTCTATCCCATAGTATGCGTTGTCGTCCATCGGGGAACATACTGCTCGGGCAGAATTCCGTGGAAAGACCCTTTTCACTGACAACGCAGGTTTCCTTCTTTCCATTTCTAAGGGCGGCGAGCTGATTGCGCACACGTTGCTCGTTATGTGCTGTATCAGCTGTTTTATCCTTCGCTAAATATCGGTATGCAGTTTCGAAGTCATTCCATACGTCACTTTGTACCAGCAAGTTATCGAGTCGAACGTGCTTTACTCCCAGAACGTCTTCTTCCTTTTCCGGTTTCAGTAGATAGTCGAGTGATTGTCTACTCTCGCTAAACTTGGGAGGCGAATAATCACCTTTCTCCAAAAGCTGTTTAACTTCCGCTAGTATTTTCTTTTCAATTTGATGAATATTAGAAGCATCGGCGTATTCGTTGCGTAAATTTTTTACCTTGGATTTATAAACCTTCTGCTGCAATTTACTGGTAAAAAAAAATGGATTCTCCTTAAAAAGAAGATCTAAGGAAGCTGCAAAGTCTTTCATGCTTGAAATTTTTTCTTCTTGATCTTATCGTTTGGTAGTTGCTTTTTTCTTGTTCTTCACCGCTGGTTTCTTATCTATTTCGGTGCTCTGCTTTTTGTCCTGCTCATTGCGCGCCGGTCCGGTAAGCTTTCCTTCGATGGGTTGCCCCTGTTGAGGTGTTAAGCCACCAATTTTTTCCCCTGGCTTCAGCGTGTAGATTCTCGCGTGGTTGTGTGACGCTCCACCTCCGGCAATCGCAAATTGCGTAGCATTCAGTCCATCCCCTTTGACCTGCTTGTCTAAGGGCAGATCGACATGTTCGTAACCGTGGGTAAAACCTTGCGTCTTTGCGTAGTTGGCGAACTCGATTGCTTGAGGGAAATAAGCTCGCATTATCTTACTGGACTGTACCTGATTGGCTCCCTTAGTCTGACGAATTTTCTTTTCAAATGCCATGCGGCAATCTTGAAGCGAGCCGCCATTACGAATCGATGCATTAACGGTGTCATCTACCATTTTTTTAGCATTGACTACATCTTCCATCGCTTTGACAAGATGCGTTTGCATCGCGGAGCGAGTGGTTCCTTGGGGTTGTTGATTGATGTGATGTTCTATCACTTGTCGACACAGCTCAACCGAGTGGCCTTGACTGATTAAATTTTTCATCATTGTGTTTACAGTCTTTTTTGCTTTTTTCTTTTTAGCGTCCACCGACAAGGGTTGCGCCTGCATCTGTTGCCCACGTGTCTGTTGTCTCCATACGTGGACGATTAAATTTGCGATAGCTTTTTTAGCGTGTAGCAACTGCTGCTTTCCCTGCTGCGTATCATGCAGAGCAGGATTTACTAGCTTTTTACTCAGGTCCTCTGTAATTTCTGCCGGGCTCTTTTTCTGAGCAAGTTTTTGCCTTATCTCTTTTTGTAAAACGGTATTAAGATCTTCTTCCTCTACGCTATTGCCGAACGGACGATATTCCGGGTTTGCCAATGCATGGGTTTTTTCTGTAATCGCTTGCTCGATCTCGTGTAACGTTTGCTTTACGTCTTCTTTCTGGCCTGCCACCGACGTGAATATGGTTTTTGTAATTTGCGTCAGTTCTTCTTGGGACATACCTTGCTTCAACAACAGCTCAAGCACGTTGGTTATCCGCAATGCCGTCACCTTAGGATCGACTTTGGCGGGTTCGACGCTCCCATTCTTCAAAGTGTCTGCGATACTTTGCAAGGTGTTAGTAGCAATACGTTTGTTAATTGCTTCGTTAGCGTGAGTAATCAAAATCTTTTTGTGTTCTGTTAACCGCGCAAGTACATCGTCGCCTTTGCCCTCGGCGGCTTTGGTGATCGCGTCGTCCAGTCTGCTTACGAGCCGCGGTAAATCCATAACACTGTCTTCATGCTCCAGCAATTGTTTCACCAACGTTGCCACATGCTGCGGCGACATTGTTTCGTTCGCTAGATTTTGCACAAGAGATTCAAGGTTTATTGCTACCACCTCCTCTTCGAGGACTTTCTGTTGCGCCGCTTCCGCATTTTGTTTTAGGAAAATGTTATTGACGTGCTTCAGTGCTTCTGTAGACTCTAGAAGCGTGGATTTATCGGACTCCGGTGTCCTGATCACCTCAGGAATTTTCAAAAATTTTTCGCCAGCCTCGTTGCGGACAGCGACTTCCGACTTTTCAATTTCTTGCAGCTTTTTTTGGACGTCTTTGTCTTTCTCTGATTTACCTTCGCCGCACAATGCCGTTATATAAGCCTGCCTCGCGTTTTTTTTCGCTTCCTCTATTCTTTTGTTGTAACGCGCATCCGCATCCGCATCCGCATACGTGTCGGGGTTAGCCTGCTCAATCCGTGTATATCCTCCTCGTCTTAAAGACGGCAGCCAGCTGGCGGCATAGAGCGCGCCCGCGGCAGCCTTTTTGAAAACGAATTTGGTTCCCGCATATGTTGCTTGGGGAGCATCCACGGCTATTTGCTGCGGTAGTTGGATAGAGTTTCGGTATATCGTAAAACCGTGGTCCGCAATCCGGGTTATTTTGGCGCCGATGTGCGTGGTATCGTCGCCAAATAAAAGATCGGTCATATGAGGAAATTCAACTTCTTTTGATATGAGATTACGCCCGATACGTTTAAATTGTTCTTTTGAACCTTGAAATACCGGAGTCTTCCACGACGCGTATAGATTTTTTAGAAATTTGTCATCCAGCACCGTAAGATCGCCCACAAATACGTAACCGAGGGTGGTGAAAAATTCCGTGGTGAAGGCCTTTACCAAGGGTGGCATGCCTTTTAATAGATGCTCGAGAATTGGTTCGGAGATGACCTGAGCCGCCATTCCGGAGGCATTGCCGATACCGAATGCCGCGAAATATTTTGCCTGAATGTGGAGTTGTTTCTTCCAGTCTGCATGCGAGGCATGTTCATCCGCCTCTGCCGGTTCTTCTACTGCATCCGAGGCATGCTTACCGGCCTCTGCCAGTTCTTCTAGCTCGTGCGCGATGTGCTTTCCAGCGTTTAATGCAGCTTTGAGCCCCCAGTCATTTACTATGTAATGCGTGGGAGTAGACACTGGAGCGGGTTCTGTAGCAGGTACCAGTGCTGTTCCAGCAGGCAAGTTACCACTTGCCTGCTTAGCAAGCGCATTACGATGGGCCTCCTGCAATAAAGCAGTCTCTGTCGGGGAATTGTGGCGTCTTCCCAATCGCGCTGCGGTACCTAACGCACCAAAGCCGGCGCCAGAGAAGCTGGCCCCTAACGCGGTAAAAAGTCCGCTTTCCCCTTTCTGGTTGGGATCGACGATCATGCCGACGACTTTAGCTGTAGCATCGATCAGCGCAAAGTTAACTCCGATATTCAGATGTGCGAAGAGATTGTGATATTCAACCGACGACTGCTGTGATTCGAACCGCCCTTCGCGCAGATATTTTTTCTTTTCCTCAACAATGCTTAAAAAGCCATCGTCTTCGGCTTTTAAGGTTTCAATATGAACGTTATAGGCATTGATGGCTGCCGGGGCGTCAAATCCGGGGTGAGGTGGAATCAGGCCTGGACCGAAAGGCGGCAGCAAATAAGGATGATTTAATACACACTTGTTAAGGTACTCGACTTCAGCGTGATGAGACGCTAGCCGGTCCCGATAGAGGCGCTCATGTTCAGCAGTATAAATTTCCTCAGTGATCGGATTATTTTGGCCCTCCACGACCTCGGGACCAGGATGAACGGTAAGAACAGGCGGTGTGGCCTGTAAAGAGACATTAACCTTTTTTCTTAACTCGACTTGTTCTGGCGAGTTGTATGTCGCCAGATTAGCGTCGGTGTGTTGGTCGGTGCCAGGAGTAGGGTACTTAACCAGTCTATTAAAGCCATGTCGCTGTGCATATCCGATGGCGGCGTTATGCGCTTCATGAGCAGCGTTCCATTCAGCAATAGGCGGGACATTTGCTTCAACATCGGCCGCAGGCGTCGTGTTACGTTCTCCTGGGTGACTAGGGATCTTGAATGATGGATAAGCGTTACTAGATGCTCGTTGTCGTATTTCAGAGCGCAAGCCTGCAGGCGACATTTCGGCCCCATAACCAAAAAGCGGCGTTTCCGTAAGCATTAGTGCAGCACTTGGAACGCCAATTTCTACGGTTTTCTGGGCGACCGTGCCCAAAGTACCTCCGAAATTAACCATGGAGCCTACCTTGTATTTTTCCATGAAATCGAGGACATAGGGCAACACCCAGCCATAAACAGCACCCATTGCGCAGAATTCGGATAAAGCATTGACGGCAAGCGCTAGTGCAAGTGCACCTCGAGGGGTTTTGCCGTCGGGATTTAAGGGTACGGCATCCGGCGGCAAACCTTCGGGCCAGATGGGGGGATTGAACTCAGTGCGTTCATATAATGTCGGCGGTGGCGGGGCTTCTTGCGTTAACGACCCATACGACGCTTGCGGGGTTCCTGAGAGCAGTCCTGTCGACGATGATGGCAGAAACTCCTGCGCTTCTTGTGTTTGATGAGATGGTGGCGGTGGTGCCACTTCGAGCGGCGATGAGGTTACGTCCAGAATTTCCTCCGTCGCTTCAGGTGTCCGCAGTGAGCTTGGTGATTTCAGCGATTCCGATGATGTACGAGTTGGTTGTTCGTTTGGCCCGGGTGGTGATGCTGGTGATAAAGCCGCGAGATTCTGCTTTGTCGTTTTGAGCGGAGGTGTCGGCGACGAAGGTGCGTTGGCTGCCTCAGAACTTGTCTCTACTGCCTCACCAGTCACTCGATGTGGTGTGAGGTGCATTTCGTCGAGCGATGTCTCCTGAGCGCTATCTGTACCTTTATCTCCCCCATCGCCGTCGCGTTCAGAATTCATTTTTCTTCGCTCACCTAAAGTAAATGCAGGAAGTTGCGGTTCCCCATGTAGATGGAGAAGCAGAATTCATACCTAAAAACTATTAGAGAGTGAGAGAAAAGTTAATTGCTTGAGACGATTGAGTAAAAAAACGCAGCATTAGTTACAAAAATAGTGCGTTCTTCCAATCTTAAAATATAGATATGCCATCGTATGGCAAAAATGATAACTGATTGCTTTTTGAAACCTCGATTAAACGGCTGTTGAAAAAAGCCGATGATCGGCAGTCCGCCTCACCTAAAGCGAATGGTTATGGCATTAGAGCGGATTTCATATGAAATCCGCTCTAATTAAATAAAATATTTTAAGGCAGCGCTCGCCCGGTCGGATAATCTGGCAGCGGTAATGGCTTGATATCATTTCTGCCATGCACGGCTGACATGTTTCGCAACCGATTGGCATGCCAGTCTTCGACTTGTCGCCATTGAAAGCGCCATTCCCAATATCCTTCCGATTTTCCCGGTAGATTCATGCGTGCTTCATTACCAAGACCAAGAATATCTTGAAGCGGATAGAGTGCCATGTCGGCTACTGATTCAGATGCCGCATGGATGAAGTCCCAATGAATTTCCCGGCCATCGGTTTTCAGATACATCTGCGCGAACATCCGTTCCCGTTCGGTTGCTGATTGAAGCCAGCTTCGGCTAGTGTCGTTATCGTGTGTGCCGGTATAAACGACAGTATTGTGCACATAGTTATGCGGTAGAAAACTATTGGCGGTATCACCAGCGAAAGCGAATTGCAGAATGCGCATGCCAGGTAGTTCAAAGCGATCGCGCAATTCAATGACATCCGGTGTGATCACGCCTAAATCCTCGGCGATAATTGGCAGCTGACCAAGGGCGCTTTTGACGGCTGTGAAAAATCTGCTTCCTGGTCCCGGTCGCCAGCGACCATTAATGGCCGTAGTTTCTTTGGCAGGTATCTCCCAATAGCCGGCGAAGCCACGGAAATGATCGATACGCACGATATCGGTGAGTTGCGTGACCGCTCGCAGCCGTTCAATCCACCACGCGTAGTTTTCTTTTTGATGGTGTTCCCAGCGATACAGCGGGTTGCCCCATAGTTGGCCGGTCTCGCTAAAAAAATCCGGTGGTACGCCCGCGACTACATTGGGTCTTAAGTTTTGATCGAGGTAGAAGAGGTGTTGATGCGTCCAAACATCGGCGCTGTGATAAGCGATGAAGATGGGAATGTCGCCAATGATTTTGATGTCGCGTTCGTTAGCGTATTGTTTGACATCACGCCATTGCCGGAAGAAATTCCATTGCACAAACTCCCAAAAGCGGATTTCTTTCCCATATTGCCGCTTGGCTGATTCAAGCGCCGTGGGTTTGCGGTGAGCTAGATCAGGTTCCCAGTCGCTCCATTCTTTACTAGGGTCGCGCTGCGCGAGTGCCATGAAGAGAGCGTAATCACCTAGCCAGGCTTTTTGTTCTTCGCAGAATGCGCGGAACGCTTCATGATCGTCGCCACCGGAAGAGAAGAAACTCTCCGAGGCGCACCGCAAGTGCATCATGCGGAAGGGAATCACAGTTGCGTAATCTATGCGATCGGCAGGGAAATATATTTGTGCTAATTCCGTTTGATCGAGCCAGCCGCGATTAGCAAGGTCTTGCAGGTCGATGAATAACGGATTGCCTGCGAATGCGGAGGTGCTCATGTAAGGTGAATTGCCCGGACCGATGGAGCCAAGCGGCAATATTTGCCAGAGCTTTTGACCGGCGCTCACCAACCAGTCAATAAAATGATAAGCAGCTGGACCGAAATCACCAGACCCATGTGGGCCAGGTAGGGATGTAGGGTGCAACAACACGCCGCTTGTGCGAGGAAAGCGCATTCGAGATTCTCCGTATTTTCAAACCATGATCATCAGAAACAATTTCTGCGGCCTTACCGCTTCAAACAAGTTCAAGTAAGACAAAACTACGCGCCTTTATCGCCAGCCATCCTTCCATGGGATCAGTCGTTTTTTCAGGATAATGCGTCGTATCCAGCATCACTTTCCATTTGCCTTCCGGTAAGGGAAATGCCCAATCGCTGGATTCTGCGTTCATCAGTACCAGCACCGTCAAGTCTTCAACCGCCTCGGCACCAAAGAGAATTCCCAGCACATGCGTGCCGGTTTCTTCCCATTGTGCGGGTGTCATTACGGTGCCTTCGCGATTCAGCCAGGTAATGTCTTTGACGCCGGCCGATGTAGTGGCACCGTGTAGCCAATGCGTGCTGCGAAGCTGTCGGTACCGCCGCCGCAATGCGGTCATCTTGGCGATAAAGGCGACAAAGGATTCATCTCCCTCTTGCCATTCGTACCAGCTGATATCGTTATCCTGGCAATAGGCATTGTTATTACCGGATTGACTGCGACCTAATTCGTCGCCGCCCAATAACATTGGCATGCCTTGTGAAATGAACAGCGTTGCTAGCAAGGCGCGTTTCAGACGACTACGTAGCGCATTAATCGCGAGTAGCGTGCTGGGCCCTTCGACGCCGCAGTTCCAACTCTTGTTGTCAGTGCTGCCATCCTGATTGTTTTCACCATTGGCCTCGTTATGCTTTGCGTTATAGCTTACGAGATCATGCAATGTGAAGCCGTCATGAGCGGTAATGAAATTAATGCTCGCTTGTGGCTTGCGGCCATGCTGATGGAATAGATCGTGAGAGCCGGCGATGCGGGCAGCGACTTCGCCGCGATGCGGCGTTTCCCGGACCCAAAAAGCGCGAATGGTATCGCGATAACGATCGTTCCACTCCGACCAGCCAAGTGGGAACCGGCCGGTTTGATGGCCACCAAGACCAATGTCCCAAGGTTCGGCAATCAGCTTTACGCGCGCTAGCACGGGGTCTTGGCGCAGACAATTAAAGAAGCTGCTGTGCGGATCGAAGCCGGCAGCGTTTCTTGCCAAGGTCACTGCGAGGTCAAAGCGAAAGCCGTCCACATGCATTTCTGTCACCCAATACCGTAAAGAGTCCATCACCAGCTGTAATGCGCGCGGGTGATGGAGATTTACGCTATTGCCGGTGCCCGTGAAGTTCTCATAGAGACGCAAATCGCCAGGTCGCAGGTGGTAATAACTATGATTATCCAGGCCACGAAAGGATAGCGTCGGGCCGGTATGATCACCCTCAGCCGTATGGTTATATACAACGTCCAGGATGACCTCGATACCAGCGCTATGCAGGCGTTTCACCATGTACTTGAATTCTGGTACCGGATCGGCCACGCAAAAACGGACATCGGGTGCGAAGAAACCGATGGTGTTGTAACCCCAATAATTAGTGAGCCCTCTTTCGACGAGGGATTGTTCCGGAATCGATTGGTGTACCGGTAGAAAACTCACGGCTGTGACGCCGAGTTTCCGCAAATGCGAAATGGCTTGGCGTGAAGAAAAACCTTCGTAGGTACCACGTAGATGTCCCGGCACATCGGGATGACGCATCGTGAATCCCTTGACATGCGTTTCGTAGAGAATCGAGTCGGATAGTGGAATCGCGGGCGGATGATCGTCTTCCCAGTCGAAGTCGTCATCGATCACAACTGCTTTGTAAGTATCCTGCGCGTTGTCTTGTTTATTGATCGATCCAGAATTAGCTTCCAGGTCAAAGTGTGCCGAAGACCAACGGAATGAGCCGGTAAATTGCCTAGCGTAAGGATCGATCAACAGTTTGTGTGAGTTGAAGCGGTGGCCTCGCTCCGGCGCATGCGGTCCGAATGCTCGATATCCGTAAACGAGGCCGGATTGCGCGCCGGGTAAATAGCCATGCCAGACCTGATCAGTAAACTCGGGTAGGGAAAGTCGAGCAAGTTCCTTCTCTCCGCTTTCATCGAAAATGCAAAGCTGTATTTGTGTCGCATGCGCGGAGAACACCGCAAAGTTGACGCCGCCGCCGTCAAACGTTGCACCTAATGGCCAAGGGCGGCCTGCTTCCAATACACCGATCGAGAGGGGAGAGGACCGCATAATTTTTTAGAATCCTGATTAAATTGGCTCTGCCACTATAAGTTATCGTGAAAATTTTTTTGACGAAGCGCAATGCAAAGATAGCAGAATTGTTCCGCTGTGGACGGAGTTGTCGTTTTAATAATTGATCGCTGCTGATTGCGCATCATCTCCTGAGTTGAAGGTTTGTCAGGAAAGCGTGAGCCATTCGAAAACATTTAAATTTCGGTGTGGAGCGAGTGATTTGTTTAAACGCACGATGGCTTTGCTTGATGGGGCAACGACATGGTAGATAGAGGTGAAAGCCGCTCACTTATTGAAATACTTCATTGCCTACCAAGCATCCGCTGCGTTAGCGGAGTGTCTTCTCGATTGCACTGCCCTAAAACAGACCAAACCCAGTCGTGTCATGGTTCATAACATACTGTAGATGTCGCCATCGTAGACTGCGTGTGACAAAGACTTAATTTTTGCAAGGTAACGCTGGCTTGTTTTTCTACTTTTGCAAGAATTTGGCGCTGTCTAAAACGGCGTGCAATAAATTGTTATTTGTTATCAATGGCATGGCATTGTAATTGTAACGGGGTGTTTTGGCATTGGTTTTGCTTAAGTATCTGGCTGATAGTTTTCATCTAGGCCATTAGACATAACATTAATTTCAATTTTTCGGGAAGGGCAAGCAATGAAGAAAAAGACTACAACCCAACAAGCACGTCTAGTTAGAAGTGTGGCGTCTACTCTGCTGCTTACAATTGGCACGATGGTATTTTCAGAAACTGTCAAAGCCGTAGAGAATTGTCATCCGCCTGGAGGTGGTTCCTCATCTGACGCTTCCCATACTCCGACGGGAGGGAATTCACCGGCGTCACCAAACAAGTTTCCATACCCCTTTACCGAAGCACAATTCAATCAAATGTTTCCCAAGCGTAATCCTGCATATACATATGCAGGGTTGATGACGGCGTACGTTGCTTTCAAAGACTTTGCGAGCGCTGGTGATGACACAACCAATAAGCAAGAGTTTGCGGCATTCCTGGCCCATGTTGCCCAAGAAACCAACGGTCTTGCTTTACTTGAGGAACCCAACAAAGGTGACAACTGCAAACCTAGCGCTAAATATCCTTGCGCTCCAGGAAAGCAGTATTACGGACGCGGCCCTCTTCAAATTACCGGGAATGAAAACTATGGCGTGATCGGCGAAGCGTTGCAATTGCCGCTCTTGCAGTATCCCGAAGTGATGAAGGATCAGGTTACCGGATGGCTTACGGCCATATGGTTCTGGATGAATCAAAAGGGCGGGGGTAAAACGACACCACATGACGCCATGGTTAATCATTCAGGCTTTGGTGAAACAGTACGCAGTATAAACGGTACCGCTGAATGCGATGGTCGCAAGCAGCAAGAGGTTCAGAGCAGGGGCAAATACTACCAGGCAATCACAAAAATTCTAGGAGTTCCCGCAGGTGATAATCTTGAATGTGGCAATTCCAGCGCCGGTCAGCCCCAGCCAGGCAACCAAGCCGGCGGTGGCGGCTCTGGCAACGACCTTCAGTTTTGCGTCGATGAAAACAACCGGTATCGAGTAACGAAGGGCCGTTCTGCTCTCCAGCGTTCAGGGTCACTGGAGCAGTATGCTGGTGAATCCGCTCGATACTCTCAGGAAAAAAAGAGAGCCCATGCATACGTTGCTGATCATGGATTCCCACAAAACCACGGCGCGGTGGGAGAAAATATGCTTCCGGGATGGATGGGATGGAGTATGAACGGAAAGACGATGCGTCAGATTCTCTCCGAAGGGATAAAAATGATGTGGGATGAGGGGCCTGGCGGCGGACACTACGAGAACATGGTCAGTTCCAATTTCAATTACGTAGGTTGTGGTATTTATGTCGATCCCGGTACGCAGCAAGTAACTGTATCGATCGATTTCGGATCAAAATAATGTAATCGTCAGATTGTCAGGATGAGGGAAATTTTACTCATCCTGACAACTGCTGCATCTTCAGGTGGCGTGTCAAAGCCGTCCCTGTTTTGTCTTCTACGCTTGCTGCGCTGTCCACTCCAAATAAACCGTCGCCAACGGCGGCAACGTGATGCTGAGCGAGTAAGGGCGGCCATGCGCCGGCCTATCTTCGGCGTTTAAAATACCACCGCGATTTCCTACGTTGCTGCCGCCGTAGAACTTTGAATCCGTATTAAGAATTTCCCGATAGTATCCCTGCTTAGGAACGCCGATTCGATAGCCGTAGCGCGGGACCGGCGTGAAATTGACGATCGCGACAACAAAACGGTTTTCGTCGTTACCTTTGCGTAAAAAAGAAATCACGCTTTGCTCGCGATCGCTATGATCGATCCATTCAAAACCGCGCGGTTCGAAGTCGATCTCATATAGCGCTGGAGAGTCGCGGTAGACATGATTGAGATCACGGACTAGTGCTTGCATGCCTTTATGCAGCTTGTCATCTAGCAAATGCCAGTCGAGACTTTGATCGTGATTCCACTCTTTTTCCTGCGCGAATTCGCAGCCCATGAACAATAGTTTTTTCCCGGGATGCGCATACATGAACGCGAAGTAGAGGCGTAGATTTGCAAATTTTTGCCACCGGTCGCCAGGCATTTTGCTGAGCAGCGATCCTTTGCCATGCACTACTTCATCATGCGACAGCGGCAGAATGAAATTCTCGTTGAAGGCATAGACCAAACTAAAAGTGATTTGGTCATGATGATAGCGGCGGTACATCGGATCTTGCTGCATATATTGCAGCGTGTCGTGCATCCAGCCCATGTTCCATTTGTAATGAAATCCGAGTCCGCCCATCGATGGCGGGCGCGATACCATCGGCCATGCTGTTGATTCTTCCGCGGCGGTAATGGCTTCCGTCCGTTCTTGACCGATGATTTCGTTCATACGTTTCAGAAACGCGACAGCCTCCAAATTTTCTCGGCCGCCTTGGTAATTGGGAATCCACTCGTGCGGTTCACGGCTGTAGTCGCGGTAGAGCATCGAGGCGACTGCATCCACGCGCAGGCCATCGACACCGAAGCGTTCTATCCAATACAGCGCGTTGCCGATCAGAAAGTTTTTTACTTCATGGCGATTGTAGTTGTAGATGAGGGTGTTCCAGTCTTTGTGGAAGCCCTCACGTGGATCGGCATATTCGTAAAGATGCGTACCATCGAAACTAGCTAAGCCATGCGGATCATTAGGGAAATGACCGGGCACCCAATCGGCGATGACGCCGATATTTTCCGCGTGACAATGCGCGACGAATCGACGGAAATCTTCAGGCGAGCCAAAGCGGGCAGTGGGTGCGTAAAGGCCTACCGGCTGATAACCCCAGGAGCCATCGAAAGGGAATTCGGAAATCGGCAGCAATTCCAGATGCGTAAACCCCATTTCCTTTACGTACGGAATGAGCGTCTCTTCCAACTCTCGCCACGTTAGAAAGCGGTTATCTTCTTCTGTCTTCCGGCGCCAGGACCCGAGATGCACTTCATAAATGGAGACCGGTGCATTGAGTGCATTGGCTGCTTTACGCGCTTCAGTACCGGGAACAATAGGTGGCAGCGGCGAGACAATCGATGCAGTTGCCGGCCGCATTTCTGCGGCGAAACCATACGGATCAGCATGCAGTGGCAGTAATTTGCCATCTGGGCCATGAATCTCAAATTTATATTTCACTCCAGCACTTATAGCAGGCAGAAAAATTTCCCACACGCCGCACTCACGCCGTAAGCGCATGGGATGACGCCGGCCATCCCACTGATTAAATTCGCCCACGATCGACACACGTTTTGCATTGGGCGCCCATACCACGAAGCTGGTTCCCTCTACGCCTTCGATTGTAGTTAGGTGCGCGCCGAGCCGTTCATATGGACGGTAATGCGTACCTTCAGCTAGTAGCCAAACATCCATCTCCCCCAGTACGGGCGGAAAGCGGTAAGGATCTTCGATGTCGAAATCTTGCTCGTCCCAGCGTACACGTAGTCGGTAAGGGAAACGGTTTTTCCGACGAGGAATGACTCCGCAAAACAGGCCGGCTTCGTCGATCTTTTCAAGCTCGGTAATCTTCTTACCTGATTTTGCGTCGAGAACAATCACCTGTGTTGCGCTAGGCTGGAAGGTACGTACTTCCATTGCGCCGCTTTCGTTTTCATGTAAACCGAGAAACGCAAAAGGATCGTTATGATTGCCGGCAACGATGGCCGTTATTTCTGTAGTGTTCGGCATAAAATTTCTTACACTGCTAATGGTTTCACTTTCCAAATTTCCTCTGCGTATTCACGTATCGTCCGATCACTGGAGAACGGTCCCATACCGGCAACGTTGAGAATCGCCTTTTTCGCCCACTCTGTAGGATTTTGATACAAGGTATCGACCTTTGCTTGCGTCGCTACATAAGAAGCGTAATCGGCAAGCAACAGATACGTATCACCGTGTTTAAGAAGTGAATCGACGATAGGCATGAAACGCATCGGTTCATCGGGAGAAAAATAGCCCGATGCGATTTGATCCAGCACTTGCTTCAGCAGCGGATTGGTTTCGTAGTAATCCCTAGGCGCGTAACCGCTAGCCTTGATGTTTGCTACTTCTGCTGCCGTATGGCCGAAGATAAAAATGTTTTCTTCGCCGACATTGTCGAGAATCTCGATGTTGGCGCCGTCGAGCGTGCCGATGGTTAGCGCGCCATTCAACGAGAGTTTCATATTGCCGGTGCCGGAGGCTTCGGTTCCCGCAGTTGAAATTTGCTCCGACAAATTGGCTGAGGGAATAATAATTTCGGCGACAGAAACACCATAATTTGGTACGAACACCACTTTCAATAATTCATTGGTGCGGGGATCGTTATTCACTTTACGCGCCACATCGTTAATCAGCTTGATGATGAGCTTTGCCATGTAATAGGCCGATGCAGCCTTACCAGCGAAAATGAACGTGCGTGGTGCCCAGCCTGCGTGGGGGTTTTCCAGAATGGCGTTATAGCGCGTGATGATATGCAGCACATTGAGGAGTTGCCGCTTGTACTCATGCATGCGTTTGACCTGCACATCGAAGAGCGAAGCGGGATCGATTATTATGCCGGTTTCTTGCTTGATATAAGTTGCGAGCCGTTGTTTGTTTGCAGCTTTGGCCGCAGTAAATTCTTCGACGAAAGCGGAGTCGGTGGCAAGCGGTTTAAGCTTGCTAAGTTGATCGAGATCAACCCGCCAATCCGGGCCAATACGGCTATCGATCAATTTTGCCAACCCGCGATTTGCATTCGCCAACCAGCGGCGCGGCGTAACGCCGTTAGTCTTATTGCAAAAGCGATCCGGAAAAATTTTGGCAAAATCGGCGAAGATGGTTTTAACAAGTAAGTCGCTATGCAGCTTCGAGACCCCATTCACTTTGTGACTTGCCAATATACAAAGATAAGCCATGCATACGCGTCGCTCGCCGCGTTCATCAATTAGCGATACACGCCGTAGTAAACCGGAATCATTGCTATGCGTTGTTTTTACCCATTCGAGAAAGCGACGGTTAATCTCGAAAATAATTTCTAAATGCCGTGGCAGCACGCTATGCATCATGCTTACCGGCCAAGTCTCCAGCGCTTCGGGCATTAACGTGTGATTGGTGTAGGAGAAAATGCCGGTGCAAAGTTTCCAAGCATCGTCCCATGCGAGGCGATGCACATCCACCAGCAAACGCATGAGTTCGGGTACGGCGATTGCCGGATGCGTATCGTTCAGATGAATCGCTATCTTATCCGGCAGTTCAGCAAAATCGGTGTGGTCATGCAGGAAGCGGTGAATGATGTCTTGTAATGCCGCGCTGACGAAGAAATATTCCTGGCGCAAACGCAGCTCTTTGCCTTGATGGCTAGAATCATCTGGATAGAGAACACGCGTAACGTTTTCAGAGCGGTTCTTGTTCTGCACGGCCAGCATGTAGTCGCCCTGATTGAACACCGCGAAGTCGAGCGCTTCACAGGCTCTCGCATGCCATAGGCGAAGCGTATTCACCGCTTTAGTGCCATAGCCGGGAATGATCATGTCGTGCGCCATGGCCAGCACTTCCTCTGTGTCTTCCCAGTGTGCGCCGCGTTGATCGTGCCGTACCCGACCGCCGAAGTGAATGGGGTAGGTGACATCGGGTCGTGGAAATTCCCAAGGATTACCTTTGTTAAGCCAATCATCCGGCTGTTCGACTTGATGGCCATCATGCAAATGCTGCGCGAACATGCCGTAATCGTAGCGAATGCCGTAACCGTAGCTCGGCAAGCCAAGTGTTGCCATGGAATCCAGAAAACACGCGGCAAGACGGCCAAGGCCGCCGTTGCCAAGCGCGGCGTCGGGTTCTTGTTCGCGAATTTCCTCCACATCGATGCCTGTTGTCTTCAAGGCATCGCTAAAGTCGTCGTAAAGGCCAATGGCCATCAAGCTATTACTGAGCGCGCGGCCAATCAAAAATTCCATCGATAAGTAATAAATGCGCTTAACGTTTTGGGCATACTGCTTACGCGTGGTTTCCATCCAGCGCTCAACCAGCCGATCGCGTACGACTTGGGATAAGGCCACGTACCAGTCGCCGTCATGGGCGACTATAGGATCTTTGCCGACTGTATAAAGTAGGCGGTTGGCGACGGAACGGCGTAGAGATTCAGAATCACTTTGCACTGGATCATAGTGAAAGCTTTCGAGGTTTGCTCGAATGGTCATCGGGGGTACTTTGCAGAAAAATTACGGGAAAAAATTAATTAGCTTTGTTATCGGTATCATAAACGTAATTGCTCAATGCCGCGAGGGAGGCGGCGTGTTGCTAGGGCAATTGCGTTTAAAAATATAGGAGGCGTATAGAGCGGATTTCATATGAATGTACGGTGTCGTTGCCCCCAAATGCGGATGCCCGCTAGGCGTCGCGACGCGGCTAATGGTTGTTCCCTTAACAAGGAGCGCAACGACGCGGGCGCCGCATTTGGGGGCAACCCCATTGAATTTAAT
>JAZKCF010000137.1:0-13289 GCA_040388195.1 Pseudomonadota bacterium
AACTGGATCTTGCAAGATCGCGCACAAAATCACAGTGAAATTGATGAAGAACCAATAATAGAATCTGCCCATTTTGCCAAAAAATCACAACTGAAGTATTTGCACAAAGTTTGAATGAATATTTCGACGAAACCTTTCTAAGTGACAGCAAAGCAATAGATGACCTTATAACCAACTATGCAACGGACGCCGCTCGACTTCAGCAACAACTTGCAAACATCATTGCGGCACCATCCAAGTTTCTAGATATCGAAAAGCTGAAGATGGAGAAGGAGCTACTCGACTCAAAGGTCATTATTAATAACCAGCGTCTTACGGGAAAGAAGAAAGAAGCCAGCCAGGTAGTTGAGCTGGAATCACTGAACAATGTTGCCACGGCGATCAAAGAACTTCTTGATTCTGCCAATATTGAAGTGGCTGATCATAATAATATGGTCGCCAATCTTTCCAAGGAACGCAGCACCTTGACCGCACAGATTTGGAAGTATGTGCTTGATGAACTGAAAACAGATATTGACACATACAAGATTGAAACTGATGGCTTAGAAAAGGCCATAAAGTCTATTGCTGGCCAACTTGAAAGGTTAACTGAGGACAAGAGAAAAAAAATAACTGAGATTCGGGAGTTAGAAAAGAAAACTACGAGTGTACAGCCGACGATTGATGGGATTAATGCACTACTAGTATCCTTCGGTTTTCAAGGATTCAGGCTTGATAAAGCGACAAGTGGAATTTCCTATAAACTTGTCCGATCCGACGGTACGGATGCGAAGGCGACATTAAGCGAAGGTGAGAAAACGTTCGTCACATTTCTCTATTTTTACCACCTTCTTAAAGGAAGCGAGCTGGACAGCGGAATGACCACCGATCGAATTGTTGTTTTCGACGATCCAATTTCAAGTTTAGACAGCGATGTCCTCTTTATTGTTAGTAGCCTCATCAAAGGTTTATTCGACGAAGTCCGGACAAAAGTCGGTCATATCAAGCAAATCTTTGTCCTCACGCACAATGTATATTTCCACAAAGAGATCACTTTTAATTCCAATCGACAGAATGTGGCAATGAATGAGGAGACGTTTTGGGTTATTCGAAAGTTGAATTTAGTTACGAATGTGGAAAAACATACTTCCAACCCAATAAAAACGTCTTATGACTTGCTGTGGGCTGAAGTGCGAAGGTCAGATCGATCAACGTTGGCTATCCAAAATACGCTCCGAAGAATCTTGGAGAACTATTTTAAAATTTTAGGAGGAGTGGACTCGGATAAGATTTGCGCCATGTTTGCCGGCCAGGAAAAGCTCATCTGCAAATCACTATTTTCCTGGCTCAATGACGGTTCGCATTTTACTCACGATGATCTTTATATTTCGATTGATAGCTCACAGGTTGAAAATTACTTGAAGGTATTTCGAGCAATCTTCGATAAGGCGGGTCATTTGGCTCATTACAAAATGATGATGAGTAATGCTTTCGAGGACTAATCCCTGTATAAAAAGCGTAAAAGAATGCACAGCCACTTGTTCTAATGACTATCAAAAGCAGCAACAAGTCTTGAACAACATCGACAAGGCTTCCACCAAAATTCTCTCGAACCGGATGAGAATGAGTGGCGTACGTGACCTGTCGAATGTTTTCTATGCAACGATTTTAAGACACTATATGCGAGTGAGTTGCATTGCCTAAAAATTAAATTAAGCCTTGATGTATTTGCTAGCTCTAAGAGAGGAAACCTCGTGGCGACAGAGATGGATAAGTATGCGTTGTGGCGACGTACCTTAGCGCGACAAAACGATGTATTTGATTCACAGCGAGCAATCCTATGTGATGCTTTTCTCAGTTTCAGAGATAGGGTATCTGCGCTTATTTCAACAATTGGTGCAGAGCTTCCCTGGTTAACAATACACGATATTAGTCATATCGATGCATTGTGGCGCGTAGCTGACGAAATTGCTGGGCCTGACTATATATTGAACCCAGCAGAAGCGTTCGTATTGGGTGGGGCGTTCTTACTACACGATGCTGCGCATGTAATTGCCGCGTACCCAGGACGATTGGCGGAAATTATGAGCACTGATCAATGGCAAGACCTAATTGCTCAGCGATACGAAGGCCAAGATCCACCAAACGGCAGTGCTGAGGAAAAGATTGCTCTATTTCAGATTTTACGAAATCTTCATGCGGAGCAGGCACGTAAATTGCCTTTTGTTCAATGGTATGCGCCGGGCTCAAATGACCCGATATATTTGCTTGAGAAATTGGAATTGCGCCAATACTATGGCGACTTAATCGGAGAAATCGCGGCTAGTCATCATTGGGCGACTCACCGTGTCGTAGATTTGTTCAGAGACCGGAATATACCTCTGCCCGGTTTTCTGCATCCGGCTGCTTGGAGTGTTGACGTTCTGAAAGTGGCATTCCTGCTGCGGACGGCTGATGCTGCTCATATAGATAGTCAACGCGCCCCTTGGTTTCTTTTTGCATTGCGACAGCCTGAAGGCATTTCTGCTGACCATTGGCGATTTCAAGCTAACCTAGGGCAACCGATGCGTACATCTCAAGGCGAACTCAGGATTGCCTCCGGCAATCCATTTATGCCGAAGGACCGCCGTGCTTGGTGGTTGGCTTATGAAGCCGCATGTCTAGTTGATAGAGAGCTTCGCGATGCCTATATGTTTATGCGTGATGAAAAACGAGAATGTTTCGCAGCAAATTGCGTGTTAGGCGCCGAGACCCCAGAGTCCTTTTCACGACAAGTACGAGTACGAGATTGGGAGCCAGTAAATGTCGCACCGACTATAACTAATGTACCCAGATTAATCGCTGTAATGGGTGGCGCCAAGTTGTATGGGGATCATCCATCCGCTGCTCTACGCGAATTACTTCAAAACGCGATGGATGCAGTCCGTGCGTTACGAGCATTAAGGGTAATCGGAGATAACGAGGGGGAAGTCCACGTTTCTATCGAGCAAGTTGGCGACGACAATTGGCGATTAAATGTGACGGACAATGGCATTGGCATGAGCCGTTATGTGCTGACCAATGTGCTTCTTGATTTTGGTCATTCGTTATGGTCAAGTGACACCTTGCGCGAAGAGATGCCTGGCCTCGCAAAAACTGGATTCAAAGCTGCCGGGCAATTTGGTATCGGATTTTATTCAGTCTTTATGCTCGGATCTAACATTCACGTTGCGACTCGCAGATTCGAACGATCTATAAACGATAACACTGATCAGTGGCTGTTACAGTTCGAGGAGGGGCTGCAGGGTCGACCGTTATTGACTCGCGCAAATGGAGCTGATCGATTGCAGCGCAATGGAACACGCGTCTCAGTTGAACTGACTACTGAACGATTAATTAAATTGCTTACCGACGAGATTTATATCGGACCGCTTGAAAGAGTTTTTCAAGGAATTGAGGTAGAAAGTTTTTTAATAAAAAAATCAAATATAGACAGCATTTTGCAAACGGGCGGCGATCGTTTGATGACACTATTGGGCCGTTTGTGCCCTGCAAGCGAGGTAACTCTGTGCTCGTCATTTTTACGAGAACCCAAAAGGGCTGCAGTCTTACCAAATGATTGGATAACTATTGATGACAACACTCTAGTTGGCCGTGTTGGATGTGATAATGCTTCTCTTCATAAATTAGTAGACGAAGATGGAACCTTGCTTGGAAGGTTTGGCTTGGGAAGGAATTACACACCTTATAAGCCGGCGGCACTTACCGTCGGAGGTGTTCATTGCGGTAATTTAATAGGGTTGGTGGGATTAGGGCTAGTTAATGGAAATAACCGTGACATTCGCCGTACAGATGCAGCACCGGCTGGGTCTACAGCATCATGGTCTGATTGGGCAGAGCGATTAATAAATGAGGAAAAGAAAAGCAAGTTGTCACGAGAAGACCTGCTTCGGTTGCATCCACTCATAAGGAATAGAGATTTGCCGGTGTGGCGAATTAATAATGAACAACTGACGTTTGTTGAGTTGATTGAACGCCTCACTATGAGTAATAAGGTGGTTGTTATTTTTGGTGATATTTCCTATGAAGAATCCGATGATATCGGAAAGGATGCCTTTTATTCGAGTACATTTGAATTTTATAGTGATCTAGTCTTAGTTCCTAAATTTTCTTCGTCACGTACTAGATTTATTGATGAACAAGATGAATTTCCGTGGAGTTTAGGTGTAAAACCGATCTCTTACATAGCCTTGTTGAAAGAAAAGCTGAAGCTCTTGTGGGAAAACTTTGAGGAATTGGAGGAAGAGGATGCTGTTGTGGGTGAGATTGCTGGAGTAGAGATTATCCGCCCAATGATCGTGTATCAACGTTCCCAATGACAGTTTGACTTTACATATAGGACTTCTCTCGTTCTATATTGATGGGCCAAATTAACTCGCTATTGACTGGTTGGGAGTTGAGTCAAAGAGGCCAGATTGAGATCGTTTTTGCCTCCTATTGAAAAATCTCCAACCAATGCCGTTTGTTTTTTCTGAGCAAGCGTAGTGCAATCCAGGATCATCTCCCAACCCTTTTAACTACGTTTCATCCGGGCTACGCTTGCTACCTGTTTACGAACCCGGTCGCATCTCGGTTACGTATCACGTTTGGGCAAGGAGCAACGAATTTCGCAGTAACGCCAATTTTTAACACTGCTTTGAACCTCCACACGACCGTCATTGATCAGAGCTTCAACCCGTGTGGCGACAAACTCGGCTTTAGCTTCAGGAGAATTGGTCATTACCCGAGCTATCACCATCGCAACCTTGCGCCAGTTTGAGCCAAGCTCCGAAAGAATATATTTATCGATGTGCGCAGCATTCATGCTGTGGAAACCTAAGGTTTAAAATGAGAAGTGTGCTCAGGCTTGCCGAAGCACGTCTGCACACGCCAAGGCAATCCGATCGCAAGTGTAACCTGGATGAAGCGCAGCCTTAACCCAGGACAAACTTTTCCCATAATCACTACCATAGGCACAATCGACTTAAAAAGGTTTGTGGAATGATCCTGGATTGCGCTACGCTTTTTCCTGGTGACGCTTGCTTGAATTGAAAGGTCAGTACCTATCTTCGCCGCTCTTAGGATCATTGGAACAAGGCATGAGGCGCATCTCCATATCATCTGCGATCATATATCAGCATCGACGATCCGAAAAAGGGCCGGCCGGTTAACCCGGCCGGCCCAATCCTGATGTCGAGAGAAGAAGTCTGACTATTCAGATAGCCTAGACTTTATTGCGCTATCACCTTCTCGAAACGTTTCAGGTCAAAATCCTAAACGTGTAATGCTCTTTGTCTTCGTGATGCCATTGACCGTGTAACTGAGGACACCGTTATTTGCATCGCTAAATGTCAACGTTGCCGTACCTAAATTTGTTCTTATGACTTGGGTTGGATCAAATGGAACTGTTCCGAACCACGGCCCAGTGGTCCCTTGTATGGCGCCGGTAAAGCTCTTGTTAGTGATGAACGCGACACCCGGAACGACAAAAAGAAGCGGACGGCCGTCCGTATCATAGACAAAGATCCGGAAAAATATATTGTTGCCGTGTTGAGTAACACTTACTCCCCAGCCCGATTCAGCCGGATTCCACCACAAATCAGTGAAATCAGGTGCGCCGGTATTGGCCATTCCGCCCCAATGCGGCACGTCGTTCCCAAACGACAGGCGCGTAAGTTGCTTGCTACCTGTGACGCCATCAGCAGTGTAGTTAAACACGATCGTCCCAGCCGGCAATCCCGTCGGACAAAAATTGAAAGTACCGGAACCGACAGTGGTTCTGACCACCTGATTTGGATCAAACGTAGGCGCGGTCCAACTCGGGCCGGTTACATGCTGAATTGCACCGGTGAACTGGCATTTGTTATTGGTAAAAGTTCCGCCGGAAATCACATATTTTTGGTTGTGGCCCGTTACATCGTAGGTGTACCACTGCACGAACGCATTGCTACCGTGGTCTGTGATGGTAATTCCCCAGCCGGACTCATTCGGATTCCACCAGCTATCCGAATAATTTGGTGGTATTCCCTGCTGCGTGGTAATTGGCAGTCCTGCAGAAACCGCCGCTTGCACCTGATTCGAATTATCCTTCGCAACAAAGTAGAGTTTGTACGAGGTGGATGGGGCCAACCCGGAAAGATTAATCGTGGCAAGGGCTCCTGCTGTCATCGCAATTGAAGTTCCCGCTTGGACAGCCGTAACGCTCGGTACCGCGCTTGCCGCAGGGAGCACCAGGTAGTACCCAGTTCCGTTTTTGTTGATTGTCACGCCAACTGACGCAGTGGTGGTCGTTGGTCCAGCAGTAATGACCGGCCCAAAAGTCGTAGCTGGCGCCGGTCCCACTATCGTATAGGTGGCAGTGGCGGTTACCGTGTTACCTTGATATGCCGAAATATCATATCGGCCTTCAGGGATGGGACTACCATTGGGCCCAGAAGAATAGAGGAAAATTCCGCAGGACCAAACGGTTGGTTGGTAACTGGTTTGCAGCATGTTTGCTGGGTCGATGCCACTAGACTGGAAAAAAACTTGTTTTGCTTGACCAGGCGGCGTCAGCCAAATGATAACGGAGGCGTAAGAACCCTTTCTTGGGCATACGTACGATGTTCCTCCCGCAACAGGAGAAGCAGTATCACCAGTGTAATAATATGTATACAATAAATTCTTATCTGTCCATACATTGATTCCCTTGGTTACAGCATGCGCTTGAGTTACCGAAATTGCGCATACGAAGGCAAACACCAGGCGAGCGAAGGTCGTCCGACCAAAGAATTTGTTGAGTAAGTCTATTGATTTCATTTGAATGGAGCTCCTGTGTTGGGGGGTTACCAAGGCGTGACCGATGCCGCGCCGGGGCTTGTCGACAAGAACGCCGTGTAAGTAAAGTCGCGTACTTGATAGGCGCCCCCAATGAACGAGTACAGGCGCACGTAAAGCATCCGTCCATCCGTTGGTAATCGACTGATCGTCGTCGACGTGCCTGGCGTCAAGTAGTAGCCGAGATCGTCCGCACCAGCCCCATTGCTACCTACGACAACCACGTAGTTGTAACCAACAGCACCCGCGTCGTTCCAGGTGAAAGTTTGCGTCGAACCTGCAAGCATGCTTCCAATAGACGGGCTGCTCATTTTCGCCGGGGTGGGATTGGGTGAGTACGCGTAGTAGGTCGTGTCATTTGCGTACCAGACACCGCCGATGTTTGAGTACATTCGAACGTAAAGCTTTCCGCCGTTTGTTGGTAATCCGGTAATCGTGGCCGTCGTAGCTGTGCTCGCAGCCGAGACGGCGCCGAAATCAGAGGCGCCAACCGAGCTGCCTACATATATGTAGGTAGTTGCGCCAGCTTTGCTCCATGTGAATGTCTGAGTCGTCCCTTTGAGCACACTGCCATTGGGAGGATCTGTGATGGCCGGCGACGTTTGTGAAAACGCCAGGCCAGTACAAAATGCATAAATGAATATGCATGATACAAATGCTTTCAACATGTTTTGAACTCGAATTGCAATCATGGCGACCCTTTTCATTTTGATCATGGTGATTTACCTAAAGTGTCTGGCGGGAAATAAGAACGTTACTAAACCCCGCTAAGGGTTCGATGCGTCTTATCTAAAAAGGCTGACTAGCCTTCAACCTAGATTCCGCAGTTGAACGAAAATGTTCGCGCACACAATACCTTTCCATACATAACAAGCGGTCAACTGCGGAATCTAGAGCGGATTTCATATGAATGTACGGTGTTGTTGTCCCCAAAATGCGGAAGCTCGCTAGAGCCTGTTATGAACTATATCGCGCCTGCGTTGAGGGTAAAAAAGCGCGAGTGCTAGGCGTGAGGAGCGCGGTTTGGCTATTCCAAATAAGCGACGAGCAACGACGCACTCGCGCTTTTTTACCCTCAACCCAGAGGGCAGCCCAGCCGAATAGCCGTGTGCGGCGTTGCAAGTCGCTTGTTTAGAATAACTAAACCGCGCTCCTTGCGCCTTGCACACGGCTATTCGGCTGGGCTGCGCAGGCGCGATATAGTTCATAACAGGCTCTAGGCGTCGCGACACGGCTAATGGTTATTTCCTTTGTGTCTCCGTCTGTAGTTAAGGGCAATAAAATTCAATCGCCGGGACGGTTCGAAACAGCAGGAATCATTGCGGTGATATTACGAAGCGCTTGAGGGGGAAGCAATTAGACGGAGGTATTATGGTTAATTGTTTGGCTTTGTGATAAAGGGGGAGATTTTTATTGTGAGAAGAAACTCACTTTGGAGGATGCGCACGAATTGTGGGCTTTAATACGGTAATCAGAATTTGAAGGCTATAGTTTGATGCCTATGTGAAGCGGCATCACCGCGAAGAGTGCAATCATATGTGTAGTTAGACTTGGCACAGCTCGCGGTAGTCTGCTTCAGCCTGCGAAGAACAGCAGATTCGTCCTGTCTCCTCAGAATGACTGGTTTGAGGGCTGTTTTTTTGTTAGCCATTTTCTCAAGGCTTAGTAATTAACGTAATTCTGAAATGTGATCGCTTTGCTTACGTAACATGGCGGTCAAAACTTCCGGTCGCACTGCTTCACTGTAATAAAATCCTTGCGCGAAAAAACACCCATGTTCCATTAGAAAATCGATTGGTTCCAAGGTTTCCACGCCCTCTGCGAGAACCTTAAGTTCTAGAGCCTGTTATGAACTATATCGCGGCGCGATATAGTTCATAACAGGCTCTAGGCTACGTGCCATCGCAATGATGGCGGTGACCAGTGCCCTAATTGTGGGTATTTCGGGTAATCCCGCTCACAAACGACTGGTCGATTTTAAGCGCGTTCACAGGATAATGCTGTAGATAGTCGTCCCTGAAAAAGTCCCTTTTCAGTCACGCGACTGCGGAAATCATGGGATAAATGTTGAGCGAATGCATCCGCGCCCACAAAATGCGAAGCCAACAAAGCGCCAAGCGCCTGAGAATCTTGCGCAGATTGTGACCCGCGCTGCACAGCAGCGCATTCATCGCGTCCCCATCTGCGCCTTTCAGAAAATTGCGCGCCAATCGTCCATCCGATTTCATGTGGCCGATCACGGGCTCCACGGCATTGCGGCGCTTGAGCTTCTTCTTGATGGTCCCTGCAATCCAAACCGATAACAATCCCAGCTTGTGGACCTTGTAGCCACGATCAACCTACGCTTCCTTGGGAAGCGTGCCGGTGAGCGCCGCCACCTGTTCAATGGCCTGCTTGAGGGTATGACTATCGTAGGGGTGTCCCGGTAACGCTTGCATGCCGACCACGAAGTTGTCGGCGCTGGTGCTGGCGACGCTGACCTTGACGCCGAATTCGTATTTCTTGTGGGCCTTGCCCTTGGCAATGCATTTCGTTTCCGGGGCATGCACGCTGTAGAGCTTGTTGTTGTCTTGCCGTTGCTGCGCATGAATGTGTTTGGCAATCGTCAGCAGCTTCGAGAAGCGGTCTGCCCAGTGCGGTTGATTGGGTGTCTTGCGTTCGATATCGCGAATGACGCGTCCCAGGTAGGTGCGCAAATGCTATTTCGCCGCGTTATTTGCAATAACTGGTGAATTTATAGGCTCTTATTTCCCTTGTAAACCGCTTTCTTATTGGCTTTGCGGATTATTTCAGGGGCGACTATTTAGGCTACTTCAACCCTTTGTAATAAAGATTTTATGCATTATGTCGATAGGTACTAATCCAGACGAGTTTAACTGTCTTAAATTTTGCATTCGTGCTTTACGGTTCTGACGCTTCGAGGCCATGTAACGCAATTTAGAATATCAACGGAGACTATAAATGCGAACTCAGTACACAGAAGATTATGAAAAATTTGTTTCCAGCAAATTAACAATTTTGGATGAGATTGAGCGAGCAGTAGAAGAAAAATTAAACATACATATTTATTCTGTAAAAAATGATGGTCCACTCAACAAATTTACAGTTTATAAAGATGACGAAAGGCTAAAATCAGAGGATCCGATAGAGAAAAAAGAGGCAGAAGAAGCAGCACTCAAATTTCAAAAATTTACAGAAGAATATTGCGAAGGCGTCGACCGTCTGATCAAGTTTCTTGAAGATAACGGAGTCTCCGAAGACATAATAGAAAAAGCTAAAACTAACATTAGTCTATTCAAAAAACGTGCTTTCGACAAAGACAATACCTATTACTCTGGTCAAAAAGAAATATTGTATAGCAGCGTAAAAAAGACTCTTTTTACTGCTTTAAACTTACTGGAAAATGAAAACATTCCTCTCGATAAACGCTTGGAAGCAGTCCCGGAACTCACGGCGAAGCTCGCAGTGTGTCAAACCGGTCTATTAAATGAATGCACGAGTTGGGTCGGAGCACTTGCGTCTAATCTTCTCGGATTCAAAGGAGCCCTATGGCAACTTAACGATAGGATATTGACGCAGGAAGCGGTATTCGATGTAAGAGATAATTCCACCTATTTACCAGGTAATGAAACTCACTGCTCGGCTTACGTGCTTAAACAAGCGGCTAAAGAACTTCCTCTTCTTTCTCCTGACGATTTTCTAGCTACTCAAGGTTTTACGCAAATTGAAGACAGCCAAATAGAGAGATTCGTAAGCCGTATTAAAGAAAGAGGGGCGATTGACCACAATGTAGAGTTTATTGGCACGCAATATATCGATGCGATGAGAGACGCCATCAAAAAATTTCTAGAGTCGGAAGGGGTAGAAAATCCTACGGGATTCGAGAAAGTTAAGTTTTCTGAGAAGTTGGTAGATGCCATAAATATTGCCAAAGGTGGATTGGTAAGCCAATTCGGAGATCCGGAATTAGGTCTTGCCGATTTTATGTTTATCCGGGATGAAGACAAGGGGATATATCAGTTACATCCCAATGCTACGCTCGTTTGCAGCACGCTACTGTCGAAAATGCGGGGTTTAAAATTTATCCAAGGTGAGCCACTGACTATAGCTCCCGCACCTAAAGAGGGCGCTAAAGCGTTAATTGGGGAGGGTACATTTTTCTTTCTTGAAGACAGTGATGGCAATCAAGACTTCTTGTCACCGGAAACGCTAAGTCAATTTTCTGTCGAGGATATTGAAGCACGCGCAAAAGGAAAAAAATTTAATCAAGAGGAAATTAACGAACTAATGCAGGATATTGTTCGATCCGCGATTAAAGGCGCTACCGGCGAAGATCTATTGCAGTTCCCTGGTGCTTGGTTAAAGCATCTGAAATTTACAGATGTGCTTGAAAAGCTTCCTAACGTTCCAGTACACCTTCATATGCAGATCGTGGAAAAACTTATCAAAGAAACACGTATTGATAAACAATCAAAAAATACGGAAGGGCTTTCGCCATTATTACTATCTGCAAAATTAGGACTCATCGAACCATTCAAAGCTTTAGTCGATTACTTAGGAGAAAGCGGCATTCCCTTCACTGAAAGAGATCAGCGAGGTAGGAATGCATTTGCTTTAGCACTGCATAATGGAAAAGAGGATTTCGCAAGCGTCTTTTTAGACTATGTAACAACGCAAGCAAACAATGGATCGATTGACAGAGATACGGAGATCGATCTAATAACAGCGCCAGACGAAAAGGGAGTTACCGCGCGCTTTGTATTGTTGACAAAACTCCGTTCGCAGAAAGATCTCGAAAAACATGACGACTCGCAGACAGCTCTCGAAAAATACGACGAAAAGATTACCGACTGGTTTCTAGTTAAAATTATAACCGGCGATGAGTATATGAGCCTGATGAATCCGAAAGATAGTCAAGGAAGATCTGGCCGCTTTTTCTTGGTAGCCAAAGGAGATGCACTACTTGAGTACGACACAGATTTCATGACAGACATATTAAATCAAACGATGATAGACAAAAAACTCCTCGAATTTAAATTGCCTTATTGGCAGGATCAATTATTGCCTCGTGACATGCATGGCTCGGCGGCTCGTGCTATCGCAATACGGGACAATCAATATGAAGGAGTAATCAGAGATACCAATTGCGCGGGCTCTTTAGGTAATACGCTATTAAAATTAGCGCCCATGGACGACGTTCTTGAAACGTATGAAGATTTTTTTAATCCCACTATTGTTCTTGGAAACGGCGTTCCAGTTTCGGCACGCGGCTTTGCTATCGCAAGCGGCTTGAAAAAAATGGTTGGCGCACTCAACGATATGACTATACGTTCTGTTCTAAAAACACCAGTAGGCAACGATATCGATTACGTAGTGAGCGTTCTTGAATGCGGTTATGAAATACAAGGTCAAAGACAAGATCCTCGCATGATAGCGGCAGTTAACGGCTATACAGAAACCCTCAAGGAAGACATTGCGCTTTTGGAAGAGGTACTTGAGGACGGTCGTTTAGACGATCAAATAGGTTTTTGGGAAAATCAGTTGCTGTCGTTTCCAGCTGCGCTATTTCACACAGGCGTTTCAGCGGAATCATTTGCAGCTCTTAGCGAACTGACGCTTGCGGTATTAAAAAAAGGCTTTTTACAAAACGATGAGGCTTGTTGGACTCGGCTTCTACTAACGCACATTCGATTGCGAAATGGTGAAGCTATGCCCATGCATCAGTACCTCATACAGAACGGAAGACCAGGCGTTGCAGAAGTGCTGAGTGCGGTTTGCAGTGAAGCGCTAAAGCAGGGCGTCTTGGATAATAACGTTAAGTTGTTGAACGGTCTGTTTGCAAATTTTGGGGCAATCACCGATCCCGCTATGACCCCGAGTGCGCCTGAAGCTACAAAGGCACTCGGCGATCTCTGCATTGCTATTCTTAAAAAAGGAGTTTTGAAAAATGTCGGGAATCAGGAAGGACTACAGACTGCGTTCAGCAATCTAATTTCACGGCAAGTTAAGACAAAGGCTGATAAACCCCCCATTCCTATATCGATATTTTATGCAGGAAGTGAACAAAAAAATGATCTGGAAAAGCTGAAAGCGATTACCGCAGTTCATCTTGCTATTATAGAAAGTGGCTTTGTTGATCAGAAGATACCGGCGTTACGAACACAGCTTGGAAGCTTTATAAATGCGCAACGCCTTGGAGAGAGTAAGGCGGTAGCGGCCGACGTTCTCAGCAAGCCGGTCATAGCCATCCTACATAAAAACCTTCTAGAAGACGAAAAGATTTGGGAACAGATTTCCCCTGTTACTAAGGTTAAAAGTGGTGAGATTGAGTTGGTGCGTACTCTGCATACCGCTTTTTCACACCAAGCGATGCTCGGAATACAAAATGAAGTTTTTTTCACTGTTATAGAAAATGGTGTTCTTAATAACTGATGTTACGCAGCCGCAGCGCGCAAGACCTGAAGTTCGGCATATGC
>JAZKCF010000138.1:0-5653 GCA_040388195.1 Pseudomonadota bacterium
ATGACAAGGTGAAGAAAGCACATTGTCAAACAATAAAAACTACGGAATCGAGTAACACGGCTTTCTCTCGCTATGCAGGCACTGTCGATCCAACTGATGATTACAACACCAGCACTTGGCTTAATCCTTGGGATCAGAAGCCCACGTTCTTAAATCAAGCGATCGATTATGCCGGTACATTAAGTCAGTGAAAGCGGCTTTTTGAAACGCGTAGTTCAAAAAATTAATTTTTGAACTACGCCTCCTTTCGAGAATTATAAGAAGAACTCAAATGGATAATACCCGGAATAATTGCATCGCTTTTCGATCGACATATGCAAAACCAGCATATTATGTTGTGCGGTTGCTGACATCAATTTCACTGAGGCAGAAAAACTTTTAATAG
This sequence comes from Pseudomonadota bacterium, assembly GCA_040388195.1. Lineage (GTDB taxonomy): Bacteria > Pseudomonadota > Gammaproteobacteria > Burkholderiales > DATLHW01 > DATLHW01. Next base: position 386 of record JAZKCF010000138.1, read on the forward strand.
ATACAAAGTAAAAAATCGAGCGCGCAGTCGTTGTTTCCACTATTAGAGGATAAAACATGGAAAATACATTGGACGAAAATTCGGGGCATTTTAAAAATGTGTGGTTATTCGCAACATTTTTAATAACGGCTGCAATGCTATATTCAGCACAAATCAGTGCCGCGCCAGTAGCGTGCGCCAGTACGAAATGGACGGATGATGAGTTTTATAAAGTCGACAGCATGGTGCGCTATCAGGGACACAACTATAAGGCAAAAAGGTCTCACACTGCGCGGGACGACACTCGTTGGTCCCCCTCTCGCGCCCAAGTTCTATGGGAAGACATGGGGGTGTGTACAACGGCTAGGGAACTGGCGGCTCAGTCAGCATTAGAGGGTGCGGCACCACCGACAGATAATGCACATAGAGTCAGAGTATGGAGAAGTCAACATTCAGGATATGCGGATCGGACTAAACCGCTCTCAGATACGAAGCTGGAAGAAAATAGAGCCCAGCAGAAATTGCCGTCTACGAACAATCAAATCACGACTACTCCAGCCAATACCCCTCAACCCAAGCCGGAGACTGCATCTTCCATCCCAAGTACTTGGGGCACGCCAGTACCTGTAGCAGTGCCACCGCCAGCGCCAGTGTCAATGCCATTAGTAGTAGCAACATCGGGATCTACAACGGATGGAAAGTCGATTTCAACATCGACGGTAGGAGGCGCGAGCACGCCGGTCAGCGGTGGTAAAACTTCCTGGTGGACCCCCGCGCTGTCTTCAACCTGGCAGTGGCAGTTAAAGGGAAGCGTTAATTTTTCTTATCCAGTAACTGTCTATGATATCGATCTGTTCGATACGCCCACCACTACAATTCAGTCATTACATGCGCAGGGAAAAAAGGTTGTTTGCTATTTCTCCGCAGGTAGTTCTGAAGATTGGCGTCCGGATTTTGCCAGCTTCCAAGCAGCGGTGATGGGGAGCAATTTAAGCGGGTGGGCTGGAGAACGTTGGCTTGATACCCGTTCTGCTAATGTTAGGCAAATCATGCGAGCTCGGTTGGACCTTGCTGTTTCTAAAGGATGTGACGGCGTTGAACCGGATAATGTGGATGGCTACTCGAACAAAAGCGGCTTTCCGCTAACAGCCGCCACTCAGCTCGATTACAACAAGTTTCTGGCAGCAGAGGCACACAGTCGAGGTATGGCAATTGGCTTAAAAAATGACGTGGATCAACTGAGCGATTTAGTCGCTTACTTCGATTTTGCCGTCAACGAGCAGTGTCATGAGTACAGCGAGTGTGGCGGCTATAAGGTTTTCACTGATAATGCGAAACCCGTGTTTAATGCCGAATATTCCAGTAGCTACGTTAGTAACGCAGCTTCTCGGGACACTTTGTGCGCTACCGCGAACGCAAGTAAGTTTCACACCCTGATCTTGCCTCTCGAACTCGATGGCAGTTTTCGGTATAGCTGCAAGTAGTGAGGTAAAGAAGGATAGTTCTGGCTGAGCTCGCGCCAACCCTAGAGCCTGTTATGAACTATATCGCAGGCGCGATATAGTTCAAACAGGCTCTAGAGGTATATAACAGGGTCGGCGTGAATAACGAAAAGTACCTGCCGTTTTCAATTGTTGCGTCATTTACTTGTCGGCTTGGTTGCTTATGGCTTGGCCCCTGATAAACCGTCTCTACCTTTGATCCTCGCTCGTCAATTGGCAATGACGCCAGTGGTTATCCAGAACTGACGTTACTATTTAGCATTCGCGACATTTTCTCGCCCAATCACGCTACGAAGATCAGCAATCGTCACGACACGCGGCCCATGTAAGGCAGCAATTTGCTCGACATCCAGTTTTAACTTCTGAATATTCTCATACAGATTTACGGTATACGGATTCGGTGCCGTTGGTAAGGGGGCATTTGCCGCTAATGGCGTGTAGGCATCGGCTTCGATTAAAATTTTCTCTGCTGGTAAATAAACTAACGCGAACGCGTCATTGTGTCCGCTACCGATGATCGGATAAATCTCAATCGATCGTTTGCCGTCGGACAATACGTGTTTAGTTTTGAAGGTCTCAAATTTTGCAATTTTCTTCGATTTGGCAAGCCGATCGGAATCGATTGTTCGCGGCGCGGCCCAAGCCTTCTGATAGAACGGTTGGTTTGCTTGCTCCGTGACAATGGTTGCCCCTTCATCCACGAAGGTACGCAAGCCGCCGGAGTGATCGAAATGCGCGTGTGTATTCACCAGATATTTGATCGCTTTGTTAGGAATCGTTTCCTTAACCTTTGCGATTACCGCTAGAGAACGTTCCTCATTCTGCGGCGCTTCGATAACGACGACATGGTCGCGCTGTTCAATGGCAACACTGTGATGAGTGCCACCAGTAAGATAATAAACACCCTCGGCGAGCTTATTGGTAGTTACAACCACGGCAGGCGCTTTGGCATTGGCGATTTCCTGCGGCGCGACAATATCAACCACCGGGTTTACTTTGACTCCCGACACGGCGATGTCTAGCACCGGATATCCACCTTGGGTTCGAACGATATGGCTGGGAAATTGTATGCCGTCAAAATCTTTGTAATCGGAGTACTTGGTTTCAACCAGCGTATCGCCAAGTACCGGCGTGGCGATCCATGTGCGTACACGCTCGACCTGATTGCGGTTATTTACCGTGCCCACGTAGCGGTGCTTTCCATCAACGGTAAACGACACTTCAGTGCCGCCTTTCACAGACTTAACAATCGCGTTGTTGGCTAACGCGGCTTTGATGAAACCTTGCGGTGTTGCCAAAATCTCCGCAGTGCGTTCTTCAACGGCGGCAGGCTGCGGAGTCGTCGCTGGCGCAGTGCCTTGTGGTGCATTCGCTGGCGGCGCGATATTCCAAGCGTAAGCGCCGGCTACGTATTGGTCTACTCGTTGTTCTACCGGGGCAGGGCGTAGCCGTCCTGGTTCAACGGTTTGGCTACGAATGATTTGTACCCGAGCGCTGGAGGTGTCGTAGTTAATGTCAGCAGTAAAACGGCTAACGTTGAATTGTGGCCAGGGCAACGAGGGCGCAGGCGCTTGGCCGAATTGGAACCAGTGGCCTGATCCTGAGTACTCGATGGATTTCGTATCCGCAGCATTTGTGGCGCTGGCAATCGACTGCACTGTTTGCGTTTGCGCAGAGGCGCTGGCAAATGTCAGTGCGATGGTTAAGCCAAAAACTGGATGTATTACTCTACGCATAAAAACCTCCTGGGACAGTGAAAAGCGATTGCCATGTTGGGCAAGATCCGTACCAGTGTTTTTTTGATGGCTTGGAATCGCTGCAAAGGGGAGGGTGCGGTTGAGTGATTGCGGTTTTCAGAATAATGCTGTTGATTCTTGAGCACATCGTGCTGCTCTTGACACAGGCGAGCAGCATTGCGCGCAAATTTCAATTATTTTGTTTGTCGCACTTTTGTGTCCTGAGTTTGATAAGAGTGAGTTGGATAATGCAAAACAGATGCACCTGCTACATTTTGAGTGCTCAACGCTGCTTGTCACACATCAGCCTGAAAAAGAGGGACTATTATCTAGGACTGATACTATTTGTACTGTCTGGTTTTAAAGATGACAGAGCGTTAGATATAAGTCAGAATCAGACCCCAAGTTTATTTATTACCTGAACTGACGTTCATGATTTCGTCGTATCAATTCCCAAGGATTTAGCTGAGCAAATAACATCGCCAGTGCCCTCTCCGAAATAAGCGCTGAAATCGTCGTCCTAGAATTCAAACTCACCAAATACCGCTAGCTTAAGCAAGGCATGATAGATAACCTCCTCACCGAAAAGATCCATCAGATATGAAAGAAAGCCAGCTCATCGAATGGAAGCAATCCTGGCGTGACGAGTATCTGAAATGGATCTGTGGTTTTGCAAATGCCCAGGGCGGTTCGCTGGTAATCGGTAAGAACGATCGTGGCGAAGCGGTGGGTGTTCCTGATTCAACGAAATTGTTGGAGGACATTCCCAACAAAGTGCGAGATATTCTTGGCATTGTGGTCGCAGTGAATTTGCGCAGCGAAGACGGCAAGGACTTGCTAGAAATCGTGGTCGAACCGTACCCCAGTCCTATCAGCTACAAAGGTGAATATCATTACCGTAGCGGTAGCACTAAACAAGAGCTGAAGGGCGTGGCATTACAACGGTTTTTGCTACGCAAGCAAGGCCGCCATTGGGACGATGTGCCAGTGCCGGGATTTCACGTTAGCGATTGCAGCCAAGCAGCTTTTCTACTGTTCAAATCTAAGGCAGCCAAAAGTGGTCGCGTGAACGAGGCAGTGCTGCACGATACCGACGACTCCTTGCTTGATAATTTGCAACTTAAGGATGGTGACTATCTACGAAAAGCGGCGACTTTGCTGTTCTACGACAACCCGGAAAAATTCGTCACTGGCGCATACATAAAAATCGGCTATTTTGTGAGCAACCATGATCTGCGCTATCAGGACGAAATCCACGGTAACTTGTTTGAACAGGTCGAGAAAACGTTAGAAATTTTGTACTTCAAATATTTGAAGGCCTACATTAGCTATGAAGGCATTCAGAGGGTTGAGACATTTCTGTTTCCCCGTGCAGCACTACGTGAGTCGCTGCTCAATGCGGTCGTGCATAAGGATTACGGGAGCGCGATACCGGTTCAGTTAAGCGTTTACGAAGACAGAATAGTGCTTTGGAACGCTGGACAATTACCGCACGATTGGACGATGGAGCGTTTTTTGGGCAAGCATTCTTCGCAGCCATATAATCCCATGATCGCAGGCGCGTTCTTCCGGGCAGGTTATATCGAGTCGTGGGGACGGGGCATTGAGACAATCAACGCTGAATGCAAAAAGCATGATATTCCCGAACCTATCTATGAATTTGATAGGTCTGGTTTAATGATGACCTTTCGGGCCAATCCGCAACACCTGATTACGGCACTGGGTGAAGGTGCGGGGAGACGCAAGCTGGGAGAAAAGGTCGGAGAAAAGGTCGGAGAAAAGGTCGGAGAAAACTTGACCGGTAATCAACGGCAGATACTTACACTGCTGCGACAGAATCCTCGTATGGCAGCGCGAGAGCTGGCTCAGCATGTTGGCATATCGAGCAGGAAGATAGAGGAAAATATTGCCAAGCTGAAGATGCTGGGGATTCTGGAACGTGTTGGTCCCGCTAAAGGAGGTCAATGGAAAATATCAGAAGTTGAAGATGAATAACATGGCGGGCGCGAAATCTAAGTGCAACATTTTTTCAAGGAAAATGTTGCATGCCA
>JAZKCF010000139.1:0-20275 GCA_040388195.1 Pseudomonadota bacterium
TCTGCTATTGGACGCACAGAAAAAAACTTTAGTTCGTTTTGCAGAGATTAGTAAGACATCTACCGGCAAATATTTCGATGCGGTCGCGGTACCGTATTACGTGATTCCGAATGCTACCGACGACTTCAATGGCGGTGCGCAAACCCGTTTTAATTACATGAAAAATAATATTATGCCGGGCGCAGTAGCAGCGATCATCTATCAAAACAGGGTGGTGTATGCTGTGTTTGCAGATGAAGGTTCCGCCAACACTATCGGAGCAGCTTCCGTTGCTACCGCGAGAGCGCTAGGCATCAATGGTGATCCAAATACGGGTGGTACCGATGGACTGGTGTATTACGTGGCCTTTACAGGAAGAGCCGCAGTTCCTAGCCCGGTTGAGGATCACAATGCAGCATCAGCCCTCGGGCAACAATTAGTCCGAGCGTTGCTCAACGCTAATTAAGTAACAAGTACGTAAGCCCGACTTGACGCGCCTCCTTCCGTAGTTCGGGAGGAGGCGCGTTACTATTCCAATCTTAGACTTTGAACAAGCGCTCAGAACACTTTTTAAGTAATGATAAGTTCTGCTCCACCAGCATGCATCCTGCCTATAGCTTTCGCGTAAGAAAATCCCTCGTCGCTAAAAATTTTTAGTACTGCATCGACAGCATCTAGCTGGCAAGAGACGAGCAATCCACCGCTTGTCTGCGGATCGGTGAGTAGGTTTAGTTTCCATTCCGGAAAACCAACTGGTAGTTTGACTTCCTCGCTATAGCCCGCCCAGTTTCGTTTTGAAGCCCCAGTGACATGGCCCTGTTGCGCCAACTCCTTGGCTACCGACAACAAAGGCAAGCTGTCGTAACGAACTTCCGCGTTAAGTGTCGACCCACGGCAAATTTCCAGCAAATGACCGGCCAAACCGAAACCGGTCACATCGGTTAATGCTGATACGCCAGGCAAATCAGCCAATCGCTTACCCGGCGTATTTAGCTTGGTCGTACTGCCAATCATTTCGTGATAACCCGCCGGTGAAAGCTCGCCTTTTTTCAGTGCAGCACTGAGGATGCCAATGCCCAATCCCTTACCCAATATCAGCACATCGCCATCCTTAGCCCGATCATTACGTTTTACCCTATCGGGATGCACTAGACCAAGCACCACCAAACCATAAATAGGTTCCGGCGCATCGATCGAATGTCCACCCGCAACGGGGATACCAGCTTCCATGCATACCGCCTGACCACCGGAAAGTATTTGCTGGATGATTTCGACCGGCAGTTTATCAAGCGGCATGCCGACGATCGCTAGCGCAAGAATCGGCGTCCCACCCATGGCGTAAATATCGGATATTGCATTGGTCGCAGCGATACGGCCAAAGTCGAAAGGATCATCAACGATCGGCATGAAAAAATCTGTTGTAGCAACGATCGCTTGCTGCGCATTGAGCCGATAGACAGCGGCATCATCAGATGACTCCGAACCGACGATAAGATCGGGGAAAATTTTCATTGGCGGTAAATCAGCCAAAATTTTCGATAGCACGGCCGGTGCTATTTTGCAGCCGCAGCCGCCGCCGTGAGACAGAGTCGTTAGACGTATAGGAGCAGAAAGCATATTAATCCTAGCGATGACAATTGGGTGGTTGTGAAAGCATCGTAGCAAACGAATCTAGGCGATGGGTGAGCAGTCTGCAGCCGACCCCACACCCGGCGCCAGAAAGGCGCGAAGCCGTATGGCGACAGTAAATTGCGCACTGTCGCGCTTCGATTTGTTGAATTCTTTAGATACCAAATGACTTACCAGAAAATCACTAAATCCAGTGGCGCTACCGTAGCATAATCTACTTTGAAGAACTACTCGCCGTTAAGCCAAGAATTCGTTATCCATTTGCCACGCATCGATTCCAGCGCAGTAGGGTCAATTACTAACAGCGCTGAAAAACAAACAATTCTCTCCCTCAAGCAACAAAATCACGGCATAATCTCAGCACGTGTTTTAAAGGTTCTACGCGAGCCAAACTTGAGGCTGCGATGCTCGAAGTACTACTTGTACGACTGCGCTTCTCGCCACAACCTTGGCTCGCGTAGAACCTTTAAAACACGTGCTCATATCAGCCATCCGCGCTCATTAAGAGGTGAACACGCTATGAATCCGGAAAAGATCGGAAAATACGACATCATCGGTGAAATCGGGCGCGGCTCTTCAGCTATCGTCTATCTTGCTAACGACACGTTCAACGGCCGTAAGGTCGGGGTAAAAGTTGCCTATATCGATCCAAGCCGAGACGCTGAAGAAGCGATACGCTTCGAAAAACTATTCCTCAACGAAGCATCCCTCGCCGGGAAGTTACACCATCCCAATATCATCGCGGTGTTCGACGCGGTTGTTGAAGGTGATGTACGCTACATCGTCATGGAATACGTACCCGCCGGCTCACTCAAGCAGTACTGTAACGTCAACTCCTTGCTGCCGATGCGGCAAGTAGCAATGATGGTCTTCAAATGCGCGCGCGCGCTCGATTACGCTTACGAAAACGGCGTTATCCATCGAGACATCAAGCCCGCCAATATTCTGCTTACAGAAACAGGCGAAATCAAAATCAGCGATTTCGGTACCGCCAAAATTTCTCATTCGACCATGACCCAGCTCGATGGCTTCCTCGGCTCACCGGCTTACATGTCGCCAGAAATGATTAACGAGCATCCAGCTAGCGTACAAGGCGACATTTACTCGTTGGGAGTGGTCATGTATGAACTGCTTGCCGGCCGCTTACCTTATCAAGCCGACAACAGCATACAAATGATTAACAAGATCCTGAATGAGGACCCAGTCTCACTGGAAAAAGTCCGGCCCGATGTTCCCGCCCTGCTCACCCGCATTGTCAAACGGGCAATGGCAAAGAACACCGCCGAGCGTTACGCAAGTTGGTTTGAAATGGCGCGTGATTTGATCGAAGGCTTCCCGCAATTGGAAGAACTGGCCAACGAAATCAGCGCCTCGGAAAAATTCAGCAAGCTGCGCGCGCTACGCTTCTTTAGCGAGTTCAGAGACAAGGAATTAAAGGAAGTTGTACGTGCCGCGCAATGGCTACGCCGGCTTCGCACCGAGCACTTAGTGAGAGAAGGGGAACTAGGCCAAGCGCTGTATATTATTATCTCGGGTGAAGTAAAGGTAACGCGCGGCAACCGCTTTATGGGCGCGTTATCCGCCGGGGATTGCTTTGGGGAAATGGCGCTTGTACATGGTAAGCGAACCGCAACGATTACCTCGGTGAGCGCAGTGGAATTCATCCGCATCGACGCCGCTAGTTTGGAACAACTCTCCGAAGGCGCTCAACTAAGCTTCAACAAGCAGTTCCTGTATACGCTTATCGAACGGCTGTCCGCTAATACGCGTAAGCCGTTTATGGGCGAGGCTGAGCGTTCGGCAGCGTAAAACCGGTACACAAGGTAGGACGTATGATTGTCATTCCCGCAAACAGCAACTTTGATCGCTCCCTAAATTCATCTGGGCTTACTGCAAGCTTCGTATCCATCAACCAGATGATTGCGGCATCATAATCACTGCTCGCTTCGATTCACTTCGATAGTGATAAGTACTTGTGCAAAAGTTTTCCAGCAAGATGTGTCGACGCAGACAATACTCAATTAGTACGGCAAGGAGACGCAACGTCGCGGGAAGACTTTTGCACAAGTACTTAGAACGCAAGAATGGCTTCTTCGATATTACTTAATAAAGCCTGTGCGATTGAATCGGCGTACCAGTTAAATTGAGTGCTTACGCGATACTGCATATGAAATCCGCTCTAGGTTGTTTGCTGCTTATGCGACCAGAAAAACCATCGCAAATACTTCTAGTAGCTCATCTACATAAGTGCTCAGCAAATGCACTTAATCAGCGCAACAACATTACGTCTCACGCTTCGCTTTGCCTTTCACAAATCCATTTCCGAATAGTTCATAAATTCGAGAATGCGTTTCCAGATAAAATCCGAAATGAGTCGATAGCCAACGTTAAATTTATCGCCTCTTTACGGGCGTAGTCGGTATCTGGTTCGCGGTTGGAGGCGTAGAACTTACCGATGCTCGCGCATCTCTTTGCGTGCGCTTAAAATCCTCAATCACTTGCGGTATCAAATCTTCTTTCACGTCTTTGTTCGGCTGTTTTCCAATCAGCGCTACCAGTTGCTTCAATAGGTTGTCCAAGGCCTGTTTATCTAACGGCAAATGAAATTCCGTTCTCGCGACGTCGTACTGCTTACGTAATTCTGCTTTTTGTTGTTCTCGCTTCTTTTCTTCTTTCTTCCTAAATGGCCCAATCACTTCGGGTAATATATCTTCTTTCCAATTCGTCTCTGGTGGAGCTTCTTTTATTAAACGTAAGACCTCACGGAAAAGTTGTTCAAATTTGTCTTTGTCCGGGGGCAAATTCAAATTGTTTCTGACCTCATCAAACTGCCTGCGAAACTCGTATTTCTGCTCAAAGCCGTTCAGTGTACTTTCGAGACCTTCTTTAACGAATGCACCTATCTTTAAGAAAAACGAATAATCCTCCCTTGCGGTTTCCTGTGGCTCTAGTGGCCAGGTAACACTTAGCGCTGCGCATTTGTCCTTGAAGCCTTGGTGAAATTCCGGCAATTTTTCAAAGAAGTCACTTGCGGAAAACGGTTGTGTTGTAACTTTCTTACATTCCAGGCAAACGTTGAGTAATTGTGTTGCGGATGGAAATTCAGCATCAGAACCGCCTTTCCACGAAGTATGCCCAGCTTTAATGTCAGTGATCATTGCCGTTGCGTCGTCGGGAGACACTTTAAAACGCTTGCACTGACGGTAAAACGTTCCCGCCTGCATTTCCTCGCCCAATTGTTCCTTCAGCGTAACGCACGCCTTCGCATATGAACGAAGTCCGTCAAAAAAATTTGACGGTGAATTGCCCATTTCTTGCGTATAAGCCGTATATACGGCACTAAATTCACGTTCATCTTTTTCAGAAAGCGGTGGATAAAGAGAGACACCGATATCCTCATGTATGCTGTTATACCCCCTAATGAACTCATTTACGTCCTTCTTGAACTCCTCAAAAATTTCCTTGCCTCTTTTTTCCTCGTCGCCAGATTCTACTGCGGTCGTCATCTGCCCCATAGGTTTCGTTAAGCGGCTTTCAGGAATCCCCTGCTTTTTTGCCCAATCGTTCAGTTCAGTATAAAACTCACGCAGAGTCTGCTTTCTTTTTCCTTCTAACTCCTTCACATTCACAATTTCCAAATCGTAACGCTTACCTTCTTCAAGGTCTTTAGGGCAATACTCTAACTGGACAGGATTAAGGGTAGTGATCACTACTTCATTAGGAGTAGCGCTCTTTTGTTGCCCTGATTCAAAAAAGAAACTGTATCGCTTAGGCGCTGTAAGCGCTAAAAGACCGTCCTTAATGGAATGCGCGCGATCGTCTTCGAGTGGAACCAGTTTGTAAGTTGTCGCATTAGGATTTGCGACCAATATTCGCGTCTCTAATGCTATACGTTCTGCATCGTCAAGCGCTTTCAGCGTACCGGAAGTCGCCAAGTCTGCGCATCGAAGACTATGCGCCTGATAGTTTGTTGCCTTTGCCCTTTTTAGATCGTCCTTGTTGACTTCTCTCAACATCGATATTAGGACCGGATCATTTCGTTGAGTAAAGTTAAGCGCTTTTTTGAGAAAGCCTAAGTCAAACTTAAATTTTTTCTTCTTCTTGTTTGCCTCAGATATTTTTTCATCACGAGCAACGATCCATTCATCGTGAGCATCTTGTAATTTTTTCTCATCAGCCAAAGATCTTTCCGCAATAGCAGGAGGCCCTTGGAGCGAATTCCTAAAAACCAACTGCCCACTAAAGCGCTTGCTTTCCTCCAACCGAAGACTTTGTCTTTTATACTGTGGAGATTCGGCTATTGAACGTACTTCATCGTCCACTTCCGACGCTACTGGATTCGTGCCATCACCTTCCAAATCGTTATTTACGTCCATTTATATTCACCTTATAAATCGTAAGAGTTGAGTAAGAAACTTCTTTGCTCACCAAGGTGCATCGCTTGAACAATCTAACATCTTGCTCGGCGTTTATCATCATATAAGCCACGATCTTTTGCCACTCCGCTTCCCTGCCAACGCTTTCAATTCATCAACATTCTTCATAACGGCAATCAGCATTGTTGAATAATGCCAACGGCGGACAAAAATGTCCCACTCATTCGCATGCTACTGCTTCCTCAGAACAGAAACGTGGTGGGGTGAAAAGCAATGAAATATCGGTGAGCAAAATGAGCATGCGCAAAGCCGAAAATATTAGATGTGAAACCGGGCGTAGAAAGATACTTTTGCAGAGGCTTGAGCCGTGTGAATCGAAAGACCTACGCACGGTTCTGAGGAAGCTGGACGTGGGCAACTGCGTTGAGCTACCCGACATTCGCATGCACTAAGGGCGAGTCGGAGAGTGTCCGTTCAGAAGTGGAAAAATCCCCCCCCTGATCTTAGATTTTTTTCGAGCCTCTAAAACGCGCCACAATGAATTACCTTGGAAGTGATAATGATAAACCGCCTCAAAAAATACCATCAAAAATGCGAAGAGTATAAATTCCGTTGTACCTTGAACGCTGTCGTTGACTACTTGAGACTGCGAACGTCAGCAATTGGCACATAGCCGAACTGCATCATAAAACGTAAAGTTGTCCGATTTGGCCACCACGCACACATTCAATCGATCTTGTTGTATGTGTTTATAAACGACCTGGGCAGACATTCATCAACGCAAGTGACAGCGCTAACTGCCCCGATGCTAGCTGCACTTACCCCATGTTCTTACCCGCCTGCAAGAGCCCCCTCGTTCTAAACCTCACCCCAACGAAAACTCCCTAACCGCTTCATACCGCACCGCCTTACTCCCCGGAACCGACCGCGCCAATACAAACCTCTTCACAGAAAATTCAATCGGCATAATCACCCCCGGCGATTCACGGCATTTCGCGTCCCGCAGCAATGTCATATGCGGCACGAATGGCTTTTCATCAAAAGAAATATCCGCTTCTTGAAGTCCTTCTCGCAACGCTGCCACTAATGCCAACAACGCCGGCGGCGAATCTTCAGGGCCTAACCAGAAAATTCCCTTTCCCCAATATCCAGCATGATGCAATGTGAGATTAAAAGAAGGTGTTGCGACATTGGCAGCAATCTCCGCCAACGTTGGCAGGCAAGAATTTGGCGTCTCGCCAAGAAACACCAGCGTGACATGGAGCGATTCTCTCGCTATCGCACGCCCGCCGTATTTTTCTTGAAAATGTCCGGTTAACGCAGCCACTTTGTCGCGTGTGATGTCATCCGGCCAAAGTGCAAAGAAGAGTCGGGACGATTCCGACATAGCGACTCCTATAATGGATTTACCGAGGCAGTAAAAGACAAACCGCCTGCGCAGCGATCCCCTCGCCTCTCCCGGTAAATCCAAGCTGTTCGGTCGTGGTTGCCTTGACGTTGATTTGATCAACCGCTGTTGACAGATCAGCAGCGATATTGGCAACCATAAAAGGAATATGCGGCGCCATTTTTGGCGCTTGCGCAATAATTGTTGCGTCTACGTTTTGCACGTCATAACCGCGTTCATTCAGCAATGCAGCAACGTGCCGTAGCAATACACGGCTGTCGGCGCCTTTATAACGCGGATCGGTATCTGGAAAATGTTTACCGATATCCCCCAAAGCCGCCGCACCCAACAATGCATCGCAAATTGCATGTAGCAACACATCGGCATCGGAGTGTCCCAGTAAGCCACGTGCGTAGGGAATTTCTACGCCACCGATAATTAATTTGCGGCCCTCTGCAAACGCATGAACGTCGAAGCCCTGCCCTATTCTCATCTTGCGCTCTTTCATACTGTTTCTGTGTCCAAGGATAGCTTCAGCGATGGCAACATCCTCCGGAAAAGTCACTTTGAAATTACTGACATTGCCAGCGACTAAACGCGGTGACAGCCCCAGTGCTTCGATGGCTTGCGCTTCGTCAGTAGATTCGTCTTGGCCAACGCGAGATAACGCGTGTCTTAATAAACCGTAGCGAAATATTTGCGGGGTCTGGGCGAGCCAGAGATTTTCGCGAGGAATCGTAGCCACCACTCGGCCGTTTTCACCCCGTTTAACGGTATCCGCTATCGGTAAAGCCCGCAGTCCACCTACAGGGTCGTCACGCAACTCATCCATAACGGCTTCGACGCGATGTGAATCTATGCAAGGCCGTGCTGCGTCATGCACTAAGATCCAATCATCATCCGTTGCCTGGTCGGCGATCGCCTCTAGCCCATTACGTACTGTTGCTGCGCGAGTCGCCCCCCCTTGGCGGATGACCTGTAGCCGGGCAGGCATGCCATTAACAAATAACTTATCCCAGTAAACATCGTCTGGGCTCAACACAACATAAATGCATGAAATTTTTTCAATACGCAGCAGCGCATCGATCGTGTGCTGGATCATCGTCCGGCCATTCAGCGGTAAATATTGCTTAGGCAAAGTATTACCAAGCCGAGAACCAACGCCGGCAGCGGGAATGATTGCGAAATATCTAGACAAAGGATTTAAGCCGTTAAGTATTAAGGAAACGGATTATGCGTTCGATTTAAAGCAATTAAAAGTGGCTCGACAACGCCGCCACATTTAGGGAAACTGCGGGGATGCGAAAATTGTTGGCCTTTATTACCAGCATCATTCTCCTCGGCCTTTTCGTTGCCGGTGGTATTTTTCTATACGACAAGGGGAAATTTGATAATCATCTTCTCCCGACTAAAACATCCGGCGAAATAGTCGTTCTCACAGTGAATGGCCCGACCACTTATTTCGAAGATGCAGCCGGACAGATTACTGGATTTGAACATAATCTCGCGCAGTTGTTCGCTGACGAGCTCGGTTTAAAAGTCCGTTTCGAAATCCTTGCTAACGAAACCGAAATGATCGCGGCGCTTGAAGCGCGTCGTGGGCACATTGCTGCCGGAACGCTATCGCCCACTCGCGAACGAGAAAAACGGGTGCGATTCGGCCCTTCCTATATGACGATTACGCAGCAAGTCGTTTATCACGCCGATGACGTTAAGCCACGTAGCATTAAAGATCTGGCAAGAAAGCGCGTTGGCGTTCTCGCTCACAGCCATCATGCGGAGCGCCTTGCCGCACTACGCAAGGAAACGCAATTTCTTCAATGGGAAGAGTACGACAATGAAAGCACGGATAATTTGCTAGGACGGCTATCTGATAACGACCTCGATATCGTCATTGCCGATTCCAACTGGATTAATTTGTCACGTAATTTATACCCCGATATTGATGTCGCATTTGATTTAGACAAACAGGAGTCGCTAGCGTGGGCTTTTCCCTTTGCGGGAGATGACTTTCTCTACAACGCAGCGAAGAAGTTTTTTGCGCGCATTGAACAGGATGGAACGCTGAAACGCTTAATTAACCGCGACTTGAGCAATACACGCCGCTTGCTAAAAGTCGATATGGAAACGTTCTTAGAGCGCCTGGGAACCGTGCTTCCGAAATATCGACCGCTCTTTCAAGAGGCGCAAGAAATCACCGGTCTCGATTGGCGCCTGCTGGCCGCAATCAGCTATCACGAATCGCATTGGGACCCGCTTGCGACGTCTCCCACGAATGTGCGCGGCATGATGATGTTGACCGAAGAAACCGCGGATCGTCTTAAGGTAAAAAACCGCCTGGATCCCAAAGAAAGTATTATCGCCGGCGCAAAGTATTTAGTACTTCTCAAGGATGGCATTCCTGATCGGGTGCCTGAGCCTGATCGCACTTGGCTTACCATCGCCGCATACAACCAAGGGCTTGGGCATCTTGAAGATGCCCGTATTCTTACGCAGCGCTTGAAGCGAAATCCCGACTCTTGGAATGATGTAAAAGCAACAATGCCTTTATTGGCTGACTCAGCCTACTACACTGAATTAAAACGTGGATACGCACGTGGTGGAGAGGCAGTCATCATGGCCGAAACCGTACGTACTTATTTCGATGTTCTCTCTCGATTGGAAAAACCGCATAAATCGATGTTTGAACTCGCGGACGAGGATGACGAGAAAAAGAGTAGTCCTGGGCTAAAGATGTGGAGCAAGTAAACAATGCGACAGCGCTATACTTCACGCCGCTCGATTAGCGCCTGTGCAATTGTTCCGACATCGACATGCTCAATTTCCCCACCAACCGGCAAACCACGTGCTATACGCGTCACCCGCAATCCGCGTGATCGTAAAATTTCTCCGATATAGTGCGCGGTCGCCTCGCCCTCAACCGTAAAATTGGTCGCAATGACAACCTCATGCACGGCACCATCGACCGCGCGTTTCACTAAACGGTCCAAGTGAATGTCCTTCGGACCAATACCATCCAATGGACTCAACCGCCCCATTAATACGAAGTATAAACCGTGGTAGCTATGCGTCTGTTCGATCATCACGAGATCGCTAGACGACTCGACAACCGCTAACAATGTTTCATCTCGTTTTGTAGAACTGCACAATTCGCAAATAGGCAGTTCCGTGAAATTATTGCAGCGTTCGCAATGGCGAATTCGATTGACGGCATCTGTGAGCGCCGTCGCAAGACGCTGCGCGCCGGATGGATCACGTTGCAACAGGTGATAAGCAATACGCTGTGCGGATTTTGGTCCTACGCCGGGTAAGCAACGCAACGACTCAATCAACAATTCTAGACTGGAGGAGGATGTCATTCTAAAAACGATCGCGAATTAACCACGTGGTCAGGCAAATGGGAACTCATGCGGTAACACTTAGTAAATTCGTCCGCGCTCATCAAGAAAAGTCCGGTGTGGACTTTGTCATTCTGAACGTAGAGGCTGTGAAAATATTTAAGAAATACTTTCACCGTCTCTACCGCTCAGAATGACAAAATATACGTTTGCTGCTTAAGGTAGCATCATCAGCCCTCGCCCCTTTTTGTAAAGGGGGAAGTAACTCGATTACAAACAGTGAAATTAAAACGGAAGCTTCATTCCCGGCGGCAATCCCATACCGCTCGTAAATCCCGCCATTTTTTCGCCGCTCGTCTCTTCCACGCGACGCACCGCATCGTTCACTGCGGCAGCGATTAAATCCTCCAGCATATCTTTATCATCACCTAGAAGACTGGGATCTATCGTAACGCGCCTTACGTCATGGCGGCAGGTCATGATGACCTTAACTAACCCCCCGCCTGACTGACCTTCCACTTCAATGGTGGCAAGCTCTTCTTGGACCTTGCGCATATTTTCTTGCATCTGCTGGGCTTGTTTCATCAAGCCGGCAATTCCGCCTTTCATCATGGTACTAGTCTCCTAACTATCTATTGTCTATTGAGTGACTCAAAAAATATTTCTATCTAATTTATGCCGCGTCAGCTTTGTCGTTCAGATCTCACTTGCTATGAAACCTGTTTTTTAGAAATGCACTATTGCTGGTCAGTCACGCTGAAAATATTAGATGCAAAGTGCCTATACTCCCTTCTCCCGCACGCGGGAGAAGGGTTGGGGATGAGGGGAGTTGATTAGAATCTCCGCGACCATGCCCCCCTCACCCTCGGTCCCTCTCCCGCGTGCGGGAGAGGGAAGCAAAAATGCTTCGCGAGCACCGCACCAACAAATCCAGCGTGACAGTCGATTGCTATATCGGTTTAATCGAGGACTCAATCAATCGCGCGTCCATATTTTCCACCAATTCCCGTACGAAAGTATCTTGCCCAATAGCCGCGACTGCTTCAGCCTGCTTTGCCTGCCGGCCACGCTCAGCCACTTCCGCCAACGTGTTGCCGCTTGATTGGCCGATGGTTATTTGAAGAGAAATTTCGGCACCAAAGTGATTGCTTAGCGCCGTCCGCAACTTCTCGATAAAAACTTTTTCCGCTAGGTGCTTGTATTCCGGCGGCACGCAAAGATCCATACGGTTACCCGCAAATGATTTTATTTCGCAATGCATCGCCAACATGCCCGCCATCCCGGCAAGCTTAAGATTAGTTGCCAACTGCAACCAATTTCCGTCGAAAGTATTTAATACTGTTGGATCTACTTTTAGCGCTGGCGGCGACTCTTTCGCAGGCTCTGTCTCCACTGCAGCGGTAGTCCTTGGCGTCGCAACCGATTCTGTCGTTCGAATGGCCGGATTGACACCTGCACTCACTTCTTTTTTATCTATGCTGATTTCTGCGGGCCGTTCGCTTCTGACTGGCGCTTGCTCTGTATGCTTTTCAGGCAGTTTCTGTGCGGACGGCGCGGAAATCGCTTTGGTTGGTTCTGGACGAATTCGCTGTTGATCTCCAGAGGATGTATCAATAACAAACGCTAACATCCGCATAATCGCCATGGTAAAACCTGCAAACTCATCGGGTGCTAATGGCAGATCCCGCCGTCCCATGATGGCGATTTGATAAAAAAGCTGCACATCTTGCGGCGAAAAATCCTGCGCCAATTTCTCCAGCCGTGCACGCTCCACGGCTTCTTTTTCCACCGCTTCCGGCACTGTTTGCAACAAGGCAATCCGATGCAAAACGGAAGCCAACTCCTGTAAGGCCGCATCGAATGACAAACTACGTTCCGCCATGCGCTCCGCTTCTTCGATTAACAGCTTTCCGTCCCGCGCGGCAATATGTTCCAGCAAATTGAATAAATAAGTTTGGTCGATAGCACCAAGCATTGCCGACACAGTTGCGACATTCACTGTGCCCGCGCCATAAGCAATCGCCTGGTCGAGAAGACTCAAACTATCCCGCATACTGCCTTGTGCAGCGCGCGCGACGGCATCCAGCGCTAGCACTTCAAAAGATACATTTTCCGCCGTCAGAACGCGCGCCAGATGACCGGCAATGGATTCGCGCGGCATCTGCTTCAAATTGAATTGTAGACAACGGGATAAAACTGTTACCGGTACCTTTTGCGGATCGGTGGTAGCGAGAATGAATTTAACGTGTTCAGGCGGCTCTTCGAGCGTCTTCAGCATCGAGTTGAATGCAGATCGAGAAAGCATGTGCACTTCGTCAATGATATAGACCTTGAATCGCCCGGAAGTCGGCAAATATTGCGTGTTATCCAGCAATTCACGCATCTCTTCGACACGCGTATTGGTTGCCGCATCCACTTCGAGCAAATCAACGAAATTGCCGCTATCAATCGATACGCAAGCACCGCAGGTACCGCAAGGCGTAGGCGTGATGCCGGCTTCGCAATTCAGTGATTTCGCGAGAATCCGAGCCAAGGTAGTTTTGCCTACGCCACGCGTACCGGTGAACAAATAAGCGTGATGTAAGCGCTGCGTCGTCAACGCATTGGTTAACGCGGTAACAACGTGTTCTTGGCCGACGAGATCAGAAAAAAATTTGGGGCGCCACTTACGGGCTAAGGCTTGATAAGACATGGTTAGATTTTATCAGGAACTGAATGCTCTGAGGCTGTGAAAAATCTACTGCGCATTTGGGATCGAGTATATGGAGCCTAACGCCTGGGCGCCTCGCCTCATTCTCTACTATTTTAAATAGCATCTCTGCCTAACCCAGGCAATTCGCCTGGGTCATACAGATTGAAAGGGGTGGCGAGCCAAACCCCCGGCACTTACAGCTAATAGCTGTGGCTGCTTCCTTCCGGACCTGACCAGATTCACTACGCTGCAATGCGGGGAGGCCCGCCATGGAAGACCATCAAAAACGATTTCAAAATCCGAAGAGACCAGAAGCCGCCTTAAAAATTTTGACCAGCGCAGCAATTTTTAATTCTTTTAGCCAGTATGGGGCCACTTGCTGCACGGGAGCGACATGCTAGCACAAATGTAACGGGTCTCATAAGGATTTTGAGGTAATATCCTTGTCTCCAAAGCCATGTTTACTCTGGCTGCACGAGGCTGAGGCTACATAGATGAGCATCTTATTAGTCCTACTGTTCTCCGGCGGATATTTATATCTCATATTTGCCATCGCCTTCCATATCGACTCCCGCGCCAGAACCGGCAAACGAACAGCCAACGGCTGGATTTACGCATTATCGATTGCCATCTACTGCACGACATGGACTTTCTATGGCAGCGTCGGGCGCTCCGCGCATGCAGGCATCGCCTTCTTGCCGATCTATATAGGCCCAATCGCAATCTTCATTTTCTGTCAGCCACTGCTGCGCAAACTAATTGAAATCAGCAAAGCGCAACACATTACATCAATTGCCGATTTCATCTCCGCTCGTTATGGCAAGAGTCAACGTCTAGCCGGCTTGGTTACGCTGATCGCCGTGATCGGCATTATTCCGTACATTGCTTTGCAGCTGAAGGCGGTTGCCCATAGCTTCGACATTATTCGACACTATCCGGCGCTTGAAATTCCCGCCGAGCAACTAGTTGCTCCGCCCTTTTATGCCGATAGCGCTTTCTATCTAGCAATTTTGATGAGTATATTCGTCATCATTTTCGGCACTCGGCACGTCGATGCCACAGAAAAACATCGTGGCCTGATCACTGCTGTTGCGCTAGAGTCGGTGGTAAAACTGCTCGGATTCCTCGCGGTAGGAATCTTTGTCACGTATTGGATGTTTGATGGATTCGGCGATCTTTTTGCTCGCGCTTACGCCGATGAAAAAATCGCCCATGTTCTCCGTTTTGGCGACACCGCGACAACCACCGGCTTTTGGGCGGCGACTCTACTTTCAGCCATGGCAATCATTTGCCTGCCCCGTCAATTTCAAGTAACGGTGGTAGAAAACGAAGAAATCAATCATCTAAAAAAAGCCAGGTGGGCTTTTCCGCTTTATCTAGTCGCGATTAATTTATTCGTTCTTCCTATCGCGCTAGCAGGTCTCATTACTTTCCAAGGCAAAAATATTGACGCGGACACCTTTGTCCTTAGCCTCCCTATCGCTGCCAATAATATGGGCCTATCCCTTCTTGCCTTTATTTGTGGAATATCAGCAGCTACTGCAATGCTGATCGTCGAAACTGCGGCGCTGAGTACGATGATCTGTAATGACCTAATCATGCCATTGCTGATTCGCGGCGAACGCATGCAAGCCGACTCGCGATCCGATGTAGTTAGTTTGGTAAAAAACATCCGTCGGGGCAACATCGTTCTAGTGCTGCTGCTGGGCTACGCTTACGTTCGACTCATCGGTGACTATTATTCTCTTTCGACCATTGGCCTCGTTTCTTTCGCTGCCGTGGCTCAATTTGCACCGCCTTTAATCGGTGGCATGTATTGGAAAGGAGGCACACATACCGGCGCAATAGTTGGTTTGACCGGTGGATTTTTGGTGTGGATTTATACGCTGTTTCTTCCTTCCTTAGCACTTGCCGGCTTATTGCCTAAAGAATTTGCGAGCGAAGGAATTTTCTACATCAATGCTCTGAATCCTCACGCACTGTTTGGCTTTACAGGAATGGATTCGCTCACCCATAGCCTGTTCTGGAGCATGACCGCTAACATCGGCGGCTTTGTATTCGTCTCGCTGTTTACGCATCAAAACCTTATCGAACGAGAACAAGCTCGTGCTTTCGTCGATGTGCAAGCACTTAAACCAGCCGTCCCGCCATCCTTTTGGCAAGCCGATATACGCATTGGTGATTTGACTGCATTGCTTAAACGTTTTATCGATGATGAACGCGTTGAGAGCGCTTACGCAGACTACGCCACATTCCGTCGCATCGCATTAAATCCGCTTCAAAAGGTCGATTCAGAACTGGTGGATTTCTCCGAACGCTTGCTTGCGGGCGCAATTGGCGCTGCATTGGCGCGTGTTGTTATCGCCACCGAAATCAAAGAAAAACACGCGACCATTGAAGGCGTTCTGGACATGCTCTCGGATGCTTCCCGCGCAATTGAATTCAACTGGGAAATTCAACACGAAGCGCTTGAAAACATTGCGCAGGGACTCGCGCTATTCGACGCTGATTTACGCCTCGTGGTATGGAATCGTCGCTTCATAGAATTGCTCGATTTTCCAAAGCATCTGGGAATGGTCGGCACTCCTTTTGCCGACTTTATCCGCCATAACATCGAACGCGGTGATTTCGGTCCGGTAAATATCGAAGAAGAAACCGCCAAGCAGGTTGCCGAACGATCGGCGATGCAACATCAATTCGAACAACATGTGCTCGAACGCGAACAAGCCGATGGAACTGTGATAGAAATTTTTATCAAACCGCTGGTTGGCGGCGGTCTTGTTTGCACTTATACCGACATCACCGAACGCAAGCATGTCGAACGAGAACTACGCCGCGCTTACGACAAACTGGAGCAACGCGTTGCTGCCCGAACTCGCGATTTGGAAATTGCTGCGAATGTGTCGAAGCAAATCACTACAGTTCTTGAAATCGATAAACTGCTGCAGCAAGTCGTTGCACTAACCGTAAAAGAATTCAATCTACACGCGGCGTTCACCTATCTGCTAAACGAGGACGGCGATACGCTAGTTAAAGCAGCTGGAGAAACATCACAAGGAGAGTTATTTAAAGACATTCCACTCAATGCGGAACTTAGCATCGTCGCACTGGCCGCTCGCAATCGCGAAGTGGTTACCATCAACGATCTGACACAATCGACACTGTATCGTCCACTTGCTGCTTCTTTCGAGATAAGGTCCGAATTAGCGATTCCCATGCGATTACAAAATCGGCTCCTCGGCGTATTCGATTTACAGTCGGAACAGGTGGGGCGCTTTGGTGCAGACGATATACGAGTTTTAACAACGCTAGCCGAGCAAATCGCCATTGCTGTTCGAAATGCTGAATTATTTAGCGAATTGCAGACCGCTCAACTAGCGGCGGAAGCGGCCAACCGAGCGAAGAGCACCTTCCTGGCCAATATAAGCCACGAGCTACGCACGCCACTTAATGCCATCGTCGGCTTTTCTCGGTTATTGGAACAACAACCGGATCTCCCACAGCAAGTTCATACCGATCTAGGCATTATTCAACGTAGCGCCGAACATCTTCACACCTTGATTAATCAGGTGCTGGATTTATCGAAGATCGAATCCGGCCAAGCAATGCTTAATGAAAGCAACTTCAATTTACATCAGTTGCTCGATGAGCTAGAAGATATGTTCGCATTGACCGCGCAGAATAAAAATCTGATGCTGACATTCGACCGAAGCGAAGAACTTCCTGTCTATGTAAAAGCAGACCAAATTAAACTACGCCAGATCTTAATCAATCTTCTCGGTAATGCGCTCAAATTCACGCATGAGGGCAATATCACACTCCGCGCCGACAAATCAGGCTCAAATGCGTCGACAGGCGGTTGCCGATTGATGTTTGAAGTTGCCGATACCGGGCCTGGAATCGCATCAAGTGAAGTGGAAAACGTTTTTGAAGCCTTCGTACAAGCACAAGCGGGGCGTCAAGCACAAGAAGGAACGGGACTAGGCTTAGCGATCAGCAATAACTTTGCGCGCATTATGGGTGGACAGCTAGATATCAACAGCCGTCCCGGGCAAGGCACCACGGTTCGTTTCGAAATTCCAGTTGGAGTCGCTACAGCCAACCAGGTCACTGAGCCGGCGAAAAAATCCATTCGTCGTGTAACAGCGATTGTGCCGGGTCAACCGCCCTATCGCTTGCTAGTCGCAGATGATCGTTGGGCATCACGGCAATTACTGGTTCGACTGCTGGTTCCATTGGGCTTTGAAGTGCTTGAGGCAACCAATGGCAAAGAAGCCGTGGACATCTGGCAGCAATTTCATCCTGACTTGATATGGATGGATATTCGCATGCCAATCATGAATGGCAATGAAGCCACGCAGATTATCAAAGCAGCCGACACAGCACGTACCACAAAAATCGTTGCGTTGACCGCCAGCAGTTTCGAGGATGAGCGCGCCGATATTCTGGCTGCGGGCTGTGATGCGTTCATGCGAAAACCCTTCCGCGAAGAAGAGTTATTTGAAGTATTGCACCAGCAATTAGGCGTGGAATTTATTTATTACCAAGGCCCTTTGACAATCGAAACAACGGTTACTCCGCAATTGGAAACGATCGCGTTAACCTCACTTCCTAAAGAATTATGCGCGGCACTGGAAAGCGCCATAATTCATTTGGATACCCAGGCTATTTCTAAATTCATTACCGACATCAACGCTCGCGATCCGGCACTCGCCGACACGTTGCAACAGTTGGCGGATAACTTCGAATACGAACGAATTCTCAATTGGCTTCAAAGTACAACCTCAACAGCAGTTTGAGCGCCCCTCATGAGCTATAGTGCATTAATGAGTCTTCGAAGCAGTTAATCTATTTTTGAGAGGACATTGCGAAAGGGATTATGAACAAGATCAAAAGCGACCACTTTTATTTGTCTTGCGCGCTGGCACTAACTGCCGCGCTTTTTTTGGTTGGCGGACAACAATGGGCTGGCACCGTTTTTAAAGGTCAAACACATTGGATCGCTCACTTTGTCGCGTATGCTTTTATTGCAATTATGTATGTTAAGGGATTGCCACGCGCCACCGTGCTTCTAATTGGCTGTTTGGTAACGGGCATCGGCGGTTTGCATGAAGTATATGAAATTACTAGCCATGGGCATCCATTCGAGTTCAATGACTTTCTTGTCAATTCTCTGGGTGCTTTTACAGGCGCTTTGTTAGCTCGGGCTAGTGTCGGTGCGTTGCAAACAATCTTAAAAACATAAGAGCGGACCATGCCCGCTCCTACAAATTTATTTGATGGTTTTATTTCCTAGATTAATTCAACGACACCAATTCCCCGCTGATCTTTTGATCATTATTATCACGAGGTGGCTTAATCGCTGCGGTTCGAGAGTTAGAGCTCGACTCTCGCCGATATATCGCCACAAGAGATTTAGAAGAGAGAAAGTGAGAAAGCTTTAGTGCTGGCGACGCGTCCATTGCAACTGCTTGTGGCTCTTGCAATAGTTTATTCACCTCAACCAAGTCACCATCGTTCAGTTGCCCCGCTGCGGATTTTAGTTTCAACTGGTTCAATATCACGTTGTAGCGCGCTTGCAGTAAGTCGCGCCGCGCTTGAAATACCTGCTGCTCAGCATTGAGCACATCGAGGCTCGTGCGAACTCCAACCTCGCGACCCAATTTTGTCGAATCTAAAGATACCTGGCTTGATTTCAATGCCTGCTCCAATGCTTGCACTTGGGTGATGCCACTGGTCACACCAAGAAAAGCAGTGCGTGTACTTTGTGCGACAGAGCGGCGATTAGCTTCCAAATCGAAATTGGATTTATCTTGGTTCGCAAGTGCTTCGCGCACACGCGATTGGGTTCCACCACCCGCGTAAAGCGGCAACGTTACTTGCACACCTATCTGTGAGGTTTTTAAATCCACGCGGCTACCAAACACGTCGGCAAATGCATTACGACTGCTGTTGTAGCTCGCCACCAAATCTACTGAGGGTAGGTATCCGGCGCGTTGCTTCTGCACTTCTGACTTAGCGATTTCAACGCCAGCCTTAAGAACGGTGAGCGTCTGATTGTTTTGCTCGGAAGCGGCTACCCATTCATTAATGTTGTTTGGCGTAGGTGATACTAACGTCAATGGATCTTTCAATGGCGTCAGTTGTTCAGGAATTTTCGCAATCAATTGCTGCAACGCTTGCCGCTTGATTTCCAGATCGTTCAAGTCGACGATTTCCTTCGCTATCGCCTGGTCATAGCGTGCCTGCGCTTCGTTGGTATCAGTAATAGTCGCCGTGCCGACTTTGAAATTCTGCTTTGCTTGAGCCAACTGTTCGGCGAAGGCATTTTTTTGCGCTTGCGATACCGTCACGTTATCTTGCGCTAGCAAGACGTCGAAATAGATCTGCGCGACCCGCAAAATTAAATCCTGATGCGCGGCCGAAAACTGCGCCTCTGCCTGCAAGACTTGTTGCTTTGCTTGTTGGTATGTTGCTAAATTTTGTGAGCGGTACAGCGGCTGCGAGAGGGTGAGCGTGTAACCGCTGCTATCGTAATATGCTGCGGGAGTACCGTCAGACTTCGTGTAACTGTGAGTAGCATTAGCGGAAATGTTCACGGAAGGAAGTAACCCTGCGCGCCCTTGTGGCAGTCGTTCCTGGCCGGCCTGATAGGCTGCTTGCGCCGAGGAAAAGATTGGATCCTGCGTTTTGGCATCTTGGTAAATTTGCAGAAGGTCAGCTGCATATACCAGCTGCATTTGTGAAAACACCATGGCGATGAGGAAAATCCGGTGTGTTTGCTTTCCCATTTTTTCTATGACGCCTTTATTTAGAGCGGATTTCATATGAATGTACGGTGTCGCTGGGTTTGTTTGGGGTGCAGTGCTAGGCG
>JAZKCF010000140.1:0-6857 GCA_040388195.1 Pseudomonadota bacterium
TGGCATGCAACATTTTCCTTGAAAAAATGTTGCACTTAGATTTCGCGCCCGCCCACTCTCTCATCGCGAATAATATTTTTAATAGAGGAGCGAACAACGCTCTCGCTGCAAGTAGTGACGCAAGCCTTCAACCCGCTAATGACAGTATCGGCATTGCAGGTGGTATTGATTCTAGTGGCATGCTAGCAATGGTTGATAGCCTCGTCGTCAATAACGAAGGATATAACGGGGGAGGCCTCGCGAACCACGAGGCTGCGATGGTTTTAACGAATACCACCGTGGCAAATAATCGCTCTGTTGGTCCTTCAGATAGCCGTGGTGGCGGCATTTCCAATAGCGGTGATTTAACCCTGACGAATTCCCTTATAACGAAAAATAATGCGCTCGTAAGCGGAGGTGGACTCTTCAATACTTCTGACGGTACTGTCCATTCAAATCAAACCGCTATTGTAAAAAATACACCGCAAAATTGTGTGGGCGTATCGTTTGCCTGCCCGTAATTATTGCGCATCCAAAAAATGGGCTCCGTAATAGAAGCCCATTTTTTTGCAAAATTTCTCGGCGGTTGTAGGTTTTCATACCAAGCAAGGTTGTAGTGAAATCCGCTCTAATTGTTTTGTAACGAGCGTAATGCTAGCGCTCGCGGCGCGCCGTCGAAATCATTACGTACCAACTCCTTTGCCCGGTTAAGAAAATATTGCCGGCCTTCTTCGTTAGCAAGCGTTTTCTGAACGTCGTGCAGAGCGACGATGAGTTGCGGCGTTATACGATCTAACACCGGGCGAATATCGTGATTTAAATTAGGGGCGGCGGAAAAGGGTGGTTGTTTTTTTCGCTGCCATTCTTCATGAAGCCGAAGCTGTAGGAGTTTGCTTGCGGCGAACTGATCTTGAAAAAAATTACGGACAAGCGATTCAGGCACGCCCCGCGACGATGCTTCGGATAAGGCCTGCTTGAGAATGTTTTCTTCTCGCGCTGGATCATCGATGGGTAAATCGGCATTGCGTTTTGCTTGCGCCACCATGCGCGCTATGGCAAGACGCGCGTCAATCAATTGGAGAAGCCGATCTATTTTGGCCGTATCTATATGAGTTGAGCGAACCGGCGGGCTTGGGCGAACAGGTGGAGTTGAGCAGCTGCTTAGTAAGGTAAGCAGCATGGCGCAAATCAACCAGACTAAAGAGGTAGAACAAAGCGGTTTGAGATTTTTCATATGGGATATGTCGTTCTCACTTAGCTATAGAAAGGGTGCGTAAACCTCAGAGCGATAATACCTGGATAAATAACGCCTTGCCGCACTATTCGTTCAAGATTCATCACACTTCCTGGCATCCCCCTGTTGCTCCTTTGTTTGAACCGCCGAGTTTTTTCTTAAATACTTCCTGCAGGTTTCGTCCCATCTGCTCACCGCTTGCCGTCAACCCTTTGTCGATAGCGTCATAAACGGTAGCGCCGAACCAACGCATGCTCTCCTTACTAAGACTCTTTAGATATTTCCGCAAGTCCGTATCGCTTGCATCGCGATAGATGTAAGCCATTTGCGCACGCGTGGAATTACGGATGTTTTCTTCGAATTGCCCCCGTTGTGCTGCAAATTTTTTATTAAATTCTGCGTTGCCGTCCCCGCAACCGCCTGTAACCCCTATAGCGACGGAGTGCACGGTTGAAGAAAGGATCTTGATTGCAAATTCACTACCCCGTGAGATGGCGTCCAATTGTTTTATTAGCGTGAGACGAGTTGGGGGTAGGGGTTGAGTGGCAAGCCGGGAGATGTAAGCGCCAAGTTCTGCTGGTGCGGGTTGCTTGGATTCCAGCACCGTCATCCGCCGAGACAACGGCGTTGATGAGATTTCGAATACTTCCCGCAAACGCGGCTCGTGCCACTTTTCCTTCAACACAGTAGCGATTCCTGCGATCAAGGCTTCGGAAGAATATGCTTCCATAGCCGCGTCTTCCATTTCCAAAATCACGTCTTCAGGTATTCGCGCGGGATTGTTCTGGGCGCTCATGCGAATACCTTGGCCGATCTGGTCCGGCAGATTTTGCAGGTTTTCTTTAATGCCAGTCACCGTCAAAACGTCATCAATCAATTTGTCCGCCCTCAAACCGATGGACCTAGCAGTAGTCTGCGTTTCGACAAGAGGTTGGTTAGCGGCCATGGCCGAAAAGGCGAATAAAGCACAGGCCAAGGTAATCAATTTCTTCATGACATCTCCGTTGGTAAAAATTTGTTTGCTGTTTTAATAAAAACCGTTGTAACCCCTGTGAAGCATGGCTTATAGCCCGAATAATGCTATTCGAAGAACATTAAGTGTCCAATGCAATACGACGGCAGCCCAAATGCTACCACCACTAACACGATAAACGCTGGCATAAGCCAGTCCAGCGATTGCCGCCAGCATCATGAATATATGTCCGCTCGCGAAATGCACTAATCCGAATAAGATTGCGGTAATAACAAGCGAGGGTACAGCGCCGAAACGCTGCAACGGTTGCTGAACCCAGCGCCGGAAAAACCATTCCTCCGAAGTCGTACTAAATATGTTGGCGATAGCGAATACCACGAGCGCATGCGGCGTTGCCGGTGTCCAGTGTATGTAGCCGATATACCAGGCCAGGCTTGGCACTCCCACAAGACAAGCTACCGCGATCATGCTGCAACGTGAATTCCATGCCCACTTCGAAGGGAACGCAGCCATTGCTGAAAGTCCAGCAAGTGCTTTACCGCTGGCAATCGATGCGCCACCAAGATTGATCCGCGTAAAACCTGGTACCAAGCCAAATCCTAGTATCAGAAATACAAGGCCAGCAAAAATAAAAAAGAGTGTTGCTTGCTTGCCTTTCGTGGAGAGTGCGCCAAAGAGAAATGCGGAAAATAACATCGACGCTATTAGCGGCGCAGTTCCATGCGCAATGCCGCATGCATATAGCAGCAAGCACAGTATTGGCCCAACGAAAATACCCAGCATTGCGATACAAACCTTTCATTCAAATTGTTTGCTTCAGCGTCGAAAAAATAATCACTTGCCTGCCGTGGGGGAACTTTCCCTTCATTCCGGCATCATTTCTTTACAGCGATTTGTGCAACGCCTTGCTATTAATATTGTATAGGGACAATCGAATGGCCATTACCGTCGGAACCGCTTCTTGGACAGAGCCCAGTCTCATTAAAAGTAAAAGCTTCTATCCGCCATTGGTTAAGAGCGCCGAAGCACGGCTGCGATTCTATGCCAGCCATTTCGATCTTACCGAAGTCGACTCTTCTTATTATGCGTTGCCCTCAGCGCGAAACGCTCGGCTCTGGGTCGAAAGAACACCAGACCGGTTTCAATTCAATATCAAAAGCTACCGGCTTTTTTCTTTACACCAAACGCCACCTAACTCGTTGCCGAGAGACATTCTTGAGGCGCTAGGTTCGGTTGAGAAGAAAAATCTCTACTACAAAGATATCCCCGAAGAATTACGTGATGAGTTATGGGAGCGTTTCCGCATGGCTATCGAGCCGCTTCGCATCGCCGGTAAACTGGTCGCGGTGCATTTTCAGTTCTCACCGTGGACCGCCTACCATCCGCAGAATTTTTCTCATATCGAGGAATGCATGGCGCAGTTGCCCGGCTGTCAGCTTGCAATCGAGTTTCGGCATAAATCGTGGTTCGAAGGCAAGCATGCGGCATCCACTCTTGCCTTTGAACGCGATCGACATCTGACGCATGCTATCGTCGACGAGCCGCAAGTCGGCACGAAGAGTATCCCGGCGGTATGGGAGATCACAAATGAAGATCTAGCAGTGATTCGACTGCATGGAAGAAATCATGAAACGTGGAATAAAAAGGGATTGTCATCGTCAGCCGAACGATTCAATTACGACTATTCCACAGCCGAGCTGGAGGAGTTGGCAACCAACATTGAGAAAATTAGTCAGCAGGTAAATCGGACGCAGACAATATTCAACAATAACTATGAGAACCAGGGGCAGAGAAATGCGTTGGAGCTGATGCGTATATTGCGGCAGCGTGGAGCGGCGATTGAGAATCGGGCCGCCGCTTGAGATGTCATTTATCTCGCGCATTTTATTCGCCATGGGGTTAAGATTCATAGGTAATCAGCCACGTCGACTAAATAGCGCTTGTGAGTTAGCCGTCTAATTTGGGAAAATTTCAAGGGCCCTCAAAGGAGCATGTGATGAGTGATCAGTTGAAAGAACTGATGCGAGGCTACGAAAATAAATATCCCCAGCAGCTCGCCGAACAATTTCCGAGAATTGTCGGGCAAATCGTAATGCTCTGGGATTCGACAGATGCATTGGAAGCCTATTTCCAAAAATTACTTGTTGCCGACCGCCCTAATCGTCAAGGCTTCCCGGCGGTCGTCGCATCCGAGCTTTTCAGCTTAAACCGTATCTATGGTGAAATTCGGCAGAAGAAACCTTCCTTCCAAAGTGCTTGGGAAGACGTGAGCCTGCCGGAGCCTGCCAAGAAGGAAGAGCGGATCAACAACAGCGCAAATGAACACAGTATGTTCCGTGCGGCCGAATGGGGGGAACGAGAAACGGTAGTGCGTTTGTTGCGCGAGGGGCTGGAGCCGGAAATCCGCGACGATAAGGGATGGACGCCTTTGATGATTGCGTCTTTTCAGGGGCACACGGAAATTGTCATAGTCCTGATCCAGCACGGCGCGAAAGTCTGTAGCCGCGATAGGGATAGTTGCAGTCCGATCCATTGGGCGGCAGCGGGCGGCTTCGAAGATATCGTGAAGTTGCTACTTAATAACGGAGCCTGGGCAAATCCTCGCAACCGTTTCGGCGTGACGCCTTTATTGCCGGCTGTGGCAAAAGGTCATTTGGGGGCGGTGAATGTGCTCCTTGCTGCAGGCGCGAATCCGAATGAACCAATGGATGACGGCTCGTCGCCACTGCACAAGGCGGTGGCCGGCGGGCATGTTGAAATCATCGAAGTATTGCTTCAACGCGGTGCGAATTTGTTTGCCGAGAATGTGAACGGCGAAACGCCTTTTCAGTCTGCACAAATAAGCCCGCATCCTAAAGTGAGGGAGGCAATCGAACAGTGGGTAAGCAAAATGCAGCTTGTCGCAACTGCGGAGGTAAGAACTGATGCATCGGCTGGCAACAATAAACACGTCGATGGGCCTGTTCAAATTTTTTCTAGGCCTGATTGGGCGAATAAAAAGTAATGTAATAGATTTTTCAAAATCTATTACCCGGCCTCAGATCGAGGAGTCGATCCATGCATTTGCATTCTGTCGTCAATCTTCGCACTTAAACTATCGGCTTGCATTCTGATGCAACATGTCAGATGTAAGTTGCTGCAAGTTGTTGTCCCGGACTCATCTCCAATTGCAATCGGAGTTCGACAACTTCAAAGCGCGCATTAAATCCCCAATCTATTTTAAATAACCTAACATTCCGATGTCCTCATGATTCCGTCAGATATTCGAGACGAAATACTTCGTCGATTGGTTGCGTTGGAGAAAAACGAAGGCGTGCGCATTCTGCTTGCCGTCGAATCCGGTAGCCGAGCATGGGGCTTCCCTTCACCAAATAGCGATTTTGACGTTCGCTTTATTTACGTTCGGTAAAAGGATTGGTATCTCGCGGTAGACCTCAAAGAAAAGCGTGATGTCATAGAACATGGAATCGTTGATGATATCGATCTAAATGGTTGGGATGCGCGGAAAGCGTTACGCCTTTTCTGGCAATCGAATCCCACATTTGTCGAGTGGACGCAATCGCCGATTCAGTACATCGTATCAGGACAATTCTTAGATAGGGCGAACGAACTACCTCTTGAACATGCCGCTGACGAGAGTTGTGTTTTTGCCATCTTTCCCTCTCCTAAATCTCTCAATTTTGTAAGGCAGAAGTGATCATTGAACGAAGGTGCAATTATATTTCTTTTAAATACAGCTAATTGCGAATTATATTTGTGCTTAAATCTCTGGCATTGCGTTTGCTTATCTCAATTAAGTTAATTTTCATCTCAACGAGATAGCAGCAAGAAAATATCTTAAACCGCTGTGGCAAAAATAATTAAAACATCGGACCTAATTACCTTATTTATGACAGGGAAAAATAATGAAAAAAGCAGGGAAAATAAAACAATTTAGGGCGATGAAAATTTTGTCTTTTGCGGTGTTGTTATCGATCGGCTCAGCAACTCACGCTGCAGGTTCTGGTCCTTGCACCTCTAGCAGCTGGACAACTGATCGAGGTTATACGGCTGGTAGCGTTGTTACCTACAATGGCCATAATTACGAAGTACTACAATCGCATTTTGCTTTTACTAATACGAATTGGATTCCCAGCGCTAATTCGATCATGTGGAAAGACTTGGGCGGATGTATTGTTCCTAAGGCAACTCAGGCAGCAACAATTGCTTCACCAACCTCTGCCTCATCTGCTGGTGCATCGAGCGGCGGGGGCATGGCGCGAGGCGGCGGTAGCGGCGGTGGTAAATCGCCATCGCCTGTTAGCAACTTCACAATGCCGCAACTAGCATCCAACTCGCAGTCAAGTTCGCAATCATCAGTAAACACATCCCAATCACAACAACAGCAAATGCAGGCACAACTATTAGCGCAAAATCAACAAGCACAACAACAGCAACAGGTGTTGCAACTGCAATTGCAAAAGATGCAACAGCAGCAACAAAACCAAACGCTAGAGCAGAAACAACGCCAACAGCAACTAGAAGCGCAGCTGCAACAATCGCAACAACAACAGCAGCAACTTCAACTTCAACTCGCGCAGGTACAGCCACAATCAGCAGCTTTACCGACCCCGACCCCGACCCCGACCCCGACCCCGACCCCGACCCCGACCCCGACCCCGACCCCGACCC
>JAZKCF010000141.1:0-3443 GCA_040388195.1 Pseudomonadota bacterium
GGGAAAGCGCATAGGATACCAAATCAGCAGCAGCGCAGTTAATGCGACAGAACCGAATTTATTGCCTGCGATGATCCTGCTGCAGCATTTATTCGAGTGCAAGCAGTGGCCCCTGAGCTACTAAACCCGCATCTTGCTCAGCTACGCTGGGGGCTCCTCGGCGAACTTGCATTGAAAATAGGTGACATTGCTGCTTTGAACTCAGCTGTCGTCGCCCTGCGGAAGCAAGATTCAATCAACGTAATCGCTGCCATGTTGGAAGTGAAAGGTGCGCAGCAAGCAGGACTCGACCAAAACATGGTTCGCGAGCGTTTCCGAGAAATATTGACCACCATTCCGGGTGATATTGACATGGTCACGCGATATCTTTTCGCTGAAGAGCTCTACCGTCAAGGATTGCCGACGGAAACGGCAGCATTTATTACGGACCACGTAGACTTATCGAGACGTAGTCCGATGACAGTGTTGTATCTTCAAAGTCTAGCTGGAGCACGACGTGACGACGCTTTTCGAAAAGCGATTTCAACAGCAGCCCCTGTAGTGCGTGAAGATCCGGACATATTATGGATGGCAGCCATCCACGCATGGAATATTGGAGACCTTGAGGCGGCATATCGCAGTACTGAAGCCTTACTAAAGCATGAGCCAAATAACGCACGGGCGAGACTGTTAAAAATAGAGACGTTGGTCCGTAGAGATCGATCTAAAGAATTGTTTGAGGAGCTCGACAAGCGCGTCGAAGATCTTACCTGGGGACAACCGCAAGACCGATTTCGCATTGCTTCGTTATTAGGACATTTCGGTTACATCGATAGAGCAGCCGCTTTTGCCTATAGACTGTTTCTTGAACATCGGGATATGTCACAGGCATGGATGACACTTTCCACTTTGGTGCTGGAAGAGGGGCGCGGAACGAACGATGGCCCTCGCCGATGGGATGTATCGTTGGTGCAGCCTAACATTGCTGTTGATCTTCGTTTTGATGACGGAGAGGAGCGATTTCTGGTAGTAGAACCCGATGCGAGATTACGTCAGCTTGATGAAGCTTCGCTGGAACCAGACCATCCACTCGTACGAATATTGGCGGGGCAGGGAAAAGGGGAGCGCATCATCGACTCCAATGGTCGTGAAGCAACAATAATTGAACTACGACACAAATATGTTGCTCGACTTCATTACGTAATGCAGCGGTATCAATCGCGATTTCCGGAAATTTGTGGTTTCCGCCAAATTTCCATGGGGAACAAGGGGGCCGGTGAAAACGATGAATTCATTACCGAACTAAAAGCGCGACACGAATGGATAGAGCAAGAGCACAAGCAGTACTTGAACGGTCCTTGGCCATTAGCTGTACTGGCCGAACGACTGGGTAACGACACAATTGATACAGCGTTAAGCTTGGCATCAGGAGGCATTCAGCTCAAAGTTGCTATTGGTAACGAAAATGAACGTGATGCGGCGACGCGTGCGGTACGGGATAACGATCGGAAAGGGTGCGTTCTCGATTTATATTCATTTTGGTTGGCGTGGCAGTTACAAGCTTTTGATGCGATCGGTTTGATCTGCGGACCGATTTATCTTCCCCAAAGTGTCATGGATAATTTGCGTGCTAGACGCGAAAAAATTAACTACTCAACGAAAGATGGCCTGCGTTCCGCTCGTTATGAGGCGGGAACAATTGCAATCTATGAAGTTCCGACCGACGTGGTAATGGGATGGCGTGATGATGTAGATCGCGCAATCAAATGGGCGGAAGCTAACGCCTCCATCTGCCCGCAAGTAGCAGGAGACGATTTACCACCTGCATTGCGGGAATACCTTCACATCGTACGATCGGACATGTTCGATAGCCTGATCCTCGCAACGCAAACTGGAATTCTACTTGTCACTGATGATTTGCCAATTCGTGACCTAAGCCGTGTAGTTGGCGGCGCGGGAAGCGCTTGGTTGCATCGCATATTTGGAATGGCATTAGAGCAGAAGCGCATTAACCTCGACACTTTTATCCGCTGGTCAGTCCACCTAATCGACGCAGGGCATAACTTTATTGGCGTATCGGGTTTGGCATTGGCGCGGGCATTTCGGCTCGATGCGAAAACAGAAGCGATCCCAGGTTCCTTATTCGGTACATTAAGCAAGATCGTCGGTGGCCGAAATGCTGAGCCGCGGTCACATGTTGAGGCGTGTTTGGAATGTCTGCGTGATCTTTGGTCTGACGGCACGACCCAAGTCTGCTGCCAAAAGGCTACTGGCTTATTGCTTGAACAGCTTTTGCGCGAGCGGCATGACGATTACCGTCAAATACTTTTAGCTATATTTTTGGGGGGCCGCCGTTTACCTGGATTTGCGGAATACATAGTTGGTTGGGCACGAGGTCATTTCATTGTTGATCCCCATGGAAGAAAGCGACATCAAACAAATTGAACAAATGGCGAGGGTAACTATAGTCATATTAGAAAATTGTAGCTTTCCGCCATTGGCTTAATTTCACGAAAGTTCCGGCGATGACGAGCGGAAATTAAGTTTATGGAATTTTCCAGGGTTCGGGCTCACGCTCCCATCACAGTGCTAGAACGCGATTCCGGCTTTAGCGGCGCAGTAGACAAAGCTGTGACTTTGGTTGATGACATTCATGTTGAAATTTCTTAGCTGCGACATATCGTCAACGCAATAGGAAACGTAGACCCTTTGTTCAAGCGTCTTGCTCAAGGCGATCAGATCTGGCCTTGTGTTCTGCGGCAATAACCCGGTGCGATTCGCAAAGACGTACCGGATAAATGCGTTGTATCGCAGGTTGAAGTCAAGGCCATCTGCATGAGGATGTTGCAAGCTCGTACTGAATGAACGGTCTGACAATAGGCACTTCTCGTTGGTGTACATGCTAATCATCACTCCAACCGCATGCTTTTTGTCGGTGAACAGACTGCGTACTAGGCTATCGAACAAGGTTTCCTGACCTGAGCTTAACTCACTGAGCATCATAAACAGCGTCGCAAGCCATTGCTGATATTGGATGTCCGAAAGGCCCAGACGTTTGCACAGGGCAGCCTGATGTGGTTTGCGCCCATTCAGAACGAGCTCTAAGAGGCGGTCTTGCTTCGGATCGGTCGGCCGATGATTTGCAATATCTCGGAATGTGTCCAGCATCTTCGGAACTGAATAAGGATTGCGCAAGAAGTTTAAGAGCTTTGCCAAAAAAAGCGCGAACAACTCCTCATAAATGTCTAGTGAATTCACCTCGGCCTTCTTTAGCAAAGCCTCTGTGTGTGTTTGAAGACGCTGCTCATATATTTGGAAGAGGGACTCAAAGTTCTGACGCAACCTTGCCTTTGGCTCAACGTCAAAACTAAATAGGTCGTGGAGCGATAGATTGCTTGCAATCAATTTCTGGCTCTACGCGTCTTTGCGTTGAAATTCAAAATCAGTACAATCTATGCAACATT
>JAZKCF010000142.1:0-39408 GCA_040388195.1 Pseudomonadota bacterium
CCTATCGCGTCACCGCAACTCGTTTTGAATTCGGGCTAACTGAGGAATCTAGGTTTAGGAATTATTTTGTACAGAAGGGCAGATTTGTATTCCTACAATACGCCTATTCTTTTGATAACGCACTTCTATCAGAAGTATTTTGTGGATGTAGAATGTTAGCGATAGTAATGCTTCATGAGAATATCAAGTTCTTTGCATTAGCGTGGTCGATAAGATAAGGCATGCCGACTACTTAAGAAAGTAGAGGAGAGTGTTACTGGGAAAGGCGAGAGTTCTGCGAATGAAATGTACGCGAGTAATCTGAATATATAAGCGGTCAATTTTCGGAAAGCGGCAAGAAATTTAGTATCCTAATCTACGGTACATCAACGGTTGATTAAATCGATGAAAAAGAAACTGTTTTTACTGTTAACTTTAGGCATCCTAACGCTGGCTAGCGTGGGGGGGATAGGAATCTATGCCTTTATAGACATCAAACAAGTGGTTTCATCTATCACTGAGCAAATGATCCCAAGAATTGAAGCGGCGCATCGGTTAGGTACAATTTACCGCGATCTTCGTTTACTTCTCTTATCTCATATTAATGAAAATGACGGCTTTTTAAAGAAAGCATTCTCTGAAAAAATTCATAACACAGAATTAGAGGGGCAAGAGGTTGTAGAGAAATATGAAACGTTCGCAAAGGATCAAACGCAGCAAAAAGCGTTAATAGATGCTTATAAAGAATATATCAAGATACATCACGAGGCTTTGATCTATTCAGAAAAAAATCAAAAGGACCTAGCCGAAGTTGCCTTATATGGAAAAGCACTTCCTGCTACAACAAAAATGGAGGCGCTTCTTCTCGCTTCTTCTCGCTTCTGCCGCACAGGATACGCTTGACGAGCGCGAGGCCGCCTTACGCGTTGAGCAAGTTTATCGTCAAGCAATTATGTTTTTTGTATTTGGCACTCTGGGAGCCTGCATTTTATTCTCACTGCTAGCTTGGTTGCTGTTACGAGAGCATTCAACCTCTACCGAACTTGCGCTCAAGGCAAAAACGGATTTTCTGACTGGCATTGGCAACCGGTCCTATTTTATGGAAAAGGTGCAGACCGCTTTAAGCAACCCATTAACAAGCAGTAATGTTCTCGCTATTTTTTATATGGACCTCAATGGTTTCAAGCCTGTTAACGATACCTATGGGCACGATGTGGGGGATGAAGTGTTAAAAGAGGTCGCCATACGATTGCAGAAAACATTGCGAACGACGGATATTATTGCTCGTTTGGGTGGTGATGAGTTTGCGTTTGCTTTGACGCCAGTTCTGAATGACCGGATCTCTTTGGTAACAGAAAGAGTCATTGCCGCTTTTGATGCTCCGATGCACATTAAAGGACATACCTTATATGTGTACGCAAGCTTGGGTATCAGCATTTTTCCCAAAGACGGGAAAACAGTTGATGATTTAATAAAAAAAGCAGATGTGGCGATGTACAAAGCTAAACGTATTGCTAAACAAAAAAATCAAGGTGCGTCTATGCTTTGGGAAAATGGCCTCGATGTTAAAGAATGAATGAGAAAGCGCGTCGCAATTCCGTTCTAGTTGCTTTCTCAAAAAATTCAAATCGTCCGATAAAGCACATCCTTCTCTTTCAACTCTTCGCGTAACCGGCGATATTGAGGGCAAACCGATTCAACCGTCGCCCAGAAACGTGGGCTGTGGTCCATGTGCTGGAGATGCGCCAGCTCATGAATAACCACATAATCGATTACTTCGGATGAAGCTTGAATCAGCCGCCAGTTCAATCGTACTTCACCTTTGCTGTTGCAACTCCCCCACTGATGTTTTGCGTTGGAAAGTATCAGCCGTTGCGGCGCTACATGAAGCTGTGGTGCGATCTCGGCAACTCGCTGATGAAAACGTTTTAGTGCTTGATCGCGATACCAAGCGATCACATTCCTGCATACTGATTCGGCGTCTGCGGCATATGCCGATAGCGTGTCCTCTGACAGAAAAGCACCGTGGCCGAGCGAGTAAATATCGACGCGTAAGGTAATTTCGCGGCCGAGAAAATAAAGTTTTTCACCGCTAACCCATCGTCGCACAAACGGCTGCTGCGCTTGCCAAACTTGCAGCTTATTAAATACCCAGTCTTGGCTCTTTTCGATCATGGCGTAGATTTCCGCCATCGGCACATGCCATGGGCTTGCCACCTTGAGGCCTTCGTGATTCACGATCAAGCCGATAGTGCGTCGCCGATTGGTGCGTCTCAGCACATACACCACTTCACGGCCGCCTAAATAAATGGAGCGTGTGGTCTCCGTAATTTTAGCTCGCCGGGTCACGAAGTTTTTTTACCGTATTGATGTGGAAACCGTTGTTCCATTTCAGATTCAATCCATGCCACAACTTTTTTGTTCAATTCATCGGGCGTCATATTTTCCGGCGCAATCGGCGGACCAAATATTAACGTGATCAAACCCGGACGTTTAACAAATGAACCCTTTGGCCAACAGTCGCCGGCATTGTGGGCTACCGGCACTATGGGCGTGTTAGTGTTTACTGCAAGATATGCGCCACCCATTTGATAGCGCAGCTTCTCGCCCGGCAGTGCGCGAGTGCCTTCTGGAAACATCACAACATTCCAACCTTCCCGTAGCCTAGCGCCGCCGTCCTTTACCACTTGCGCCAACGCAGCTCTCGCGCTTCCGCGATTGATTGGAATCATTCCGCACAAAGCGATGCCCCAGCCAAAAAATGGGATGTAATGCAATTCGCGTTTGTAAACAAAACACAGTAGCGGAATCAACGCAGGCAATGCGAGGGTTTCCCAGCGGCTCTGGTGTTTTGCCAGGAATATGACGCCACTATGGGGAATGTTTTCCCAGCCCTCGATACGGTATTGAATACCGCAAATCACCTTCGCTGCCCAAACCACCCATTTTGTCCAGGACGTAATCAAGGTATAGCGAATCTCGCGCTTGAAGGGAAGGGTCAGGAACGAAAACAGTGCGTAAGGGATGGTGAGAACAACGAGGAAAAGGTTGAACGCGAGGGAACGCAGATAGTTCATGTTGCTTTGGCTAGAATCTGTTTCGTCGCAAGAAGAAGGTTGTCGAAAATTAAAGTATCGAGTGGCAGATCGCCAGTGGCAAAAGTGTCCTTTCCCTTACCGGTTTTTACCAGTACGGGCTGCGCGCCCACGGCGCTGGCAGCTTGCAGATCACGCAGCGAATCGCCGATGGCCGGTACACCGGCTAATGGCATATTAAAGCGTTCGCTAATATTGATAAACATGCCTGTTTTCGGTTTGCGGCAATGGCAGTTGCTTTCCGCCGCATGAGGACAAAAGAAAATCGCATTAATTCTGCCGCCGACCTGTAACGCTGCTTCGTGCATTTTTCGATTGATGTCGTTGAGCGTCGCCATATCGAATAAACCCCGCTCCACGCCCGACTGGTTCGTTGCGACGATGACTCGGTAACCGGCCTGTGTAAATCGCGCAATTGCTTCCAAACTGCCGGGAATGGGTTTCCATTCTTCCGGCGATTTGATGAACTGCGCGCTGTCAAAGTTGATGACGCCATCGCGATCGAGGATGACGAGTTTCATACGGCAGGTGTCACTGCTGGCAAGCGGCGTGATAATTTTTCAGATGATTTCCTACTCAGCATGCGAGCCCCCTCGGCAACTGTAGCCGTTTCAAGCGGCAAGTTTTGAAATGTCGGCCACGCGGTTCATTGCATGGCGCAAGTCGTTTAGCAAAGCGATTCGGTTGGATCGTAGCGCATTATCCTCCACCATGACCATGACTGAATCGAAAAAAGCATCGACCGGCGCTTTTAATCCGGCAAA
Organism: Pseudomonadota bacterium; assembly: GCA_040388195.1. Classification (GTDB taxonomy): domain Bacteria; phylum Pseudomonadota; class Gammaproteobacteria; order Burkholderiales; family DATLHW01; genus DATLHW01. The sequence goes on from JAZKCF010000142.1 coordinate 3,839, forward strand.
CGATTTCAGGTAGCCGGTGTAGTCGCCTTTTGCCAACAGCTCGGCGGCCCGAGGCGTTATCGTCTGCAACGATTCGTATAACGCATGCTCCGCTGGTTCCTTCAGTTGCCGCGCGTCTGCTTTTGCGAATGCTTCGCCGGATTCTTCGGATTTTTTTAGAATGTTAGCGACGCGTTTATTCGCGGCAACTAAACTTTGTGCCTCTGGAAGTTCCATGAACGCGCGAACGGCAGCAAGTTGCGCGGGTAATTGATCGAGTTTTGTCGGTTGGTTGCAAAGCACCGATTCTACTTCTAACGCTGTATATCCTTGTTCTCGGAGGAAGCCGCGCAGGCGCTCGTAAATAAATGTTTGTAGATCCGCAGGCGCTTGTTTGATCGTGCTGGGCTGGATTTCGAATGCGGTATTAATTAGTGCATGCAAATCCAGCGTCAGCCGTTGCTCGACAAGGATGCGCAGTAAACCTAAGGCTGCGCGCCGTAATGCGAATGGATCTTTGTCGCCAGTTGGCGCTTGGCCAATGCCAAATATTGCAACGAGTGTGGAAAGCTTATCCGCTAGTGCTACTGCGGTGGCAATGCCGGGTGAGGGCAATACATCGCCTGCAAAACGTGGCCGATAATGGGCTTCGATAGCATCTGCAACTTGAGGATCTTCGCCGTCATGCGTCGCATAGTAGCGGCCCATGATTCCTTGCAATTCAGGGAATTCGCCAACCATGTTGGTAACGAGATCAGCCTTGCATAGCAACGCTGCGCGATCCGCATGGGCCGGACTGACATCCAGCTTTTCCGCGATGGCTGATGCCAGCCGTTGCAGGCGCCCGATGCGGTCCAGTTGCGAGCCGAGCTTGTTGTGGTAAACAACATTAGCGAGTTGTGTGATTCGATCCGCAAGCGGTAATTTTTTATCTTGTTCGAAGAAGAATCGTGCATCGGCAAGCCGTGGGCGGATTACGCGTTCGTTGCCTTGGACGATGTTCTTGGGATCATCAAGCCGCATGTTGCTGACGATCAAAAATTTATTAAGCAGCTTGCCGGCTTGATCGAAAAGCGGGAAATACTTTTGATTTTGTTGCATTGTGAGAATCAAGCATTCCTGCGGCACTTCAAGAAATGCGGTCTCGAATTCGCCTGCATAGATAGTAGGATTTTCCACGAGCGCCGTTACTTCGGCGAGAAGTGCATCTCTTTCTTCTAAGCGTAAATGTGCGCCAAGCTTGGTTGCGTGTTGTTGGAGTTGACGGCGAATTTCTTCCAGCCGTTCCGTGAAGTCGGCGATAACACCGCCTTCTTTGGCAAGTTTCGAGCTGTATTCATCGGCGTTCGCGAGAGTAATTTCCGCTGCGCCTTGAAAGCGGTGGCCATGCGTGATGCGGTCGGCAGAAAGACCTAGCACATTCACTGGAATAACTTCGTCTCCGTAAAGCGCAATCAAGCCGTGTGCAGGGCGAACAAACTGAACGTCCTCGCCTGCCTCAGTCTGGTAATGCATGACTTTAGGAATCGGCAATGCGGCAACTGCCTCGGGCAATGTTGTTTTTAATGCAGTGACGAGATCAATGCCAGGCGCCGTGTAGCTGTAGAAAAAGCTTTCCGCTTTGCCATCCACTGCACGTTCTAGGTCTGCAACGCTAAGCTGCAGAAAACCTAAAGATGCCAGCTTCTTCGCCAGCGCTGCAGATGGATTGCCTTGTGCATCGATTGCCACATTGACGGGCAACACTTTAACGCGCGTCGGCTTGTCGGCTGCTTTTGCTAGAACATGGGGAATGCTGACGGCGAGTCGTCGCGGCGTGGCGTAAAACTTCGGATTTGTTTCCGCAGATGTCAGGCCATGAGACCGTAGTCTCTTAAAAAACTCGTCGGCAAATGCAGTGCCTAATTGGCTTAGCGATTTCGGTGGCAGTTCTTCGGTAAAAATTTCGATCAATAGTGTTTTAGTCATCACGCTGCCTTTGCCTTCGCGTTCTCAAGCATCGGAAAGCCTAACCGCTCGCGAGAATCGTAATACGCTTGCGCCACTTGCTTTGCCAAATTACGGATACGGCCAATATAAGCTGCTCGCTCAGTTACCGAGATCGCGCCACGCGCATCCAGCAAGTTAAAGGTATGCGCGGCTTTAAGTACCATTTCATAAGCCGGTAGCGGCAGATTCACTTCGATCAATTGTTTTGCTTCCGTTTCGAATTCACTGAAATGGCGCAATAACCGCTCAACATTTGAATGCTCAAAATTGTAAGTTGATTGTTCCACTTCGTTTTGATGGAACACATCGCCGTAGGTAAGCTGTCGCTTAACGCCTTTTTCCATCCATTCGGTCCAGATGAGGTCGTAGACGTTTTCTTTTCCTTGTAAATACATCGCCAACCGTTCGAGTCCGTAGGTGATCTCGCCAAGAACCGGCTTGCAATCGAGCCCACCGACCTGCTGAAAATAGGTGAATTGCGTGACTTCCATGCCGTTCAGCCAAACTTCCCAACCCAATCCCCAGGCGCCAAGCGTTGGGTTTTCCCAGTCGTCTTCGACGAAACGAATGTCGTTTTGCCCAGTGTCGAATCCGATGGCTTCCAGCGAGCCGATATACAAATCAAGAATGTTTTCCGGCGCTGGCTTTAGCACGACTTGGTATTGATAATAGTGCTGAAGACGATTTGGATTTTCGCCGTAACGGCCATCCTTCGGTCGGCGGGAAGGCTGCACGTAAGCTGCGCGCCAGGGCTCCGGGCCGAGAGAGCGTAGGAACGTCGCGGTATGAGAGGTGCCTGCGCCCACTTCCATATCATAAGGTTGTAGCAGGGCGCAGCCCTGTTTGTTCCAGTAATCCTGGAGGGCGAGGATGATTTCTTGAAAAGTCGGCATAGTGGTCCGATGACCGGGATGGTTATTAACGAGTATTGGACGGATTGCGTAGCTTCTTCCCCGCGAAGAGGAGGCGGTTTTATTACATCGAACTTGTGTCTGCTGGGTTACGCAAAGGGGGTGATTTTACTGTAATTCTTACCCCTCCCCCAAAGGTTTCGGATTCTAAGTCAGTGGCGTAACTACCCGACCTCTTGAGATTCAGCATTGGCTAAAGTTAGCTTAGCTTCACGGGACAGGCGTTTTATCGCTGCTTCCCGCTTCGATGCCTCCGAGCGGTCGGGGAATTCTTCCTGATAGGTTAAATTCACAGGCCGTCGAGGTCTGGTGTATTTCGATGCGGTGCCTGCGTTGTGCGCATCCATACGTTTATCCAAATCGTTGGTAATACCCGTATAGAGCGTTCCGTCAGCACAGCGGATGATGTAACACCACCAAGTCAAATCGCGATCCCTAGGGAGTTTATTGTGGAGTAGAGCGTTTTTTAAACCAAAAGCCGGCGAGCAATATAAAACATAGACTGATAATCGGCACATTGCCCGTGGTGATATAAGGTGTTGTTCCAACACGTCCTTGCGCTTTAGCGCGTAGCGCTGCCGTTGTGAGTTGGGGCAGCGCGGCTATAACTTTGCCGCGATCATTGATAATAGAGGTTACGCCAGTATTAGTCGCGCGAAGCATGAAACGGCCTGTTTCTAGCGCGCGGGTTTGGGCAATCTGCGTATGCTGCCAAGGGGCGATGCGTTCGCCGAACCATGCGTCGTTGCTAACGTTCACCAGCAATGTGGCTTCCGGCAATTGGCGAATGATTTCTTCTCCGAACACATCCTCATAACAAATGTTCACCGCTATTTTTTCGCCTGCCATCTCAAGAGGGCGCTGGAATCTGGCGCCGGAGGTTTGGTCTGAAAGTGGCATATCAAGGAGGGAGGTGTATACCCAGCCGAACAGCCATTTGAGGGGTATAAATTCTCCAAAAGGCACAAGGTGCGCTTTGTGATAAATCTGCTCCGGTGTTTTGCCGATGCTGATCATGCTGTTGAAAATTTGGCGGCCTTCATTCGCGTCATCGAATACGCCAATTAATATGTCGCCATTGGGTGGCGTCAGCGTTTTGAGCGTAGCCCAATATTCTGTCGGCACGTCGCTTTTCAACAGCGGAATAGCCGACTCGGGCGTGACGATCAACCGGGCTTGGTTGTCGCGGATCAAATTCAAATAAGTTTGTAATTGTTGCTCTAGTCGTGCAGGATCGAACTTCAATTCCTGTGGGATATTTCCTTGCAGCAGGCTAACTGAAATCGGCGCGTTTGCAGGCGTCGTCCACTCTATTTGTTTTAAGCTCCAAGCAGCCAGAAAGAGTAAGGTCAATGCTGAGGAAATAACGAGCGGCGCGCGAGGCCATACGGTTTTCCATGTTGAGATGAGGGCCGCAAGAGCGCTAACGAGCACGGTAATGAACGATATGGCGTAGACGCCGCCAATTGGTGCAAAGCTAGCCAACGGGCTCCACGGAACTTGCGAATAGCCAATGGCCAGCCACGGAAACCCAGTGAAAAGCCAGCCGCGCAGCCATTCGGTAAATGTCCAGCTTGCTGCAATTGCTAAAGCGAAGTGCCAAGGCGACGATCTGGCAAATTTCACTGCGAACCAGCCGGTTAATGCAGGGAACAGCGCCAAGTAGGCGCAGAGACAGAGAACCGCAAACATCGCAATGGGCATCGGCATGCCGCCAAAATCATGCAGGCTAATATAAAGCCACGATATGCCGGTACCAAACATGCCGAAGCCGAAAGTGCCCCCGAGCAAGGCTGCTTGCCGGGGTGTATCGACGCGGTTCCACAGCCAACACAGGCCACCGAAGGTAATAAAGGCGACGAAAAATAAGTCAAACGGCGAGAACGCCAAGGCGGTGCAGGCGCCAAGAATCGCCGAAAGAATTAAAGAACGTTTAAACCTAAAAGACTGGGAAATGTGGGTTGAGCGATGAGAAAAACCGGTTGCTTTGCCAGCTAGCGAAAGATTATTAAGCGATGCATCTTGCTGTTGTCTCTCGTTTACATCTTTTCCATTCATCCTTCTGCTTTCAACCGCCCGTCTTCATGCTCAGCTTGGTCGTTTGTTTTTTCGACTAATAGAACATGCAGCCGTCGGCTGTCGGAGCGCAGAACTTGAAATGTAACGCCATCAAAGCTGACTTGCTCACCACGTTTCGGCATGCGTCCGAAGTGGTTAATCACCAAGCCGCCTACGGTATCGAACTCTTCGTCTGAGAAATTCGTACCCATGGCTTCGTTGAAATCGTCGATTTCAGTGACCGCCTTTACGCGATATCGGCCGGTACGGTCTTGGATAATATTGTCTTCGGATTCGTCGTAATCGTATTCATCTTCGATTTCACCGACGATTTGCTCTAATACATCCTCAATGGTGATAAGTCCGGCTACGCCGCCATATTCGTCGACGACGATTGCGATATGGTTGCGGTTAGCCCGAAATTCGCGGAGGAGCACATTAAGGCGTTTGGATTCGGGGATAAATACTGCCGGACGCAACATTTCCCGTACGTTAAATTCTTCTTCGCCTGCGTAGTAGCGCAGCAAATCCTTGGCTAGCAGGATGCCGAGCACATTGTCCTTGTCTTCCTCGATAACGGGGAAGCGCGAGTGGCCGGATTGAATAACGTATGGGATGAATTTATCTGGACTTTCGGCAACGTCGATAACATCCATCTGGGCGCGTGGAATCATCACATCACGTACTTGCATTTCGGATACTTGGAGTACCCCTTCGATCATCGAGAGGGCATCGGCATCCAGCAGATTGCGCTCGTAAGCGGCGTGGAGCTGTTCGAGAAGAGCTTCGCGGTCGTCGGGTTCGCGCGATAACAGGCTTGAAAGACGTTCAAGCCACCGAGGGCGGGGCGAGTCACTACTCATTGATTAACTTCATGGTAAAGCGGAACAGGCACACTACCCTGACACCATCATCCAGTCAACACTGGAGGGTGTCGCCAAGGCTACTGCGAGGCCCGATTTTGCAACTGCGGTGCTCAGCGTACATATGTACGCTTGCGCTCCTCGTCGCAAACTCGGGGCTCTCGCTACGCTTTTGCGACACCCCCCAACACACGGGGTAGTTAGGACCATATCCAGATTAGGCAGCTTAAATCACAGTAAGTTGAGGGAAATGTAAATTTATTATAGCCACTGCTTCAACCACTAGTTGAAACCCGATAGACTGCCAACTTAATAAAGTACTTTAAGTTGTCTGCTAATGGATGTTTGGAGCGTGTGCAGTCCCTGTTCAAAATCATAATCAGGACGACATCATGAGTTCGACGGACACTTCAGTTACAACGATACCGGGCTTGCCTAAGCAGCGTCTCGAAACGCTTATCGACGGTATTTTCTGCGTCACGATGCTTTTACTGATACTGCAAATCCGCTTGCCAGTTGTGAATCAGCTGGAAGATCTACCACAGGCATTGCTCGATTTATGGCCCAGGTATTTACTCAGTTACGTTGGCACGTTCCTTATGTGTGCTGTTTATTGGATCAATCACCATAATCAGTTTCACTTCATTCAACGAATTGACCGGGTATTTGTGTGGATCAATTTGTTGTTCCTGATGCACATCGCCTGTCTTCCCTATTCTTCGGCCTTGTTAGGCATGCACCGAAAAGAGCAAAGCGTTGTTTTGCTCTATGGCGTTCATTTAGCGGTTCTTTGGCTGATTCTGTATGTGAATTGGTGGTACGCCACGAATAATCGGCGTTTGGTTGCTGCCGATCTTGATGCTGCAGTCGTAGGATTTTCAAGAGAGCGTATTTTGATGGGATTGGCGCTGTCTTTGCTGGGTGTGATTTTGTCTTTTTTCAATACTGCGGGCGCTATCTTAATTTATTTAGCCTTCCCCTTTATTTACGCTTTCCCAGGAAAAGTCGATCGGTTCTGGAAACCAGTTCATCCCAAAGTCGAATTATAAATAATGGTTTTTAGTGGCTCAGTAATAGGACTTACGCAAAACCGTCCCGGTAAGGCGCGAGCCTGTCTTCGGGCTTGACCCGGAGAACGCAGACAGTACGAGTTTGTACGGCAAGGAGGAGCAACGCCACTGGGGCGGTTTTGCGTAAGTCCTAAGTAAGTTTCCAATATTTATCGATACCACTCGGCACTAAATAAACAACTGGAATTAGCAGATAAATCACAATCGCGCAGGCGGGACTGAAAAAAGACAAGACCACTGCTGGTAAAAATAGTGCCGGGCCTGTAAGGATGCGCCTGCTGGTAAGCTTGATGATTACCGGATCGAGATTGTGTTCGACAAGATGGAAATCATTGGTCGCATACCGCCAGTTGCAATACAGCAGCAGCCAAATGAAGGTCATGTGAAGACCATAGATTGCGACTACAACTGGTTGCTCGCCGTAGGTACCCAATAGCCCCGATGAAAAGGGAAGTAGTGCGATACTCATTAAGAAAAGCACGTTGATCCAAAGAAACGGACGGTCCGTCCGATGAACGAAGTGGAATTGGTTACGGTGGTTGATCCAATAAACGCCTAACATGACGAAACTTGCCACGTAGCTTAGATACTTCGCCCATGAAGCTTGCAATACACCAGGGAGTTGTTCCACTGCATCTATCGCTGGCGGGCTAATCATCAATATGAGTAGCGGCATCGCGAATGCGAAAACGCCGTCAGCGAGCCCTTCGATGCGGGATTTGGAAAGTCCCATTACTGAAGATGAAAAAGCGTTGGTAGAGCTCATCATTCTCCCATCGTTTCGTGTGGCGTCAGGTGAAGTATTGGCGGAATTTCGGGCGACAGCCAATCCTACGCTAGTACTGTTGATATAGGCATAAAGTATTCAGTTTCGTGGCCGATGAGTCAACAAGCGATTAACAATAGATGGTAAGTTTTCTGCAGACATTGCCCCGCCAAAAATAGAAAAGGTCCGCATGCGCAACGCACGTAACCATATACTCGAATGGGCAGAAAGCGGCCGACTTAAGCCGGATAATATTGATGCCGCGCTTGTTAATAGTCGGGTGCTTCCCGATGCCGCAGCATGGCGTAACTTCATAGGTCATTTATTTCTTTGGCTCGGTGCAACGCTTGTTGCCGTCGGCATAATTTTATTTCTTGCCTATAACTGGCAAGAGCTCGGACGGTTCGCCAAGTTTGCTTTGGTGGAAGGGCTGATCGTTGCCGCTATCGCGATAAGCTGTGTCTATAGTCTTGAGCGAGCTGCTGGTAAGGCTGCTCTGCTTTTTGCCGCGCTCAATGTTGGTGCGTTGATGGCGCTATTTGGGCAAACGTATCAAACCGGTGCTGATCCTTGGCAGTTGTTTGCTAGTTGGGCATTGGTAATTTTGCCTTGGGCGCTGGTAGCTCGATTCGCCGCATTATGGTTAGTGTGGCTTATGCTCGTTAACCTCGCGGTTGCTCTTTACTATATGGTCTTTCCCGGAATTTTCGGCGTGCTTTTCAGTCAACTGTCCTTATTGTCCTGGTCACTATTCGCGCTTAACACAATCGCTTTGGTAATCTGGGAATTGCTAGCTTTACGACGAGAAATTGCGTGGCTTCAACAGCGTTGGGCGGTGCGTGTCGTCGTGACCGCAAGTGGCGTCGGTGCGTCGATTCTTGCATTCTTGTGGGTATTCGATGCTAGGGAAATCGGTCACTTTTCTTTGCCTATCTATTTATTGTGGATGGGCGCGGCATATTGGTTCTACCGCTTTCGGGTATATGACCTGTATGTGCTTGCCGGTGGCGTGTTTTCTGCGATTGTTGTCATCGCTGCATTGCTTGGACGACATTTGCTGCCTCACGCCGAAGCTGGCGGATTTTTGTTCATCGGATTGTTAGTGATTGGCATGTCTGCCGCCGGCGCCCGTTGGCTGAAGAACATTGCGACGGAGAACTCGGATGAATGATCGTCAAACGTTGTGGCAATTACTTCATGAGGCCAATCTTGTGGAAGGGGAAATTCCTGTTTCGGAAACCATGCATTCTCCTTGGTATATTCGCGCCATGCAGGGAATGGCGGGCTGGATCGGGGCATGGTTTTTACTGGGATTTGTCGGCGCGGGATTGGCCTTCGTGTTCAAGAGCGAGGGCATGGCGTTTGTTGTCGGCCTGATTTGCTGTGCCGCCTCTTACTGGATGTTCCGCAATATGTCTCGACATGGCTTTGCAACGCAGTTCGCACTTGCCATGAGTTTGGCTGGACAGTTTATGGTGGGCTTTGGGCTGAGTGCATTGGTGCGCCATTCGGCAGAATCGCCGGTGTTTTTCTGGTTGTTCGCGCTGTTTGAGATCGCGCTTGCGGTGGTCCTTCCCAATTTTATTCATCGCGTATTAACGGCTTATGCGGCCGTTATTTCGCTTTCTATCGCATTGCTGTTTCAAAACGTAGGGCATGCATTTCCCGGCATTCTCACCGCGACGCTCGCCCTGTTGTGGTTGAATGAATTTCGTTGGGCAGCGCAAGGGACGCTCGTACGTGCAATAGGTTATGGTATGACGCTAGGATTAATACAAGTCGATGGTCAACTGTTACTAGGGCCGTTGAGTGGCGCATGGTTTGGGCGAGTCGTTGAGGGGAGTTGGGTGAGTCCATTACTGGGGCCGTGTTTAGCCGGCGCAGCGCTGGTCTGGGCCGTATTTCGTTTGCTCGCTCGCTACAATATTGCGCCTGCAAGCCGCACTGGTACGGCCGCGCTTGCAATAACGTCGATCGTCGCAATTGCTGCGATTAAAGCGCCGGGCATTAGCGCATCGCTCCTAATAATTCTGCTCGGCTTCGCTAACGCAAATCGAACGTTGTTGGGGCTAGGCATCATCGCGTTGCTTGGATATTTGTCGTATTTCTACTATCAGCTTGATGTCACATTGCTTGTGAAATCGGGGGCACTCATTGGGATTGGCTGCATGCTAATCGCCGCTTGGTATGCAATAAACACATTGTTTTCCACCGCAGACAACGTGGAGAAAAACCATGCGTAAGCTAATCGTGGCGGCGGGCGCAGTGCTGATACTCGCGGTGGTGAATTTTTCAATATGGCAAAAAGAGAATTTGCTTGCCGATGGACGTATCGTGTTATTGGAATTGGCACCTGTCGATCCGCGCTCGTTGATGCAAGGCGACTATATGGCTTTGCGGTATAAGCTTGTTAACGAAGTGTTCGGCAGGGAAGATCGCAAAAATCTTTCTGATGGACACGTTATCGTAACGTTGGACGAAAAAGGTGTCGGCACCTTCAAGCGTTTTGACGACGGTGCGGCGCTTGCGCCGAATGACGTGCGAATGCGTTATCGCATACGCAGTGGCCAAGTAAAGTTTGCTACTAACGCGTTTTTCTTTCAGGAAGGGCTGGGACCTAATTATCAAGGTGCTCGCTTCGGAGAGTTTCGAGTTTCGGAAAAAGGTGAGTTGTTGTTGACCGCATTGCGCGGAGGAACTCTGGAGTTGTTAGGACCGCAGAAAAAAATGTAGCGCTAGGAGAGTTAAAAAATTACCGTTCGTTTTCATAGGGATTAGGAAGGCCAAGCGTGGCAAGAATTTGAATCTCTCGTCCTTCCATTATTTCCGCGTCACTCGTTTTTTCATGATCGTATCCCTGCATATGCAACACGCCATGCACGGTAAGATGCGCATAGTGTGCATGTAAATCCTTGCCTTGCTCCTTCGCTTCTCTTGCTACCACCGGTGCGCATAGCGCGATGTCGCCCATGAGTGGCTGGCCGGGAAACGGTTCACCGTATTCGAAGGTTAATACGTTCGTCGCGTAGTCTTTGCTCCGATAGTCCCGATTTAATTCTCGACCTTCAACTTCGTCAACAACACGCAGCGCTACTTCTGCATCGCTTTCAAGCGCGGCGAGAACCCAACGGCGAAATTGGTGGCGCGTGGGGAGGGAGTCTTTATCCAGGGCGTACTGCGTAGCAAGCTTGAGTGTAGGCTTAGCTGTACCATTAATTGTCTGACTGGTCGAATTCGCAGATTTCGCCGTCGTTCGTTTCGCAACCATCCGTTTCTACAACGCTGTATGGCGCTCGTAGGCGTTTACAATTTTCTGTACTAATGGATGCCGAACGACATCCTCGCTTAGGAATTCAGTGAAGCCAATGCCACGAACGGACTTTAATACCAGTCGAGCGTCGTTGAGCCCGCTCTTTTGGCCTCGCGCTAAGTCGATCTGAGTTACATCACCCGTAATGACTGCCTTGGTGCCAAAACCAATCCGCGTCAAAAACATTTTCATCTGTTCCGGCGTTGTATTTTGCGCTTCATCGAGAATGATAAAAGAATGATTCAATGTACGTCCGCGCATGAATGCGAGCGGAGCAATTTCAATAGCGCCGCGTTCGGTCATTTTTTGCACTCGATCAAAGCCCATCAAATCATAGAGTGCATCATAAAGAGGGCGAAGGTAAGGATCTATTTTTTGCGCCATGTCGCCGGGAAGAAAGCCCAGTTTTTCGCCTGCCTCAACTGCTGGCCGTACTAGCACGATGCGTTTTACCACGTCGCGTTCCAGCGCGTCGACCGCACAGGCAACGGCGAGGTAAGTTTTACCGGTGCCGGCTGGGCCCACACCGAAAGTTATGTCGTGAGATAGTATTTGCTGAATGTATTGTGATTGCCGCGGCGTGCGGCCACGAAGGTCGGTGCGGCGAGTGACAAGTTGTGGAATTGCATCGGCCTCGTCAGCCTCTTCCGCATGAGTCATTTCAATTAGTCCCAACTGGATATCCTCGGTAGTAAGTTCGCGCTCACCTTGCGCATAAAAATGCTTCAAGGCGTTGGCGGCGAGAGAAATTTTTCGTGAACTGCCGGTCAGGAAAAATTTCTCTCCACGACGGGCAATAGAAACGTCGAGCGCTGCTTCGACTTGCCGCAGATTTTCATCCAGCGGGCCAGCGAGCCGTGCTAATCGGCGGTTATCAATGGGGTCAAAGGAAAATTCTAGCAATTCGGCTTTCAATGCAAAAAGAGACCACGCAAAAAAATGAACGTGGCCGTATTGTACTCTCGGGAAGCGCTGAATAACTTTCCCGTTGTTGTGGATAGTGGGAAAGTTGCATTTCATGTTCTGTCCATACTTTCGTTTGGACAGAACGTGAAAACCTTATCAGCGCTTCCCTTACTTGCTAGACAAGCCGAGAAGGAAAAAGTTTATCCCGGTGTTTCATAAATTCGGTGCGATTGTCTCGCGAATTTATGAAACATCCGAGTCATACGCCGGTTCGATACATTGGTGCTTTTATCGCTTCCTCCAAGGTATTTGCGCACTCTGCAAAATGTGCTTTCGTTTCATTGGAGAGCCGTGATTTTCTTTCCGCTGTTTTGAGTTTCGTCAGTAGTTCTTTGGCTGTTTGCCGCTGCAACGCGCGGGCGTCGGCGGGCATTCCCGAGATGGGTTTGATTAACGCACCGGCGAGGCGTGTTAAGTGTTCTCGTTGCAGATTTCGTCGCAGACTGCTGACTTCTTTTCCGGTTTTCAACTCGCTCCAGATTACTTGGGTGAGAGTTCCGTATAACTCCGAAAGCGTGAAGGCTTTTTTCGGATCGTCGAGCTTCAAATCGCTTTCTAGAATGCGATTTGCGATTTTTTCACTCATTAGCTGATCCAGCACCGTGGTTTGCATTTTCAACACTTGGCTGCTTAAGGAGTAATCGGTCGAACCATACGCGAGGCCAACCTCGGCTATGTCGGCGCGATCGAATTCATCGACTGCCAGTCGTCGCATGAACTCTGGTTTGAATCTAAAGCTATCGCTTGAAAATAATCCCCTTGAAACCATTTGCAGCGCCGCCCGTTGTTTTTCGGCGGATACTGGATTGAGCGGTGCCCGTGGACTGCCTGCATAGTCGCGCAATACGGTTACACCGCCCACGTACTTCGCTGCAATCGTGCTGGCTTGGGAAATTTGTTGCAATCCACGGCTCATATTCCGACGCAAAATTGCATAACTTTCACCGGATTTTAGTGGCCTTGCTTGCCAGCGATCCCATAATTCGTGAGCTAGCCGCAAGCGCTTCTCGGCAAAATTTAGCGTGTCTTGCCCAATGTCGGTGGTATTTACTTCCGGATCGATCGATTCAGCGGCATCGATATCTGTCGAATAGGCGAGTTGCGATTCCACGCCACGCGAGGCAATCTTTTTCAATTCATCCGCTTCTTGTTGGGCAGGAATAGGTTTGTATGCGTATTCGATGGCCCAGTAATCATACGGCCCTAGGGTGCTCATCGAAAATGCACCTTGCCGTTCACCGGGTTCGGCAATGTTGTAAGCGTTGTATTCCATGACCGAGCCGGAGATGCCATTCTTTTTAGTAAATACCGGATCCGCAAGCTGTGCCTGGGTATAAATGGTGGAGGCGCGGAAATTATGCCGTAACCCTAAGGTATGTCCGACCTCGTGCATAGTGACGTCTTTTAAATCCTCCAGCACAAATGCTTCGCTCTCCGGGCTGTCCGGTGCAACATCGCCGCGCGCTTCCAGAAGCTCCATCGCAAAGCCGGCTTCGTTCGCTGCGTAGTCTCCTGCCATGCAAAGGTAAGAATTGCCATTATTGAGCCACCAGCTATTAGTCGGTGCGGCAATTTGCTCGACTCGCCGGTTGCGTGCATTACGTGAGCGAACGGAGTCGATGCCGATGTCAGCGTCTAAAATTTCTCCGGTGCGTGGATCGACTTGTGAGGGGCCAATGGCGCCGAAAGCTGACTGGGCATTTGTCATCCAACGGACCGAAGCATGGCGTGAGTCGCCGGTATCCCACGTAGCATTATCAGGTTGCACTTTCACCTGAATCGCATCCTTGAAGCCGATGCGCTCAAACGCCTTATTCCATTCCAGAATGCCGCTAGTAATCGCGGGCCGGTAACGTTCAGGAATATTTTTATCCAACCAATACACGATGGGTTGCTTGGGTTCCGACAGTGGCGCATCGGGATCTTTTTTCTCCAAGCGCCAACGCTGCACGTAATGCACGCGTGGTGATAGATTCAAGTCGGCAGTGAAGTCCCAACGCGTCGTGGCGAAGTAGCCGATGCGTGGATCAGCCTTGCGCGGTTGCATGGGTGCTTCAGGTAGCTTGGCGAAATTATAGTGAAAGCCTAAGAACATGCTCCGCACGTCTTGTAACGTCGTTGGTAGGGAGGGAGCGTTTCCAGAGCCCGATGACAGAATTGGTCGAGATAGACCGTAGTGTGCGGAAACCTGGAAGGTCGTTTGGTCCGATTCAGCGCGGGCTCTACTGATACTGGAGTTGCGGAAATCGAAACCGTAAGGTTGACGGAATGCACGCTCTAGTGCCGTCGTTGCTCCTGGAATGTCGGCAAGGAGCAGCATATTGACTTCGATTAGCAACGACTTCCGATCCACATGCGGTTGGCTTGCCAAAGGCGCGCTCGATAATAAGCTATCGGAAAACGAGTCTTCGACGGCGCGTGCTTCTGGGGAACCATCCTTGGCGGTGTAATCAGTGTTTCGAGCAATCAGCTGAATGGTATTACCGATTCGATGGAAATAAGCGATAAAGCTTCCACCCAGTGTGCCGCGACTTCCCATTAGACCGCCGTAGAGAAATTGCTCGCCAATGCCGTGACTCAGGTTCGATGCGAAAAAGAATGGCTGGTCCATTTGTTCTGGTTTGATTTCCAGAAAAAATTTATCTTCTTTTTCGTAGACTGTGAAAAAGCCTGGTATCACGGTCGCTTCTTTAACCACTTCGTTGAAGCGCTTAAGTTGGCTCATTGACGCGGGAAGCGGTGTTATCGGTGGCGCTAAACCAGGGGCGGATGCTGTTGGATTTGGGGACTGCATTGGGGCAATAGGTGCCGCAACATCTGCAATGGTGGCGCAGGCGCCCAGGATCGGTAATAAAAGAATAGTGATCGTTCCGCGAAGTACGGTCGATCTGTTCAATCGAATGGAAACCATATACCCCCTCAGCTGTCTTTATGTGTAGCTAAGAGAGATTTTAGTCCTACATCTTCTTGTAGAAAAATTAATTTAGACTATAATTTCGCCCCCTTTTTCGAGGACCTCTCCGCGTAGCGAGGGTGAAAGTGCTTCGGTAATGGCAACATCTATAAACTGACCGATAAGCAGCTGATTACCTGGAAAATTAACTACTCGATTGTTATCGGTGCGGCCAGCCAGCTCATTTTTATTTTTTCTTGATAGTCTTTCAACTAGAACTCTTTGTGTCGTTCCAATCATGCGTTCACCCCAAGCGTCTTGTTGTCCTTGGATATGGCTTTGTAAGCGCTTGAGTCGTTGTAATTTTATCTCATGTGGCGTGTCATCTGCTAAATTAGCTGCCGGCGTGCCCGGGCGTGAGCTGTAAATGAAGCTGTAGCTACCATCGAAGTTAATGTCATCGATCAATTTCATTGTGGCTTCGAAATCTGCTTCCGTTTCACCAGGAAATCCAACAATAAAATCTGACGTAATAGAGACATCTGGCCGCACTTTGCGCAGCCGGCGAATGATGGATTTGTATTCCAGTACCGTATAGCCACGCTTCATTGCCGCCAAAATTCGATCCGAGCCGGATTGCACGGGTAAATGTAATTGGCTTACCAACTTTGGAATCGTGCTGTATGCATCAATCAGTCGCTGCGTAAATTCGAGGGGGTGAGACGTGGTATAGCGGATTCGTTCGATGCCTGGAACTTCGGCAACATAATGCAAAAGTAATGCGAAATCAGCCTCTTCACCGTCGGTCATGTTGCCACGATAAGCATTCACATTCTGGCCTAACAGGGTCACTTCCTTGACGCCTTTTTCGGCGAGTTCTGCGACTTCGGCAATCACATCATCGAACGGCCGGCTGACTTCTTCGCCGCGGGTATAAGGCACCACGCAGAAACTGCAATACTTGCTACAGCCTTCCATGATGGAAACAAAGGCTGTGATGCCTTCTACTTTAGCGGGTGGTAAGTTGTCGAATTTTTCGATTTCGGGAAAAGAAATGTCTACTTGGGTTTTGCCCGTAGACTGGCGCGCGGAAATTAGTTGGGGCAGGCGATGCAAGGTTTGCGGGCCGAAAACCACATCAACATAAGGCGCCCGCTTGATGATCGTCTCGCCTTCTTGGCTGGCTACGCAGCCGCCGACACCAATAATAAGGTCAGGCTTTGCCGCTTTAAGGGGGCGGACCATCCCTAAATCGGTGAACACCTTGTCCTGCGCTTTTTCCCGGACTGAGCAAGTATTGAACAGGATGATGTCAGCGTCTTCCGGCCGATCAGTTTTCTCTACTCCTTCAGAGGCGCCGAGTATGTCCGCCATTTTCGCCGAGTCGTACTCGTTCATTTGACAGCCGAAAGTGCGGATATAGAGTTTTTTTGCCATGGTGAGACTTTTACCGAAAACGTATTGAGAACTAAGGTTGGACGAAATGCGTAGTTATACAGATGGTACTTCTTGCGTCGCAATTCCAGGGTTTGCCATGCAGGGCTTTTAAGGTGCCGTTTGCAGTTTTTTTCTGTCGTCCTTCTTGGGGAGAAGGGCAATTTCTTCGTTTGTTAAAAGCCAAATCGTTTGTACATCGCCGCGAAAATCTAGTTTATACAATGCCTTGGTTTTGGCGGGGAGCATATTGGGTGTAATGATGCGGTTCCAGGTATCGAAGATGCGGGCGCCGGGCGCCAAACGGAATTGCTTACCGGCTAGCTGAACGTATGGATTTTCCATTGCCATTAAATCCGCCTGTAAGCCATCCGGCGGAAGAGTCCGTCCCCACGCTGTCGATGCGATGGTAAGAAGGGCGGCTAGCAGTGTAATAAGGTAACGGCGCATGCAGAGAAGGTACCTCAGCGCAGGCAGCACTGCAACTTAGATTTATAGAATTGATAGTGGTGGCGAATCAGGGATTTGAACCCCGGACCAACGGATTATGATTCCGCTGCTCTAACCACTGAGCTAATTCGCCACGCTTGGGGATGCGAATTTTCGCCGTTCAGTGAAGGGGTGTCAAGCGATTAACCATCATTTTCGAACGATGTTTGATGTCCAAGATCGGTTTCCCTTTATAAGGCATTCCTGCCAGCACAAAGGTTTTTAGTGCCCTTTTCCGGCTTTGGTGGCGCTCATGCACTCGTTAATATAGGTACCCGTAACCCTGCCGTTTAAATAGTTGCGGCAATCGTGAAAAGGGTTTAACTTGCCTCAGTAAGTTGTTAAAACTTCTACTGATTTTAACCTGAAAGATGAGGGATGGGACGGCCGGAAAAAGTCCGACTTGGCGAATTGCTGGTCAACCAGCAACTAATCACCGACGAGCAGCTCAAGCTTGCGCTGGACGAGCAGAAGCGCACGGGTCGTAAGCTTGGCCGCGTTTTCATCGATGGTGGTTATGTTACTGAGGAAGCTATTTCTCAGGCTTTGGCTAAGCAGCTCAATATTCCCTATATCGATCTCAAGTACTACAACATTGGCCAAGAAGTCGCGCAGCTTTTACCAGAGGCACAGGCGCGGCGTTTTCGCGCGTTAGTTGTTGAGGACCGCCCCGCTGTATTGATGGTCGCCGTGGTCGATCCCACCGATATCTTTGCTTACGATGAGTTGTCGCGCCTATTAAAGCGCTCGATCGAGCTGGCCGTCGTTACCGAATCCCAACTGTTATCGAACATCGATCGTCTCTATCGGCGAACCGAAGAAATAACAGGTCTGGCGAAAGAGTTAGGCGCCGAGCTGGGCGATATACCCGTCGATTTCGGCGAGCTTTTAGGTGTTACGCCCGGGCTGGAAGAGGCACCGATCGTCAAGCTGTTGCAATCAGTTTTTGAAGACGCGATTCAAGTGCGCGCTTCTGATATTCATATCGAACCGCAGGAACGTAACTTACGGATTCGTTTCCGTATCGATGGCGTGTTGCACGTGCAGACGGAAGCGGATAGCAAAATCTCGTCTGCGCTTGTCCGCCGCCTAAAGCTGATGGCCGGGTTGGATATATCGGAAAAGCGTCTTCCTCAAGACGGTCGCTTCAATATCAAAATTCGCAGCAATCCTGTTGATGTGCGTATTTCCACTATGCCGACGCAGTATGGCGAATCGGTTGTCATGCGGTTGCTTAACCAAGGCACGGGCCTAGTCTCATTAAGTAAGCTTGGCATGCCGCCGCATGTATTGGAGCGGCTGCGCAAAGCAGTTAACCGGCCCAACGGGATGGTCGTAGTAACCGGCCCCACGGGTAGCGGTAAGACGACAACACTTTATGCAGCGCTAAATGAAATCAATACGCCGGATAAGAAAATCATTACCGTTGAAGATCCTGTCGAATATCGCTTAGCCGGTATTAACCAGGTGCAGGTCCACGAAAAAATTGATCTCGGCTTTGGCCGTGTGTTGCGTGCCGCACTGCGGCAAGATCCGGATATTGTGCTGGTGGGAGAAATGCGTGATCAGATAACCGCCGAGATTGGCATGCGTGCCGCAATGACGGGTCACATGGTGTTATCTACCCTGCACACGAATGACGCTATGAGTACACCAATTCGTCTTCGAGATATGGGCGTGCCCCGTTACATGGTGGCGCTTTCATTGCAGTTGATTATTGCCCAGCGATTGGTGCGATTGATATGTGAATCTTGCGTAAAGCCTTATGCGCCCCAAGCGCACGAGCATCAATGGTTGCGCTATGAGTTTGGCGATAACGTAGACGCGCATCGTTATATGCATGGTACCGGCTGCACGCACTGCAACGGTACTGGTTATCAGGGTCGTACCGGCGTTTATGAAATGCTGGAAATGTCGGAACGAGTTATCGAAGCGGCAAATCAGGATGACCCGGGCGTGTTTCTGCAAGCTGCCCGCCTGCAAATGGCTGGCAATACGTTGCGTCGGGATGCTGTGCGGCTAGTGGCTTTGGGTAGGACAACGATTGAAGAAGCCATGCGTATAAGCAATCAAACCGAGGACGTGTAAACCTAGATTCCGCGGTTGACCGCTTGTTGTCGATGGGAGGGTATTGCATGAGCAAGCAGGTTCATTTTTTTGAGCTTCGCCAAATGGCGGAGAACGCCCGGCAGCCCGAAAAACGCACATTCGAGCGCGTTCAACTGAGGAATCTAGGTTAATGCCAAGCTTTGCCTACAAAGGACGTAGCAATCTCGGCTCCTTAATTCAGGGAGAGCTGGACGGCGCAAGTGTGGAGGCGGTGGCAGATATATTGTTGGGGCGCGGAATTACTCCCTTGGATATCGTGCCGGCCTCAGAAGCGAAATCCGGCCCCATCGTTCTTTGGGGCGGAGACAAGGTTACTGACGAAGAAGTCATGTTTCTAAGTCGCCAGCTTTACACCTTACTTAAAGCGGGCGTGCCGATTCTCCGTGCGTTCGCCGGACTGCAAGAATCCACTGCTAATCCGGGAATGGTGAAAATGTTGCGCGAAGTGCGCGATAGCTTAGATAGCGGTCGCGAGTTATCGGGCAGTTTTGCCCGCCATCCCAAAATATTCACTCCTTTTTACGTTTCCATGGTGCGAGTAGGCGAGTTAACCGGTCGGTTAGAGGAGGTGTTTTTGCGCCTTTTCTATCATCTCGAATTCGAGAAATTCATGCGCAACCAGATCAAATCAGCGGTTCGCTACCCCATTTTCGTACTGTTAGTGATGACCGTTGCTCTAGGGGTGATTAACTTCATAGTAATTCCAGCCTTTGCCAAGGTATACAAGAGTTTGAACACGCCGTTGCCATTCGTGACGCAAGCATTGATCTGGTTTTCTGACTTCATGATCACTGTCTGGCCAATTTTGGTGTTAGCAATAATTGCTGGCGGTTACGGCTTCGTGAGTTTTATCCGGACAACGAATGGCCGTTGGATTTGGGACAGATTCAAATTGCGAGTGCCGATTGTCGGCAAGATTATTTTGAAGGCGACATTGGCTCGCTTTTGCCGCAGTTTGGCATTAGCGCTGAGAAGCGGAGTGCCGGTAGTGCAGGCGCTTAGCGTAACAGGGCAAGTAGTAGACAACGCCTATATTTCCGGCCGTATCGACAAGATGCGGGAAGGGGTGGAACGAGGGGAAAGCATGGTCCGCACTGCGATTAACGCCGGGGTATTCACCCCAGTGGTGTTGCAGATGCTGGCGGTAGGCGAAGAATCGGGCTCTTTGGATGATTTGTTACAGGAAATTGCGGAGGCGTATCAGCGGGAAACTGAATACGAATTAAAGACCTTATCGTCGCAGATCGAACCGATTCTAATTATTTTTTTAGGTATTTTGGTTTTGATCGTTGCCTTGGGCGTTTTTCTGCCGATATGGGACTTAGGCAAGGCGATGTTGCATTAGGGATGAACGGGCGTCGAGCGGCTCGCGGAATAACCTGGGTCGAATTCAGCGTCGCGCTGTTTTTGATTAGTGTATTTGTCTCGCTGTTGTTAGCGGCGTTGCTGAGAGCAGAGCAAGCGGCCGAGAAAAGTATGTTTTACCTGACGGTCAGTGAGTTGCGTAGCGAACTGCTGTTAAGAAGAGCTGAATTGATGATAGGCAACCGAGTTCAAGAAATGGATGCCTTGGTGGGCTCTAATCCGGCGATGCTGCTTCATAGGTCATTGATAGGATATGTGGGTGAGACTAACGGTCCTCCCGACAATGAGGATAAGACATGGTATTTCGACCGGACGCGGCATGAACTGGTCTATCGATTTCGCCGTTGGTCTACTTGGCCGTTTGCTGGCGAAGAAGGGCCGACAGAAGGGCGTCTTTCGATTAAAGGACGCTGGCGTTTAGCCCTAGATGCGAGGCAAACGCCAACGGCTGAGGGAATTGAATTAGTGGTTCAGGTAAAGAATTAGTTTTGGGGTTGAAAACGAAAAGGGTTTTTTAGATAAGACAAACGTTCGCGTCGCTTATATAGGGGCGCAGGAGTGGAAGCATGAAAAAAAACGTCGGCTTTACATTGATCGAATTGGTCGTCGTTATCACCATTCTTGGAATTTTGAGCGCGGTCGCGTTACCTCGATTTATTGCGTTACAAACAGATGCCCGCATCGCTAAGGCACAAGCAATTTATGGTTCTATCCGCGCTGCGGCTTCCCTTGCTAGAGCGCGTTGCGAGGCAGATTTAGGGCAGGGAGTTGTCACCGCCGGAACCTGTGGTAACGCAACACCGCAAGTGACCATGGATGGTACCGCAATCAACATGACAAACCGTCACCCCGAAGCTACTGCTGCGGGCATCGACGCTGCAGCGCAGATCAACGCTACCAACGATCAACTTACGCTTGCTGGTGGTGGCGCCGCCGCCGGCTCAACTAGAACTTTCGATATTAATGGTGGGACTTCTCCGAACTGCAGAGTGAGCTATACCTCTGCAGCGGTTGGTGCTGTTCCGGGGATCGCTGTAGTAACGACCGGTTGTTAATTACTCATTCATTCTTTGCGAGGTCGAGATGAAAGCAACAAAGGGATTTACGTTAATCGAATTGGTAGTGGTGATTACCATTCTCGGCATTTTAGCCGCAGTCGCCTTGCCCCGGTTCGTCACTTTGCAAACCGATGCCCGCATTGCTAAGGCGCAAGCCGTATTTGGTTCAATTCGTGCCGCGACTGCCTTGGCTAGAGCTCGTTGCGAAGGGGATTTGGCGAGAAGCTTAGCGGTCGCAGGCACCTGCGGTTTTGCCACACCGCAAGTGACCATGGACGGTACGGTAGTCAATATCACTGGACGTCATCCGGAAGCGACTGCTGCTGGTATTGATGCTGCGGCACAAATTAACGCACTTTCCGACCTTCTGACACTTGCTGGTGGCGGTGCTGCCGCTGGCTCTACGCGCACTTTCGATATTAACGGAGGTACGTCTCCTAACTGTCGAGTTAGTTATACCTCTGCTGCTGGGACCACTGCACCTACGGTTGCTGTTGTTGTTACGGGTTGTTAATTTTTTTAATAAGGAGAACGCCATGAAATCATCAAAAGGTTTTACGTTGGTTGAACTAGTCATCGTTATCGTCATTTTAGGGATCATGGCGGCGGTAGCAATTCCAAAATTTGTCGATCTTGGCCCGCAAGCGCGTAACGCAGCGGCAGCAGGCGTGGCGGGTGCAATTGCATCTGGTTCGACTACCAATTATGCGCAGCGCAAAGCAACGAATGGCGTATCTGGTACTGCATTGACCATAGCAAACGTTTGCACGACAGCGTTGGCAGGTTCGCTTGCGACGGGCGTGACAATTACTGCGGCTGCTCCGGCTAATTCAAATGAATTTCAAATTGGCGGTACCGGTAATTGCCTTACTGCGGGCGACGGTAATCCAGTAACTTGTACGATCCTGGCGTTTGGCACAGGTGCAGCTGCGCAGAATGCAAGCGTCGTCTGCGCTAACTAACAGCGCCGCTAAAGAAATGTTTTATGGTCTGCCGCTGCAGAGTGGCAGACCCATTGCATCAAGCAATGCCATTAAAATAATGATGGTAAAAAAATATGAAAAACATCTCTGTCCAAAATGTATACGTTATCTACATAAGTGCCGTATGAGGGCGGGATGCGATAGATATTTCCCGAGGGGATAAATCATGCGCGCAAGCAATGGTTTTACATTAGTAGAGCTGGTTATCGTCATTGTCATTTTGGGGATCATGGCGGCGGTAGCGATTCCAAAATTTGTGGATTTAGGGCCGTAAGCCCGTAACGCTGCTGCGCAAGGGGTAGCCGGAGCAATAGCATCGGGTTCGAGCGTCAACTATGCGCAGCGCAAAGCGACGAATAATGTATCCGGTACGGCATTGATTGCAGCAAATATTTGTACCCTTGCTTTGGCTGGATCGCTTGTAACCGGCTCGACGATTACAACTGCTGCGCCAGCCAATTCAAGAGAATTCCAAATTGGCGGCACGGGTAACTGCGCTACAGCTGGTGATGGCAATCCAGTAATTTGTACTATCCTGGCGTTTGGCACCGGTGCAGCGGCACAGAATGCAAGCGTCATTTGTGCGAACTAATTTGATTATATTTCGCGCCTCGTGAGGCGGCTTTATATTCGCTGCCACCGAGGCCTTACCGTTTATTGGTTTGCCGTAGGGGGCGAATGGTGATGAACTACCGAGCGTTCAAAAAATTAAATAAGCCAACAGGTTTTACGTTGGTCGAATTGTGCACCGTCATAATGCTGATGGGCATTCTCGGTATAGCCATCCTTCCCCGATTCACTAGTACTCAATTATTCAATAATCGCGGCTTTTCCGACCAGCTAAAAGCGGCAGTCGAATATGCACGCAAATCGGCAGTCGCCGAGCGGCGCAATGTATGCGTGACTTTCGCCGCCAGTATTTCCATTACCCGTGCTTTGGCATCCGGATCAGGCGCTGCTTGCACGCAACCTTTGATTAATCCAACTACCGGCGCGGGATTTAGTTTGACGCCACCGAGTAGTGTGACAGTCGCATCGACAGTATCCCCCGTCATATTTAGCAGTCTTGGTGATGCGAATTCCAATGCAACCGTTACCTTGACGGGTAGTGGCGCGCAAAGTTTTGCAATCATTGGCACGACAGGTTATGTGCAATAAATTCGCTGTTAAAGCGAAGGCGAATTCTGCTGGCATCAGCTTAATCGAGTTGTTGTTATTTATCGTGATTGTAGGCGTGGGTGTTTCTGGTGTGTTGGCGGCTTTTCGGCTTTCCGTACAGAAGAGTGCTGATCCGTTAGTGCGCAAGCAGGTGGTCGTGATTGCGGAGTCGTTGCTTGAAGAGGTCGAGCTAATGCCCTTCAGTTATTGCGACCCGGATGACGCCAATGCACTCACCGCAACGAGCGCGACAGTAGGTGCCGGCGGTTGCGCAACCACAGTGGAAGGACTTGGCCCTGAAGCAGGGGAAAGCCGTTACGCAACGGGCGGCTTGCAGTTCGATAACGTCAGCGACTATCACGGTTATAACAGTGCGACTGAAACACCATCCGGAATTAAAGATGTCTCTGGCACGGCAATCCCTGTACTGACCGGCTACAACGCTTCGGTGACGGTTTCTTCAACGGCGTTGGGTTCCATTCCCGCAGGCGGATCATTTGCCACCTCGGATGCACTACTGATAGCCGTCACAGTTACCGGCCCAGGAAATACCGCAGTGACGCTGCATGGTTATCGTGCTCGTTATGCGCCGAGGTCTACGCCATGATGAAGGCTTGTGTGCGCGGATTTACGTTAATCGAATTAACGATCGTCATCGTTATCACTGGCATTATCGCTGCGGCTGTCGCAGTCTTTATGCGTGCGCCGGTCCAGGCCTATTTCGATACCACGCGGCGAGCAGAGATGACCGATAGAACTGACAACGCACTGCGGCGCATAGGTCGTGATTTGCATCTTGCATTGCCTAACAGCGTGCGAGTTGGCACCTCGGGAACGAATACCGCGGTTGAGTTTTTGATTTCTCGCTCGGGAGGACGCTACCGTGAATCGGTCACCAGCACTGGAACAGGCGATATTCTCGACTTTAGTAGTGGGACTGATAATTCTTTCGATGTGCTAGGGGCTGCGGTGGATGTTGTTTCTGGCGATCAAATTGTTGTCTATAACCTTGGAATCGTAGGTGCTGACGCCTACGCGGGCGATGTTCGCCGCGCCTATTCAGGTGCGGGAGGCACTGTAACCAATATCCCCTATACATCGACGGGTACGCCGTTCCCATTCTCATCGTCGGATAATCGCTTTTATGTGATTGGCGGTTCCCCAGTTGCTTATAACTGCAACCTCGCCACCGGGCAGGTAACTCGGCACACCGGATACGCAATTAGTGCCACGCAGACCGTTCCGCCATCTGTCGCCGGTGATTTAATCGCGGAGAACGTAACTGCCTGCACTTTTACTTATGACGCATCGGTCAACGCCCGGCGCGTGGGTTTGGTGACGATGATATTGACCATGACGCAAAGTGGCGAAGCGGTAAACATTTATCATGCGATACACGTTAACAATGTGCCATAAAGCGACTATGAAAGTTCAGTCATGAAAGTTCAATCGTGAAGAGCGCAACCAAAGAGAGGGGCTTCTCGATATTGGCGGCTGTTTTCCTGCTTGTGATCATGGTTTCGTTATCGGCTTTTCTGGTATCGATATCGTCGATGCAGCAGATGGGGGCGGCCGTGGATCTGCAGGGCAGTCGTGCATATCAAGCAGCGCGAGCTGGAGTCGAATGGGGCGCATATCAAATGTTGACTCCTGCCGCTGCTCCGCCATGTTCATCAACGGTATTGACGTTTAGCGGCACTACATTGCGAGACTTTTCAACGACTGTTACCTGCGCGGTAAGCACCGCGGATGAGTTAGGCACAACAGCGAATATATATAAGATTATCGCCGTAGCTTGTAACCAGCCGGCATGTCCGAGTGCTGCGCCCGCAGCGAACTATGTGGAGCGCCAATTGACAATTACAGTATCCCGGTAGGGGGCATAGATTCCCTTCTCCGTAAAGGGACACTAAAAATGAAAAATACGCTAACTAAAATAAGCCGTTTGCAAATAAAAACCGTGCGGTGGGTACGGCAAATAACTTTGTGCGCGGCTTGTTTTTTTATGGCGTTTTTTTTCTCTAGCACCAATGCGTACGCACAGTCCTATCTGTCAGATACCTCCGCTGCAACACAAGCGTCATTTCCTTGGATCGATATTTCCGCTACCGGAACTACGCTAGCACTGGCTGACGATGCCGTCTCCGCAGCGCTTAATCTCGGGTTCACTTTTAATTACGGGGGTACTGATTTTACCCAGGTCAGAGTGCTTTCCAACGGCATGTTGCAGTTTGCAACGACAGCCACTAATTTTACTAATGCAGCGTTGCCATTGAATGGGACAGGGGGGGAGCCGAATATCGATTCGGCAATGCTGCCTTTGTGGGACGACATGCAGCCAAATAACAATGGTAATTTTATCCGCTTTCAATCAATGGGAGCGGCGCCTAATCGGGTGTTCGTCGTTTCTTGGTTGGCCGTACCATATTATTGTAGTAATACGAGTGGGACAAATTGCAACGCCAGCAATCAAACTATTGCTACAACGGCGACTTTCCAAGCGCAAATTTATGAGCAAGGAAAATTTGTTTATCGGTATGGCGTAGTCGATGGATCCGGTGGAACGCATACGGCAGGAGCGACATATTCCAACGGCGGTGCCACTGTCGGATACGAAGTAACGAATACGAATTTTGTACAGTTCTCTTTTAACACCGGATCTGTGCCGAACAATACAACAATTCTTTGGAGCAGCAATCCGGCAGTGACGCTCACCGGCAGGTTTAACGCTTTCGAGACTAGCACCGCAGCAGGTAGCATGATCGGCGTTATTAAAACAAAAGTGGCCGGAAGCGCATTCAATCTGGATCTTGTTTCCATCAATGCAACTAAAACTGCTGTCAATACGGCTTTCACCGGTTCTGTTAAGGTCGAGTTGCTTAATGCCAGCGACGACTCCGGGCGATTGGATGCGAACGGTTGTCGCAGCACCTGGACTCTTATTCAAACACTGGCAACCAATCCTAGTTTTGTTGCTGCAGACGCAGGGAGAAAAAAGAACGTAGCTATTCAAGAGAACAATTCGTGGCCTGAAGTCCGTGTGCGCATTACCTCGGTTGCGACCGCAACGGTTCTCGGATGCTCTACCGATAGTTTCGCGATTCGGCCATCAACCTTGGGTGGTTTTGCTGTTACTGATACCGATGCACAAACCGCCGGCACAACGCGGACGCTGAATAACAAAACGATCGCCACTACTACATTGGTACACAAGGCCGGCCGGCCATTTACCGTCAAAGCTACCGCCTTGAATGCGCAAGGCTCGCCAGCAACAACAACCAACTATATCGGTACGCCAACGTTGACTCTAAGTGCTTGTTCAGCAGGAACGGCTTGTACCGCGACGTTTGGTACTTTCGCTATTGGTTCAGGTGCTGCTGTTGCGGGCATTATCAATTCGACGACTGCGACTTATAGCGATGTTGGATCTTTTTCCTTGCAACTAGCAGATCAAACATTCGCTAATGTGGATGCTACCGATGGCTCAACGACAGCTGAGCGTTTCATCAATTCGGCAACAATCGATGTTGGTCGCTTTGTGCCTGATCACTTCAGTGTCGATCTTTCTGCAGGTAACTCTCCAGTACTAACCAATCGTAGCGATATAGCAGGCGGAGTAGGGTGCACACCAGCTTCTATTTTTACTTATATGGATGAAAATTTCGGTTTGAAATATCGAATCGAAGCACGCACATTCAGCGCGGTTGCCAATGTTGATGGCACCACCGGCACGATGACGCCAAACTATACCGGTGCATTCGCTAAAGGGGTTGTTTCCCTGCAAGCGGAAAACAATAGCGCCGGTACCAATCTCAGCACCCGAATAACGAATGGAACAGGTAGTTGGGCAACTGGCGTCAACGCCGTCAATATAACAAACGCAAAATTTAGCCGCGCCGCATCTCCCGATGGGCCGTTCGATAGCCTTCAGTTAGGTGTGAGTGTGACGGATGCCGATGGTCCGATATTAGAGGGCGCCAACATGAACCCCACGACCAATAACAATTGCGTGACAGCATTAAACTGCACCGGCGTTTCCGTGGGTACAACACTAATGCGATTTGGTCGAGCGCGTTTATTTAATGCCTATGGCAGCGAATTGCTCAATTTACCTGTAAAAGTCGAGTTGGAATATTGGAATGGCAACGGTTTTGTCGATATGGGCGCAACCGATATCTGCACCACCTTTACCGCTAGTGATATTGCCCTAAGCTTTCCGGTAGCGACGGCTAACCATCTAGTGGCTTGTGAAACGCTGGTGAGTCTAACGGGTGGATTGCCGGCTAATCTCAAACTCACTAAGCCCGGCAGCGGTAATGACGGTTGGACGAATATCCGATTGAACCTTGGATCTACTGCTTCGGGAAATACTTGCACCTCTGCCACGCCGACGGCCGCGACTACTGCCAATAAATCTTATCTGCGAGGTAATTGGGGAGTTTCGACGTTTGATCAAGACCCAACTGTCTTGGTGCGGTTCGGCTCGTATCGTAGCGGAAATGGCTTCATTTATTTTCGGGAGAACTACTAGATTAAGCCCCAAAAAGCATCCTATTTAAATCGTATTTCCCAATACTAATAATGTATTATCGTTGTAACTTCAAGTAAGTTATATTGGGAGATTGCCATTTTTTTCGGAAGCCGAAAGAAGCCGGGTTGGGTATCAATCAGCTTGCACAAAGAGCGGATAGATATCGCCCATGTCCGGCGTAATCCCGCTGGCCGACCGGAAATTATTTCTCTCGACTCTTTTCGCCAGGAGGGCGGTACGGAAACGTCTCTCGTCCGTTTACGCAAGGAGTTCAAATTAGCCCAATGTCGTTGCGCAACCCTGCTGCCTCACGGTGAATATCAAATTTTGCAGGTAGATGCGCCTAACGTTCCGGCAGCAGAAATGCGCGAAGCAGTGCGTTGGCGGGTTAAAGACTTGATCGATTATTCGGTGCAAGCGGCGACGATGGATGTGCTCGATATACCGGTGAATGGCACTGCCCCAGGACGAGCAAAATCAGTTTTTGCCGTTACAGCTAACAACAGTATTCTTGGCCCTCGCATACATCTTTTCGATTCGGCGCAAATTCCGCTAGAAGTAGTCGACGTTCCTGAGCTTGCTCAACGCAATATTGCCACTCTTTTCGAGGAGAAAAATCGCGGACTGGTATTGTTGGCGTTCGACGAATATGGCGGAACGCTGACATTCACGCACGAAGGCGAACTGTACGCTTCTCGGCGCATCGAAATTACGTTGAATCAACTGATGGAATCGGATGCGCGTAACCGTACTATTTACCTTGAACGCATCGGCCTTGAGCTTCAGCGATCGCTTGATAACTGTTATCGCCAATACAGCTTAATTTCTCTAGGGCAAGTGCTGCTGTTACCAGTGCCCGGCTTACCCGAGCTAGCACAATATCTAGGCGCGAATTTAGACGTGCCGGTAAACACATTCGATCTCGCCGACGTAATCGATTTTCCGACGATCCCCGAGCTTAAAAGCAGCGCGCGGCAAGCCCAATGTTTGCACACGATCGGCGTTGCCTTGCGCGCGGAAAAGGCTGCGGCGTGAGCCAGTACATCAATCTCTTTAATCCCGCGCTTCAAAAGCGTCGCGACGTATTGTCTGCCGCTGTGCTGGCTAGCGTGACGATTGCCGCACTTCTCGGTGTTGCCATTACCGGAGTCTTGTTACAGCAGAAAACCGGCGAGATGCAGCAGCAAGCAAAAGATGGTGAATTACGCCTCAAGCAGGAGCGAGACAAGCTCGTAGGGGTGGCGAAGGAAGCAGCAGAGCGTAAACCCGATACCAAGCTCCTTGAGCAATTATCCCGAGCCGAAGCGGTGCTAAAAGATCATGCTGATTTAATAAAACTGGTGGAGAGTGGCGTGATTGGCAAAACGAATGGGTTTTCGGCGCAAATGCGTGCTTTCGCAAATCAATCGATGAGCGGTTTGTGGCTTACTGGATTCAGCATTAGTGCCGGCGATGGCGAAATGGAAATCAACGGCAGAACACTCAATGCTGAGCTGCTACCTGTTTATATCCAACACTTGAACAGCGAGGACGCTTTTCGAGGACGAAGTTTCGCGATGCTGACTCTAGACAGAATTCAGCAGAACGATACGACATTGAAAGTAGATACAACGCTGGTTGGTGGTTCGCCAGCTGTTCAGCCACCAGCAGCGAACCTTACATTCAGCCTGAGCAGCAAGATAAAAAATTCCGACGTGGTAGGGCTACCATGAAAAAACTATGGGCTCAGCAGGCCGCGCGTTTCGAGGCGCTTAATTTGCGCGAGCGACTGTTCATTATTATCACTGTAATTGCTGCGGTGGTGGTATTCAGTTATGTAGGGCTTATCGAGCCGCAATTGACTCAGCAAAAAATTGCCGAACGACAAGTAGCGCAGCAGGCAACAGAGCTGACTGATCTTCGGCAAAAAGTGGTGACTACGCAGTCGGGTGCCAAAAACCAAGATGCGGCAAATCTTGCGAATCTGCAAAAAACAAAAGAACAGATCGGCCAAACGAATGATCAGCTAACCATAATCACGCAAACATTAGTCGCGCCGGATAAAGTGGCTGGCTTGTTGGATGAAATGCTCAAGCGTAATCATCGGCTGCAGCTGCTATCGCTACGTAATTTACCGGCCTCCAGTTTGATTAAGCAAAAGGAGGAGGCGGTTAAGGAGCGTATCGATCCGGCAGTTGCACAAGCAATGAATGTGCTCAAGAAACAAGGAGTTCACCCGGATAAGGAAAGAAATAATAGCGAATTGAATCGCAGTGCTATCGAAGGACCGTTGTACAAGCATGGCGTCGAAATTACCGTGGTCGGCAGTTATGCCGATCTGCTGGCTTATCTTGTAGAGCTCGAGAAAATGCCGCAGCGAGTGTTATGGAATTCGGTGAAGCTATCCGTGGAAGATTACCCCCGTGCTCGCCTTACCCTGACGGTTTATACACTCAGTCTCGATAAAACATGGTTGACTGTATGAGATACCTACTTATTTCAACGGCTGCTTTCTTGATTTTAGCTGGGAACGCACTTGCCGCATTCGCGCAGCAAACGTTATCCGATCCCACGCGCCCGTCTACTGCCGTAACCGGTGTGCCGGTAACAACAGCGGGCAGCGAGGTCGAGACCGGATTGCAATCCATTATCTTGCCGAAGGGCGGCAAGCCGATGGCGATTATTAATGGCCGGCATGTCACGGTGGGCGAAAAGATTGGCGATGAAAAGGTAACGAAGATTACTGAGAGCGGAATAGTGCTCGAAGGATCTAAGGGGGTTCGAACGATGAAAATCGTGCCCAATGTGGAAAAAACACCATCGGTTAAGAAGGATGGGGCTAAACAGCGCGGCGGGCGACTTGAGTAGCCTCTGGAAGGATATAACCATGAAAATAATGTACGCATTGATGGTCGTGTTGGGGCTGACGGCCTGTTCGACTTCGCCGACTAAGCCAAGCGCCACCTTTGACCGGATTAACGACGAAATCAAAGCGGCGAATAGCCGGGCTGCGGCGGCACGGCCGGAGGCGGTGGATAAAGCGTTGTTGCCTCCACTGCAGGCAGGAATGCCTAGGCCAGCGCAACCTAGCGCGGAGCCGCGTTTTGATTTGGTGGTCAACAACGCCCCTGCCGCGCAAGTATTTATGGCGATTGTTTCCGGCACGCGTTACAGCATGTTGTTACATCCGGAGTTGGCGGGGACGATTTCCGTCAATCTGAAAGATGTCACGGTGCGCGAAGCATTGGAGACTATTCGCGAGCTTTACGGTTACGAATTTAAGGTCCAAGGCACTCGCCTCTTTATTCAGCCTTTGACTATGCAAACGCGGATATTCCAAGTGAATTATCTGGCGGGACGCCGGCAAGGCGCTTCCGACGTGCGCGTTGCTTCCGGTTCCATTGCTAGTGGCGGATCCGGGAATGGAAGTAATGGGTCCAGTAGCGGATCGACAGCTTCCAGCAATTCTGGAAGCAGCGGCAGCGGTAACAGTGGCGGAGCAAGCCAGCGGGCGCCGGATTCAAGCCGCATCTACACGACTACCGATAGTGATTTTTGGACTGATTTGGCCACCGCATTACGAGCAATCGTTGGTAGTGATGCTGGGCGCCAAGTGATAGTGAATACGATGTCGGGAGTGATTGTCGTGCGGGCTTTTCCGACCGAGCAACGTAGCGTCGAAGAATTTTTACGGGCCACGCAAGTGATCGTAGAGCGCCAAGTAATGCTCGAAGCAAAAATATTGGAAGTGCAGCTTAGCGATGGCTATGAGGCTGGTATCAACTGGGCTAGTTTTGATGCTGCTGGTGCTTTACGGAGTGCTGTTGGCGCCAGTACAACCAGTTTCGATCTCAATGGCGCGGCTGCAGCTGGCACTACGCTCGGTGGCGCGCTGGGCAGTGGTTTTAATTCCGCAAGTGGCCGTACAGACGGTGGCGTATTCGGTCTTGCATTCCGGACCAAGAGTTTTGCGTCGTTATTGCAGTTTCTGGAGAGCCAAGGAAGTGTGCAAGTTCTTTCAAGTCCGCGTATCGCTACATTGAACAATCAAAAGGCCGTATTAAAAGTGGGTACGGATGAGTTTTTTATTACCAATGTGTCTACGTCCACGACTACAACGGGAACTACCGCAACGGTATCACCCACCATTACGACAGAGCCGTTCTTCTCGGGAATTGCCCTGGACGTAACGCCGCAAATTGATGAGCACAACAATATCATTCTGCATATTCATCCTTCCATTACCAACGTTGCGGAAAAAACCAAAAACATTAATCTCGGCAGTTTAGGTAATTTCACGATTCCATTGGCATCGAGCACAGTCAACGAAACCGATAGCGTCGTGCGAGCGCAGGACGGCGGCATTGTAGCCATTGGCGGATTGATGAAGCAGAGCCAGAGTGAAGACAGGTCCGGTGTTCCCGGTGTAGGCGAGGTGCCGGTGCTTGGTGCTTTCTTCGGGCAGCGCTCAAAGAGTTTTCTGAAGAAGGAAGTCGTGGTACTGCTGAAGCCGACGATCATTCAAGGCGACCGCTGGCGGCAGGACCTTCTTGAGACGCAAGAAAGAATTCAAGGCTACGATCCGCGCATAGTAGAGCCTCGTCAGTGGCCACCGCAGTAGTCAAAAGCTCCCTTTCGGAACCTACTGCGCGGTCGTCAGTTGTATCGGTACGGTACGCGAAATCTTCATTGACCTGTGTGTCAACTTCGGCTGCTTTATTCCGCTCGCAACGGTCACGAAAGCAGTCTAAAGTTTTATGGAGGTGCCCCTATGTACTTGGCGCATTTCGGTTTAACTGAATTCCCGTTTGGGATTACGCCGGACACTCAATTCACCTTCGCTGGTCACGCCCATCAAAAGGCATTAAATACACTGCTCATAGCAATTAAGAGCGGCGAAGGTTTTATTAAAATAACGGGTGAGGTAGGGGCGGGAAAAACGTTGCTATGCCGGCGTTTTCTTGCTGCCTTGGGTAATGACTATGTGACTGCCTATCTGCCTAATCCCTACTTGGCTCCGCGTGTGTTGCTTATTGCCGTTGCGGAAGAATTAGGCGTGGCAATAAATCACAGCCATCATCATTTGTATTTGATGAAGGACTTGAATGCGGCGTTGCTGGCATACGCCCGGCAGGGAAAGCCGGTTGTCCTGTGCATCGATGAAGCGCAAGCCATGCCGATTGAAAGCTTGGAAGCGCTGCGTTTACTTTCAAATTTGGAAACCGAGAAGCGAAAATTAATACATCTCGTTTTATTCGGCCAGCCGGAACTCAATGTAAAGCTGGCTAACCCTGCAGTGCGGCAGTTGCGTCAGCGAATTGCCTTTCACTACCATTTAGGCGGTTTGCGGCCTATCGAGCTGGAGTTTTATTTACGTCACCGCTTGCGGGTCGCTGGCTACAGAGGAGATCATTTGTTTACGCCCAGCGCTGTGCGTTTAATTCATCGAGCGAGTCGTGGCACTCCGCGGATCGTCAATATCCTGGCACACAAAGCCCTGCTTTCCGCGTTTGGGGAAGGCAAACAGCAGATCATCGCGCCACATTTACGCATGGCAGTGCGTGACACGGAAGAAGCGAGATTGGCGTGGTGGAAATTATGGGCGCCTATATAGAACGTGATTTAAAAGCCTCTACACAAACTAATCTTGAAGCTGCGGGGCTCGCGTGTATTTGTACGACTGCGCTTCTCACCCCAATCTTAGTTTGTGCAGAGGCTTTTAAAGCACATTCTAACTTTATGAATGTATTGAGGGGCCATGAGTTTAATTAATCAAATGTTGCAGGATCTGGAAACCCGTCGCGCCATTGACGAGCAAGCGGGGCTACCTAACGATGTGCGTTCGTTACCAATTACGAGAACGTCGGTTGCGCCAAAAATTTTGCTAGGAGGCGTGGCGCTGGCAGTTCTAGCGAGTGGAGCCTATTGGTGGGCGCAAGTAAGATCAAGCGTAGACCAGTACCCGGGTCCTATGCCGCAAGTTATCACGCACCCTCAGGTTGTCGCGCCCCGCTCATCGCCAGTTGCATCGGCGAACATACCCGCTCCAGTTCAAATGCCTAAAGAAGAGCGTTCACGTGCAAATAGTGCGCCGATTGATGCGAGCGTCCGACAAACGCCGTCTATTTCTTCTGCTATTCCGGAAGCGACGCGAGGGCAATTTTCTGGACTAAAATCTGCCACGGTGCATCCTCCGTTACCTCAAACGCCAGTGCTGCCGATCACGGGGGCTGAGGCAATGTCGACCAGTGCCGTGTCCCCACTGCCTAGTCCTGCCGTGACTAAATCGAATCCCGATCCGGTTGTTATTAACAAGCAAGTCCGCCTTGCCACCGCGAATGACAAAGCCGAAAACGAATATCGCAAAGCAATGACGGTGCTGAATCAAGGCCAAGTCGATGAGGCGATTTCTGGCTTGCGTGCCGCCTTACGTGAAGATGCAACGCATAGCAACGCGAGACAAGCTTTGGCAGGGCTCTTTATTGAGCAACGCCGGCTGGAAGAGGCGCAGGGCGTGCTGCAGGAAGGATTAGCGCAAAATTCCGCGCAGCCTAATATGGCCATCAAGCTGGCTCACATTCAAGTCGAGCGCGGAGATATCAAAGGCGCGAACGAAACTTTGCAGCAAAGCGCCGTAGCCGGTACGAACAATGCTGAGTATCGTGCTTTTAGCGCTGGTGTGTCGCAGCGTTTGGGCGACCATCCGGCAGCTATCAATGAATATCAAGCAGCGCTACGCTTAGCGCCCTACGCCAATATCTGGTGGATGGGCTTGGGTATTTCTCTCGATGCGGACGGCAAAAAGGCAGAGGCACGCGATGCTTTTCAAAAGGCGCGCGCCGGAGGTGCCTTATCACCTGATTTAGATCAGTTCGTCGAGCAGAAACTACGGCAATTGCAGTAGCAGTGCGCGCGCATTTTGTTTCCCCCAATCGTCGCAACCAAGCATTGCGGCTTTTCTGTGCTTTGCTGCTGTCCTTTCTTGCTCATCTCGTATTGATTTTTGGGATTCGTGGAGTACAAGTTGACGCAATGCCCAAGGTTACAGCAAAGCCGATAGAAGCCAGATTGGTCGGCAAGCGTAAACCACCGATGGATATTTCCCCGAAAGAAAAACCTGTCGCGAAAATAGAATCGAAGCCGGCGTCTAAGAGTGCCGATACCGAGGAAAAACCCGACGAAACCGTTGTCGACGCTAAACCCACATCGCCGGCGCCTTCGCCCGTCGTTGCGGTACCGTTACCTTTCGATCCGGTTTTTTATACGTGGCGAGAGGTGGATGTAACCGCAAAGCTTAAGAAAGATGGAAGCCCGCCTTATCCAAAAGGCGCTGCTAAGGCGGGGATTAGTGGTCGCGTGACAATTGAAGTGTGGGTTGATGAAAACGGTAAAGTTGACGACGTTAAGGTGATCGAAGCCGATCCGCCTGGTTATTTCGAAGAAGCCACGTTGGCTTATTACCGTACGTTACCCTTTGCTCCTGCAATGAAAGAAGGCAAGGCAAAGCGTTATCGAGCTCGTTTTTTAGTCGAGTTCGGTGAGTCGATTGTGGTGCTTAATTCAGGTAAAGCCGAGTGATGATTTAAGAGCTTCCCTCCCCTTGAAGGCATTGGTATCTACACAAGTATCAAACAACATTACAGTCCGAATTTATTTTTT
>JAZKCF010000143.1:0-37012 GCA_040388195.1 Pseudomonadota bacterium
GAGCACCCTGTCGATAACCAATTGAACTTATTCTGAAATCTACCGGACAGATGTGCGCAGAAATAAATCATCCCAAAGGGGATTTGACGCTTCAATCAACGCCACTTTTTTCGCACGCAACCAACCTTTGATCTGCTTCTCTCTCCCAATAGCTGATAAAACGTCGGGTGTTTCCTCAAAGTAAACAAGCCGATCAATTTGGTATTGTTTTGTGAATCCATCGACTAATTTTTCTTTGTGTTGATAAACCCGTTTAACCAAATCATTGGTTACGCCAACATATAGCTTTCGTGATTTACTGGAAAGTATATAAACGTAGTATTGCCGATCCGACATTTAAAACTGATTTGATCTTTCAACGTTTACGAAACACTAAATCCCACACACCATGTCCGAGTTTCAATCCGCGTGTTTCAAACTTCGTTTCAGGACGATACGAAGGACACGGCGCATAACCATCGGCGGTATTCACAAG
The DNA here is from genome assembly GCA_040388195.1 of Pseudomonadota bacterium. GTDB lineage: Bacteria > Pseudomonadota > Gammaproteobacteria > Burkholderiales > DATLHW01 > DATLHW01. Next base: position 476 of record JAZKCF010000143.1, read on the forward strand.
CGTTTCGTCGGCGGATAGCACAGCAAGCATTTGCTCGGCGTACTCTTCCCAGTCAGTCGCTAAATGTATGTAGCCCTCAGGCTTAATCCGACTAACAAGAAGTTGGAGGAATGCGGGTTGTATTAACCGTCGTTTATGGTGGCGTTTCTTCGGCCAAGGGTCGGGGAAGAATATATGCGCGCCGTCCAGCGTATTGGGAACAATCATTTTTTCTAATACTTCGACCGCGTCGTGCTGAATGATGCGCACATTCGTCAGCTGTTGTTCTTCAATCAATTTGAGCAGGCTGCCAACACCGGGAGTGTGTACTTCGAGGCCAAGAAAATCCAGTTCAGGTTGATTCGCGGCGATGGTCGCGGTTGTGGCGCCCATGCCGAAACCTATTTCTAAAATTTTGGGCGCTGTTCTACCAAACGATTGATGCATATCCAACGGTTCGGGCGTGAATGGTATTCCATATAAAGGCATTAGCGTTTCCAGCGCGCGTGTTTGCGCTGGCGATGTGCGTCCTTGGCGAAGAACGAAACTGCGAATAGGGCGGTGGATTGTGTCGGATGGTTTTTCGGAAGTTGTCATTTTGATTTGTCGTTTTTAAGCGAGATGGGTGAAGCCAGCTTATTAAAAATAAATTGATGAGCGCGTCGTAAGTTTTTCTTTTTTGCTCGTGGTTATTGGACGCATTGTTTACCACGAAGCACTTCCCACTTTGAAAAGGGGGATTTGCGGTGATGGGACTGGCGCAGGATATTAAATTGCCCTGACTTCCAATGACATTACCTTAAGCCGCAGCTCCATATTCTGTCATCCTGAGCTATAGGCGAAGGATCTGTTTTTGCGACATCTCAAGAAACACAGTCGTGCCATCTCTCACAAAAAACAGATTCTTCGCTATCGCTCAGAATGACAAAATTCGCGTTTCCGCTTTCGGGTCGTGCCATCGGGGAATACACAATTTAACGATTACGCCGTTTTATGCAACGGCTGCGCGCTAATCATCCCCGAAGTTGGCGAACTAGGATTCGCTGAATAAAACCGCTTCGGCATCCGCCCGGCGAGATACGCTTCTCTGCCAGCTTCGACTGCTTTCCGCATTGCCGATGCCATCAATACCGGGTCTTGCGCCAATGCAATGGCTGTATTCATCAACACGCCATCGCAACCTAATTCCATCGCAATTGCCGCATCGGAAGCCGTGCCGACGCCAGCATCGACGAACACCGGCACTTTGGCGTTTTCGATAATGATCTGCAAATTCCAAGGATTCAGAATGCCCATGCCGGAACCAATCAACGATGCCAGCGGCATCACGGCGACACAGCCGATTTCTTCCAATTGTTTTGCCATGATCGGGTCGTCGCTGCAATAAACCATAACTTTGAAGTCTTCCGCGACTAAGATCTTTGCGGCGGCAAGGGTTTCCGGCATGTTGGGGAAAAGCGTTTTGGTATCGCCGAGAACTTCCAGTTTCACCAAGTCGTGGCCATCCAACAATTCGCGCGCCAACCGTAAAGTGCGCACTGCATCGTCGGCGGTGTAGCAACCGGCGGTGTTCGGTAGCAAGGTATATTGGTTTGGCGGTAATGCTTCGAGCAGGCTGGGTTCGTTCGGATTTTGGCCGATATTGGTGCGACGAATCGCTACTGTGACGATTTGCGCGCCACTGGCGTCGACGGCTGCTTTCGTTTGTGCGAAATCCTTGTATTTACCGGTGCCGACTAAAAGGCGTGAACGGTAGGTTTTACCGGCGATAACGAGTTGATCCATGGTGGGTGTCTTTACAAGTAGTAATAGAGGCGCTTAGGAAGCGCTTCTATATCTATAGGAGATTTCGATTGAAGTAGCGTCTATTAATGCCCTGCTAGCCTCCGCCGACGGCAACCACGATCTCCAGTCGGTCGCCGTTGCTCAATGTTGCATTTTCGAAGCTGCTACGCGGCACGATGCTACCGTTTTTCTCGACCGCAATCCGTTTCCCCGCCAATGTCATCTGTTGCAGGAGTTCTGCGAGCGTGAGCGGGTGATCGAATTGATAGGGTTTGCCGTTGACTATGACTGAAAACATCGGAGTTATTTGCTGCTTTGAGGGGGGCAAGCTTATCACGATTGGGCCATGCGGCGGAACGCCGATGTATTGCGCCCAGACGCGATACTATGCATTTATTATCGTCAACCCTGAGCTTGCCCCATGCTTGTATATCGCCAACAATTGCCATTGATGATTTTGAGCGTCGTTTGGCTGGCCGGCATATTGATCTCCGGTTTTAGACCTTATGACAAAGCGACTTGGTTCATGGAAGTCGCGCCGGTGATCGTTGCGTTACCGCTTTTATGGGCGACTAGTCGCCGCTTCGAATTTACCGCGCTTGCCTATTGGTTAATTACCATTCACGGCGTGATTCTCATGATGGGAGGCGCCTACAGCTACGCGCGTGTACCGCTGGGTGCCTGGATGCAAGACTGGTTTCATTTGACTCGTAACCCTTATGACAAAATTGGCCATTTTGCACAGGGGTTTGTACCGGCTATTGTCGCCAGGGAATTGCTTATTCGCCAATTTAGAATTGCTGCTGGCGGGTTGAATGCTTTTCTGGTGATTTCCATTTGCCTTGCCGTGAGCGCGGTTTATGAACTTATCGAGTGGTGGGTGGCATTAGCAGTCGGGCAGGGCGCGGTTGAATTTCTTGGTACGCAAGGTGATCCGTGGGATACCCAGTCCGATATGTTTATGGCGCTTATCGGCGCGATCTGCGCATTGCTGTTTCTTTCTCGTTTGCATGATCGTCGCATTGAAGAGCGGGACGAAGGATGGATGCAGTTATATGAGTAGGTTCTGAAATTAGAAACGTGAATTCGCGTTTGCTCACTGAGAAGTTTTTAAAGAAAACCTTGCATTAACGCAACATTGCAGCAGTGCCCATATTATGAAATTGCCAATTTAGATTTCGTTTCCTTTCCTATCATTGCGGAAAAAAACATATAGAACAGGCGTTTTTATTTTTTAAGCTCCCGTGGCATGTTAAATGCTTAACAAAACCAGGTTGATGTCTCCATAGGCAGGGTTGAGGACATTAACTGGGACGTTAATTCAAATAAATGAATTGTTAGGGAGTGAATAAAAATGCTGACATTTAAGAGCGAGGTTCGTAAAAGCGCCGTTCATGGGCAAGGATTGTTTACCCTAGAGCCGCTAAAAGCAGAACAAATTCTGTTTGCATTCGATCCAATACAAGACAAAAAATATACCCCCGCAGAATTTCATAAATTACCTGAACTTGAACAGCGGTATCTCAACTACTGGGGCTATCACGACACCATGGATGATTGTTACTACTTAGGTGCCGGTAACGATCAATATACCAATCACAGCACCACACCCAGTACATATGTTGATAGCGAAGGAAATGTGCGAGCAAGCCACGATATTCCAGTTGGCGGAGAGATCACCTGCGATTACACAACCTTCGACAAGCTTTCTGAATATAAATTGGTTGGAACAGGCGCTCGTGATGCGCTTCAAGAAAGTTTGGCGCGCAGCAAGTCTTCTTCAGCAGCCACCACATAAACAGATTAAAGGCGTACTGCGAGGTACGCGCGGGTTGTTAAGATGACGTGGTACTGTCAATCTGTATCATTACGGAGTGGAGTAACGGGATTTTTTACTCCACTCACAGCCTGCTGCGGCTAATTTCGAGCATGCAATGTCGATAATGTTTTTCCCTTACACGGTTCCCATGCCTTACGCTAAATTAGTGGCGTTAGATTTGACGACAATGAACGATATTCTGGGCGCCTCCTCGACGTGACATTAACGCCTCGACTTATCCGAATTCGCGCGATTGGACTATTGCTTGCGATTACCGGCTACTTGCTAGCATTTTTTCATCGCGTCGCGCCTGCCGCAATTGCGAATGACTTGGTGGCGACGTTCCATCTCAGCGCCGCATCCCTCGGTGTGCTCGCGGCAACCTACTTTTATGTTTACACCATCATGCAAGTGCCGACGGGTGTATTGGCCGATACATTAGGGCCGCGCAAAATATTGGCTCTTGGTGGTGTTGTAGCTGGAGTTGGATCGTTAATATTTGGCTTCGCTCCCAGCTTTGCCATCGCTGTGTGTGGTCGAACGCTAGTAGGGCTGGGAGTGTCGGTCGCGTTCATCGCGATGCTAAAGCTGATTGCCGTGTGGTTCGAAGAGTCGCGATTCGCCACGCTGACCGGAATAGCGATGTTTCTCGGTAACATCGGTTCAGTCGTTGCCGGGGCACCGCTTGCATGGGTTGCGCAAGCGAGCGGTTGGCGTGTTGTTTTTATTGTCGTCGGGGCTCTATCTCTGCTAATCGGAATTGCAAGCTGGTTTCTCGTGAAGGATTCCCCGAGTATCGCAAGTAATGAAACGCAGGCACGAACCGCTCACGTGAATCAGGGCTGGATGACAGGGTTGATGATTGTGCTGCGTAACCCCGCCACTTGGCCTGGATTCTTTTTCAATTTCGGGATCGCTGGAAGTTTCTTTTCATTCGCGGGTTTATGGGCGGTACCGTACCTCATCCAAGCGAAAGGTTATTCAAGGCTAATTGCTTCGAACCATGTCAGCCTGTATTTCATCGGCTTCGCAATTGGTGCACTCTTGATTGGTCGATTCTCCGACCATATTGGTAGACGCAAGCCTTTGTTACTGGCCGGCGCAATCTTGTACGCCGCTAGCTGGCTCATATGGATTGTAGGCAAAGATATGCCGCTGGCGCTGACTTATACGATGTTCGGTGTAATGGGGCTGGTCACTTCCGGCTTCACTCTTTCCTGGGCATGCGCGAAAGAAGTGAATCCGCCGGCGCTGTCGGGGATGGCAACCAGCGTAGTGAATGCTGGCATGTTTCTCGGCGCGGCCATCGCCCAACCACTGGTTGGTTGGATAATGGATCAATTTTGGGATGGCACATTGCGCGATGGCGTGCGTGTTTATTCAGAAGGCGATTATCGCGCCGGACTATTGTTGCTGTTTGGGTTCGCGGTCTTCGGCGTGTTGTCCGGTTTGTTCATTCGAGAGACTTATTGTCGGAATGGATGGCGGGGATGAGTGGGAATCGTCTCCATGATTCTTTAAGCACCGCGTGATTCGTGGTCCTTACGTACTATCCATCTTCGCCTCGCCCTCTAAATTTTTTGTTTCAACAACTCAAACTCCCCAGTAAAAAAAAGAGATTTTTTACCGCTTATTAAAATGGTTGCTTAGCATTCTTTTCTACGTCGCGGCCAGATATCTTTTTTTAAACAATCTATTAGTTAATTAAAAATTGAGTTGTATGTTAAATTGCACGCAATACTGCGCCTGTGAGGCGCAGTATTGGTTTTCGGTTGCGCAAACTTGCGTTGTCTATGCGCGGTATTGTGTCTAAAATGCCGGTATGAAAGTGCGGAAAATTACAATGAATGACGCTTGCGAGGTAACGGGATACACGCGTAATCAATTGCGAGGCATGTTGAGAGATTTGCCGTCATTTGTAGAGAGCGAAACCACGCCTCGGTCTGCGCGCGCTTTTACACGGACCGAGCTCTTAGCGATTTGTGTGATTACTCAAATGGAATCACGCTACGGTATTCGACGTGCGGCTATTGGAACAGTGGTTGAGCAATTACTTTCTACGTTACAAGGACCGCGCCCGATCAATCCAGCAGCGCGATTGAATGTAATCGTTGAATCTGGTCTTGTCACTTACTTGTCAGAAAATAGTGGTGTCACCGAAGGGCTTTTAATACCTCTTGGTCCGATATTTGAGCGAGTGGACCATTACTTGGGTGGACACTCTGACGCTGGAGAGCAAGCAGAGCTTCCATTAGGTCCGGGGATACTCCGCGAAAAGCAGCATGGTTGAAGCAAGGGCAAGGCAGTTGGAATCTTGGGGTACGGTTAAGCGAGTAAATATGTGTTACCGGTGTAAAGAGAGATGATCATAGAAGACCATCAGAAATGGCTTCACCATCTTGGCGAAGCAGGGGGTAGCTCGCCAGTAGACGGTCTTGTCCAAGTGCTAGGCTACATACGCAGTGGGCGGCCACCAGAAGAGGTCGTCATAATGGAAAAAGCGCGGGAATATGGCGCCGCTGCTGTGTTTTTCGAAGCTGGGCGAAATGGAAAACCGCCACTGGCCCAAGCGTTTATTTTTGTGGTGAGCGATCCTGAAAATGATCAAGCGTTTGCTGAAACTCATAAGAAGCTTTGGAGTTGGGGAGGCGTACCTCTTTTGTATCGTAAGTTGCCGGGGCTTGTGCAGCTCTTCAGATGTGCTCACGGACCGGATTTCGTATTTAAAGGCGAAGTGGTATGTAATCCTGTTAAAACATTACAGCTAGTTTCTTCGGTAAATGCTGACCCATGGTGGAATGCTGGGCTACTGCGCAGTGGTGCCTTATGGGACGATCCGCAAGTGTGCAAAACGCTACTTAGTGCGACGAAAGCTGCGCATAAAGGGCTTATTGATGCGGTCAAACGTTTAAACGATATTTTAAATGAAGAGGAAATTCTGCCTAAGCGATTGCGCAGAAAACTTCTTATTCTTTCCTTGTTGATTGCGTACCTTGAGCAGAGAGAGGTATTTAAGGATGGTTATTTAGGACGATTTCTACCAGGAGCGAACAAGTTTTTCGAAGTGCTTGGGAATGGTCCCGCGTTGGTATCTTTGCTTGAGGCGCTAGAAGCGAGGTTCAATGGTCATGTGTTTAGTCTCAATGATGGAGATCGGGAGCGGCTCAGAACAAGCCAGCAGTTAGACCGTTTTTCCAGACTTATTGAGGGGCGCGAGGATGTAGGAGGGCAACTAACGCTTTGGAATCTTTATTCGTTCAAAGACCTGCCGGTTGAATTGATTAGTCACATCTATCAATTATTCGTCAAAGACGTCGATAGCTCTGTCTACACACCACCGTTTCTTGTACGTCTCATGCTTGCGGAATCGTTGAGCTGGGAGCGTCTTGACCGTATACAGCAACGTAACGAAATTATTTTGGACCCCGCTTGTGGCTCGGGAGTTTTTCTCGTGGAAGCTTACAAGCGGTTGGTATTGCACTGGCGTAGTCGAAATGAGTGGAAAAAACCTGGGGTCACAGTACTAAAACGGTTGCTGAACCACGTTCATGGCATCGATCTGGAAGAAGGGGCGATAGAGCTTGCTGCCTTTAGTCTTTGCTTGGCGCTTTGTGATTCGCTGGAGCCGGAAGTTCTTCGTTCAAGCAATAAACCATTTCCTTTGCTCGCAGGCATCACATTGCATCAGTCCTGTTTTTTTGAGGCGAAAGAGAAAAATCTTGTAAAGGAGCCGATCGGGGCAATGGTCGGAAATCCACCATTTACATCCAAACTTAATACTCCCGGTGCTGAGCGCAGTTATGAGCGTTATACGGCTACTCACGGTTTACTTCCCGATAAGCAATTGGCCTATCTTTTTCTGCATGAATCTATGGAGATGGTTGCTGACGGTGGCGTGCTTAGCATGCTTCAGCAATACAATTTTCTCTACAATCAGCAGTCGTTAGAATTTCGGCGCAGGTTCATTGCGAAGTGGGACGTGCGAGAGGTGCTTGATTTTATTTCGGTGCCGGGGCTATTCAAGAAAAGTGGCGCCAATACTAAAATAGTGGTCATCATCGCCGAAGCCGCATTACCACCAGTTAATCGGAAAATCCTCCACGCCACGTTCCGCCGCAGTGGCCGCACCTATGCTGAGCAAGGATTCGACATTGATTATTACGACCTACATTGGATTCCTCGCCAACTTACCTTAAGCAACGACGCGGTTTGGCGTACTGACTTGCTTGGTGGGGGGCGTGTACTCGGATTCGTAGACCGACTGAAAAAATTCCGGACATTGGAGGAATATGCTAAAGCCCAGGGCTGGGACTATGGCGAGGGTTTTATTGAAGGAGGTAGAAAAGTTTCGCGACCAGCAAATCATATTATTGGCAAGCCACTTCTTCGGTCCGAAGCACTTACTTCAGATGGAATAGACGTTACCGCGATTACCGAAGCGCCAAATAAATCATATGAAAGGCCTCGTTCTGAAAAGCGGTTTTCACCGCCTATGTTGTTGGTTCGAGAGCAGATGAATATTCCTCATGCTTTGTGGACAAAAAACTATTTGACATATACACAGCAGATCGTTGGTTTTTGCGCTCCCCAAGAGGGCGAAGCGAAATTAAGTAGCATCAGCACTTGGCTTTCGGATAACGGATTAGCACTAAAAGCGTATCTAGCATTGATTAGCTCACGCTTATTTATTCAAAAAGCTACCGTAATCCAGGCAGATGATATTTTTTCCATTCCTTACCCCGAAAGCGAAGATTTGGATCTTAGCTTCAACGAAGAAATCCTTGTGGATGATATCGTTGCCTATTACCGTGACCTTATTATGTCCGGTGATAGTTCTGCGGTCATGACGGAGGGCGCGTTTATGGCGCTTTCCGATTTCAATAAAGTTTTCACTCGACAATTAAATGCAATTTATAAAAAGAATCCTCTACAAGCTCTTGAATCACAAACATGGCCAGGCATCATCTGTCAGCCGTTTGTTTTTGGAGAGGGCGTTGTGGATTGGAGTGGAGCCGATACTTTAAAAGATAAGTTAGATGCGCTTCTCCGCGAGCAGCAAGGGACTACGCTTCAAGTCACTCGCATTTGCCGTATTTATGATGGTAACTTTATGTTCCTACTTAAACCAGATCGCCTGCGTTATTGGCTACGTTCTGTAGCGTTGCGCGATGCCGATGAAACATTGGCTGATCTTCGAACGCAAGGATTCTAAAGCCTCATGCTAGCGGACTCCTCGGGCAATTCATTTATTTCCGGCACTCTCGGCAAACATGTGCATTTAAAAGCAACGTCACTGTATGAATTGCTCGACTTTATCGCGAATGAACTGCCACGTTGGCGCGAGCGACCTGAGCGGCCTAAGGAAACAGCAGAGGCCGCCCTTACAGCACAATTATGTGCCCATCTAACAAGCGCGGCTCGACTATCGTCAGGGTGGGACAATCTTCTGTTTCGGACGGAAATACCTGACGAGCAATGTAAAGGTAGAAAGATTGATTTAGCTCCCTCGCCCTGTGCTGCTACTTTTTGGGTGGATGGTCGTCGCTCCATTGACTTTGATACGCTATTGCCTATCGAATGCAAAAGGCTACCAACACCTAAAGATAAAGTTCGAGATGAATGGGAATACGTTATCAATCGAAATGCTTCTACAGGCGGCATACAGCGTTTCAAGGCCGGATATCATGGAGGTGCTCATAATCTCGGAGCCATGATTGCTTATGTGCAGGAAGAAGGGGCAACGACTTGGTACAGTCGAGTAACTGCATGGATTAAAGAGTTGGTGGACTCTGGGCATGCTGGTTGGACTATGAAAGATTTAATACGCCTAGAAATGCATATGGAAGATAAGGGCGTGTCAATTTACAGCTCATCGCACGCTAGGGATAACGAATTACCAAATATTGAGCTACGTCATCTTTGGGTGGTGATGGAATGATTAACCAGCAATTAAATGCTACGCCCTTATGTTTTTCCGCCATTGAACCCTACTAGGCAACTATGTAAAATTCCTTAACATCGCGGGTGTAGCTCAATGGCAGAGCAGAAGCTTCCCAAGCTTACGACGAGGGTTCGATTCCCTTCACCCGCTCCAGATTTTGCTTCTTTGCACCAAATACAAAAAGGGGCTGGTTCGTTAGAAACAGCCCCTTTTTTCATCTTAATAATATTGCCCACTTTCGCGGCATTACTTATTAAACTTTTTTCGGAACCGTAGCGAGCGGGTGTCAGCCGCGTTGGCCGGAACGGAGAAACCCGAGTTTACATAGAAGTAAATGAGGATTTCGAGTACCGCACCGACATGGATCGCACCCGCGTAGTAGGTTTCGAGAGAAGTTTATTAATTAAAGCAGATCTTTCAAGCGGTAATACAGCATGCCCAGTGCAAAAGCAGGGCGTCCTAGTACTCTTCCGCCTGGGAATGGCAGGTGTTTGATTTTCGAAAACACATCAAAGCGTTCCGCTTGGCCGCCAATTACCTCGGCAACCAGTTTGCCCATGATGTGTGCCGGCGCTACGCCATGCCCGGAAAAGGCCTGCACGTAATAGACGTTATCGCCTTTCAGGCGTCCCAGTTGCGGCATGCGATTTAAACCAATGCCCATTTGTCCGCCCCAGGTGTGTTCAATTTTTACCCCTTTGAGTTGCGGGAAAACGGTCAGCATTTTTTGCTGCATGGTGCGGGTAACGTTGGTCGGCGCAAGGCCTGTGTAGTTCGACATGCCACCGAATATCAAGCGATTGTCCGCAGAGAGGCGGAAGTAATCGAGTGCGGTACGCGGATCGCATGCTGCCATCGGGCGGGCCATGATGTCGTGTGCGCGTTTTCCTAGAGGCTCGGTAGCAATCAGGAAGCTGGCTGCCGGCAGTACGCGGCGAGCTAGACGTGGTACTAGGTTTTCCTGATAGCCGCTGCCACATAGAACAACGTGATCCGCTTCTACCGAACCACGTTCGGTAATCACCTTTGGGCGTTTACCGTAAACAATTTTTTCCACGCGTGATTGTTCGAATATCTTGGCTCCCAGCTTTTCCGCCGCCCGTGCTTCGCCAATGCAAAGATTCAGCGAATGTACTTGACCGGCGCCGGTTTCATTGAGCAGTCCACCGCAGTACAGGTCGGAATGGATAAGGCCGCGAACTTCCTCGGCATTGAGCAGGCGTAGGCGGTGAGGATAACCGAGCGCCTCTTCTTCTTCCTTGGCTTCCATGAAATCCCGAATATGGCGCTCTTTCAAGCCTACTTCGCATAAGCCCCAGGTAAGTCCGCAATCGATATTGTATTTTTCGACGCGTTCGCGAATGACTTCGACGCATTCGATGCCCATTTCCCGGATTGCGCGCACGCCTTGATCGCCGATCCAGCGTTTGAATTTTGTCGCGTCGTGGCCGATGCCACCAATAACCTGCCCGCCGTTGCGGCCGCTTTCTCCCCAGCCGATACGGTTTGCTTCGACGAGCGCTACCTTGTAGCCGCGCTCAGCCAAGAACAACGCGCTGGAGACACCGGTAAAGCCGGCGCCAACGACGCAAACATCAACAGAGACATTGCCTTCGACGGTGGGGTAACGAGTTTGCCAATTAGCGGTGGCAGCGTAATACGATTTGGTATGTTCTCTAGTTTCTTTAAGTGCTTTAAGCATGATTTGTTACCCTCTAAATAAGATTGCATAGCGCGTTGCCCATAGGCAAGGCGGCGCGCCGCATGGAAGTTGAGTCGACGGCGCGCGCATTAGTTGCTTGTTGTTTAGTGAAATTAGTGGGACAGAGGGTCGGCGTCTTCGCCGATGAACAGGTCTTGATACCGCGTAGGTGTGCAGGCGAAGTGAGACCACGCCACAAAAACTGGCGGAGCTTCCTTCAAGGCGCGGTGATGCGGCGGTAGAATGATTTCAAACATAAGCGCAAATTTTATCGCGCTTGTAGGGCGTTACGCAACGCACACGGGCAAGATTAAACCCGTATTGGATAAATTTGAACGGGGTTACGAATTACCTTCAACTGCTCGGCGCCAAGTCTCGTGATCCATATGTTTATAGTCGCAGGTTAATTCTTCGTGGGCAGCAATATCTCGTTGGGCGAATATAAATTGAGCGCCAGAGTCATCGCAGTTTGGTTCATTCGAGTGATTTAGGAACTTCGTATTGTCTCCACAAAGAACATAAAATCCCTCGTCGTCTATATAAGCATGGACGCGAGCTCTTGACCGATAAGGTTCCGGAAGCTGCTCGAATTGGACCTGGGTGAATTTGAAATCTACTGCGGGATTGAACTCCCAAAGGAGAGTTCCTTTGGCAATAGGTAGGGGGGTAAAGGCACCTATGCCATCGATTAAACTGCGGGCAAGATAGGTGGGGATAAGGAGCATTTTAAGAATCCTTTTAACTAGGTTGCTATGGTAATGATCCCGCTTGGAATTTGTCCTTAAGTCGACTGCATATTTTTACTTGTACCGAAAAGATACTATACCTTGCGCGGTCGCAATTTGCGTTTTTGAGCAAGTGTGGCGGGATGCGATGCGAGACGCCGATCGCGCCGCATTGCCGACCCACTGCAAGCGATCGGCAACGAAGCAGCGCGCCCCCTAGATGCCGCGCAAAAACGTAAATTGTGACCGCGCAAGGTATAGATAAGAAGCCTATATTTTACAAGCACTCAAGGAGGGTAAATTTCGTCAGCCTGCCGCCAACGTAAGTTATAATCGCTTGCTGATTGATTGTAGGGGTAGGGATTTTCATGAATAAGGTTGCGACGAATATGGGGCCGGATGGCACTGCCTTGAGCGCCCAGGAACTCGAACTGGCGCAGCTCATCGTAGAGACGCTGAATTTGGAGGTGCAGGCTGCAGACATTGATCCGTTGCAGCCGCTTTACGGGGAAGGGCTTGGTCTCGACTCTATCGACATTCTAGAAACCGCGCTGGCTGTTTCCAAGAAATATGGCGTCCAGTTACGTTCGGACGACGAAAATAATCAGAAAATCTTCAGCTCGTTGCGGAAGCTGAATCAGCATATCCAACAGCACCGAGCAAAATGAATGGGTTGTTATGGAAAGCGCTGCTTGTTTTAGCATACGTGGGGTATCAATTTCTCGTCCATGCGGCTTTCCGCGAGACGCAGGGTAGTTTCATTCACACGGTGCTACTGTTATTGCCGTTGCTGGCACTGGCTGGTTGGACAATGACACGTTCTAGCAATAAACCGCTCTGGTTTTTTGTTCTGCTTGCCTCTGGTTTACTCGTTTATTTGATGGAACAACGGAGTCACCTAGGGTTGGTGGCAGCCTACGGGCTCCCCCATGCCGCCGCTAATCTTGCCTTGTTGTTTTTTTTCGGGCGCACATTATTAGGCGGGCGAGAACCACTTATTACCCGTCTTGCTCGGCGGGTGCATGGCGTGCTGCCACTGGACATGGAAATCTATACGCGGCGGTTAACGTTTATCTGGTGTTTATTTTTTGCCGGACAGATCATTACGTCGGTGTTGCTGTATCGGTTTGCATCGATCGATACATGGTCCTTATTTATCAATTTACTTCATTTCCCGCTGCTGGCGGTGATGTTCGGTACTGATTATCTTTATCGAAGGATTCGTTTCCGGCATTACCCGCAAGCCTCTATTTTAAAAGCGATTCGCGCATTCGCAGAAGATGCTTCTGTTTCCGATGGCGCGAATGTACGTTAGAGCATGTTTTAACAACGCCTATGCAAGCCAGGGTTTGGCCGAAAAGCGCGCTCGTTTAAATACTTCGAGCATTGCATTCCAAAGTTTGATTTCTTTAAGCGTTTGCAAAACATGTTCTAGGGAAAATAACAAATAGTGACGACTTTTCCTTTAATCCGGCACGAAGACGCCAATGCAGTCTTCGCGTATCGCGATGGACATGCTGTCAGTGTCGGCCAGTTTTTGGGTGACGTTTCTCAAGTGGCGGCATTGCTTCCCGATCGTCGGCATATTCTCAATCTGTGCGCTGACCGTTATCACTTCACCGTTGGTTTCAGTGCGGCGTTGCTGCGCCAGCACGTCAGCCTGTTGCCACCGAACCATACGCCTGATTTGATCGGGCAACTAATTGGTCAATATCCTGACCTTTATTGCCTCACCGATACGGCTATCGAGCATGTCGAACTGGAGACGGTTCTTTATCCGCAATCCGCGGAAATTAATTCGGACACGCCGCCCATACCGGCGATTCCCGCCGAACAAGTCGCCGCGTTGGTGTTCACCTCCGGCTCTACCGGGCAGCCGGTACCGCATCGAAAATATTGGGGCAGTCTCGTAAAAAGTGCGCTGGCCGAGGCCGACCGCCTAAGCATGGCTGCTTATCCTGGCATGGTTATCGTTGGTACCGTGCCGCCGCAGCATATGTATGGTTTGGAATCCACGGTGCTGATGGCGATGCAGGGCGGTCTTACGCTATTTGCCGGGCGGCCGTTTTATCCTGCGGATGTTTGTGCCGCATTGGCGTCACTGCCGCGTCCCCGTGGGTTAGTGACAACGCCGGTTCATTTGCGAGCACTGCTGGCGGGAATGGACGAAATGCCGCGAGTCGACTTTCTTCTTTGCGCGACATCGTTATTGCCGCCGCAACTGGCGGCGGAAGCGGAAGCAAGGTTTGCCGCGCCCTTGCATGAAATTTATGGTTGCACCGAGGCAGGGCAGGTCGCCACGCGCCGGGCGATCAATGAACCAGAATGGCGGGTTTTCCGAGATTTGGTTTTGCGCGAGGATCAGCATGGGGCATGGGTAAAAGGTGGTCACGTGGAAACAGAAATTTTGTTGAGTGACGTCATTGAAATCCGCGATCAGCAAACGTTTCTACTGCATGGAAGAAGTGCGGATTTAGTGAACATCGCCGGCAAGCGGACTTCGCTCGCCAATCTTAATTACCATCTGAATTCCATTGAAGGCGTGAAAGATGGCGTGTTTGTCGTGCCGGAAGAAGGCAACGCGGTTGTTGCTCGCTTGGTTGCATTTGTGGTTGCGCCAGATTTAACGAACGAAGCATTGATGAAGGCGCTACGTCAGCGAATTGACGCTGCTTTCTTGCCGCGTCCGTTATATTTCGTCGAGTCGTTACCTCGCAATACCACCGGTAAATTGCCACGTGCGGCACTTGATAAATTAGTATCGCTCGCGGAAAAGACGGAATAAAAATTGACTTCCATCGAACTATCTTTCCCGCCAGACGATCCTGCCGCTAATGGACATTTTCCAGGCAATCCTATTATTCCCGGTGCAGTTCTCCTTAGTGAAGTGTTGCGCGCTATCGAAGCGCAGCTCGGTGTTGCGCTATGGCCGTGCCAAATAAAAATGGCCAAGTTCTTTAATCCTGTCCGTCCCGGTGACCAGGTTCAGATTGACGTTACCAATCGGGAATCGAGCGAGATCAGATTCACCTGCATGGTTGATGGAAAATCGGTATTAGCAGGGCAGGTTGTTAAGACTCTTCCATTGGCAGCGAAGTAGACACAACGATGGCTAACCCGGAATGGACCACTCAACCAGAGCGTAGTAATACTCTGGCGATGCGGTTTATTGTCTGGGTGGCGCTGACACTAGGCCGGCCAACGGCGCGACTATTGCTGTACCCCATTTGTCTGTACTTCCTCTGTTTCGCCTGGAAAGCCAAGGCAGCCTCGCGGAAATATCTCGGCAAGGTTCTGGGCCGCAAACCTCGATTCACGGATTTATTCCGCCATATTCATACGTTTGCATCGACGATTCTCGACCGTGTATTTCTGTTGAAAGATCAATGTGCTCGCTTTGACGTAAGAGTCCATGGCACGGAGATAGTCGATGATATGGCCATGCACGGGGAGGGCTGTTTTTTAGTCGGGGCGCATCTGGGCAGTTTTGAAATTATGCGAGCCTTAGGGCAGGAAGCGCAGGGGCTGCGAATAAGTTTAGTGATGTATGAAGAGAATGCGAGAAAGCTGAATTCGGTGCTTGCCGCGATCAACCCGAACGGTTTTCCGCGAATTATTGCATTGGGTAAAGTCGACTCGATGCTGAAGATTCAAGATGCGCTGAAGGATGGCGAATTTGTCGGCGTGCTGAGCGATAGGACTATCACCGGCGAAGGCACTATTACGCAGCAGTTTCTTGGAGAAGATGCGCATTTTCCGCTGGGGCCGTTCCGACTTGCAGCGATGCTGCGGAGACCTATCGTTTTGATGTTCGGCGTGTATCGTGGCGGCAATCGTTACGATGTTTATTTCGAATCATTAGCAGATATGCGGGACGTCGATCGTAGCCAACGTAGTGCCGTGGTCGAGGCGACGATACAACAATACGTCTCGCGCCTGGAATACTATTGCCGCTTGGCGCCTTATAACTGGTTTAATTTTTATGATTTCTGGAAGTGAAAGAATGGTGTTATTGATACGTCGTATTCTTTTTGGATTAATGTTGTGTGCAGCCAGCACCGCATCATGGGCAGCGACAGAGCCGAACAGCGCCGTTACTTGGGACGTAAAGGCCCTCATGCGCGACCTCGCGCAGGTTAAATCGGCCAAGGCGACATTCGTCGAGCAAAAGTACCTGAGCATTCTGACCAAACCCCTGGAATCTTCCGGCACGCTGATTTATACCGCGCCCGATCGCTTGGAAAAGCACACGCTATTGCCCAAGCCGGAAAGTATGATTTTAGAGCGTGACAGTATCACCCTCGAAAACAAAACCAAGAATCAGCGCCGCACCGTGATGCTGCAAGACTATCCAGTCATCTGGACTTTTGTCGAAAGCATCCGTTCGACGCTCGCTGGCGATTTGGAAACCTTGAATCGGTTTTATAAAGTGAAACTCGAAGGCAATTCCAATGAATGGCATTTATCGATGGCTCCCAGTCAGCGGGCTATGCAGGATGTGGTCAGTGAAATTCGTATCGATGGAAATAAGAACCGAATTAAGACAATCACCATTAACGAAGCGAGCGGCGATCGCTCCGTGATGAAGATTAACGAGGACAGTCAGTGACTAGATCCTCGCGTTTAGCTGTTTGCATCTGGCTATTTTTCCTAGTCGCATCGATTGCCGTCATAAGCCGCACCCAGTTCAACGCCGATCTATCCGCTTTTCTTCCTCGGACTCCAACGCCGGCACAGCAGCTCCTCGTCGAGCAGCTACGCGATGGTGTTGTCTCGCGGCTCATTCTCATTGGCCTTGAAGGCGATACGCCTGAAGCATTGGCGCAAATCAGCAAACGTTTAGCAACGCAGCTACGCAAAACCGACCGCTTTGCTTCGATCAACAACGGCGAAGATACGGGTTTGGAAAAAGACCGTGATTTTCTTTGGCAGCATCGTTATTTGTTAAGTCCTGCGGTAACGGCGGATCATTTCTCTCCAGCCGCATTACGCGAAGCATTGGAGGAAGATTTGCAACTACTCGGCTCCCCGGCCGGCATGCTGCTACAGCGCATTTTGCCGAACGACCCAAGTGGCGAGTTGCTGCGAGTGATCGAGCAATTCGAGGGACAGTCGAAGCCCGCCATGCAGCAGGGCGTATGGTTTTCAAAAAATGGACGGCGAGCATTGTTAGTGGCGCAGACAAAAGCAGCTGGTTCCGATATCGATGGACAAGATGAGGCACTGGCGTCGATTCGTAGTGTATTCGACGAGACACGTGGCAATGGGGCAGCACAATTACTGTTAACCGGCCCGGGCGTTTTTGCAGTCAGTTCTCGCTCGGTTATCCAAGGCGATGCATCGCGTTTTTCCACGATCGCCACTGTGCTGATCGCCTCCATGTTGCTGGTGTTATATCGTTCACCGCGCGTGTTGGTGCTTGGCTTATTGCCTGTTGTAACCGGCGGTCTTGCCGGTATAGCCGCAGTCAGCTTGGGTTTCGGTTCGGTGCATGGGATCACCTTAGGTTTTGGCGTCACATTGATTGGCGAGGGCGTGGATTACGCTATTTATCTATTCACGCAGATTGTCCCCGGCACGGCGCCGCAAAATACATTGAAGCGAATTTGGCCCACATTGCGTTTAGGCGTATTCACATCGATATGCGGTTTCAGTGCGATGTTGTTATCGGGCTTTCCGGGACTTGCACAATTAGGCCTATTTTCGATTGCGGGTTTAGTCGTCGCCGTTGCGGTTACTCGTTATGTGTTGCCCGCATTGTTGCCGACAGGATTCTCTGCGCAAATGACAGCTTCTATCGCGCCAACAATCATGGCCGTTGTGCGGCGAGCACCGAAGTTACGCTACGTATTGCTACTTGCCGTTGTGATTGCCGGGACATTGCTTTTCGTTAAACGCGATTTCTTATGGAGCGACGATTTAGCTAGCTTAAGTCCAATTCCGAAGCGAGAGCAGTTGTTGGACGAGGAATTGCGGCGCGACATCGGCGCTCCCGACATTCGTCATCTGATTGTCGTTAGTGCGCCGGATGAAAATGCGGCTTTACTAGGCAGCGAAAAAACGGTTGAAATATTGCAGCGCCTAGCGAAACAAGGTGTTTTGCAGGGCTTCGACTCTCCGGCCATTTATCTACCCAGCCGCGAAGCGCAACGCACGCGTCAAGCCGCGATTCCCGCGCCAGACGTATTGCGCGAGAACTTGCGGCAAGCTGCGAATGAATTGCCATTTCGTCCTGAATTGTTCGAACCGTTTCTTAAAGATGCCGCAACCGCTAAGACGCAGCCGCTGATCGATCGCACCAGTCTCCAAGGCACTAGCCTAGGGTTAAAGTTCGATACGTTGTTGGTTAAACGGTCTAACGGTTGGGCGGCAATGTTGCCGTTGCGCGGCGTGGCCGATCCAGTGGTACTTGCCAAGGAACTGTCATCGATACCGGACGTTGTTTTACTGGACCTTAAACACGAATCCGACCATTTATATCAAACCTATCGCCACGAGGTGGTTACTTATTCGTTGCTGGGGGCCTTGGCGATTGTCATTCTTTTATTCGCGAGTTTGCGTTCGCCGCGACGAGTGTTCGGTGTGCTTGCCCCGCTTGCCGCCGCTGTTGCAATTACCGCTGCGCTTCTCGTTGTCTGCGGATATAAACTCTCGATTTTCCACTTGGTCGGGCTGTTGCTCGTCGTAGCGGTGGGATCGAACTATGCGCTTTTCTTTGATCGGCAATCGTCCGACGAACAGGGCAGAGAGCGTACGATCGTCTCATTACTCTTCGCCAATATTGCGACGGTTATCGGTTTTGGACTGCTTTCATTTTCGTCGGTACCCGTGTTAAATGCGATTGGTATGACGGTTGGTATTGGGGCGGTTCTTAGTCTGGTGTTTTCCGCTATCCTTATCGAGCGTTAACGGACGACATAATCTTAGGATAATCGATTGCCCTGGATTTTGTGGCAATATGTAATAAGATCTTGAACAGGTTTTGAAAGAGTATCTAAGAACCATTTTTTATTAGCCGCCAAGGTGATCAACACATGACAAGCGCTAAAGATAAAGACTCTCAAGGTACAGATTCTAAGGATCTTGATGCTGACGGTAAAAGCAAGAAAATGGGGCCTGATTTATCGTCGATACCCGCGATCCGTTTCTCCGCGCTAGCACATGTCGTTGCCATTGTAGTCACCGTGTTCCATCCAGTCTTCTGGCCGATAGCTATAGGTTTGGTTTTGGTAAATCATGTGCTGCTTTTTGCAGGCGTGCTTTGGCCGAAAGGCCGCATCATGGGGCCGAACATCTTGCGCCTGCCGAAGTCCGCCATCGTGCGCAATGAAGTTGCCCTGACATTTGACGACGGACCTGATCCAGCTGTAACGCCGCGCGTGCTCGATATGCTCGATCATTTTGGGGCGAAAGCCAGTTTTTTTTGCATCGCTGAAAAAGCGATCGCTCATCCTGAGATTGTTAAAGAAATTGTTCGTCGTGGACATAGCGTCGAAAATCACACATATCGTCACTCCTATTTTTTTGCATTCTACGTACGGTCGCGCTTAAGAGTTGAAATCGAAGCCGCACAAACAGCGATCGCCGATATCACAGGCCGCTTACCAGAGTTTTTGCGTGCGCCTGCTGGTTTTCGAGGCCCCTTCCTACAGCCGGTTTTAGCGCAGCATGGGATACGTTACGTTACGTGGACTCGACGCGGATTGGATGGCGTTCGGAGTGATCCTAAGAAAGTATTGCAGCGGCTAACATTTGAGCTCTCCGCAGGTGACGTGCTCGTGTTGCATGATCGTGTGAATTCTTCCGAGGAAAGTGAACCCACCGTGCTTGCTGTTTTGCCTAGCTTATTGCATCAAATATCTCAACAAGGTTTGAAATCGGTTTCCTTGCCGAAAGCCTTTGCATTCGAGAATGATGAAAGCAAAGAGGCTGATCTCAATAATGAAAAGCCTTTTAAATATAAATTAGCTGAATAAGTTTTCTTAAAAGTGGGTGTTCTATCGCAACGCGTTTGAACGCATGGTGACGGGCAATATTCACATATCCCATTCGTTCATCAAGCGCCTGATCAACACGATCCGACGGGAATATCTCAATCGGGAATTTTACTCAGCGCAGTGCGATCTTGAGCGACATTAAACGCGTTCAAGATCTACCGCGCTTCGAGTGCACACCTTGCTTTGCGGCTTACTTCGCCGAACGTAGGAACGACGAGAAGCTGTAGCGTGCGATCTTCCAATAGCCGTGGCTCTTGCGCAGCAAGAACAGCTCTTGATTGCCTTCCGGGATCTGCGCACCATTGGCGACGATCTTTATCACGCCAGTCGAGTTTGTTCGCAAAAACGCCCATTCAGGAGATAAGAGTTTCATTTCCGCGATTTCGAAATGGATATTGAGGCTGATTGCCTGAAACGTTGTTGTGTAGGCATACCGCACCGCCTCAATACCAACCGCAGACGGTGCGTCCGGTGCCAACAACACAGCATCATCGGTATAGAGCTGTATCACACCTTCGACATCGCTAGCATTTAGCGATTGTTCGTAGCCCTTCAGTACCGACTCGATCTCGGTACGCTGCTGTGTCTCAAATCGTTCATGCTGATGTGAGTGGTGCGATGAGGGTTGCTGTGGTTGAGCTTGCGCGGTGGGTAAACATGCCCAAGAGAGGCAAGCAATTCCCAACGCTAGATAAGTTTTCATGTTTTTCGTCCTAGTAGTAAGCGGCAAATCCGCAAAACCGAAAGATACATTTTCCCAATGCGATAGAATAGCCGTCCATTTTTCAAATCAATTTCTCATTTATGGGAATAAGGCCGATGAATACCGACAAAAACGGCATGGCTCTGTACGTCAAGGTTGTCGAAAGTGGGAGCTTTTCAAAAGCCGCGGTTCGCGAGGGGGTGCCGGTGTCGACGGTCAGCCGCAAGATCGCCGATTTGGAGAAGGCGATCGGTGTTCGGCTTCTGGAGCGCTCAACGAGGCAACTGCGAATGACGGAAATCGGGCAGGATTACTTCGAGTTGTGCCGGCGCGGATTGATGGAGTTCGAAGCCGCAGACTCGTTAGTCACAGACCGCCGAACCGAGATTTCCGGGCGTCTACGAATTTCGATGCCGCCCAGCATGTCAGATCTCGTTATTCTGCCGTTGGTCAGTGCTTTCCAGGCGCTCTATCCTAAGGTGGTCGTCCATTGTCTTGTGACTGAACGCTTTGTCGATCACATTGCCGATGGCGTCGACTTGTCCTTACGGGTTGGCGATCCTAAGGACAGCAGTCTTGTCGCCAGCAGCGTGACGATTCATCGCCCCAGGTTAGTTGCGTGTCACCTGGCTACTTAGCGAACATCGAAAGCTTGACGCATCCCCAGGCGCTCCGGCCCCACGTGAAGATCGCTTTCTCGCGCTGGGAGAAGCCAGTGCAATGGACCTTGCGTTCTGGCAATGACGCGGTGCAACTCGACCTCGATCCGCCTCTTGTAATCAATGATTATACGGGCGTGCATCAGGGCGTCCTGGACGGGCTGGGCATCTCTGAAATTCCGAGTTTTATCTGCGAAGCGGCTTTGCATGACCGGCGATTGGTTGAAGTGCTGCCTGAATGGCGCTTTGCGACTATTAAAGTGGCGGCTACCTATCCCAGCAATCGGTACTTATCGCCGTTGGTTCGTTGCTTCAAGGAGTTTTGTGTCGAATACTTCGAGCGTAAACCGCTTGCATGAGTATCGTGTTTCCTTAACGGCGTCAGTTACGGTTTCTTTCGTTATAAACACCAAGTCAACGTAGGTGTAATGCAAGATGCCAAAAGCGAGAAGAACGTATTTATTGAAGGATGGGTATTCCAAGAAGAAGAGAATCTTTCCGATTCTTCATTGAACGACGTCTTAGACTTAGATCGCGCCGTTTGTGTCTACCAAATGCGGATGGAATGAAATGCGTTGCAACGTCCGGTTTCGGGCTTATTTTTGAAAAAAATGAACGCACAAATTAAGTCGCTTTACCATAGCACCACAGCATCATTTATGAGCGAAGGGAGATATGCGTGGCATTTCGCGCGCGGCAAGCTTCGCCACGATCCAGTTTTCTTTGCTTTACTAAAATTAGGCTTGCTGCCCGGCCAAGGGCAGTTGTTGGACCTCGGCTGCGGGCAAGGAATTTTGATGGCACTGCTTCTTGCCGCACGCAAGCAGTTCGCTATCGGCCAATGGCCTGAAGGTTGGCCGCCGCCTCCATTACAACTCGCCATGCGCGGGATCGAATTGCGCGACGATTGTGTGCGTGCAGCACAGGGTGCCTTGAAATCAGATGCCACAGTAGAGCGGGGCGATATACAAAGCATCGCTTTTGCGCCTTGTTCCGCCATCGTGCTTCTGGATGTCTTGCACTATCTAAGCGACAGTGCTCAATTACAATTGTTAGAACGCATCGCGGCGTCATTGGAACCAGGCGGCGTGTTGCTGCTGCGGGAATCCGATGCCAATGCCGGCGTTTCTTTTCACGTTACGCAGTGGGCGGAGCGGGCCGCTGGAATCACGCGGGGCCTTCTTTGGCACAAAATGCATTATCGGAGTACTGACCAGTGGATACGATTGCTGGAGTTATATGGTTTTGCGGTAACGGCGCATCCGATGAGTGAGGGAACACCGTTTTCTAATATGCTGCTTGTTGCC
This sequence comes from Pseudomonadota bacterium, assembly GCA_040388195.1. GTDB lineage: Bacteria > Pseudomonadota > Gammaproteobacteria > Burkholderiales > DATLHW01 > DATLHW01. Next base: position 23,093 of record JAZKCF010000143.1, read on the forward strand.
CAGCGTTCGAAAAATAACGTTACTGGTCTCGTACCCGGTAATTGAGGCGCATCTGCGCTTGTATGCGCAGATCGTTACGCAGGCGGGCAGCACGCTGCCCGAATTCCCTGCTTCACCTTTGCTGTACAAAAAATTCACTCATTTCATTGGTCCCGTTATTAGAGCGGATTTATAAGCAGTCCAATGTTATTGGCAAACGGCCATCCTGCTGCTTCGTCAGTGTGAATTTGCCAGTTGAATCCACCGCGAATCGTTGGGTGGCGTGCCCAAACCTGGTTCCATGCGAGTGAGGCTTGGCCGGAGGTCATATAGTTGAGCGCATCCCATACGCCGAAGCCGATGACAACATGGGTTGGGCCGAGCATGGAGATCCATTGGTTCACATTCTGCACGACATAAGATGGGTCGTTTAGCCCTGGCCCATCATAGTATTGAGGCGCGGCATAATCCATTGCGCCGGCGTTTACCATCGCTTGGCAGAATGTCATATCTCTGGGATTCCAAGGCGCGGGAGGCGAAGTGATAATGAAGCCCGGGTAAAGCCGCTTCAGCTCCAGGCTGATCCAGATCATTTCGGCGGTGTCGGGATTCTGGTCTGCTTCAAACGTATTCCAATCGATGCCATCAAAGCCGCCAAATTGGTTATAAATGGAAACTATGCTGTTAACGAAAGTTTGCGATTTAGTCCGATTCGGAAAGCTCATGCCGTTTCCAGCCCCCCCGACGGACAAAATAATTTTGCGTCCCTGAACAGTTCTAGCGTACTGAATATCAGCGACAAAATTTGTCGCCGCGCCTCTCCCATTACCTGGAGGCGTCCACATAACAGCACCTGTCGTGCCCGGAGGGCCGCCGACTGGCCGCGCATGAAAGAGGTAAATTAAGTTGTAGCGCACATTAATGTCGCGAATGCGGATTGGCGAATCAACCCAATATGGCCAATAGCCACCGACTATCTTCGTTGGTAGACCAGGCGATGCTGCTGTTACACCAGGGGGGGCGATCTGTGCTGGCGCTAGTGCCAGCGTTTGTGTTTGTGTCGGCGTTGGTGCTTGAGTTTGCGTTTGTGTTGGCGTTGGCGTTGGCGTTGGCGTTGGTGCCAATGCTTGTGTTTGTGCCAGCGTTTGTGCTGGTGTAGTCGGTGTCTGTTGCATTATTGCAGGTGACGCAAGCGCCGCAGTTGATGCGACTGTCGCCGCTGATTTCCGGGGCGTCTCCTTCACCTGCTGCTGGGCTTGTTGCGGTGCATACGCCGCTGTGGCATTTTGTGAAATAGGTGCCGCGCTCCCCATCGTGTTATTCATGGTGGGTGAAGTGAAATTGCCGCCGCCCCCACCCCCGCCCCTGTTTCCTCCTCCACTACGCCCCCCGCCTCCGGACATATTGGACGATGCAGTTGACGTTGGTCCTTCTGCGATGGTTGCAGGTTCTAATGGTTTTGAGGCCATGCAGGCCCCCAAATCCTTCCACATGATGGAACCGGCAGCCGGAATCCAGTTCGTATTAGGAAAAGCAAAGTGTGATTGCACCACCTCATAATTGTGACCTTGATAATTTATAACGTTGCCGGCTGCATAACCTTTATCTACCGTCCAATTGGTAGGGGCGCAAGATTGAGAATTTGCCGCATAAGCAATGGGTCCGATCGCCAACAATGCGATAAACGACAAAGTATTCATCGCACGAAACATTTTTTCTTTCGTTTCTTTTTTCATTGGTTAATTCCTTATCAAGGATCGGCGGTTCGAGTCCGGCATTTAGCAACGTTGTTTTTGTTCAAACTCAGTGTTGTTAAAAAATTAGTTTCTGATATGCAATTATGGAGTGGAGATTATTCTTGCAGGAAATGGAATGCCGCACAAATTTAACGAAAACTGTCGGCGAAAGATCAAGCAGCTGCGTTATCGGGTAACGAATTGGCACACCTACAACGACGCGTTGAGACATCGCGGAGATATAACGATTTGGTTTACGGAAGAAGCGATCGTGGTCTGGCATCCGGCAAAAAGGGACGTGGCTAACCGTAGGAATATTCCGTCTGGCAATAGAGATGGCTGGATTTTGCGAAGTGTTTCATTTTCCATTACGTCAAACCGAGGGCTTTACGACGTCAATTGTCCGCATAATGCATGCTGACATTGCGTCGCTTACAACGGCCCACTTAATCTATTCGCTTTTTTAATTGTTAATTGGCTGAACGCGATCAAACTAACATAATCGCTTGCAGCAAAATTGGAGGAAGTAGTCATCGACAATCTTAAGAAATTGGCAATGCTTATTCGGAATGAAAGCAAAGTGCTACTTTCGCAATGGCGTCAAATCGTCAAACAATTGCCATCAGCTAAACATCTAGATGTCCCAACGCTCAATGATCATATCGCTGATTTGTTAACGGAACTGGCGGACGCGTTTGAATCTTGTGCTGACGATCCGATTTCGGAAGCGCATTGTAATGAGACGCCGCAGAAGCATGGCGTGCAGCGGTTTCAAGATGGGTTTGAAATAGATGAAGTCGTAGCAGAATATAATATTTTACGCGGTTGCATTCATGACCTTGCTAGTGCCAATAACTTAAGCATACAAGGCAAAGCTTTTCATATTATGAATCGCGTGTTGGATGAAGCAATTAGTATGGCGGTGCAAACGTATGCGACCCAACAAGCCCTACAAATGCAGCAACGCCGATCGGAATATCTCACCTTTGTGACTCACGATCTGAGGACGCCATTGAATGCGATTTCCCTAGCAACTCATGCGCTGGAGATTGCGCTTTCCCCTAAAGACAAGACGCCGCAAATGGCTACCATGCTGAAAGTGTTGGAGCGCAATGTGGTGAATCTTTCCAAGCTTGTCAGTAAAGTGCTCGAAGAAAATAACAATTTGCAAACTGAGACCGGTATACAACTACATCGGCGTGAATTTGATTTGTGGCCATTGGTCGAAGCGCTTATTCATGATCTTCATCCTGTCGCAGGAACCGATAGTACACAGCTAATTAATAATATTCCTGAAGACTTAGTGGTTTTTGCGGATGCTAGTTTATTACGCCGCGTGTTTCAGAATTTAATCGCAAACGCGATCAAATACACGCCTCGTGGAAAGATAGAGATTGTTGCCAAGACAATCGCCCCCGACGGTGTTGTTGAATGCCAAGTCATCGACAACGGGGCTGGAATATCTGAAGAGCTTCGCTCAAAAGTATTCGAAAAATATGAAACCGATGGTGATGGCGGCTTAGGTCTGGGCCTTGCCATTGTCAAAACATTTGTTGAGGCGCACGAAGGTACATTGGTCGTCGACAGCGCAGAAGGAAAAGGCTCAACTTTTTGTTTTACTTTGTCTGGAAAACATTTGTAGTGCTTATGAGGCGCGATGAACATCAGCGCAATCGCGCCTTTTTACCCCCGACGCAGGCAGGGTCTAGTTATAACGGACGCTAAGATAGGCGCTGAGCCGCCTTTTTGTTAGACTAGCCCCCTGCGCGTGATGTGATTTAGTCGTCATCCGCCTTCCTCATTAGTTTTCCATTAGCGTGAAACCTCTTTTCATCAGTCGATTATCAATTGCAAATAGCCTGGGTACCGGGTTACAAGCAACCGCCGATGCGTTGCAAAACCGGCGTTCCGGGTTGATCCCCTGCGCATTCGAGACCGTGTCGCTGGACACTTATGTTGGCGAGATCGCAAGTCTTACTGATTTTTCTGTCACTGCCGATCTCAAGGATTTTGATTGCCGCAATAATCGCCTCGCGCAATTGGGCCTTGAGGCAGACGGATTTGCTGGCGCAGTGGCCGTTGCTCGTAAGAAGTATGGGGCTGAGCGCATCGGCCTTTTCCTGGGTACAAGTACCTCCGGCATATTGGAGACGGAGGTGGCTTACCGGCAACATGATCCGCAAACAGGGGCGCTGCCAGCTGGCTTTCACTACGCTGAAACGCATAACACTTTTTCCTTGGGAGATTTTGCCCGGCGCTATTTGGATCTGAAAGGCCCGGCATTCGTTGTCTCTTCCGCTTGTTCTTCTACCGCTAAAGTATTTGCCAACGCGGCGCGGATGATTGAAGCGGGAGTATGTGATGCGGCGGTTGTCGGCGGCGTCGATACGCTTTGTCTTACGACCTTATACGGTTTTAATTCTCTGGGCCTGATTTCGCATTTTCCCTGTCGTCCTTTCGATATAAATCGCGACGGCATCTCGCTTGGTGAAGGGGCGGGGTTTGCGTTATTGGAGAAAGCGGCAGAGCAGCCCGCCGCCATGTTGTTAGGTGTTGGCGAAAGCAGCGATGCCTACCATATGTCTACACCGCACCCGGAAGGTGTGGGCGCTCGGCTGGCAATGCAGCGCGCGCTTGATGCCGCTGGGCTGCAAGCCGCGAATATCGATTACATCAATCTGCACGGTACCGCTACGAAAACCAACGACGCCAGCGAAGATAAAGCGGTATGTGAGTTATTCGGTAATCAAACGCCGTGTAGTTCGACCAAAGGCTGGACTGGCCATTTGCTCGGTGCCGCGGGAATTACCGAGGCTATTATTTCCATTCTTGCGATTCAGCACGATTTTATTCCCGGTAGTTTGAATACCGAGAACCTTGATCCGACATTGAAGAGCAATTATCAAATTGAAAATAGGCAAGCGCGCGTGGATCGAGTGCTGAGCAACTCATTCGGCTTTGGCGGCAGCAATTGCAGTTTGATACTCGGACGGGGTAAATGATGCGAGTATTTATCGAGGGCGTTGGATTGCTGGGTCCTGGCCTATCCAGTTGGCACGCGAGCTGTCCGTTGCTTATCGGTAGTGACCATTATACCTATGCGCCAACTGTCGTCACGGCCAGCGATTTGCTACCACCCGCCGAGCGGCGTCGTACCGGCATTCCAGTCAAGCTGGCATTAGCCGTTGGGCACGAGGCAATTGCTCATGCGGGTCGCGATACCGCTACGATGCCGACCGTGTTTACCTCTTCGGGGGGCGATGGCGATAACGTTCACCATATTTGCGAAGCATTGGCTGCGCCAGAGCGAGAGGTGTCGCCAACACGGTTTCACAACTCGGTTCACAACGTCGCGGCCGGTTATTGGAGCATTGCCGCACGCTCGCAAGAACCATCTACTAGTTTGTGCGGTTACGACGCTAGTTTCGCAGCGGGTTTATTGGAGGCAGTTACCGAAGTGATTGTAGACAATCGGGCGGTGACATTAATTGCTTATGATCAACCATATCCAGAGCCGTTGCACGCGAAGCGGAACGTCGGCGCGAACTTCGGAGTGGCGCTGGTGTTAACACCGGAAGCAACGAAGCGTACGTTTGCCTCCCTTGAAGTAAGTTATGTTGCCGACAAAAATACGCCCACCGACATGGCCGATCCCGGTTTGGAGGCGTTGAGGGAAAGTATCCCGGCGGCGCGCAGCTTGCCGCTGCTTAGCGCGCTTGCGCATGGTGCAACGGAAACCATCATTGTTGAATATCTACACGACAGTCACCTGCATATCGTGGTGACACCATGTTAGCGCGTGTAACAAAATGAGCCGGTCGTCGTGCGCCTTCTTGCCATACTGTCTGCGTTGGCGCGCGTAGGCCGCCTCACTTTATTTAACATAGTTATTGGTTATTGCAGCTTTAGGTTCTACGCCGGCAGCGAGAAGAAAAACGATGCGCCCTTGCCTTCTTCTGCTTCCGCCCATACTCGACCGCTATGCCGGGTTACAACGCGTTGTACTATGGCTAATCCAACACCGGTTCCCTCGAATTGATTCTGCGCGTGCAAACGCTGAAATACGCGGAAGAGTTTGTCGTAATACTTCATGTCGAAGCCAATGCCATTATCCTTCACGCAGTAAATGTTCATCGCATCTTTACGATAGCCGGAAATCTCGATAACTGGCTGCGGATTTTTCGACGAAAATTTAATGGCGTTGGAAAGTAGATTCACCCATACCTGTCTCAATGGCGTAATGTCGCCGTGTGCCCAGGGCATATCTCCTATTTTTATTTCAGCATGATTGTCGATATTATTAATTCCCGCATCATTGTTCAAGACGTCTTTTACTAAAAGCTGCATATCCACTTCGCCATCTTGAATTGGATCTCGCCCAAGCCGGGAAAATGCCAGTAAATCGTCGATTAGCTGCCCCATTTTCTTGCTGTTATCTTTTACCGAACGCAGATGCCGCCGTCCTTCTTCGTCAAATTTGGCGCTGTAGCCTTCTTCCAGTAAATGAGAAAAACCTTCCATCGCGCGAAGCGGAGAGCGCAGATCATGAGAGACGGAATAGCAAAACGATTCTAGCTCTTTATTGATCGCATTACGCTCCGCCACTTCATGCTTTAAATTAGCGTTCAGGCTGCGAATGGCTTCTTCGGCTTTATGGGATTCGGAAATATCGATAAGGATGCAAACAAAGCCTTGTGAAGCGCCAGTACCATCCAGTTCGGCAATGCGTACTTCATAGAAAAAACTATTGTCTGGCGTGTCCAGCTTAAGACGTCGCATGAATACCGGCGAATCGGCCAGGGTTTCTTTTAAGCGGACGCTATCAACCGCGAGATTGGCGAAGAGCCAATTGGCGGCGCCCTTATCGTCACCTTTGCCGGCGAGCATTTTTTCCATCATTTGATTGGAATGGATGACACCTAAATTTCGATCAACTACTAAGATGCCAACCGGGGAGTGTTCAACAATTTTATCGAGAACGTTATGCAACATAATCTCGTCGTATATTGTCGATAGAGAACGAGTGCCCAAGTAGACGCGGGTCACCCCATATCCGAGTGTCATGAAACCAGCAGCGGAAAGTGCGTGCGCGAACCACCATAGCGAATTCCAGGGCGCGCCTAAAAGAAACGTCAGCGAAGCTTGTGCAAATAGAATTTGCGCAATTAGATGAAAGCGCATCAATGGAGAGCGGAATGGCAAGCGCCACATGCGCCATATAGCCAAGCAGGAAGTGAGTAAAGCAATTGATTCGATCCCTTTGAGAAAAGGGGGGCGTACGCGAATGTTCTCGGTTGTAAAATACAATACCGCCGCTGTCAAAACGAAGAACACTACATGCGGCCACCAACTTTTTTTAAGGTGGGGCGCAGGTGAATTCTTGCCAGACTGTTGTGACTCAGCATTAAGATGGAATAAGCCAGTGAATAAATACAGCCCCATGATAAGGCGCGATACCGGACCGAAGATGAGGAACTGTGCCATATTGTGATCAGCCATATAGGTCAGAGCCCCATGTGGCGTATACACAATCGTGAACCCCAGGTACGCCAAGGCAACGAATCGCACAAACGGATTATGGTCTTTTTGATAACTCTTATAGGCGACGAAAGAGATGAAACCGGACATCATCACCGCTACCGTAATGGCGACTTCATGGAATGTATGCAATGCCAATCGTTGCCCTAGATCGGTGGTTTTCATCAGAAATCCAATGCCTAGCGAAGGTAGAAGAACTCCGATCGTCAACACGAGGCGTTGATAGCTTTGCATTAGTAGGACCAGCGGGGTATTTTTCATAAGACTTTTTCTCCCGTAACCAAAATGGCAGTGCATAAAGGGGGATGCTTCCGAACCTACCAAATAAGGGATATTCGGCATTCATCATGCGGATCGGCTGGTTATAATTATATCCTACGGCTATCGTGTAAACATCGCATATTCAAGAAGGAGAAACAAGAAATGAAAGTCGGTTTTGGAACAGCGCTTTTGAGTGCCCGATGAATAAAGCGGATATTGCCAAACTGATTCCTCATTCAGGCTCAATGTGCTTATTAGACAGCGTTATAGATTGGAATTCTACAACTATTCGGTGCATTAGCCGGAATCATCGTGATAAAGACAATCCCATGCGTAGGGGTGACACGTTGCCGGCCATTTGCGGTGTTGAATATGCCGCTCAGGCAATGGCAGTGCACGGTAGTCTAGTTGGCTCTGTTGGCAAAAAACCGCGTGCCGGTTACCTGGCGAGTTTGCGCGATATCGATTGCAAACTGAATCGGATTGATGATTTGACCGGAGACCTTTCGGTTGATGCCGAAAGATTAATGGGAGATGAGAATCGCGTGATATACCAATTTGTTTTGCACGTAGGGGAGGTAGAAGTATTGACTGGCAGAGCTGCGGTTATGCTCGACGCAAACGAGAAATAATCCCATGTTGCGTTCAAAACGAGGCGCGTGGGTTTCCTCCGTCAGTACAATCAGGCATAGCAAGGGTTTTGGATAGTACGCTCTTTGCCTGCAAAGCAATTTGCGTGTGCAAATGCAAACGCAAACTGCAGAGGCGGCAAGCGACAGCCCAAAAAATATCGTTATGCATGCAACTTGGAATAAAAAATGAAAAGAGCATTGGTCACAGGTGGTAGTGGTGCGATAGGCGCGGCGATATGCCGGCAATTGGCCGCGCATGGTTGCCATGTTTATGTGCATGCCAATAGTAATTTGTTGCTTGCGGAAAATTTGGTTGCGGAGATTATCGCCGCAGGTGGTTCAGCGAGGGCGGTCGCGTTCGATGTGGCGAACTCGGAGCAGACGGTAGTGGCACTGGAGAAAATGCTTGTCGAGGGGCCGATTCAAATTGTTATTAATAATGCCGGCATCCATGACGATGTGGTTATGCCCGGCATGAAGCTCGAGCAGTGGTCGCGGGTTATTGACGTCTCGTTAAATGGATTTTTCAATGTCACCCAGCCGCTGTTGATGCCGATGATCGGCACGCGTTGGGGGCGAATCATCAATGTGTCTTCCATTGCAGCGCTGGTTGGTAATCGAGGTCAAGTCAATTACGCAGCCGCGAAAGCTGGGCTGCACGGCGCGACGAAATCACTCGCATTGGAATTGGCGAGCCGCGGCATCACTGTGAATGCGATTGCGCCGGGGATTATCGCTTCGCCGATGAGTGAAAGTGCATTCAGTAAGGAAATAATCGATCGGCTTGTGCCGATGAAACGCGAAGGCAAGCCGGAAGAGGTCGCCGATTTAGTCAGCTTCCTCGCCTCAAGTAAGGCGAGCTATATTTCAGGGCAGATTATTTCGATTAATGGAGGAATGATTTAGCGCGAACAATCGCATAATGATTGTCGACATAAAGCAAGCTGACGTGAGCAAACTCTTCATGGCTCACGCCAGCGAACTAGCATGGCAGTTAATGGCCTATTGATCGATGCGAGCTTTGCGATAGGCTTTTGGTTTTAAATTCTAGTGTTTTTCCCGTTTTAAATTGCTGTGCCACGGTCTCACCTAATTGCTGTCTAGTAAATTTAGTTAATGTGGAGTGTTTGCTGTCCGTAAAATAAAACGTATTGCCATCTTCACTTTTACGCAAACCTTCCAGGCTATATTTCTTTCCATCTGTTGCGGAATCTACTGATACTTCGGTAGATTGTTTTGGCTGTTTTTTTAACAGCAGCTCGCAAACAGCGTTGACGTCTTCGCGCGCACCGTTCGCGTATTCACGCAAAAAATCGTTTAGTTCTGGTTTTAAATGTTTGTTTAGCTGCGTTCCGCTTTCAATGAGTGGCAGCGGATGCTCCGTGACGCCTCGAAGTCGCTGCGTTAATCTAATACGCAAGTCACTCTTTACGTCCACCCTCACTTTTTTGACGGTATTAAATGCCGCTAACCAGTCACCCTCATTATCGACCGCCTTTAGAAAAGGAATAAATCGTTCTTGAGCATCCTCTGGAATACCGCTCTCTTTATTGTCAAACTCCCAAGGGATGACAATTTCATTATCGAGGTCCTCAAAGCTTTTCTTGACTGCCTTAAATTCCGTTTTATTTTCTTTCTTTAATAAATCTCCCCAGCACTTCAATGGCTCAGGGCTCTCTTTTTTGTTTTGGGTAGCCAAATATGTTGTTAATGCAGGAGCGTCACCTTCTAAAAAAGTCTCTATCCGCTTTTCAATTAATTCCACATGCTCGGGCTTGATACCGGATGACGCAAAATAAAGCATTCTTTTTTTATCGTTTTCGTCGACCTTTGGCATTGGGGGCAAATCAGGATTTAGTTTTTTTAATTTATCCCAAAGAATGTGCATAGTTGTGCGGCGTTTTCTGGCGATTTCTGTCTTACATGCCAATTCAACTTCAATCTGATCTGATCCTTTGAATTCATCTGTTGTCATTAATTCCTTGGCCGTGTCAGTTATGACTTGCCGCTCGCCCATGCAAGTTCCCAATTCCAAGCGTTCATCAAGGGGAGCATTTTCGGCCACAGCTATATGATTTAAATATGCTGCAACCATTTGTTCAAAACTATTTGCCACTCGATCCGCGCATGTTCCCAGCGACTGCACTGCGTAGGAAAAAATTTCCTTGCGCAATTTTTCATCCGTCTCCATCTGTTTCAATAATTCGCCTACGAAAATTATAACCATCGGGCGAGTATCTTCATCCTTGTAATCGGCGGTCTCCTTGATGCGCTCTAAACAACGGGAAAATGCTTGTGCATTGGCATCTTCTTTCCCGATGTCATCCCACATTGTTTTCTTGTCATCGCTTAAACCCGGAACCCATTCAGTAATTGCCTCGCTTAGTGGCTTCGCCCTTTTCAGGTCGGCTGCAAAGCGAAAGCGGTCGCGCAGTGCCGCTTGATTTCCCTGAAGCGCTGCCGTAACTTCAGAGTTAGGATCAGTGGTGGCACTAAATGACATGCCGCTGCGTTCCCAATCGTATGTTAAGTTCGGGCCACCTTCCTCACGCACATTCTCCAAATGCAAAATTACCCTTTCGTCCATTGGGTTTCCCCCAATGTTTATCTGCGTATCTGGATGCCAAGATTTAATATTACGAGGAAAGGCTGGGATTCTATTGTTGACGACAGTCAGCGTGTCTAGTTTCAGCTTTTCCATTTCTGGTGGTAAGGCGCTGATGTCATTTGCCGATAGTGTCAGATCTTTCAACGAAGGCAGGTTACCGATTTCCGCGGGAAGACTTTGCAACAAGTTATAAGATAAATTTAGATTTTTAAGCTCTTTGGCATTCGCAATATCAGGTCCAATGCGTTTTAAAAAACATTGAGGTGCCGCAAAGGTTGTAAGCCCTGGTAGAGAAAAAATTGTCGGAGAAGGTTCTGACAACGTTTCACGTCCAGTGGAGACGGAAAACGTGAACTCATGTTTTTTAAACGGGTTTTTGACTGGAACTTTCGTGCCAGAGAAACTGCTAGAGATTCTTTTAAGTGCTCTTTTACTGCCGACCGAAGTGGCGGGCGACTGTTCTTCCGAGCGCTTACTTATTTTAAACGCCGTCTTGAACGTCTCGCTAAAAGTTAGGTTGTTCGCCTCGTTTTCTTTATAGGCGACTTGTAGATCTCTGAATAACTGCTTCCAGAGCCTGAGTTCTTTTTCTGAACATTTTTCCCGCCCAGCTTTTTCTTTATTGTCGTCGTCGATAGCGGGATCATTAATCCATCGTTTATGAATATCTTCTATTTCTTGATAAATTGTTGTTAGCTCTTCAGGCGATTTTTTGGTTAGGTCATTGGGCAATCTAAAGGAGGTAATAGCCGCAGATGATTCCGGGTTTGCGGAAGAGCCAGCTTGGGTCTCTTGATCCATATCCTTACTCCTTTAGAATTTTGGTTTCAGTGTTTATTATTGCGCTATTCGCATTACCACGGCGTTTTAAGAAGTGCGGTTATTCCTTAAGTAAATTAATTACCTAAACGTGTATCGAGGTGCTAGAAAGAAACGATTTGCGATGGCGCAATTTATCTGTACTTCCGCATGTTACGACATGCCTCTAGAAATCAAAGGCACAAATATGGATGGTTTTTTCTTTCTAATGGACGTTAGAAAAAGGCAGGAAACGACTAATTGTTATATAGCAGGCACGTCGTCAAACCAATACAGCATGAAAATCAACAATAACGTGGCCGGAAGCATCAAGTAGGTATTAAACAATCCAACCAGAAACGGGATGCTGAGAAAAAACGCACGCAATCCCAGGCTGTAATAGAGGCCTGCACGATTCAAGTACGCTATGGCGAGCGCCTGCTTTCGTGTCGATTCATCCGAACCAATCTCGCCAGTGATGATGTAGCCAACATGGTTAAAAAAACGCACAGCCATGGCCATGAATAGGAACGACACAAAGAACGCTCCCTCCAACAGTACCAACTTGACGGCGAAGATAATGAATTCATCGTCGCTATCGTGAGCCGAAAGCCAGAACCCGCTTGCTGAATTACCTACTCCGCTAAGGGTCACCGTTCCTGACAAAGCCAGTATTGCCGTTGTCGCCATGAAGCTTGCAGCCATCACCGAGTTGCGTAGCGTTTGAATGACAAGAATTTCTGTGCCGGGTCGGCTCATTACCGATTTCACCCAGTCGCTCCGAATGGCAGCATGCGCGCTGCGCCCAGTCTTTGTTGGCGCTTTCAAGGTACGCCGGCGAATGTAGAATTCGTAAAGAGCTAACGCACCGAGACACGCAATAATATTTGCCCACGCCATCTTAATGATCCGCTCTAATTAATCGTATGCGATTAGCTACTTGTCATCTTGCTTATTATTCTTGGTAGCGCGTCGGTCTTGAATCTCAAAAATAGCCATTCCCGCAAGCATCGCCATCACGAAGATAAGTGGTGCGACCTTGCCAGTTAACAAGGATGCCAATGCTGGGCCGGGGCAATAACCGGCCAAGCCCCAGCCTATACCGAACGTCAGCCCGCCCAATACCAGGCGACGGTCAATGTGTCGTGCTGTTGGAAGATGCATGACATCGCCGAGAAGCGATGTCGTTCGATGTAAAGCCCAGCGAAACGCGCCGAGCCCAACCAAAACTGCGCCGCCCATGACGAATGCAAGTGACGGGTCCCATTTGCCTGCAACATCGAGAAAGCCGAGCACTTTAGATGGGTCGGTCATCCCGGAAATAATCAATCCGATGCCGAATACGAGGCCAGCGATTAGTGCGGTAAGTATGTGCATCGTCTTAACCAATCAAATGTCGAGCAATAAACACCGTGATAAAGCCAGCCAGCATAAATGCCACAGTGGCAACAAGCGAGCGAGGCGACAGCCGTGATATTCCGCAAACGCCATGCCCGCTAGTGCAACCCGAACCGTAGCGAGTTCCTACGCCAACTAATAAGCCAGCGACGATCAGTAACACCGTGTTCGCGTTGATCGTCACCGCAGGTAAGGGTGCGGCGATGCTGAAAGCTAACGGTGCAATCAGTAGGCCACCCAAAAATGCAAGCCGCCATCCGATGTCACCCTTCATTGGCCGCAGAAGTCCGCCTAAGATGCCGCTAATGCCGGCGATCCTGCCATTCAATAGAACGAATATTGCCGTCGCAAGGCCGATCAATATGCCTCCCGCCAGCGATGCCCAAGGAGTGAAGTGAACCCAATCGATGGTCATTTCTTTGCTCCTTTGCTGTCTTTACAAAATTGCAGAGTATGGAGGGTATGCTTCATGTTGATGTGGCGCGCGCCATAAGATCGTGAACAGGCCCTTAAGAAATTCTTAGTGCATAACGTCATCAAATGCCAGGATCGGAGTGCATGTAGAACACATCTTAAACGGCATGAAACGGGAGTTCTACGGTATTCCGTAAGCTCTTTGAGCCATTACTAGTACGTTTACTTACTTTGCTTGGTGGCGAGTCTACGTGGGAGGGCAGTCTTTAGGGGGGCTACTCATTGACGCATGTGAGCGAACTGATTTTCAAAATAGAGAGTGGTGACATCAAGCGTTGCCTTAGCAATTTTGACGTAATTGATTCATTTTCTTCCACCTTTTTTCCCTCCTTTTTTGCGATTATTTTTCCCCGTATTGCTAGCTGGACCACTAGCACCGCTCCCTTGATTTTGATTGGACGCAACAACTCTTTGATTATTTAATTCCAGCGCTCGCTTATTCAGGGCGGGCGCGAAATCTAAGTGCAACATTTTTTCAAGGAAAATGTTGCATGCC
>JAZKCF010000144.1:0-7499 GCA_040388195.1 Pseudomonadota bacterium
GGGCATCCGCATTTGGGAACAACGACACCGTACATTCATATGAAATCCGCTCTAATGTCGTTCTGCAATCTCCATGCTCCAATCTTCGCGCAGCAATTGGGCGCATCGCTCGGGTGGCAAAGCTTCGCTGAAATAAAATCCTTGTATCTCATCGCATTTCTGCGCTTGTAGAAAACTAAGTTGTTCTTTTGTTTCGACGCCCTCTGCAAGCGCGCGTAGTTTGAGATTTTTGGCCATGCTGATAATAGCGCTTGTTATTGCCGCTGCGTCTGGATTGGTCGTGACATCGGAAATGAAAGACTGATCGATTTTTAGCTTATTAATTGGAAGTTGCCGCAGGTAACTCAATGACGAATACCCGGTACCAAAATCGTCAATCGAAAGCTGCAAACCCATATGCTGAAGTTCGCGCACCATGGCAATGGTTGCTTCACTGTCTTGCATCAAAACGCTTTCCGTTAATTCCAGCTCAAGAAAGCGCGCATCCATGCCGGTGCTTTCCAGTGTGCGGGCAATTTTTTTGGCAAATCCTTTTTGACGAACTTGTAACGCGCAGATGTTAACTGCGATCGGGATGGGCGTTAATCCGGCATTTTGCCAAGCGCGGCTTTGTTCACAGGTGGTTCGCAACACCCAATCAAAAATCGGTTCGATCAATCCTCGTTCTTCCGCGAAGGGAATGATTTTCATGGGAGGGATCCAACCGACTGCTGGATCGTACCAGCGGATCAACGCCTCAAGACCGATAATCCGTCCACTTAAGACATCAACTTGCGGTTGATAATGGACCTCGAGGCTTTCACCCTCCAGGGCCCTGCGTAGGCTATTTTCGAAAGACAGTGCTTCCAAGGCACGTATATTCATGTCCTCGGTATAAAAGCGGAAGCGATTGCGGCCATCTTTCTTGGCATGATACATAGCTGCGTCGGCATTTCTAATCAGCGATTGAACGTCGGTGCCGTCGTCCGGATAAATGCTGATGCCGACGCTAGCGGAGAGTGTTAGCTTGTGGCCGGCAATGTAAAAGGGCACGGTCATCGCATTGAAAATATGTTCAATTACGACTCTAACTTGAACGGTGTTTGCTATTTCAGGTAGAACCAAAATAAATTCGTCGCCGCTGAGTCTGGCTACGGTATCGATCTTGCGTACGCATCTTTGCAAGCGTTGCGCTGTTTCCTGCAGCAGCAGATCGCCTGCGGCATGGCCTAGTGAATCGTTGATGTTTTTAAAACGATCGAGATCGAGAAACAGCAACGCTACCGGCGTGTTCGCCCGTTGGCTACCGCTTATCGCCTGCATCAATCTGTCCTGCAAAAGCATGCGATTGGGAAGGCCGGTGAGCTGGTCGTAATACGCTAGATATTGAATATGTTCATTCTTTTTGCGTTCGGAAATATCCATCAGCGCGGTGCGACAAATTAGCGAGTTATGTTTTTTGTTGCAGATCGGCGCACTCTCGAGCATCACTTCGCGCTGTTGGTGTTGGGTGCATTGCAACGTTACTTCATCGGCTACCGGCCCCGAATTTCCATGGCGAAATACACGTTGTAGATGCTTGAAGAATGTCGGTAGGGATTTCGCATCCAGCCATCGGCTGAATGGTGAACCGATTAACTCATGACGCGGCCGGCCTAACCAACTCGCGCCCGTCAGATTGATTTCCTCGATTACGCCTTGGGTGTTAAACGTAGCGTAGCCAACAGGAGCAAAGTCGTAAAGGTCAGCATAGTGATCGCGCACATCTTCCAGCTTTTGCTGAGTTTCTCGCAACTCTTGGTTTTGCATTTCCAGCTCAATCTGATAGACCGATAACTCATGGTCCAGCTTCTGCGAATGGTCCAGATCAACAGGGCTTTGCAGTTTAGATTGTTGCTTCCGAAGTTCGTCGATCAGTTGTGCTTTAGTCATTCGTTGGTAATTTGACATGATCATCAGTCCTTCCAAGAACGTGTTTTAAAAGTTCCTGCACGAGCGAACTTGTAGCAAGAAGTGCGGTCGTACAAATGCACTTCGAATAGCGCAGTCCCGAAACTTACTCATGCAGGGACTTTTAAAACACGTTCTTAGAGCTCGTTCAAAATCTGTCGCGAGCATAGGAAGGCTGAGAGCGGAGCAGGGAGGGCGGTCGGTATGCCGACCAACTGCGAAGTGACTGCCCAATGCAGTGAGCAGCGGACCCTATAACGGAGGACGTGTACCTTGAGCGCCGCAGTCTCAGCTTTACCTCGCGCAGTAAAATTTTGAATAAACGCTAAGATTTGCATTCTATTTGCATTAGTACCAAAGCAGGACGACTGATCCCCGCAGGAATATGTCGTCCGCTGATAATAACTATCCTCTTACCGATTCTTTCAAATTCGTGCTCAATGGTGAAATTGTCAAATGAAGCACCATTGACGACAGTGTTCTCCAGATGAGAGCGCAATTCTGGAATGCCCCATTGGCCGTTGCCGAGCCGATACAGCAGGTTGCCGATGATTTCTTTTTCCGTTGTTTGAAATGTATGAAGATAAGCGGCGCTGGCAGCGGATACTCGTAAATCTTTGTCTAGCACGAGTAATGGATTCTTTACCGCAGCGACCACGGCTTCCGCGAAATCACGTGAGTCTTTGGCAATTTCATAGCCGCGTTTTATCTCATCAATATCGATAAAAGCAATAACCGCGCCGTCTATCTTGTTATCCGCCGTTTTGTAGGGCCGAACGCGCATCGAATACCAGCGGCCTTCGTTGCTTTGGCCTTCCATTACTTGCGGGGTAATGTTGTCTATCACATCCTTAACGATTTGGTGCATGTCGATGCCGGGGATGATTGGTTTGACGTTGCCGATTGGCCGGCCAATATCGCCCGGTATTAAATATAGCGTTTTTTCCGCTGGCGGCGAGAATCGCTGGATACGTAGATCCGATCCAACAAAGACGATGGGAATATTAATGTTATGAATGAGATTGCTGAGATCGTCGTTAAGCTGACTAAGTTCTATATTACGGCCTTCCAACTCGTCGTTAACGGTTGCCAGTTCTTCATTAACCGACTGCAGTTCTTCCTTCGCGGTTTCTAGTTCTTCATTAATGCTTTGCAGTTCTTCATTGCTAGACTGGATTTCCTCGTTGGCGGAGCGCAGTTCTTCATTCGTCGTTTCTTGTTGCTCGATCACCGATTGCAGATATTCTTTGGTTACCGCTAATTCGTGTTTGAGTTCGGTAACCTCCACCGCTACTTCAGTCGATTCCTTTCGGCGTCGTGACTTGCGCTGTATTCCGTCTGTCACTGCTTCTGCAATGGTTTCAAAAAGCACTAAAAAATTCCGTTCTGCTCCATCTTGCAACTTAATGGGGGTTACATCGATATTGATTTGTGTGGGCTTTCCATTCAGCTTGAGGTGGACGCCTTCTTTGCGTACTGCCAGATTGTCTTTGATAGCCTGAGTCGTTGCGCTGTGCAGCTCCGGCAATAATTCTTCGCGAGCCATCCTTACTAAATTCAAACTAGCATCGCCCGGTGCCGGTTCTAGATAAGTGCCAGTTTGACCACGGAATTGCAAGATTTCCATTTGATCATTAATGACTACTCCCGGCGGGCTGTAACGTTTAATGACCAATCGATCAACTGTCTCTTGCAAAGTGCCGTTGTTCAATGAGGGCAATTTTAATTTCTCGTTGGAATTAGGAATGGGATGCGTTGCGATCAAGCCATGCATAGCAGGCGGGGATAAATCCAATTGTAGTGGCGTCGTAATCGATTTTTTTGCATACAGCTTATGTTTCTGGTCGACTAGCTTGAATAGATCGGCTGATTCCCCGATCGTCTCTGCGCTTCCAAGAAACAAGAATCTATTCGGTTTCAATGCATAGTGAAACAACGAAAGCGCTTTTTTCTGCAAAACCGGGCCCAGATAAATCATTAAATTGCGGCAACTGATCAAGTCTAGCTTCGAAAACGGGGGATCTTTGATTACATTTTGACGGGCAAAGAGACACATATCGCGAACGTGTTTATTAATTTGGTAACCGCTATCCACTTTGCTGAAGAATCGCCGTAAGCGTTCAGCTGACACATCTTCGGTAATAGCCTCCGGGTAGATACCGGCACGCGCTCTATCAATCGCCCGCTCGTCGATATCGGTGGAAAAAATTTGAATTGGCCGGCTAATCGCGTTATCGCCCATGTGTTCCAGCAAAGAGATGGCGATGGAATACGTTTCCTCTCCCGTCGAACATCCGGGTACCCACAGCCTGAGTGGTTTGTCAGTCATTGGATCTTCAAAGAGCGATGGAAAAATTTGCTGCCTTAAAAAATCGAAGGACTCTGGATCACGGAAGAAGGAAGTGACATTGATTAATATGTCGTTATAAAGCGCATCGGTTTCTTGTAAATTCTCTTGTAATAGCCGTATGTAATCAGAGAGTTTTTCTAGCCGGTTTAATACCATTCTGCGCTTGATGCGCCGCTGGATAGTGCTTTGCTTGTAATACGTGAAATCAACGCCCGAATGGCGGCGCAGCAGAATGAAAATTTTGTTGAAACCTTCTTCGTTTTGCCCAAGGCCTTCAATCGGTTCCGTACTTCGCGCTCTAACTAAACCATAAGGGTGACGGGCAATACGAACTAGTTCCTGAGCAATTTTTTCTGGCGACAATATAAAGTCGACACACCCGGCTACTATCGCGCTATGCGGCATGCCGTCATATTTCGCCGATTCTTGATCTTGGGAGAAGGTAATGCCGCCTTCAGCCTTGATTGCTTTTAAACCCAGCACGCCATCGGAAGCAGTTCCGGAGAGGATGATACCGATGGCTTTACTGCCTTGGTCTTCCGCCAATGAACGGAAGAAATAATCAATTACTAAATGCTGCCCGCGTTTGTTGGTGCGTGGCATTAGATGCAATACGCCGTAATGGAGCGCTAGCGTAGTGTTAGGCGGAATGACGAAAATATGGTTAGGCTGTACTTTCATCCCATCGGTGATGGTGGTCACCGGCATTGATGTTTCATGCCTTAAAAGATCGGTCAAGGCGCTGGGATAGTTTGGCGCGAGATGCTGTACCAGAACATAGGCCATGCCGATATCGGCCGGCAAATGCTGCAACAATTGCCCAAAGGCCTCCAGTCCACCGGCCGAAGCGCCAACACCAACGATGGGAAATGTCGCTCCTTTATCTTCTTCCCTTACCGGCTCACCGAGTACGACAGGTGCTGCATTAGGATCGATAGGACGAGACTCATCTGCTGCGGTGGATTTTGTTTTTTCGGTATTACTGGGCTTATCCGTGGAAATGGATTTTCCAGCGGGAAGTCGGATGACAGCGGAAGGTGGGGACTTTTTGTTAGCCATTGATAAGCATCTGTCAGTAGGGAGCTATCGCATAACATCTAAGCGCAGGTGTCCGCGCTGGAAACAGTCAATGGACGTCAATCCATATTGTTAGGGTAGTTGATTAAATGGTCCTTATTGGCAGAGTGCTAGCGAAGGCGGAATGTGAGGAATTAAACGGAGGCGGGGAGGATACATTCCTTGACGTTCTCATCTAAATGCTGCGCCCTAAAAGAAGGGAGGCGGAATTTTAGCACTCGGTTACAAAAGGCGAAACAAAAAAGTTTATTACTAAATTTTGATGTTCATTTCAATGCGAGTTTTTCTAACTGCTTTGAAATATTTGGTTTTGGCGAGCGTGAAATTTTGAATCAATTTCTATCGCTGTTCTCAACAATCATAGTCAATTTACTAAAAATTTTTACTAAGCCAAGTTGCTAGCCATGAGTTCCTTCTCCATGGACTGACGGAGAAAATTTAATCATAGATCGCAACTTGGGTTTATTCGATGCTATTACTATATTAAGTGCTTAAGTCAGGTCGCCAGAACGCATTTGTGGAAACAGAATAACGTCGCGAATGGATGGGCTGTCGGTTAATAACATCACGAATCGATCGATCCCAATTCCTTCACCGGCGGTAGGTGGCAAGCCGTATTCAAGCGCGCGAATGTAGTCGGCGTCGTAGTGCATCGCCTCATGATCGCCGGCTTCTTTCTGCTTTACCTGTTCCATGAAACGGGCGGCTTGATCTTCCGGATCGTTCAACTCTGAGAATCCATTGGCGATTTCACGACCGACTATGAATAGTTCGAAGCGGTCAGTGGTTTCGGGTGTCTGATCGTTTCGACGCGCAAGCGGTGATACTTCCGCCGGATAATCGATGATGAATGTCGGTTCGAACAATAGATGCTCGGTGGTTTCTTCGAACAGCTTGAGTTGCAGCGTTCCTAGGCCATCGTATGCTTTCGGTGGCGCTTTCATTTCTGTAAGCGTTGCTCGCAAAAATGCCTCGTCTTTCAATTGCTCATCGGTATAACGCGGATGATATTTTTGAATCGCTTGCGTAATGGTGACACGTGTAAAAGCTTGTCCCAGATCGAGTGTTTGTCCTTGGTATGTCACCACAGTCGTACCAAGCACTCTTTGTGCTACTTCTCGGAACATCGCTTCGGTTAGGTCCATCAGATAACGATAATCGCGATAGGCTTCGTAGAATTCGATCATCGTGAATTCTGGATTGTGTCGCGTCGAAATTCCCTCATTGCGGAAATTGCGGTTTATCTCGAATACTTTCTCCAAGCCACCGACGACTAAACGCTTCAAGTAAAGTTCTGGCGCAATACGCAAAAAGAGTTGCATATCGAGCGCGTTGTGATGCGTGGTGAAAGGTCGAGCCGCTGCACCACCGGGAATAGGGTGCATCATCGGCGTTTCGACTTCCAGGTAATCGCGCCTTACTAAAAACTCACGGATTGCCTGGATTATTTTGGAACGGACAACGAAAACATTGCGCGTTGCTTCATTGGTAATGAGATCGACGTAGCGCTGGCGATACTTTTGTTCGGTATCGGTGAGACCGTGGAATTTTTCCGGCAGCGGCCGCAATGCTTTGGTCAGTAGTCTGAGTTCTTTCGCTTGCACTGTCAGTTCGCCGGTGCGGGTGCGGAACAGTGTTCCCTTCACGCCGAGAATATCGCCAAGATCGTAGTGCTTGAACGCGCTATGCGCGGCTTCGCCTGTAATGTCGTTGGCAATGTAGACCTGAACCCGTCCGGAGAGATCTTGTATCGTCGCGAAGCTAGCCTTACCCATTACCCGCTTCAGCATCATGCGCCCGGCGACAGCTACATCGACTGGTGTGGCTTCGAGTTCTTCTTTGCTTTTTCCGCCGTGAGCTGCCTGTAATGCAGCTGCCGTATCTTCACGAGAGAAATCATTGGGGAAGGCATTGCCTTGTTCGCGCAATGCGGCAAGTTTTTGCCGTCGCTCGGCGATGATGGTGTTTGTGTCTACTGGCTGTTCGTTATCCATTTTTCAGGAATCCTCTGTGTTCTCTATGGTTTAGAGCGGATTTCATATGAATGTACGGTGTCGCTGGGTTTGTTTGGGGCGCAGAGCTCAGCGTGAGGAGCGCCGTTTGGTCATTCGCAAACAAGCGACGAGTAACGACGCAATGCGCC
>JAZKCF010000145.1:0-19047 GCA_040388195.1 Pseudomonadota bacterium
CATCTCAGCTTAAGACGGCGAAACTTTCAGAAAGTTGTGTATAAGGGAATGCGCTTAACGATCACTGCGATTCGAGAAAGTCCGATATGGTTCGCAGCACACCGTTACAGTCGCGTTGTTCCAATTGCGCCTTGCGCCACGTTTGCCTTCCGCTCGATCTCTCCAAAGAAGAAGTGGAAAAACTCGACTCCGTGATTTATTTTCGCCGACTGGTGAAGCGTGGCCAAGCAATTTACCGTGCCGGCAGCGCATTCGAAAGCATTTATGCGGTTCGATTCGGATCGTTCAAGACGGTGATTTTGCACAATGATGGTAGGGAGCAGGTCACTGGATTTCAGATGACAGGGGAATTACTCGGTCTGGATGGAATCAGCGCAGAAAAGCATACCTGCGACGCGATTGCTCTGGAAGACAGTGAGTTATGCGTTATTCCTTTCCAACATCTGGAAGCGTTGTGTCGGGAGCGTGAGCAAATTCAACGGCACGTCCATAAAATTATGAGCACCGAGATCGTGCGCGAATCTGGATTGATGTTACTACTGGGTAACATGCGAGCGGAAGAGAGGTTAGCTATATTCCTGCTTAATTTATCGCAGCGCTTTAAAGTGCGCGGCTATTCGTCATTGGAATTTCAACTGCGCATGACGCGAGAGGAAATCGGTAATTATCTCGGCATGAAACTGGAAACGGTGAGCCGCACGTTTTCCAAATTTCAAAACGACGGATTGATTAGTACGAATCTGAAGCAGATTCGAATTTTAGACATTCATCGATTGCAAAGTTTGATACGGCGCTAACTGAGAGTTCACGTTGAAAAGGTACCATATTTGATTTGTAGGACTTACACAACACCGTCCCAGCGGCGTTGCTCTTCTTTGCCGTACAAATTCCGCACAGTCTATGTAGTCGGTCTTGCGGGGGGGCGTTTGCGCTTGCATGCGCAGCATGCTGTTCGTCCCCCCTGCTGAGCCCTTGCTGGGACAATTTGTGTAAGTCCAAATTTGAATAAATGGCAGTTACGCTCCAGCGTCTGTAACGTTATCTATACTTTGTATTGATAGAGCCAGTAATTAAACACGTCAACCAATGCACGGTTAAGAACGTAAATGCTGCTATCCATTGTGTGATTCATTTCGCCTCAGCATGCGAAGTGAATCACGATCAAACATAGGAGAATGAAATGTTCACGCATCTTTTATTACCGACCGACGGATCCACACGCTCCGAAGCTGCTATTCAGAAGGGAATACAGCTTGCAAAGATAACGAATGGTAAGGTCACCGGCCTTCACGTGGCGCCAAAATTTCATGTGCTAACGTACCGAATCGAGATGCTGGAAGATACCAAAGAACAATTCGCTAAAGATAGTCGAGCACATGCCGAGAAATACCTTGGCGTGATTACAAAGCTGGCAAAAGAAGCGGGCGTGGTTTGTGATACGCAATTTGTAACTAGCGATCATCCGTACGAGGCCATTATTCAGACCGCGAAGGAAAACAGCTGCGATGCGATTGTCATGGCATCGCACGGTAGAAGTGGCGTAGGGGCAGTATTGCTTGGAAGTCAGACGCAAAAAGTGTTGACGCATTGCGAGATACCGGTCGTGGTGATTCGGTAAATGTATAACCGAGGAACAGCGCTGCAATTTCCTGCCAGAGCTTTTCCTCATTCTTCACTAACGAGGGTCGCAATATGGCCAGACGTATTGCCGTTATTCAGGGCCATCCAGATCCTCATGACAAACATTTCGGACATGCAACTGCGGTAGCGTACGCGAAAGGTGCTGAGAGCGTCGGACATGAAGTGAGGTTTATATATGTGGCGAAGCTGGATTTTTCATTTCTGCATACTAAGGAAGAATTTGAGAAAGGAACACCGGTCGACGCGATTCGCTTGGCCCAAGAAACAATTCATTTGGCCGAGCATCTAGTGGTCAGTCACGCTCCCCGAGCCTTGCACACGGCCCTTCGTCTGGGCTGCGCAGGCGCGAGAGAGTTCATAACAGGCTCTAGTAATCACCATCCCCTATGGCTGGGCACGATGCCGGCCATATTAAAAGCATTTCTGGAACAAACGCTACGGCCCGGATTCGCGTTTGCGTATGCCGATGGCAAGGGAATGCCGAAAAAATAACTGGCGGGGAAGAGTGCCCGTATCGTTGTCACGATGGGTATGCTGGCATTTGTCTATCGTTGGTACTTCGGCGCGCATGGATTGAAAAGCTTGAAGCGCAATATCCTTGGTTTTTGCGGCGTCAGCCCTATTAAGGAAAGTCTGATTGGCATGATTGAAGCAACTGACGGAGCCAATCGTGAAAAATGGCTCACCAGAATCCAAGCATTTGGTAAGCAAGGTCGATAGCGGCGATTGCAAGACACCGATGATCAGTAATGTCACGCACGATGTTCATCGCTCTAGCATTCGTCACCGTCTCGCATGTCTTATCGTGTACGGCGCAGGCGGCGGTTTCGATAATAACCGCTGATTTACTAAGGCGCTGTAGAGAAAACGTAATCTAACTTCTTTATTTCCCTCTATATTTATTTAAGAGCACGACAAATTACGTATCAGTATCTGTAGCGCGTGTAACAAAATGACTCTGCGTAGTAGGGCAGATACACCTAGCAAGTACCAAAAAAAGCAGAGTCATTTTGTAAGGCGCTCTTAAATATTTACAAGGAGCGAAAATATGACCCGCACTGCACTTGTCACCGGTGGAACACGCGGCCTTGGCCAAGCGATTGCTCTGGCCCTGAAAGAAGACGGTCATCGCGTGGCTGTTGTTTACCATGCCAATGAACAAGCTGCGAGGCAGTTCGCCGAAGTCTCAGCCATACCAATATATAAATGGGACGTCGCCGATTTCGAGGCGTGTAAGGCAGGGATCCGGCGGGTGGAAAACGATTTGGGGCCGGTCGACATTCTAGTCAATAACGCTGGGATTACCCGGGACGCAAGCCTCCACAATATGAGCCCCGATCAATGGTGGGATGTTATCAACACTAATTTAGGCTCGATGTTCAACATGTGCCGAAATGTGATTGATGGTATGCGTGAGCGCGGCTTTGGTCGAATCGTCAACATTAGTTCGGTCAATGGTGAAAAGGGGCAATTCGGTCAAACGAATTACGCTGCCGCCAAAGCTGGCATTCTTGGATTCACTAAGTCGCTTGCGCTCGAGGGGGCGCGCAAGAACGTTACTGTAAATGCAATCGCGCCAGGTTACTGCGAGACAGAAATGGTGGCCGCAGTATCGGCAGACGCACTTAAATCTATCATCGCTGGAATTCCAGTTGGCAGGCTGGGTACGCCGCTCGACATCGCCCGCGCCGCCGTTTTCCTCGCAAAAGATGAGGCTGGCTTTATTACGGGCACAACGCTTTCGGTTAATGGCGGTCAATGTATGTATTGAGAAATATCGGCTTCTTACCATTGAATTTGAGGTGCCGATTGGCTTACCGAAGATCATTTTTGACATACATCAATACCCGCTACTTTGGTTAGGCTATGCTAAATAATAGACTTCTTCTGGAGCCGTCGGGAGCAAGTGTCAGCTGCGTTGAGCTGGAACGGAGAAACCGGAATTTACGGGACTTGTACAGCAAGGAGGCGTAACGACGCTGCGGCCGTTTTGAGTAGTCCTATAAGTGATTCAATTCTGGCGGAAGAGTGTATGAACGAGCTTGTCCCACAACCTTTGTTATCGCCTACACATTCCTCCTCATCTTCCACTGAGCGATTAGCAAGCCCATGGCTTGGCACTACTATAAGCGAGTGCGAGGAACGCCCTGGACCTTCGCCGATTCTGGATCGGCTGACGAAAACGTGGCTAGGGCATTTCACCGCGAACCTATCGCCGGCATCGCTTATAAATGCTTATGTGGATTGGATGATTCATCTTGGCGCATCGCCTTCAAAGCAGCATGAACTGACGGTAAAAGCCTTACGTAAAAGCTTTCGGTTGATGTTATATATGCTGACCGCAGCACCACTCCATGATGGCGCTTGTATTGACCCATTGCCGCAAGACAAACGCTTCTCCGATCCGGCATGGCAGCAATGGCCTTACAATCTGATGTACCAGGGATTTCTGCTTACGCAGCAATGGTGGCATAACGCGACAATGGGTACTCGGGGTGTATCAAAGCATCATGAAGACGTAGTCACTTTTGCCGCCCGGCAATTTCTGGACATGTTGTCACCCTCAAATTTCTTGCTAACCAATCCAGTAGTACTCAGCGAAACGCTGAAGAGCGGTGGTGAAAATCTGGTTCGAGGCCTCGGTTACGAGTTCGAGGATCGTTTGCGTGACTTCACTGGAACAAAAGCCGAAGGTGCCGAAGCATTCGTCGTTGGAAAGAATGTGGGAGTGACCGAAGGGAAAGTAGTATTGCGCACTCGTGTTGCCGAACTCATTCAATATTCACCCACGACTGAGTCCGTGTATGCCACGCCGGTACTTATCGTGCCGGCCTGGATCATGAAATATTACGTCCTCGATCTGTCACCGCATAATTCCCTGGTGAAATACTTGGTTGACAGGGGCCATACGGTGTTTATGATTTCCTGGAAGAACCCGGGGAAGGAAGACCGTGATCTATCCATGGATGATTATCGACGGGCAGGGGTGATGCAGGCGATTGACGCTATCGGTGCGATTACTGGTTCCGAGCGGATCAACGCCGTTGGTTATTGTTTGGGTGGAACACTATTGGCCATCGCAGCTGCCGCAATGGCGCAAGACGGTGACACGCGGCTGGAAAGTATTTCGTTTTTCACTGCGCAGGTGGACTTTGAGGAGCCGGGCGAGTTGTCGCTTTTCATTGACGAAAGTCAGGTAACTTTTCTTGAAGATGTCATGGCACATCAGGGGTATCTCGATTCGCGTCAGATGGCCGGCGCTTTTCAAATGCTGCGCTCCAACGATCTGATCTGGTCTCGCCGGCTCCGCCGATATTTGCTCGGGCAAAAGGAATCAATGAACGACTTGATGACTTGGAACGCTGACGCGACTCGCATGCCTTTCCGAATGCATGCTGAGTATTTGCGCCAGCTGTTCCTCAACAACGAATTGGCGGAAGGACGCTATTGCGTTGACGGACGCATGGTAGCGCTTACCGATATTCGTTCGCCTATATTTGCCGTGGCGACGATGACTGATCACGTTGCGCCATGGCGATCAGCCTACAAGATTCATCTGCTGACCGACACCGATGTGACCTTCCTTCTCACGTCGGGCGGGCATAACGCCGGCATTGTCTCGCCGCCTGGCCATCCTAATCGTTTTTATCAGATGGCGACTCGTCATCATGGCGACCCGCATATAGACCCGGACACTTGGCAAAGTCGAGCACTGAAGACAGAAGGTTCCTGGTGGCCGGCTTGGCAAGCTTGGCTTGCGGAACGTTCAGGTAAACGAGTTGGCGCGCCGGAGATGGGTAATGCAAAGCGTGGATATACTGTACTTGACGACGCGCCCGGCCGTTATGTGCTTGAGGCCTGAGCTAGAACAATTTCATGTTCCGTTAATATTGGGGATTGGCATTATTATTTTGCAAAAGGAGGGAAACAGAGAATTTAGCATGCTTGCCTTTACTGATGTTGTTACGGCGCAATTCACTTTAAATTCGCATCACTCCCTTGTCGGAATAAAAGGTATCAAGGCGTAATTGCTACTTTCAAAACCCCGCCTCGCTGGCTAGCGAATAATTCATAAGCTTGTTCGATTTGATCCAATTTGAAACGATGCGTAACTAAAGGTTCAAGATCAACACGGTCTGACGCAACAACATTCATCAGTCGCCGCATGCGTTCTTTTCCACCCGGACAAAGTGTAGTCACGATCTTATAATCGCCAAGGCCGGCTGCGAATGCATCGAGCGGAAGAGACAGTTTGCCGGAATAAACACCCAAGCTAGACAGTACGCCGCCTGGTTTCAGCACGCGCAAACAACTTTCGAATGTTTGTTGCGTTCCCAATGCCTCGATCGCCACATCAACGCCACGACCATCAGTAAGCCGCATGATTTCGTCAACTGGGTCTGTTTTCCTGAAGTCGATGGTTATGTCGGCTCCCATTCGTTTCGCCATTTCTAAACGCTCAGGAATGCCGTCGACGGCAATAATCTGGGTCGCGCCGCGAAGTTTTGCGCCGGCGGTTGCACATAACCCAATAGGTCCTTGCGCAAAAACCGCAACCACGTCGCCGATCTTGATCTGGCCGTTCTCGGCGCCGCCAAATCCCGTGCTCATAATGTCTGGACACATCAATACCTGCTCGTCGGTAAGTGCATCGGGAATCGGCGCTAAGTTGGCCATCGCGCTAGGCACTAATAGATATTCCGCCTGCGCACCATCAATCGTGTTTCCGAAACGCCAACCGCCCATGGCTTTGCCGCCGCACTGTGACTGATGTCCATCGAGACAAGGATGGCATTGGCCACAGGGAGTAATTGCGCCAACCGCGACACGCTGGCCAATTTGATAACCTGTGACACCTGGTCCCAATGCTTCAATAACGCCGATAGGTTCGTGCCCGATAATACGTCCCGGAGCAACCGGATACTCGCCTTTAAGAATGTGAATGTCGGTGCCGCATATTGTCGTCGTGGTGATACGAATCAACGCATCGCCCGGCCCAACTTCGGGGATGGGTTTTTCTTGGAGAATAATTCGTCCGGGTTCGATAAAAACTGCTGCTTTCATGATGCGCATGGTTGAATCTCCTTTGCTTTATGTATGTATTTCACCAAGGCGAATGCCGTTCCTCGGAAGATTTATATATAAGCTTAGAGAGCGAGCAGCACAGCTGTTTTGATCTGCATCAATAAACTTGTTTAGAAACCTAATTATCTAATCCCTTGTGTGCAAGGCTTTGTTTGTGCATTCGATGCTTTGTAGTGCGCAACCAGATCAGTTTGTAAAACTCGTACCATACAAGCGCCGCCAACGCACTGAGAAAACACCAGCCTACATGTCTAAGCGTTAATTGCCCGAATCGAAAAATATCGCGTATCGGCGGCACGAAGAGCACCAGAGACAATGCGATCAATGTAAAACCCACATCCTTGAGTAACAATATATCGTTCTGAACGACCTCACGGCCTGGAATACGCTTTGCTTGGCCATCACGAATGACCAATGCCAGAGGGCTAGACAAATCGCGCAACGCTTCCGCGCTCGCTCGGTTTTTCGCTATTGGTAAAAAGTAATTCCCATTACCATGAACAGTGATAGGAACAGTGCCATGGCCTCACGAACATCACCCAATACTAGGTAAATCGACGATGCGGCAATCAGTAGCAAAAACATTGGTTCCCGTACGACACCCATAGCGATTACTAGAACACTTTTTGGCTTGCTGGGGGAAGTTCGTTTAAACCATAACGTAGAAGTCGTGCGGCTGCTTCGTGGTTTGATAATCCTTTATCCCAACTATGGCGTGGTTTCATAAAAGCGCGGACTTATAAATTTTCTGACTTGGCAAGGACAAATGAAAAGTGGAGCCTTGAACTCAAGACCCCACTTTAAAGGTATATGGCAGATATTTATTACGCTAGGTAAAACTAATACGATTTCCACTGAATAACGGGACATGAAATTGTGTCTGTTTTGTCTGGCTGCGTTGCTCTTCGTTGCCATAGTTCACTATGACGCCTCTTGTCGCCTTGCCATAAAAAAAATCCACTAATTTCATGTTCCGTTATTCAGTGGGAGTCGTGTACTTTTACCTAAGCGTTGAGTCGATGTTCAGCTTCAACGTGAGAGAAAGTTGCCTGCTCTAAGCATTTGTCTCCTCGACATTCGCCGAGGAGGTCGAATGAGTCTATGGGCTTACTTCGTTCGCTGAGTGTGAACGCCGCTCGGCAGCAAAAATTGCGTGCAATCCGTAACTATTACAGCTCGTCGGCTTTGATTTTCAGCAGAATCGATATGATGATGTGAGTGGGGAGGTTTCGACGCAGTCTTACTGCGCCGCCGGCCCTGTGCCATATACCCGCCCGTCCTGACCTGGACGATAGAGCGCACCGTCCGGATCACGAGGTGGTTCGTCGTATTGCTGGCGGCTGACATATTTTGCTTCCATTTTTTCGGCTAGCGAGGGTGCAATTTTGTGCATCGTGGCATTCAATTTCGCCATCATGCCAACGGTGACATCGCGTTTCGGATCCGTTGCTGCATCAAGAATTATTTCGGCAACCTCATACGGATCTATTTGCGGCGTTGGAAGTTTTGGTTCCCGATCCATATAATTTTTTGCGTGTTGCGGAAATGGCGTATTCACTGCGGTTGGTTGAATCAAGGTGATCGCGACTGGCGCTTTATCTACTTCTTGAACTTCAACGCGTAGCGCATCAGTAAATCCCTTGACCGCATGCTTTGAGGCAGCATACATGCCTTGTAACGGTATGACTGCATCCGAAACTTCGCTCCCTACATTTATCAACGCGCCGCCGTTGCGACGAAGGTAGGGCAGCGCTTCCAGAGAGCTGTTGACCACACCCCAAAAGTTAACATCGAACAGCCGCCGACTATCTTCCTCATTAACATCTTCCAAACGTCCGTAGATGGAAAGGCCCGCGTCATTGATCCAGGTATCGATATAGCCGAAGCGCGTAATGGTTGCCTCTGAAATGTCGCGAACTTGAGATCGATCCGCGACATCGACGGCGACATAAATCGCTTCGCCGCCATTCGCGTTGATCTCGTTGACAATTTCAGACAAGACATCTTCATTGCGTGCAACGAGGACAAGTTTAGCGCCGCGTGACGCAGCTGCTTGCGCGGTTGCGAGACCGATGCCACTACTTGCGCCAGTAATGACGATGACTTGTTGATTGATAGGTTTGAGTGTGAGTGCCACGATGAATTCCTTTATATCGAAGTCCTCGCCATAGACGAATAGGCTAGGAAAGACAAAATATTCTAAGCAATAACCATACCTTGTCTGCCGTGATTAAAAGGAGACACCAATTCCGTTGGCACTATCAAATCGACAGGGAAGGAAGTTTGGGTATCGCTGTTTCCAAGATAAACCGTTTGCCTGGAGCAAGAAGCTTTGCGTGCGAATATGGTTGGTCGACCTAACGAAACATTACGCATCTTGCCTTCGGCAGGCGGAACGTTTTTTTGCATTCCCGAGTCTATAAATAAGAACACAGGAACGCATTTATGAAAGTGGCCCAAGTTGCCCCTCTATTTGAAAGTATCCCCCCTAAAGCTTATGGCGGAACTGAGCGAGTTGTTTCCTATCTGACAGAAGAGTTAGTAAAGCAGGGGCATGAAGTCACGCTTTTTGCCAGCGGGGATTCTGTCACGCGCGCAAAGTTAATCCCCATTGTTGAAAAGAGTTCTCGGCAGATACCTGGGCGACAAGATTGGCTAGCCTATCATCTGCTCATGTTAGACCGAGTAGCTGACTTGGCGCGGTCCTTCGATATCATTCACTTTCATACTGATTATTTACATTTTCCGTTGGCAAAGCACCTGAAGACGCCGCATATAACAACATTGCACGGGCGGCTTGATCTTCCTGAGTTGAAGCCACTCTATTGGCACTTCTGCACCATTCCGTTAGTTTCGATTTCTAATAGTCAACGAGCTCCTTTACGGTGGGCAAATTGGCAAGCGACGGTTCACCATGGATTGCCGCAGGATCTCTACTCCTTTCATCCGACGCCGGATAATTATTTTGTTTTTGCCGGGCGAATGTCGTGGGAGAAAAGAGTTGATCGAGCAATTGAAATTGCCTTGCATTGCGGAGTACCTTTATATATCGCTGCAAAAATCGATAAATGCGAAGAGCTGTATTTCAAGGAACATATCAAACCATTACTCAATAATCCTCTAATTAAATTCGTTGGAGAAATCAGTGAATCCGAGAAGAACGATTTTCTCGGTCAGGCGAAGGCTTTACTGTTTCCAATTGACTGGCCAGAGCCTTTCGGTCTTGTGCAAATAGAGTCGTTGGCTTGTGGAACCCCAGTCATTGCCTACCGATGCGGCTCGGTCCCCGAGGTAATGGAAAATAGTGTTACGGGTTTTATTGTTAACGGTCAGGAAGAGGCATTTCAAGCAGCACGGGATATTGAATCTATCGACCGACAATGTTGTCGCGAGATATTTGAGCGCCGATTCAGTGTCACTCGAATGGCTAAGGATTATTTGCGGGTCTACACGAATTTAATAAATGAGAGTGAGGCGAGCAATTCTATAAATCGTAATGGGTCATTCAAGTTCGAACGTAGAGGTGTGGTTGTAAAAAATGTTAAGCAGCAGAGCATAAAAAACCTGGAGTCAGGTGATGGATAGATCAAAGTTTATTGAATCTGACGGCTTTATCCTGAATGACGATAGGGAAATAAATGATTGAGAAAATCCAAATTGGCGATAAGTGGTATGTCTCTGCAACGTCCTCGCCTGCTGACGAGCGAACGCGAGTACTCAAACATAATGAAACCTTTGCGCTGTTTGATCGATATGGCGATATTCAATCGATTGGCTTGGGTGAAGAAGGAATTTACCATCAAGATACTCGCTTCCTTTCTCATCAAGAATTATTGATCAACGGCATACGACCCATGTTTTTGAGTTCAACGGTAAAAGACAACAATAGTCTTTTGATTGTTCAGCTGATGAATCCAGATATTGTTTCTGAGGCGAATGCGCCAATAAGTAAAGGCATGCTGCATGTTTTTCGCGCGAAACTATTATGGAACACGGCTTGTTTCGAACATGTGCGCGTCGTGAATCATGGCATGGAGCCAGTATCAGTAACTATCTCCCTAATGTTCGAGGCAGATTATGCGGATATCTTCGAAGTCCGCGGCATTAAGCGATTCAAGCGCGGCGAGTATTTAACTGCGCAGCCAAGGGATGGCGAATTACTGTTGGGATATCGCGGTCTTGATGGCATCTTGCGTAGAACGCGCATTACTTTCGTGCCATCACCGTCAAAAATATTGGCTAACGAAATTCAATTCGATTTGGATTTACAGCCCAAAGGTGAAACGCATGTCTATGCCACGATTACTTGTGAGATCGAAGGTCAAGCAGCGAACAATCCGCCGTCTTATTACGATGCGTTGAAATTGTGTGATGAAAAGGCTGAAAGCGGCTTGAGCACTCATTGTAGGATCATTACTTCCAATGATCTCTTTAATCGTTGGATCGACCGCTCCGCGTCCGATTTAATCATGCTGACTACAGCATTGCCGGAAGGGCCTTATCCCTATGCGGGAGTGCCTTGGTATTCGACGCAATTCGGCCGCGATGGAATTTTGACCGCACGTGAGTATCTATGGATCGATCCCAGTCTCGCCAAAGGTGTGCTGTCATTTTTGGCAGCCACGCAAGCGACTGAAGAAGATCCGAATAGGGATGCAGAGCCCGGAAAAATTCTTCATGAGGCGCGCAAAGGTGAAATGGCGCTTATGAATGAAGTGCCGTTCCGTCGATACTACGGAACAGTGGATGCTACGCCTTTATTTATTGGGCTTGCTGGTGCTTATTATGATCGTACCGGTGATCTGGAATACGTTCGCACTATTTGGCCTAATATCAAAATGGCGTTGAGTTGGATCGATCGCTACGGAGATATGGATGGTGATGGTTTTGTCGAATACGCGCGACGTAGTAGAGAAGGATTAGAGCAACAGGGCTGGAAAGATTCGCGAGATTCAATATTTCATCGGGATGGCGAACTTGCCCATGCGCCGATCGCCTTGTGCGAGGTGCAAGGGTATGTCTATGAAGCAAAACTTAAGGCGGCGCATCTTGCGCGATTGCTGGGCGATGAGGCGCTAGCACGTAAGCTGGAGGATGCCGCGTGTTTTCTCAAGCAGCGTTTCAATGATGCCTTCTGGTGTGAGGACATCGGCACCTTCGCTATTGCATTGGATGGCAATAAACGCCGTTGCGAGGTTCCGTCTTCCAATGCCGGGCATACTTTATGGACAGGAATTGCTACGCACGATCACGCATATAAAATTGCAAATGGATTACTAAGCAATGAATTCTTCTGTGGGTGGGGAATTCGAACCATTCCAAGCGATGTAGTGAGATATAACCCAATGGCTTATCACAATGGTTCGGTATGGCCGCATGACAATGCACTTATTGCTAGTGGCATGGCGAGCTATGGGTTTATCGATCAAGCGCTCACAGTGCTTGAAGGATTGTTCGAAGCCAGCGTGTTTGTAGATCAGCATCGCTTGCCGGAACTTTTTTGCGGTTTCGAGAAACGTCCCGCTGAAGGCCCGACTCTGTATCCAGTCGCTTGCTCTCCACAAGGGTGGGCGGCAGCGAGTGTCTTTTATTTATTACAGGCCTGTCTCGGACTATCTTTCCATCCGGAGAAATCGGAAATCGAATTCAGGCATCCTCGTTTACCGCCATTTCTTGAAACGGTTGAGATAAATAATTTATCTATCAATGGCGCTTCAGTGAATTTGTTGTTGCAGCGTTATCCAAATAATGTGGGCATCAATGTAGTACGTAAAGTGGGGAATATCAAAGTGGTGGTTGTTGCTTAAATCTTACAATCCAATTGAACTGAGGTTGTGTTTGTCTCGTTAGCCTCGTCCATTCCCGAGTGGCATAGCCCGTTCCTGTTTTAAAACGGCTTTCGATATGAAGGCACTGATATAGTCATATCACAATTGCTATAAAACTCTTCCCTTTAGAACTCAGCGGCTATAGTTTCAATCGCCACGAAACCGGGCGGAGAAAAGTTAAAAATGAAGTTTGTAATAAATTTATTTCATGCTTTTCTCTAAAGGTTTTCTCTGGTTTGCCGATAAAAATAGGAAATATCGTAATCCGGCTGCTAATGGCTACTTAATAAAACTAAGGGGTGATAATCGTGTCTAATTTGCCCACAGATAATGTGGAAGAAGCGCTTCCTTCACCTTCTACTGAGAAACCACTTTCTGCGGGAAATGTATTAACACATCCTGAGTCAGTTCTTGTTGTCGAAGATAACCTACCTGTAATGACAGTCTTAAATAAAACGATAGAAAAGCACCTTGCAAATGAATTTAAGCAAGCACCGAAGGTGGTGGGAACCGATAGTGCAGACCATGCTTATTTGTTGTATTTAGTTGCTTTAAGAGCAGGGAAACCTTTTGGCGTATTGGTGACTGATAATGATTTAACCCAATGCCCAGAGAAGGGGCAAGGAATTGATGCAAAAGCAAACAATGGCGTCGCTTTAATTCAAAAAATACGAGAGTTTGAAAAGAACTCAGGCATTGCAAAAATTGGGATTGTCCTTGAGTCTGACGGCAACGCCGCGGCCAGAGCTGAAGTAGAAGGTGAACTACCAGGGACTGTGCGAGAGAAGGCCAAGGCTGCAGGAATGGATCATTTTCTGGGAAAGATGGGGCCTGGTGTTGGCCCTACACATGTTTTAAAGAGTTTAAAGGCTGGTTGGGAAGTAACGAAAGCATCCCGCGAAAAAGCTAATTCTGAGTTGTCACCGCAAATGATCAAGCGATTAGATGCCGAAATTAAAGTCACGAAGAAAACCGTACATGCAGATCTTTCAATAGTAGATAGCGATTGGATCGCATCAACAAAATTTAAATCAATAAAAGATGTTAGGGCAGAGATAACAAAGGCAAAAGGAATAATAAAAAAAGCAGCAGAAGAGGCTGCAGAAAAAGCTACGCTATTAGAAGCGGCACGATCAAGAGAGTCTTCACAGCCACCGTCGTTATCAACAAGTGCATCGTCATCAGCCGCATCGTCTCCTTTATCTACACCAGATTTATCAACAGCAAATTCGGCAGATCCTTTCATAGAAGGATTAATAAAATTAATGCCTGAGATGTCACAGGAATTGGTTCAAAAAATTCTTCAAAGCACACCAATACCAACGTTAAAAAGAACAGCAACCGATACCAGTTTGGATAGGCATGACGAAAAAAGAGTTGAAAATGGAAATCAAAAACCTGTTTCTAAACCTACTACCAGAGGTGGGCGTTAGCCTTTAGATATAGGACTTACGCAAATCCGCCCCAGCCGCGTTACGGCTCCTTGCCGTACTGGTTTGTATTGTCTGCGTCGCCGCGCATTGCTGGGACAATTTTGCGTAAGTCCTAAGATAAAAAGTATCAACTGATTGCTTGGGTACTCACGGCGAAAAAATCGAAAGATCCAGTCACAGAGCCAGATTTTTGGGCCGAAGTACCATTGGTCTTCACCGCCGTTTTCGGTGATAGTATGCGTTAAATCAAGAACGCCATTGTCTTAACGCGTACATGTGGCCGATGTACGTTGTTTTGTTGCCTCAATTCCAAAAAATGCTTTTGTTCCAACCCGGAGCTCGAAAATCTTCTCACGTAATTTTCCATGTATTAGCAGTTTGCTAAATTATCAAACCAATGAATAACGATGCTGTTACCAAAAACTGCGTCTGTCTTTATGAGGCAGACGATACCAAGCATCTTGTTAACCGTTGTTGTATGCTCCTCTGCACGCGTGATCGACTCATGCATATAATTGATAGCGCGAAAGGGGATATATGAATATGCGAAGCAACTCTCCTGTTGCGCGATTAATACGCTTAAAGGCCATTCAAAGGCTTGCGGTTGCGGCTAGCACCGGTCTAGCTGTTTTCATGGTTCAGACATGGGATCTTTTGCCGACGCGTCTCATCGTTAGCTGGGATGTCGGCGTGATTGTCTATCTCGCAATGGCATGGTTGGTCGTTGTGCATGCCGACGCTGGCATGACACGCGAGCAAACATTGAGTCAAGATCAGAGCGGATACCTCATGTTTCTGATTGTGGTGTGCGCAGCTTGCGCAAGTATCGTGGCCATCGGTTTCACGCTGGCACCGATCAAAGATCTCACCTTTTGGCCGAAAGCGTGGCATCTGGCATTGTCGATCACCGCATTGATATCGTCGTGGCTATTGATACAAACCGTTTTCGCATTTCATTATGCGCGTCGCTATTACGGCGCCAAACAGCGCGATCGGTCGGCGGATGCTCCACTTCTGTTTCCTGGTGATCGTCAACCGGACTACATGGATTTTGCCTATTACGCATTTGTTGTCGGCATGACATCGCAAGTTTCGGATGTCGCGGTTAATTCACGTCAAATGCGGCGGCTTACTTTGGTTCATGGAACATTGGCGTTTGTTTTCAACATGGCAGTACTCGCGCTTAGTATTAATATTATCGCCAGCGTCATTTAGTGAGTGCGTGGCATTTCCATAGAGTCACTCACAAGTTTTTGCCGTGAAAGTGAAGTGCAGGTATATGCTGTCCGATACGAATGCATTCTAAAAACGACTTGACCCGTACATCAGTCAGGAGGGGAAAATGCCAGCAGATTTACTATTCGCTTCTCTAGCCTCAGATTTTGTCGAGCTTCGCGAATCCCAAGCACTGGCAATTGATTTACGCTACGCGAGCGCAAACAATTTCATTGGTCACGATCTGTATGGAGAATTCAATAAAGCGTTTTTGCATAAAATTGCCGCTGAAAAATTAGAAAAAGCCATCCAGGCTTTGCAAAAAATTAATTCAAAATATCGCCTAATCGTTTTCGATGCGTTAAGGCCTCAATCTGTTCAGTATGTTTTATGGGATAAAGTCAAAGGGACAGATCAGGAGCAATATGTTGCGAACCCTGCTATCGGCTCTGTGCATAGTTTTGGATTTGCGGTTGATGTCTCTATCTTGAATGAAGCAGGACAAGAGCTGGATATGGGCACGCCCTTTGATGATTTCACACCTTTGGCCCAGCCAGTACTCGAGGAAAAATTTTTAACAGAAGGTAAGTTAAAAGACATTCATATGAGAAATCGTCTCTTGCTGAGAAAAGTCATGCAGGATGCGACATTTATCCAGCTGCCGCTGGAATGGTGGCATTTCGATGCGCTTCCCGCCGCGGAAGTAAGGGCGAAATACAAAATAGTGGAGTAATGTTCGCTCTGCCTCCTTGGTTACTCGCCTTGCGTTTTCGCAATCTAACAAACGTCTGTTTTTGCAAGCCTGCAAATAGATGCTTTTCTATATCAGACGGACTCTAAATTTATCCTTTTTAATCAATCGTTAATTTTTAATGGCTTTGTGGGGAAATGTTGGCATTGACCTTGCAGTGGTTACCACCATGCAGTGCTTACACTTTAGTATTAAGGTGATTCGGCTTCCCGCGAACATTCGCTATAAAAAGGTTGAAAATGCATCCTGATAACGGTGACAACGCGCCAGACACATCCACTACCTCAATCGAGGAAGGCGCGTTTGATGAGGAAGCATTGGATCGTCAATTGGAGGCCGCGCTGTTTAAGCGTGTGGATGGATTAGCCGCGTGGCGCAAACACTTATTGTCTGCCGTAAAAAGAGCGAACCACGAGGATGAGTTGCAGAATTTGCAAGTGATGAGCCTTGATAAGGCGCTGGAAAATATTTCATTGGATCATTCTTTCAAAGAAGAACCGTCATTGCGGAACCAACTGACTCGGCAGTTTGAGGTGGGGCAGGTAACCGAGGAGAGGCGTGAACTGTATGCGAAGCGGGAGTCGCTAGAAAAAGAACTACGTGAGCTGACCGATAAACAGTATCCAGATCTTGAAAAGGCGTTCAAAGATATGGGGCTGGATCATTCGCCCTTGATCGAGAAATGGAAGCAAGCAGAGATGAGCGCAGAGAAGCAAGTTCAGTTGGAACTAAGTCAACGGGAACCGCAACAGCAGTTGCGAAAACTATTAACGCAGCGCCTGCAAGCAGATTTAATGTCGCAAGAGTTATTAGCGCAACGTCAGGAAGCGAGCAATAAAGACAGCTCGCAATTATTGGCTACGCCATTAGGGGCGACGGCAATTGACTTAAACAATAGGCTAAATACTCTTTCCACTACCAGGGAGGAGCTCAGTAAGCAGATAGAGGAGTTAATGCCTACATTGCAGCCTGAAGTATTGATACAAGCGCGGCGACAGGCACAGCGTGATCATCAATTGATTCAGCAAGTTGAGAAAACGGCAGTGGTACTGGAGAATTTACGCCACACCGATACAAACTTGAAGGCAGTCGCCTACAGCATTACGGTGGTGCAGGATGGCGAGCGGGTTGGCAAGGTCGGAATACCTGTTCAACCTATTAGCATGGCTGGTGATAAATTGATTGTCTATTCTCAGCTTGATAAGGATAGCCGGGAGCATATTTATGTTGTATCTACCGCCCAAGCAAAAGATGCGTCACAAGATCTAGACGAGTTAGCGGTGGCTTTTAATGAGGGGAAACCCGGATTACTGCGGAGGTCATTTCATATTCCGTCTGCATCAGATCGGGCGCGACTCCAACGTGCTCGAGAAAAAGAATCGCCAGTGTTGGATGCCAAACAAACTAACAAGAGAAAACGATAATAATTGATATTTCTGCTATACAGAGCCTCTAAATTTCTTTCGTTATTTCAATAAATCACTTCTTGAACTACACCATTTATTGATGCGTACGTAGAAAGGAAATTTATCTACTGCAGTAATTTCAAGTATGCGTTAACGGGGTTTAGCGGAGCTGCTAGTTAAGACCGTATTTGCCATGCTAGTAGTTAAACATAACTCTCCATCGCGCACTGCATCGGCTGTTGCTTCCGCAAGTCGCCGGATTACGTCCTCTGGGTGTGCATTATCATTAGCAGACAAGCCCACCCACCCATTGCGACCACTATATTTCGCAATATACAAAGCTTGATCAGCTAGCTTGACGACTTGTGACCAGGATAGCAGCCGAGGATGGCTTGGCAAGAACGGGAAGCAGGCAAATCCAACTGAGCAGGTTTTTGCCAAGCGTAAGTCAGCGTCCACCTCGAATTCGCGGCTTCGTACGGATTCGCAAATGCGTTCAGCCATTATTTCAGCTTCCGCGCGATTCGCGTCACGAGCGACGACGAGAAATTCCTCTCCGCCCCAACGTACCAAATAATCGGATTCTCGAAATGCTTCTTGCAGACGCTGTCGCATCTCGATCAGCACTTTATCACCGGCATTGTGGCCATACTGGTCGTTTACCGCTTTGAAGTGATCCATATCAACCAGGAAAAATACCAGGTCGCCGCCTAGTGGAGCGGGCATGGTGGCGTCGCGTAGCCAATTTTCGTAGTGGCGCAAGGTAAGCGCGACATCGGCATCCAAATGTTGTTCTATAAATCGGCGATTCGAAAGGCCGGTTAATGGATCAGTCAAACTCGCTTCTTCAAGCTTCCGATAAGCCTCTTTCAATTCCCCGTGTTTTTTCTGACGTTCCACCATTTGATGATCAAGTTGCTCCGCAGTCGCTTGCGTACTTACGCCTAACGGGGCTAGCTGATCATGAAATAACTGATAAGCGTGTTTGCGCTTTTCGACTGCTTCGCGGAACGCTGCTCCAAGAGAATCCAGGTCAGCAGCAAATGAATGCAAATCAGAATTTGCAAGCTCATCGCCTTGCTGCATTTGTTTAACTTTTTGCTGGGCATCGGTAATTGCTTGCTGTGCGGTTGCAGCAAAGCGATCCTCGCCATTTACCAGATAACCGGCGATGCTTGCATTCGCGGTTTGTGTATCGCGTACCATAGCCACGCTTAATGCCGATGTTGTTTTTAAATTCAGGCTGCCTGCTTTGGTCAAAATTGAAAAGTTTGTCAAAACTTTGTCGTTAACCGTGTACTGAAAGGCAGAAAATGCATTCCTGACTTCTCCCGCGAGAGTTCTCCACGTACTGATTGATTCATGAAGTTGACGAACGGTCGCTTGTGTTTCGTGATTATCTGCTTTGGATTCCGCTTCAAGAATTGCTTTGATCGCAACATCCAGCCGTTGCTCAACTTGTGTGTAATATCGTTCGTCGGCACTAATTACATAATCGCGAATTAACGTGCGGGCGGCCATAAAATTTTGAAGGGCATTGCCAATGACCGTAGTCAAATGGGTGATTTTGTCGAAATCCTCCAATGACTTACCAATCGATGAAAGCATTTGGAATTCCTTTTGAATTTTATTCAACGGCGGGCGCGAAATCTAAGTGCAACATTTTTTCAAGGAAAATGTTGCATGCC
>JAZKCF010000146.1:0-26014 GCA_040388195.1 Pseudomonadota bacterium
GCGCTTTGATCGCTTGGTATTCAGTCAGCTGTGCCCGCAGTCCCGCGAGCTTCTCGGGCCGCCGCCATTCTTCCGCAAAGGCCGTATTTGGCATCGATAGGTACTGCGCCGCAAGACGCAGGTCGCGCCTTACTTCCGCCGCCACCGCACTGAATTGTTCGGTTGGCAATTGCCGGATGCGCTCGGCAATCTCTGTTTCCGGCACCGCTTCTTCCGTAATCCCCGCCGCGGTTATCGCCACTTTAAGCTGGCCTAACACCGCCACATCCTCGGCGAGCGTCTCTTTCTTGCTTGCTAATTCCGCTGTCGTCCAGTCTTTCGATTGCGCGGCATACTCGGCAAATTGCGTCTCGTTTATTATTGGCATTACTTTCCATCCTCTTTTTTAATCTCCAGCATTTTTATTCGGAACTACGGTCGCCTGCATAAGAAAGGGCATTAATCGGATAGACGCCCTCTTTATAATCGGCACCGAAGTGCCAAAATGAAGGTTATTACTCTCGATATCGATTTAGAAAAGAACGTTTTTCAAGCGCAACATCTGGATATTTATGGGAAAACGGTATGTCGAAAAAAGCTGAATTGATTAACGCTTATTATGCAGCGGTCACCCCGTTTGATTGGAATAGAAGTCTGTGGGAGTGCGCATAACTGGGCGCGAAAGTTGAATGTGATGGGTGACGGTCGTCGCGGAGGAAAAAGCGCGGAACGTGGGGAATTGTGATGAGACCGTGAAACATCTTAATTAGGACTTACGCAAAACCGCCCCGGCGGCGTTTCTAATTCGTACTGTCTGTGTCGTCGCCCTTGCAAGGCGCGTTTGCGTTTGCGTTTGCGTTTGCATGCGCAAACCGTTTCGCAGGCTGACAGTATGCTGCTCTAAACCCCTACTCGCCCCTTGCTGGGACGGTTTTGCGTAAGTCCTACTTATATAAAACTGCGTTTCTTGTTTAGCTGCGTTTCTCGTCGTTGCGATAGTTCACTATAACGCCTCCTCGCTTCTTGCTAGACAAAAGATCCGCTCATTTTATGTTCCGTTATTAAGTTGGATTGGTATAACAATAAAACAAATTGATAGACGCTCTTAATTAAAAAATTATTTTTTGAAAAGCTTATAAACCTGCTGAAACCGCGGATTTTCTACAATCCCAAAATCATCGGGTGCATATTGCATCAACCAATCTTCTGCGTTACCGGCCAACATGTCGCCACCACTTGATCGAGCGATCTTAAATGCCTCATGCATCTGCTTAGCCAAGACGGGTATAGGCTTGTTGCGATAGGCGCCTTCTTCACCAAGCGTTAACGGCTGCACCGGTTCATATTTAGCGTCGAAGCGATCACGCGAAACGGACCACTGATTTCCGGTTGAACCGGTAATCAGTGCATCTCCGACGGCATAACGATTCGGTCCTTCCCGGCTAATCAGTTCACCGTCGCTCGTTGCAAAAGCGACATGAACCGTCTCGCTTTTAATATATTGGCCGCTATCTGGATCGGAACGAAGATCGATATTTTTTAATTCAAACATGTAATCAGTTTTCCCAAACCGATAACCATGCTTGGACCGGTTTACCATCTTGAAGACGCGTTCTTGCACCAAAAGTCTTGCGAATTTTAAAATCGTTGACCGAAGCAAGCTGAGTTAAATAAGCGGCTGCATGCGCATATCGGCCAGAAGAACTCAATCGGTACGTCCTGCCAACTTCCGGGCCAATCTCCACTTGCGACAGCGCATCCAAGGCTTCAACCGAAAACGCAATAAAGCCACCTGGACGAAGCAATCGTTTCGCCTGACTGATAATTTCATCAAGCTTACCGATGTAGACAAAAACATCCGCTGCGATAATTACATCAAAGCTTGCTGCCGCTTCACGCTCCATCATCGATAACAAATCCGACTGCTCCAAACGCTGATAGACGTTTCGCGATTTGGATTTTTCCAGCATATTACCCGCGAGATCAACGCCGACTAGCTGTCGAGTGTAGGGAGCGATCGCCAAGCCAACCAATCCTGTACCACACCCTAGATCAAGCGCGTCCCACCTTTTAGCAGGAGGACTCGATAATTGCAGAATGGTTTCGACCAAGCGTTCCGGCGTGTCGTATTTCAGCGCGTGTACTAACAGTTGATCGAAGTAATCTGCGCAACCATCGAATAAGCTTGCGATGTATTGATCCGGCGCCCGATCGTAATTTTTCCCGGTCAGCGTCGCAATCAGGTAATGCACGACTTCATTTTCCGGTTCCATCTTAATCACTTCCCGGAAACTCTTGATTGCCTCATCGATCTTGTCGCGGCTTCTGAGCGCCATTCCCAAATTGTAATGGGCAAGCGCAAAATGTGGCTTCAGCGCGATACTCTTCTTAAAGCAAATAATCGCATTAGTCATACTCCCCTGATCGTAAAGCGTAACCCCAAGGTTGTAGTGTGCGTCGGCATAATCCGGCTTGATGGTAAGGGCCTGCTTGTAGGAAACAATCGCTTCGTCGAATCGTTTCAGCGCTCTATACGCGGAACCAAGGTTGCTGTGGTATATGGCTACCGAAGAATCAACAGCAATCGCTTTGCTCAAGAAATCGATAGCAATTTCATTTCTGCCCTCTTGATGGGCGATCACGCCCACTAAATGCAAAGCGTCGGCATGACCCGGCTCTAATTGCAATATTTGCTGATAAATAGTCTCGGCTTCCGGCAAACGCCCAGCCTCATGGTGTTCCCGTGCGGCCTTAATGGCCTGGGGGACGTCAATCATTATTATTTCCTTTTTGGAACATCCGGATTAGATAGTCACGTTGATGCTAAAGAGATGTGAAATGTAATTGGATGCACTACTTACGTTGAGCACATTCACTGCAATATCGACCTGCATGACGAGATCTTGAACAGGAGGCTCTGATAAATTCAGCAAAAATATTTACTGCGCTATAAATTATTAGTATGGGCTATAACGTGAATAATCAAGTAGGTTATCAGTGAAAACAGCACCGCTTTGATCTATAACCTTATGGATTTTAGCTCATTGTGCGACGGCTACAGCTTTTCGAATCATGAGCAGGCGCATGGTTTAATGCGTTCCAAATGCCTGTTAAAGATGCACCGATAAGGGAAAGCCTTTATCGGCGCCATTGTACGCGGAAGTCAATATGACTTTCGAACAGAGTTATCCACAATATCTGTGCACAAGATGCGGCGGCAAAATTTAGCGGGGGCTTGGCAAATTCTTGCCGAGAAATCATGGATAATACGCGATCCCCCGTTTATCAAGCTCTTCTCAAGATTTTTAGGAACTAGCGAATGTCGATGTTAACCAATTTTATAATCGCGGATTTAGAAGAAGTAGATGC
The DNA here is from genome assembly GCA_040388195.1 of Pseudomonadota bacterium. Classification (GTDB taxonomy): domain Bacteria; phylum Pseudomonadota; class Gammaproteobacteria; order Burkholderiales; family DATLHW01; genus DATLHW01. The sequence goes on from JAZKCF010000146.1 coordinate 3,349, forward strand.
TATCTGCGAGTCCTCCTCACCAACGCAAGAATGGCGAGGCGTAGAGTTGCGGAACTTCGTCCCTGCAAAGATCGCGACGCTGGATTCGATGCTGACCGGCGAGTTCTTCGGCGACACCTTGTCTCAATATGAATCGTTATACTCAGCGTCCGATGACGGCCCTTGGATAGTAGCGCTCTCCCAACCCCTGATTGAGAAATTGGCCTTATTGGACGAAGAAGCGGTGGAACAGGTTGGAGAAGAATTGGCTGCCTCCGAAGAGTTCGAGCGAGAGGAGTGGCCGGTGGACGAAGTTCAAGCGGCCTTAGCGGAAATCGCTTCACTAGCCAGCATCACGATCGCGCAGGAAAAAGCACTGTTTGTATGGATGATGCCTGACCGGTAATTTGTCACGCTACGCTTCGCGACATCGCTAAGTCTTGGGATCACACAGCGTCGAGAAATCGCGCAGCGTCACGAAACATCGAATGCTTATCTGCTATGATGGCGCCACATTTCACGGGAGATTTTCATGACCATTTCCATGTACACCAGCTCCATTCCGGTCTTCAAGCAAATGTTGACCAGCCTGCAAGAAATTTTGACGAAGGCCGAAACACACGCAGTCGAGAAAAAAATCGATCCAAACGCACTCCTGCAAGCTCGCCTGTTCCCTGACATGTTTCCGTTGATCCGCCAAGTACAAATCGCTGCGGATTTTGGCAAAGGCGTTTCAGCTCGCTTAGCTGGCGTCGAGGTACCAACGTACGAAGACAACGAACAAAATTTTGCTGATCTACAAGCACGCCTCAACAGAACCCTAACATTCATCGGTAATCTGACGCCAGGACAAATCGACGGCAGTGAAGAGCGCGAAATCATTACCCAAGCAGGTACACCAAAAGAAAAACGGTTTACTGGCCAAACTTACTTGCTGCATTATGGCCTGCCGCATTTTTTCTTCCATGTCACCACGGCTTATTCAATTCTGCGCCACAACGGTGTAGAGGTAGGCAAACGCGATTTTATCGGCAAGTTTTAACGTAATACTTGATAACGGCGCCAAGCTCACTGGCGCCGTGCAATTACCCTTCTTCGCCCTTCTTCAGCAATGCCTTTAGATCTGCAAACGGCTTATGAGTCGCTTGCGGCTCTTGTTCGATCCCCGGCATGGCTTCATGGCCTCCGGTAGCTTCTAGTTGTCGCGAATGTTCATTTTCGTGGCAGTAAACGCATAGCAACTCCCAATTACTGCCATCATGGGGATTGTTATCGTGATTGTGATCTCTATGATGGACGGTCAGTAATTGAAGATTCGCACGCGTAAACTCGCGTGTACACCGACCACAGATCCACGGGTAAATTTGAAGCGCTTGCTCTCGATACGTCTTTTGCCGTTGGTCGGCATTGCGTCTGGCTTCTGCGACGATCGCGTCCAATTTGTTGTTGTCTGGCTTTTTATTTGGCGGCATAAATTTCCTTCCATCATCTGGTTAGTATCGATTCAAACGCTATAACGGACAGCCTCTTAGACAAGCTTTTCACATTCCCGTTTAACGTAGGGCTTACGGAAATCCGCCCCAGCCGCGTTACGGCTCCTGCCGTACTGGTTTGTACTGTCTGCGTCGCCGCGCTTGCATGCGCAAACTGTTTCGCAGGCTCGCAGCATGCTGCTCGAACCCCCTGCTCAACCCTTGCTGAGAGGATTTTGCGTAAGCCCTTAACCTATCAAACCTTGCGCCAAATGCTCGCCAACCAAGGCTGTTGTTCGCGGGGCACGCCGTCTGGCCGGTAATAGTGGTCGAGCTCAACAAACTGCGCCACTGACATATAACTGCGCCACGTTTCGAGGTCATGAAATGCCCCATAGCGTCCGTGGTTCCAGCCCTCTTCGCCTTGACCGCGAGGATTGGAGCTGAACAACACACCGCCTGGTTTCAAGGTGGCATGCAATTCACGCAACACGCGGGGTAACTCCTGGCTCGGCACATGAAACAGCGATGCATTCGCGAACACACCATCAAAATAATTATCCGGTAGAGTTAGCGTTATAAAATCCTGCTGCCACACCTCGCAGCCGCTATAACCGCGTGCCATTTCCGCAAAACGCGCAGCCCCCTCCAAGCCTACGGCGATGTGACCAAGTTCTATAAACGTCTTGAGGTCACGGCCCGGCCCACAGCCGAAATCGAGTATCGTAAGGGGCGGTTTTCCTTCAATGTGCCGCAATAATGCTGCGATGTTTTGACTGACATCATGGCCGCGCGTACCTTCCCAAAAAGCGTCGGCACGCTGTTCGTAATGCGTCAGCGTACGGTCAGCGATTTGTTGTAAGTCTTGTGAATTCAGTTTCAAAATGCTTCCTGCTCTTTTAAGTCGTGCGAAAATCCACATTATAAAAATTAATGCCCGGCTCGTGATCTGCTGGTAGACACCTTTATTGCGACCGGCTCCAATTTTATGCCCTGCACGCCTAGTCCTTTCTTGGGAATCAGGGTATATCTTCTCCTTGCCTCATATTGAAAACCTTTTGGTAGATCCCTGTTACGAATCTCAACCCACTCGGGTTCGTTTCGTCTACTGCCTTGCGGTTTTTCTGTTCCAGCTCTTATAAAAGTCGTATGTCCATCGGCGTTCGAGTCTTGATCTACGGCAATAAGTGCCGCGACAGCCTGGTAACTTCCAATAGAAGTTTTTTTACAAGGCACACTCTCCGGCCAACCCCACGCTGCTGCCGTTTTTTGTAAACGTCCATCCCTGTTTAGCGCCAAATAATTGCTTAACTCTGTATTAATAGCCGTTACGATTTGGTTGTTTTGAAAACTGCCCCACTGCCGCAGGGTGTCGCTTGGGGTTATCGTAATGAGCATCTTAAGTAAGCTTTTCGCCGCGTCGTCACTGCAACCCTGCATGCGTTCAACGCCTTCCTTTAGCTGGCCGTAAACTGTGTCGACTTGGGTTTGCACGCGCTGCTCTCTCCATGCTTTAACGATTTCCGCCGCTGGCTGGCGATTCGCACTAACGTTGTGACTAATATGCTCCAAGAGTTGAAAGTTATTCAAGTCACGTACATCCAGCAGAAATCGGACGCGTGCCATAGGCTTTTGTAACGTTGTTATGTAGCCCTCGACTATGGAATGCCAGTCGTTCTCTTTCCGTTGTGTTTGTATGAGGCTGGTCAACTCTTCTTTCACTTTGGCCCGGATTACATTTGGCTGCGCGTCCAGAAAGCCGATGAGACTTCCCTCTCCTTCGAGTTGGTTTATAAAGTTGTCTGGATGTGTCGTAAATGTTTGATGGAACTTGTCGATCTCCTCGGGAGATCGGCTTTCCAAGAAACTCAAGAGCGTCGATCGCTCCACATATCCGTCGTATGCGCGGTCTAACGGATCGATTAACTCATTCACTTTTCCGCCGCGCGCGCTTCGGGAAAATTCGCTGAGCTTCTCGGCAGCGGCAGCAAGAAGCTCGGCGGGATCTGGAAGCTTCTCGACGTGTTGAATTAAGTCCTCATCGCTAAGACTTGCAACGTAATCTTTGAGTAACGGCATTAGTGAATCGGCACTATAAGTTCGAAGGGATTCGACGGGCAAATCGTTTTTGTTCCCGATCATGGCGTTTACTACCGCATCCTCGCGCCATGCACGTTGTAAGGTAGACAAGTTTGATGGCTGGTGACTTTTTGCTACGTGCTCCAAGAGATGAAGGTCATCTAACTGAAGCGTATCTATAAGAAATTCTATTTTTTGCGGTGGCCTCTGCAAATGTTGAGTCGCGTAATCGCTGACGAAGGCTCGCAAATCATTACTAAGATTTCTATCTGTCAGCGCGGATCGCAAATCCTCATCTACACGCTTTAAATCGACTTTCTTCGCAGCCACATTATCTAAATGATCTTTAAAATTCCGATTGTTTTTATTGAATGCTTTTGGAAATTTTTCTTTGTTCTCCTCGAACAAACTCTTATACCTTTCGAGTTCGGCCTGCCTTCTGCCGTGCAGGAATTCGGTAAAAACGTCAGGCTGTATATATTGTTTGTACGCGTTATTCAGAGCTTCAGACAATTCGTTGATATAACTAGTTTCAGAATAATTCCGGATGAATGTCTTAAGCGTTCCCTGCGCCGCCGCAATTGGAATGCCGATGGGGCCCTTGGGCGCCAGCGTTTTCATCTGGTTGTCGGCCAAACTATTGACGTAGTGGTTGAGTAACTTGGTTAGATTAGGTACGTCGTAGTCTCGTAGAAACGCAAGCGGTAACGAGTCCTTGCTCTCTACGATCGCGTTAATTATTCGATCGCGCCGCCACTCTCTCGCAACGGGCAGTAATTCATGTTGTTGCGCCCCCAATTTGCTATACACATGCTCAAACACCGTAAAAGGGTCTTTAAAGACGTTTCCGACTAACTCGCTCAACGCCTTCAGCTTGGGATTTCCGGATAAACCGTTGATGTAGTTCTCCGCCATGTTCTTCGCCTCACCTTCTGGCAAATCACCCAATGCTTCACGAGCCGTCGTGACGTTATCATTGGTCTGCGCCATAGAGGCGCTCTCGGATCTGAACATTGTTCTGACTTGATGCAGCAATGCTGGCATGGCGACATCGGCCAGCGGCTGCGTTTTCTCGTTGAAACTATTCACCCACGCATCATGACGTTTTATTTTCTCAATAACGTCTTTATTACCCGCAACTACTTGATCAATCGATGCCGTCATATCTCGCTGAAATTCTACGAGCTCATGTAACGGAGTGTTCACGGTTTCCAAGCTGCTGCTCAATTGCTCGTTTATCGATTGAACTACTTTTTCCAACTCGTCATGTACAGGGGCATGATCCTTTAACCAGGTATCGAGCTGTTGGATAAAGTCATTTATCTTGACGTCCCACTTTTTCAGCCAATCTTTCCATTCATTTTGAATCTTCTCTATATCGGACGTTACTTCTACGTTGTTCGGTACATTTCGTTGAAACCCTTCTATCAACCGTTCCAACGCAGCGAGTCCCCGAGGTGCTGCCTTATAAGTGCCCTGCTCGTTCTGATTTATTTCGAACTCTTGCCCCGCCGCGATTTCTTTCAAGCTCACTACGTCTAGCTCACTTCGGGGCAGTTGAATAACCACTGACAACGATTCCATTGATTGCGACGCATCACGGAAATACAAATTCTCCCCCCCACATACAACAACGCACAATGCCCATACTCTTTTTTAGGCGCTCTGCGAGTTATTTTCGAATTGGTTTCTAACGCCAAAATTCGGCGTAGGCGTCCATCAACGACTTCCGAATCTTCGATGTACGAGGCGTCTACACCGAAATACTCTTGCCTCTGCACCTCCATATATTTGCCAGTGACAGGGTCGGGCACATAGTACCGTTCGGGTATATAGCCTGATGGCAGCTTATCTCTATATACCCAATCTTCGGAGCTCCCTGCGCGAGCGGGCCGGAATAATTTGTGGCCTATCCTAGCTTCATACGGGAAGCTTCGCGCACGTTGATCGCGCTCTGCTAATTTCTCAAATGGATATAGGGTTACCGGTATGCGATAACCTTGAATGAGGCGTGATGAGATGATTATTGAGGCTTGTAACGGCGCACGGGACTCCGAAAACGAGGTGAAAGAGTTTTGCAACAATCTAACGTTTGATCCAAAACCACGGGGAATCCCGAGTTTATTAAAGTATTCTTCGCGAATGCTTTTCCTTTAAAACAGTTGGAAAACTTGCCGTTTTCAAAATGAATCGATACAAACACGCACAAGTCTTTAGTTTTTTCTTTTAGCCTTGCCATTGAGGCCACAAGCTTATTCGACGGTGGGGGAAGCTCTTTAACTACTGTTGTATAGTAGGAACCGTCATTCTGCGGATTTTTATCAAAACCAAGCTCTTGAGCACTCCATACAACCTGTTCTATATCCACCTCCTGAATCAATTTGGAACTCACGCTCTCCCCATCCGCATCTGTCTTTGCTTCGTTCAACCGCATCGCCAAACCCATTGCACCATCATCCAATTCTGCGATGTAGCGTTCATCCTTCAACTGTTTCTCTATGCTGTATCCGGTTTTTGCATGGAACGAAATTATAAAAACACCTTCTGTCAGTATTGTTTCCATTGCCCCTCCCGCCGAAAGGTAAATTCTATGTAAGGGCCATTGCTGCCACGCCTATGCAGCCTCTCGCCAATAGATAAAAACTGAACAAATATCTGTTGATTACACGCGTTCTAGATTACCAGCAAGCATGCTTGCAGCAAGGTCACATTGTTTGCCGCGAACGATAATTGATACGGTCGCAACACACGGGAAATTTGTCCCCATTTTGTTCACAATTACTTGGCTTACAGCCTAAGCCCAGACGCCTTACGAACAGCTATTTAACCTGAACTATTTTTAAAAAATCGTTCAAATCATTTCCCATCTGTCTTTCACAGCGAAAACAATCAACAACGCAGGTCTGCACCCCACCAGCAAACTGCGTTTTACTTGCAATCTGTTTTTGCACTCCTAAAGCTTTTTATGGCACTGTACGAAGCAACGTCTGGCGACGACGCGTACAATCAATGGATGGCTAAATCTTATGCTGGCGCTAGCCCGATAACAGAATCAAGCCTAAAAATTGGAGGTAAGGTATGTGCAGGTTTTGTCGCACCAACATCTGTCTTGCTGTCGAGCGCGATCGACGGTGTTTGGCGGTGACCTTATCTCCTGCCCGACACATTTCGTACGCCCGTCATACTAAATGAAGCCCTCGTTACGGTTATTGCTTGTTGGCCTTATCTTAGCTGCGCTTACGTCCGGGTGGCTTTATTTATATACCCATAGCCGCGCCATTAGCGCCGACCAGCAAAAAGCAACGATCGACATGCTTAAAGATATTAAGCAGATGGATTCCAACTGGAACACGGATATCTTGAAGTCGCAAACGGAAATCATCCGCTCTTACGATCCATTAGCCTTCCCACTGCCGCATTTCGCTGAAATCCTAGCAACCCTCGATGTCGAAGCCGACCGTTTGAAGAACGCTGAGTTACAGCATTTAGTCGATGAAATACGCGCTGCCATCGAAAAGAAAGCCAGTCTTATAGACAAATTTAAAGCCCAGAATGCATTGCTAAAAAACTCACTGCATTACGCACCTACCGCGTTTAAGGAAATTCAAGAACACATAAACGCCAGTAAAGCGTCAACCGGCGATGTTATGCGCCTAGAAAACAATGGCGGTCTGCTTTTGGGAGACGCGATGCGCTATAACTCGCTGCCCGACGCCGAATTGGCAAAACAATTGAAAGCGGGAATCAATAAAGTACGAGAAGTTTCGGTGTCTTATCCGCCAGAAATGCGGGAATTGGTGGACAACCTTCTGCTGCACCTGGAAGCGGTCCTGCGCCTGCGGCCTAAACAAATCGACTTACTGCGGGAAATTTCCCAAGTTCCGATTGTCGGCAAAGTAGACGCCCTCGGTAATGTCTTGGCGAGTCGTTTCAACGCCGAACTGGAACAACAATTCACCTATCAACGGTTTTTACTGTTTTATAGCGCCTTTGCGCTGTTGCTGATTTTCGGCTCCGCCGGTGTCATTACTTATCGCAATGTAACCGAACGTAAACGCCTCGCCGAACTTGTTAGAAGGCAAACCGACGAGTTGAGGAAGAGTGCCGCGCACTTTGAAGCAATGGACGAAGCGTCGCCGCTTGGCAGTTTTGTCGTGAACGAGACGGGAATTTGCCTGCATGTAAACCCAATGTTTCAGAAAATTACCGGCTATTCCGCCGAAGCGATGCGTCAAGCGCCGCTGACAAAAGGAATACATCCTGACGACAAAAAACGAGTACTCGATCTTTGGAAAGAGGCTGTTCTGGATGATCGTACTTTCTCCGCCGAGTGCCGGTTTTTGCGCGATGATGCCTCGGTTACCTGGGTGAGCTACAAAGCCGCTGCAATGAGAGACGATGGCCGGCTAATCGGCTACGTGGGTACGCTGGAAGACATCAGTGGACGTAAAAATGTCGAGCGAATGAAAAACGAATTCGTTGCCACGGTAAGCCATGAACTGCGTACGCCCTTGACTTCCATTCTTGGTTCTTTGGGCTTGTTAATTGGCGGCGCTGGCGGCGTGCTTTCGGTGGAAGGAAAAACGTTAGTAGAGATTGCTAAAAAAAATAGCGAACGTCTCATTCGACTTATCAGCAACATCCTTGATATTGAAAAGATAGAATCAGGCAGCATGCATTTCGATTTACAACCATTAGAGCTACAGGCGCTGATGGAGCACGCGGTGAAGGATAATGAAGCGTATGGCGCGCAATTCGACGTATCCTTTCTGATTGCAGCAAAGCTGCCGGAGTTGCAGGCGAAGGTGGACGCCGACCGGCTCATCCAAGTAATGACCAATCTAATGGCCAACGCGGTGAAATTTTCGCCTGCGGGCGGCACAGTGGAACTAAGTCTTAGCCGGGAAGGCCATATGATCCGCTTTGCGGTTGCGGATCGAGGGCCGGGGATACCTGAATCGTTTCGAGATAGGATATTCCATAAATTTTCCCAAGCCGATGCTTCCGATACTCGGCAAAAAAGCGGTACCGGCCTTGGCCTATCCATTTCTAAGGCAATTATAGAAACCATGAACGGGAAGATCGGTTTCCTTCCTCGCAGAGGCGGCGGCACAATCTTCTATTTCGACTTACCTGAATGGAAGGAACGCTTGCCGGCAGCCCCTAAGCTCCCTGAGCCGGCGCAGCCGCGCCCTAAAATACTAGTTTGCGAAGATGATGAGGATAATGCTCGCCTTCTTTGCGTCATGCTCGATAACGCCGGCTATACAGCCGTCCCGGTACACGATGCCGCATCCGCCCGGCGCATGCTTGCTGCGGGTAACTTTGCCGCCATGACGCTCGATATCGGTTTACCGGACATTGATGGTAAAGAATTTTTACGGCAACTTCGCAGCGAGCAATCCACCCAAAATTTGCCTGTTATAGTGGTCTCCGGCAACAGCTTACCAGTGCTCTCTCAGGACGAAGAAAAAAGTAACCTCGATGTAGTTGACTGGATAGACAAGCCGGTCGATCAAGATCGGTTGATTACCGCTCTCAAGCGTGGGGCTCACACTGGCAAGGATGGTAAAAGCCTAGCCCTCCATGTAGAAGACGACCCCGACGTTCGTCACATAGTTGCATCGTTATGTGCTGAATCCGTTGAATTCGAATGGGCGGCTGATTTCCAACAGGCAGCAGAATTATTATCCACCCGCAGCTATGATTTAATCATTCTGGATCTCGAATTGCCGGATCGGTCCGGCTGGGATTTATTGCCTTTAATCGACAAATTGGTGCCACGGCCACATGTACTGGTATTCTCCGGTGTAGAGCTTTCGCCAGCGGAATCGGGCAGAGTGACTGCGACGTTAGTAAAGTCCCATGTCTCCAATCCTGAGTTGCTGGAAATGATTCAAACTCTTCGTACAAAGAACGTCTAACAAAATGACTCTGCCTAGGCGCATCGACGCAGACAGTACACATAGTACGGCAAGGAGATGCAACAACGGCAGGGTCATTTTGTTAGACGTTCCAAGAACGTGCCTTAACACGCTCTAGAAAAGGGAGTAATCAATAATGGCACTACGTATTTTATACGTCGAGGATGAGCCCGACATCCGAGCAGTAGCCCGAATTGCGCTAGAAACCGTGGGGGGGTTCCAGCTCAAAATGTGCGAGTCCGGCCAGGAAGCGCTGGATGCCGCACCGGCATTTTCACCGGACCTTATCCTGTTGGACGTGATGATGCCCGGACTCGATGGCCCCTCCACTTTTGCCGCTCTGCGCGCCTTGCCAGAGATGAAGGAAACACCGATTGTGTTTATGACGGCGAAGGTTCAAGCACAAGATATAACCCGTTATCGACAAATGGGTGCCGCAGACGTAATCTCAAAACCTTTCGACCCCATGACTCTTGCCGCCAAAGTGCAAAGCATCTGGGCGGCCATAGAAAAATGACCGACACTACAAACCCTTCGCCCGATATAGCGAAACAGTTACGTCTTCTGCGTGAGGATTACGCGCGTCAGTTGCCGGGCAAACTCGCGTTGATTGAACAAGCGTTTTCTAATCGAGATTCGGAAGAAAGCGCATTGCACACATTACGGTTTCTTGCGCATAGCTTGGCTGGATCGGGCACGACTTTCGGCTTTCCCGAATTATCCGATATCTCCCAGCAAATAGAGATTGTTGTAGACGTCGCTCTCGATGCGAAACGGCCTCTGATTGAGATTGAAAGTAAAGACATCGGCGATTTGATCCACATGCTTCGCAAGATCGCGCTCAAACCCGCCGAACCGATGCCGTCGCCAACGGTGCCGCGATTAATGCCGCCTGGTGCCGCAAAAAAACTTATCTATCTAATAGACGACGATACCTCGTTAGCGGCGGAGACGGCATTGCAACTTAGCCATTTCGGCTTTCGGGTATGTACCTTCGAAAGCCCGGATCGACTTAATTGCGCAATCGCTGAGCCGAATTTGGCTGCGATCATTATGGATATCGTATTTCCCGAAGGGGATTTGGCTGGTGCCGAAATAGTGATGAAACTCTCGCTTGCTGAAAGATTGAAAGCACCCGTCATTTTCACTTCGGTGCGCGGCGATCTACCTGCCCGGTTGGCGGCAGTCAGAGCGGGTGCTGCTTCTTACATTACCAAGCCGGTGGATGTGCGCTCTCTTGTGAAGGTATTGGATAACATTACGTCGGATCAAATGCCTGAGCCTTACCGTGTTCTGATTGTGGATGACACGGAGCAACTAGCCGGGCACTACGCCTTTACGCTGCAAGCGGCGGGAATCCTCACCGACGTTGTCACCGATCCGATGAGGATGCTTATTCATTTGACCGATTTCAGACCTGATCTCGTGCTTATGGATATGTACATGCCCGGGTGCACGGGCGCCGAACTGGCTAGCATTATTCGGCAACTCGAAGATTACATTTCGGTCCCCATCGTATTTTTGTCCACCGAACGCGATAGGATGAAACAACTGAACGCGATGCAATTGGGCGGCGACGATTTTCTTACCAAACCGATCTCGACCGAGCATGTAGTCGCCGCAATATCGGCTCGGCTACGGCGCTATCGCGTTTTGCGCGCCCATATGGATCAGGATAGTTTGACCGGATTGCTCAATCATGGCACCACAAGGAAACATTTAGCGGTAGAGGTATCAAGGGCGATTCGGCAAAATCTTCCTTTTTGCTTCGCCATGATTGATCTGGATCACTTTAAAAAGGTGAATGACAGTTATGGCCATCCAATTGGCGATCAAGTACTGAAAAGTCTTGCCGAGTTGCTCAAACAGCGGTTGCGCAAGAGCGATATTATTGGCCGCGTCGGTGGTGAAGAATTTGCCGTGATCCTGCCCCATACGAATGGATCTGATGCGGTAGCCGTGCTAGATAAGCTCCGCGAATCCTTCTCAGGCGTGTGCCATCGAGCCGAAGGCGTTGAATTCACCGCGACGTTTAGCTGCGGAATTGCAGAATATAGAAGAGGCGCCAGCGCCGATGCGGTCAATGCGTTAGCGGATCAAGCGCTTTATCAAGCGAAGCAACGCGGCCGTAATCAGATTGTGATGTCCGAATTCAGTAACATCGCTGAATAATTCAAGCATCGGCGAGATCCGTTCCCACTCGAATATTTCCGGTCAATATTTTATGAATTGGACAGGCATTAGCGATTTGTAACAAGCGCTCTCGCTGCGACGTATCGAGGCTGCCTTTAAGTACAATGCGTCGGGTAATTTCAGTAGCCCCATCGGCAGACTTATCGCTTACATCGAGACTGACCCGGACTTCTACCCCTTCAAGTGGCCACTGTTTTCGATTTGCATACATCCTCAAAGTAATCGCGGTACAAGCACCAAGACTGGACAATAGTAGTTGAGTAGGCGAAGGGCCGATGTCGGCTCCGCCCTGCTCTATTGGTTCATCACCTAACCATTGATGCGTTCCATCGTTCATCGTAACTAAATAAGGCTTGCCGCCAATGATGGTTGTAACTTCAATTATCGACATAGGTATATCTCCATAAATTCTGCGCAGAACGTACGACAGATGAATCATCAAGTTTATTGACCAACTCCGCCAGAATTTTGCGCTTTTTAAACCGATTTTTCCGGCCTATGCTTTATCTACAGGGCTTGCTCAAAATTGTACGGCGAGGCGACGTAGCGCTGTTGGGGCGTTTGGCATAAGTCCTAATGGTCAGTCACGGTGGATTTGTTAGGCACAATTTTTTTCATTGTCATTCTGAACGTCGTGCAAATCCAGCGTGACCGACCACTAAGGTAATGTATCTGCGAAATGGCATGAAATTAAGCACTACTAATAGGAGATCATATGGCAACAAAAATACAAGTAGTTTTCTACAGCATGTACGGACATATTTATCGGATGGCCGAAGCAGTTGCCGAAGGTGCTCGAGAAGTAGAAGGCGTGGAGGCAACATTACTTCAAGTATCCGAGCTAATCCCAGATGAGGTATTGGAGAAATCCGGTGCGAAGACAGCTCGCCAAGCATTTGCGCATATCCCTGTGGCCAAACCGGAACAACTTGCGGAAGCCGATGGCATTATCTTCGGCACACCAACCCGCTTCGGCAATATGTGCGCGCAAATGCGGAATTTTCTCGACCAGACCGGTGGCTTGTGGATGAAAGGTGCGCTAATCGGAAAAGTAGGAAGCGTCTTCACGAGTACCGCGACCCAACACGGCGGGCAGGAGACAACATTAACCAGTTTCCATACCACGCTTTTGCATCATGGATTAATTATCGCCGGTGTGCCCTACTCTGAAGCACGGCAAATGACCTTGGGTGAAATAACCGGCGGTAGTCCTTACGGTGCATCCACTATTACTGGCGGCGACGGCGCTCGCATGCCGAGCGAGAACGAACTTGCTATCGCGCGTTTCCAAGGGCGGCATGTTGCGCAGATCGCGAAAAAGCAAGCCGCGAAATAGCCATCAATTCAATCGAGCGGTGGCGTTCATAATGGCGGCCGCTTCTTTCAGTATCACGATTTACTTGTGGAGATTTATATTGTGACAACAGCAGATAGCGCTTTGGAAGTTGTCGTTGTCCCTCGCACGCGCGATTTAGGCGACAACTTTGAAGTTCGTCGCGCGCTACCTAGCGCAGAGCGCCGGATGGTGGGACCTTTTGTATTTTTTGATCAGATGGGGCCAACTACTTTTTCAGCGGGACGCGGTCTTGATGTGCGACCTCATCCTCACATTGGCCTCGCCACCGTTACTTATTTGTTCGATGGCGAAATTTTGCATCGGGACAGCCTTGGAAGCGTGCAGTCAATTCGTCCCGGCGAAGTAAATTGGATGACCGCTGGGCATGGAATAGTTCATTCCGAACGCACCGCTGAGGAGAATCGACGGCATGAGTCGTCGTTGTCAGGACTACAGTGTTGGGTCGCGCTGCCTCGCGCACAGGAAGAAACAGAGCCAAGTTTTAAACATGTCGGCGTCACCGAATTACCTGTTGAAGAAGCGGAAGGTATTTCAGCGAGAATTATTGCCGGATCTTTTTTTGGGCGTACTTCGCCTGTACCGACGTTATCAGACTTGTTCTATGTCGATGTGCAATTGCAGCCCGGCGCGCGTATCGAGATTCCGGCCGAATACGAAGAGCAGGCCATTTACGTGGTAAACGGGCAAGTTGATTTAGGCATTGATGGCGTATTTGAGGCAGGCCGTCTAATAGTCTTAAAACCCCGTTCCCGTATAACGTTAACAGCGACGCACCAATCTCCAGTCAGGCTAATGCTGCTAGGCGGAGAGCCAATGGAGGGGCCCCGGCATATCGTTTGGAATTTTGTGTCGAGCTCACAGGAACGTATTGAACAGGCCAAAGAAGATTGGCGGAATCAAAACTTTCCGAAAGTACCGGGGGAAGTGGAGTTTATTCCGTTGCCTGATCTTCCAAATAAGCCTGTGCATTATCCATAAAATAGCGCGAGATCTGCCAGAACTCGCAATGAGTAGCAATGCCAGTTGTTCGATCTTTGCCTGCATGCCTTTCCGCTCGGTCCATCATCGCCTTCTCGCTTGTCCGCCGGCGTTAAAAATGCCCCAATTGCGCCTTCTAGTGGTCTGTCATGCTGGATTTGCTAGGTACAAATTTTTCCATTGTCATTCTGAGCGCAGCGAAGAATCTGCTTTTTGCTTGCATTATGCACAGCGCTATTTTTAACCGCAGTAAACAGCAGATTCTTAGTTCATCTTCCTTTTCCCGATTCTTTTCCTCCTCTTTTGGTTGTATTGCTGCTTGAACTAAGCGATCGACCGAGAACTGCATCTATTTTCACTGTCCCTACTCCATTTTTTACTGCTGATACCGAACCCTTGATTGTAAATCCTGGTTCAACATTTTTCGGAAGATCTTTTGAATCGATTTCAAAAAGAACCCACTCCTTTACATCTTTTCCCGCGCTGAGAATAGCAATCGCTGGCGCACCGGTTTGCAACAACTGAGCAGAAAATGTTGCTCTTTCTTTGCTTCCCAATTTCTCAAGTTTCGGGCTCTCTGGGACTTTATCTTGTGATGAGAACAACGCGCCAAACCTTCGAGAAGACGTGGACATAATTTTTTTCTTATAAAATTTTTCCGCCTCGTCTAGCAGCCCCATCCCCGTTATGGAAAGGCTAAGTTTTTTGGCGGCAGATCGAATGGCAATCTGATCTTTCAGCGCATACTGACCACTTATTTCAACGTTTTTAACATGCCCAGAAATTAACTCCAGCTCCAGCTCCAGCTGCATAGCGGCACTAACCCCTCCGCTTCTCTTGACTTGATCCATTTGTGTTAAAAGTTGCCATGGGTCTTTTGGCTGACTTTTCAGTGACGCATTAATTTTTTCTCTTACCCTTAAGGAATTCTCAATGCATTGCTGGTAAATTTCTTCGATTGCTTCAGCTTCAGCAGTCGCATTTTTTTTGGGTACTGCAAGATCTCGTGCCGCATTAACCTCTTGCAGTTGAGCCAGTTCATTTTTCGTTTCTGCTAATTGTTCCTGCACTTGGGTTAAGTCTTTTGTTGCTTGAGCCACATCGCCTTCACCCATGGTATTTGTATCATTTGTTAATTTGCCGTTGAGTTCTTTTTCTTGTTTCTCAAGCCCGCTTTTCCGCTCTTCCAATTTTTCTTCCGTCTCATCTGCTGTCTCTACTTCTGAAAAATATTCCGCTTTAATTTTTTCAGTTTTTGCTTCAATAGCAGCATCAAGCACAGGATTCGTTTCTCTTACAAATTGCGTCGGATCTATTTGTTGGAGGAAAAGCTGGATGTTGTCACGCGCTTTCGTAAACTGGTCTACAGGTACAAAAGGTTTGCCATCAAAAGGGAGTCTGCGACCGAGAGCGGTTATATCCTGGAGCACCGGGGTTATCAATCCTTGAGCTTTTTGTATATCGTTTTCTCGTAACGCGCGCACAATTTTTTCGCCAAGAGCGATTCGTTCAGCGGGAATTCTCTTTTTTATCTCCCCGCCATAACTCATGCCTGTAAGGTTACTAGACATTCCTAGCGCTTTGCCGATCTCGATACTTAACAAAGTCTCTGCTTCTCGTTCCCACGCCTGCCCTATATTATCAACACTAGCTATATGTAATAAGGCAAATTGGGTTATCGTAGAGTGCGCATGCTCCTCCTCGACATTATCTAAAAACGCCTTAAAAGACTTAGATTTGAGTGCCTCAACGCCTTTTCGACTCAGCGTAAACTGATTTAAACCATCGTCTAAATTGTTAACG
This sequence comes from Pseudomonadota bacterium, assembly GCA_040388195.1. Classification (GTDB taxonomy): domain Bacteria; phylum Pseudomonadota; class Gammaproteobacteria; order Burkholderiales; family DATLHW01; genus DATLHW01. The sequence goes on from JAZKCF010000146.1 coordinate 19,134, forward strand.
CACTCTGTCATAGCATCACGGGCCATAGGAAGCATACCTTGGCGTGCTTCCGGCGAAGTTGCAAAAGCAGCTAAATTCTTTGCCATCTCCATTTTGGCGCTTGAGGGATCAGATAATGATAATGGTTCTGTCCCGTAACTAAGATCGGGTTTGCCCTCAAAAGCAAGCAAAGCACGGGCGCAAACAAAGGCAAAATCTTTTATCTGCTGAACTTCATCTCGTTTTGTTGGATCTGCTTTTGTTTCTTTTACATAGGCTTGAAGATTATTTAATACTTTCTCTTTATTCATCCCTGGCGGCAAATGTTTTTCTATGTCGGAACGTTCTAGTAATCCGTTAGCGACTTTCACAATATCTTCATTTGGCGAGTTAAAAAACTGATCCCAAGAACGCTCGCGAATTTTTTGCCGTATGCTTTCGACCGGCATATAAGTACCCTTTTGACGCGACAAAAAACCTTTTTGAGGTTGAAAAATACTACCGCTGGCTATTTCCTGATTTTGAAAAAAACCATTTAAATTAGCGATCAATTTTGCCTCTGCAGGACTCCCTCCTCCCGCGAACACGTCAAACCTAGGAATAAATCGTCTCATTTCAATTCGCCTCGCTTCATCAGGTTCTAAGCAATCGATGAAACCCTCTAGGCTCTGCATAGTTCCATGGGTAGATGGAAATACCCTATGATCATCTCCTGCCCTCGCTAGATCCGATAGGTAGCTCTGAAGCTCTTCATGCAACACCATAGTCGCATTTTGAAGTGCTTCTCTTTCGATCTTTTCCCAGTGATTGCTAATAAACTGGTTTAGCTTAGTTTGGCGATCAACCAACTCCTTACCCGTCTTACGGTCCAGCGCATTAAGTATCTCTGGTTTCACGGCATTGTCGGCCATAAGAAGACCTTTGAAAGCCTCCTCCCGTGCTTTCTCAAGTTCTTGTATCGCTCCGGTCCACTCTTCCGCAGAGGCGTTCCGATGGTTCATTGATTCGATAATTTTTAGTGCTTGCGAGCAATAGTAATTTAAATTCTGAGCATTAGACTGTGGGTTTTTCACCGCTTCGTCTGTGAGTCTTTTTAGTTCGGAAATGTCGTCGTGTTCGTTCATAAATCCCCTTCTTCTTCAAAAGAGTACATCCCGATGCAGCGCAGCTTTCGCAGCGGGGATGCAAATAGCGCACAAGTTGCTTTCCGCCTAAGCAGTGACGCGTTTAAATTTAATCGGCTTCCCCGGCTAAATCTTGAATAGATCCACAACTCTTATTCCACTTTCAATATAAATGGTCGCTTTATCAGCCGTTACAGCGAGACTGTTAACTTGCTGAGAAGTAGTGAGCTAACGTAAATTTGGCGGATGAAAATCGATCGGCAGCATTCGTCACTGACACCCACTTTTTAGCAAATGCAGAAGCGCGCAAAACACCTCCACAGATCACGCTCCCGTGACTTTATCTTCATTCTGGCGTTCTCCCGCGGCTCTCTATCTTTTCAAGCTGTTCGCGACTTACATCGCCGGATAGTGCTCCCTCATCACCGGGCTCTGGGATAAAAAAATTTTCGACTAAAATTTCTTGAACAGGTTCTAACGACGTCGATTTTGCCCCAAAGATATAATCAATCTTATCGAGCTTATGGTCCACGCCATAAGCATCATCCGGGGTTAATACATACAACGGATCCATGCCGCCCCAAGTCGGCATACTCGCGACCAGACTGGCTGCTAGAGCGCTCTTTCCCCCAAACATCCAAACGCTGCTCAACGATAAAAATATACCTACCGCTTCCACCGTAATCTCCGACATACCGGCAAACTCCCTTAACAATTTCTCAGTAGGAACTCCCTGAAATAAAATCGCGTTGTCGGCATAAAGAGAAGACGCAACAGCAGACGACGCAAGAACAGCTGGTCTTCGAATAATGCTGGTCACCAATGAATCACTTTCATTAAATACGGATAGATTGGATTGCGACTGATTTATAAAAGTCTCCTGTTTTATAAAATCAAACGATAAAACTGCGTCGGAACGCGTTAATGTCGTATTACTCCCCAGAATCGTTCTAGTGTTATCGACACCTTGTAAGGCATCCATTCCATTGGCATTTTGTAAATCCGATCCTAATATCGTAGGCGCCGGCTTAATTTTACTCGCGCCAACGGTGGGTTTGCCGCTATTAGTTGCCGTAGCGGATGCACCACCATCTACTTTATTAGTGGGATTTTCAGAATCTGTTGATTCGCTCGGCGTGATGCTTGGGCTTTCCAATAAAACTTCTGAGGATGCCGGTTCCGTCGTTGTGGATGTAACGGGTAAAGTAGTGAGTACCATAAGAATAGGTGCCGATCGGGGGAGCCCGCTAATGGACACCATCGATACGGCGCTCTTTTCTCCTCCGGCGCCTGAGGCACCATGGTCGGCACTGGTAATAATAAGGTTTGCGCTGCCGTTGAAATTCGCCGCTGGAGTAAATTGCAAACCATTAAGAGCGGAGTTGATATCTGCAATCGCACCGGAGAAAACCATGGCGGCGTCGGTGGTTCCAGATCCAACGCTAAAACTAAGCCTGGTTATATTAGTAAGTGTCAGCGTACCGTTGGTTACAGACAAGGTAACTTGTAAAGAATCGGCATCGATATCCGCCACCACGATTGAATTACCGTTAGCTGCTGAAAACGTAAGCTGTGTATCGTGATCAACAAGACGCGCGGTGTTTGGCACTGCATTAACAGGCACATCGTTTACAGCGGTGACATTCATCCTTATCGTATTCGCACTGACATCTAGATTGACGCCACCATTCGATACACCGCCGTCGTCTTGTACTTGAAATGTGAAGCTGGCGTAACCACTGCCATTCGCATTCGCGCTTGGCGTAAATACCAATCGGCCTAAATCGATATCCGCCTTTGTCACGAAGTTACCAGCATTTGCCACGATGCCATTATTTGTTAATGTACCTGCGCTCGGTACGGTTGTGATCTTCACTGAAATGAAGTTATTCGTTGGGGCATCGGCGCTATCGCTAAAGCCGAAGTCACTAGCCGTGAAAGTGTATTCCTGATCCTCTACGGTGCTGAGAACGTTGTTTGTTCCCGCTGGTGGATTGTTCGTCGCTATGGCTTGCACACCAAACGCGAACTCCGAGGTGTCGCCGGTGGTTTGATCTGTGGCTGTGGCGCTGATCCACTGCCCACTCGAAGGCAAGCCTGCCAAGGTCGCCGAAAACGAAGCGCTACCGCTCACCCCGGTAATAACGTTCACAAAACCCAAATATGTTTCGCCTTCGCCGTATCCAGTGGAATCCGTACTCAGGTTGCCGAAAAACTCGATCCGAAAGGTACTCGATGCATTGCTGGTGAGTGTGCCATTGACCAGTGACCGGGCCGAATTGGAATAGGCGCTGGTGAGGACGGGAAAATTCTGCAGATCGTTGCCTCCGGTGTCCACATCGCCCACATCGTTGGCGGTGACGCTAGCACCGCCCAAATTTATCCCCAGACCGCCGTTACTGTAAATAGAGTTTCCGAGGATTGAGTTATTTTTTGCCGTGGATGAGGCTATATTTATGCCGGTTGATACGTTGCCAGAAATTATATTCCCGGCGCCGACGACGGTGCCGCCGACGGTGTTCCTGCTGGAGGAGCCATATATATCTAGACCATAAGCCGTATTGCCCAATGCCGCCGTGCCGGCAGCATTGGTTCCAATGTAATTGCCTTGAATGATGTTATTGGAACCATTAGGCATGCTAATACCTGTGCCATTACCTGAAATGATGTTGCCTGCACCAACCGCTGTGCCGCCAATAGTGTTTCCGTCGGCGCCGTTGAGCCTAACACCATCTCCTCCATTTCCCACTGCAGCACTACCCGTCGCATTGAGACCGACATAGTTCCCTTTAATATTGAAGCCAGTGCTGCTTCCTGCAAGAAAAATGCCGCGATTAGTATTGCCCGAGATGACATTGCGCTCTGCCGCAGTGGTGCCGCCAATCGTAACGTTATAGGCGTTGCTGGTGGACTCGATACCAGTTCCATTGGCAATGGCACTCGTTCCAGTAGCGTTAAGACCGATATAGTTGCCCTGAACGCTGAGGTTGTTCGTTGAAATGTGTATTCTGATCCCGTAAGTTGTATTGCCCGAGATCAAATTGCCGCCGCCTGCAACCGCACTGCCAATAATGCTGTTGTTCGTTGTAACGATATCAACGCCGTTAACCTCATTCCCAAGCGCTGCCGTGCCTGCCACATTAGTTCCAATATAATTTCCGGTAACGCGATAACCGTTTCCACCGGACAGCATTATTCCATTTCCCGTATTTCCAGAAATCACGTTACGTGTAGCAACCGTCGTGCCGCCGATGGTGATGTTGGTCGATGAAGCAACGTTAATACCGTTGCCGGTATTGCCAATGCCGCTGGCGCTCGATGCATCGGTGCCGATGTAGTTGCCCTGAACAGTGATACTCGATGACCCGTTGATATAAATACCGTCCGACGTGAAGCGATTAATGATCAATCCGGTAATCGTGCTACCGGCAGCACCCGACGTCAGCGTCAGGCCGTCGACGTTCGCACCGGCGGACGCACCATTGAGTTCAATAAGTGGTGTCGAGGCATAGCCTGTTTGCGATGTGCCGTCGATGGCAACCCGACCGGTGATGGTAGGTAGTGCGCTCGTTAGTGCAATTGTCTGGGAACCGCTACCGATACTAAAAGAAATCGCATCAGTGCCCGCGTTCGCGTTGGCATTAATAATTGCTTGTCGCAATGATCCCGCACCTGAATTCGCAGTATTGGTAACAGTATAGGTTGCCAATACGCTATGGAAATCAGCTTGGGCTACGGCATCTACTATCGTGCTTGATTCGATCTTCCCCGCGGCATATTCGAGCAGCCAATTGCCACCTAGGTTTTTCTCGCCGGTTAAGTCTGTACTGGCAGCGACATCGGCACCAGTTAACTGGCCTAAGCTCGAGACAAAATCTCGTCCAGCCGAAGTAGCAGCCACATCGCAGCCGTAGAGCAAGATATCGCTACCATCTGCCAGCGCGTTACCCCATGTTGAAATCGAAACTGCATTGCCCAACAGGTTTTGGCTGTTTAAACGTGTGTCGCCAATTTGTATTTCACCTGGATCACCATGCGAAATGATATGAATGGCATCTACATTTTGATGGGTGCTTAAAGCTGCGGTGATCTGTGCGATGCCGTCTTGTTGCGTATCAATGATCATTACTTCGACCGAACGTGTAGCGGACGTGTCATTGCGAACACTAATTGCTAATTGCTCATACCCTGATACGGCCATATCGATAAAAACAATTTCGTGCCTTATCTCACTTTTATTTTGGCGTGCATCTTGTAAAACGCTGTTTTGCTGAAAATTTGCGAATGACGTAGTCGTGGAACATGAGGAATACATTAATCCTGCAGCGTCTTGATCAAAAGCTGCAACTAGCGGGCTTAAATCTGCGGAATATAAAATTCGCGGTTCGAGTGCTTCAACGATCGACGGCGATGAAAAACTGATACGCTTCATTACCCTCCCCATCTACGTTATTTAATATTTCCAAATATTATATCGGGGGTTGCATTAGGTTTCAGAACAAATTGAAATACAAAAAGCGGCTTGCTCGCATTTTTTTATGCAGCGAATACCAATGTTTGAACCATCGATTAGAGCGGATGTTGAATAAAGCCTGTTCCGTAAAAACCAGATTCAAACAAGGCCAAGAGCGTAAACATGCTTCCCCTTTTTACAAAGCGGGAAGCAATTGTTGAAACGACATTGCTATCTAAATATCGTTAGGCTGGTCGATTAAACATCCGTTTTGAACTTCGTGAAGATGCGTGTCATCAATCGGCGAATATCATTGGTAATAGATCCGGGCACTATCATTCGTTTCTTATTCTCATCATCCAAAAACACTGTTTTGTTCTCAGCAATGTCTTTCCTGACAAATCGAACGCTAGCTGCGTTGGGATTGGCATAAAACACTTTATTGCTCAGGCTTGCATGCACTTCAGGACGCAGGATGTAGTTGATCCAATTGTGGGCATTCTCCGGATGGGGTGCATCAACGGGAATTGCCATCGTGTCGAAAAACAGATGCGCGCCTTGCTTCGGCACCAACGCTTGGATATTGTTGCCGCGCTTCGCTTCAATAGCACGTTGACGAGCAATATTGATGTCGCCGGACCATCCTAAAGCCACGCACAGTGATCCGTTAGCGAGATCATTGATATATCCCGATGAGCTGAATAACGTCACATGTGGCCGCACCTTGGCGAGCATCCTGCCGGCATCTTCGTAATCGGAAGCGTTCTTGCTAAAAGGATCCTTACCCATATAGTGCAGGGCAATGGGAAGAACATCTGAAGCAGTATCCAAGAAAGATACGCCGCAAGACTTCAATTTCGAAACATACTTGGGATCAAATACCAACGCCCATTCGTTTTCCGGCATAGGCAAGTCGCCAAGCGCCGCCTTCACCTTGTCGACATTAATGCCGATAGTGGTATAGCCCCATAACCACGTTACTAAGTGTTCGTTACCGGGATCAATCTTGGTCAGTTGAGCACTGATTGTCGGGTCCAAATTCTTCCAATTCGGAATCTTATTCTTATCCAGCTTGCGAAAAAAACCACCTTCGATTTGAAGCTTTGCCCAATTGGAAGAAGGAACGACAATATCGTAACCCGTTTTTCCCGCAACCAACTTAGCATGCAGAATTTCATTGCTGTCGAACACATCGTAGCGAACCTTGATACCTGTCTGTTTCTCAAAGTTTACGATGGTATCGTCAGCAATATAATCCGACCAGTTATAAATATGGAGCTTCGTTGAATTCACTGTGATTTTGTCCTAGGCCATTGCCAAGTCCA
>JAZKCF010000147.1:0-11472 GCA_040388195.1 Pseudomonadota bacterium
CTTGGTAGCTGATCCTTCTCCATAGTTCAAGCCGCTGAAACACATAAAGAGCCATAAAAATTACTTATGCATAAAAGCACAGGATATCGATTGGAACGATGCCACGCAATTGATTACCAATTCTGACAGGCCATCAGCAGCAGCAAAATCGCGCAACAAGCCGACGTTGAACTAGGGATTTGAAATTTACCCTGACAGCTAATGTTGAAGTACTATTAAAAAACCAGTAAATAGAACATTTCAATCATTACCGCTAACAATGCGGGAATCTATCGCCGCCTAAGCTGTCCACTTATCAATTTTTAGCACTGATTTATGCAAACCCTCCGCTTTGATAACACCTTAGTTAATGAACTACCCGGCGATTCGGAAGATGAACTGCGAACACGACAGGTATATGGCGCGCTTTACTCTCGCGTAAACCCGACGCGTGTATCAGCACCGCGACTGATCGCGCATTCACGCGAGGTGGCCGCATTGCTGGGCATTGATGAGGTAGATATCGCATCGCCGATGTTTGCGCAGGTATTCAGTGGAAATGCGCTGCTCGACGGCATGCAGCCGTATGCAGCAAATTACGGCGGTCATCAGTTCGGCCAATGGGCCGGTCAACTCGGTGATGGGCGTGCAATAACGTTGGGCGAAACAATCAACGCGACAGGCGAGCGCTGGGAGTTGCAACTCAAAGGCGCAGGTCTAACGCCCTATTCGCGGCATGCCGATGGCCGTGCTGTGTTGCGCTCCTCCGTTCGCGAATTCTTATGCAGCGAGGCAATGCACCACCTCGGCGTTCCGACAACGCGCGCACTGAGCTTGGTGGCGACCGGTGAACCGGTCATGCGAGATATGTTTTACGACGGACGGTCAAAACCCGAGCCGGGGGCAATTGTGTGTCGTGTGGCGCCATCGTTTATCCGCTTCGGTAACTTTGAACTTCCAGCGGCGCGGGGTGACATCGCATTGCTAAAGAAGTTGATCGACTTCACGATTCGCCGCGACTTCCCGTCGCTGATTTCCAACGAGAGCGACGACGAGGAAATGCGTGCAGCGTGGTTCATGCAAGTATGCGAACGCACGGCAGTGATGGTCGCACACTGGATGCGCGTGGGTTTCGTACATGGCGTAATGAATACCGACAATATGTCGATCCTTGGTTTGACGATCGACTATGGACCATATGGCTGGATCGATAATTTCGATCTCGACTGGACGCCCAATACCACCGACGCAGAGAGTCGTCGCTATCGTTTTGGCCAGCAGGCACGCATCGCGTATTGGAATCTGGGACGGCTCGCGAATGCGTTGGCGCCGGCCTTCACTTCCACCGATGCGCTATACGCAGGGTTGGAGCGTTATGTGAACGCATTCTCCGAAGCCGATTGCAACAATCTGGCCGCAAAGCTAGGCTTAGCCGAATGCATGGATGAGGACTTCGAACTCAGAAAGTCGTTACATGCGTTACTGCAAACCGCCGAGGTCGACATGACGTTATTCTTTCATGCACTAAGCGATGTAAATATCGACGCGCCAAACTTGGCCGTCTTCAACGATGCATTCTATGACGAAGAGAAGCGGCGAGAAACCGAACCGGCATTCACCGATTGGCTCACTCGCTATGCGGCACGCGTACGCCGCGATGGCTTGCTGTTCGCCGAACGACGAACGCGCATGCGCGCGGCAAATCCTCAGTACGTTCTTCGCAACTATTTAGCACAGCAGGCAATCGATCGCGCCGAGCAAGGAGACGATACGGGGATTCACGAATTGCTCGATGTGTTGCGACGCCCTTACGAATACCAACCTGGTCGCGAGCAATTTGCCCAACGCAGGCCGGACTGGGCACGCGACCGAGCTGGATGTTCGATGTTGTCGTGCAGTTCGTGAGATTACTGAATCTTGGTATCCGCAAAGGCCATTCGAAGAAAACCTTGTCAGCCACCGACCGACAACTCACCATATACCTTGGCCACCGATCCAGAGTCCGGCAAATGAGACAAGGCACCAATCAGCTCATCTTGCACGCGCGCTAAATGCGTGTTGAATTGCGTTTCGCTCACTCCCATCGCATGACCAATGGATTGGATGTGTTTGTGTTCGGCATCACTAAGATTGCCATCAGCATATCCAGTCATGAGACACATCAGCACCATGGTATCGGCAAAGTCAGGTGCACTTCCGGCCAGGTCACTCACGTTGAAATTTCGCGTCGCGTCGTCACCGATGATGGAATCAGCGGTTGGCATGTCTTCATTGCGCCCGCTTTCATAAAATTGTCGAATCAACGCGGTTTCCGCAGGATGAAGGCCGTCGATTACGGCAACAGATAGCATCGCACGAGTCAGTTGCATGATTTGTACGGAAGTTAAATTTTGATCGTTTACTGCCTGCGTCATGATGTTCTCCTGAAAAATTGATGAGTTCAGTGCGCCAAAGCGCGTCGTTTGGCTTGCGTCAGATTGGATTGAATATCGCTGATGGCCATTTCACTAAAGCGTTTCGGCAACATGGATCGGCGAGAGGTCTCGGATACCGCTAGTAGTTCCATGAACCGAATCATGTCGTGCTCCTGAGGCGGCATGAAGTCGTCGGCAGCCTGTTTCAAATAGGCTGCATCAAGCGGTTGAGCGGCATTCCGGGCAAGACCAACAGCTAGTAAGGCGAGTGCTTCTAAATCGGCGTTGGAGTATCCGGAAAGCGGCTCACACAAGGTTTGCAGTTCTTCTGATGTCGCCATGCACGTTTCGCCATATCGCGCCAATACCGCCTGTATGACTTGCACTCGCTCGACGGCGGAATCGCAATAAAAAAAAGGAATTTTGCGATCGAGTCGTCCTGGACGCTTGATGTCGCTATCCAATTTATCAGGACGATTAGTCATCAGGACAAATAGCACTTGGCCACGGTTTTCCGGCTCGGCCATGAACTCTTTTAAACGAGCGATTACCCGCGAGCTAGTGCCGCCATCGGAATCGTCTCCGCCGCTTGATCCGAAGCTGCGATCCCCTTCGTCAATGATCACCGCGATGGGACCCATCGCTTTGACGGTTGCAAGAACGCGTTCCAAATTGGCCTCGGTGGATCCCACCCACTTTGAGCGAAAATTTTTCAGGGCGACGGCGGACATACCAGCCTCTTTCAGAAAAGCCTTGATGACGAATGTCTTGCCCGCCCCCATTGGCCCAACCGCCAACACGCCCATAGGCGCAAGTGTGGCATCCCCGTCTCGCAGTGTTTTGGCAATGGCCATCAATTCGGTTTTGATATGCGCATGTCCACCGACAGCACTCAAGCCATGCGTCGGTTCGATAAATTCGATTAAACCGGCACATTCTTTTTCAATCATTTCGCGCTTCCGCGTATGGATGACCTTGAGCACTTGCTGATTCGGTTCGTCGTCTGACACCGCTTTGCCTGGCTCGATTAGCTTAGTAATCTCGTTGGGTGTCATGCCCGCCGTGATCGTAGCAAGCGTGCTAGCGCGCTGCTCTGCATCGACTGTTCCCGCAATCAACGGCAGAATTAATTCACGCCGCTCGACTTCGCTAAGCCCGTGTCCCGCCGAGCTGGCCATAATGCCGGCCAGTTGTACATTGCGTAATCCACCCGTACGTTCAGAAAACAGATCCACCTGTTGTTCCGACAATTTCGGCGCAAGAAAAGTAATAATTTGCTTGCGCATCGCTAGATCCGGCATCGGAATTTCAATCGCAACAACCTTGGGATTCGACAACAAGCTCGGGTTAATGGCATTCAACGATTCCGTAATCAGCAGCGAAATGTTGTCCCCTTTGGTTAGGGTTTTATCTAACGACCACCGATGAAAAGTCAGGTAGATCTGCCGATCCTGGTAGCTCATGAAACTTAAATCGCCGGCCGGTAGCAAGGCATCTGCATACGGCACAATAACGGCAGTGGATTGACCATTCCGCATTTGGCGCTCAAGCAGATGCAGCGCGGGCGGCAATGACGATCCGTCAGCATTTCTCGTCTCGTCGTCAGTGATTGCAACGATGCCGCCGTCCTGCCGACGCAGTACACGGACACCTCGCTCCAAACTCACTTCGCATACGTGCTTTTTGGTGTCACGAAATAATTCGTCAACCAAAAATGACTGCAAGTCATGCAAGCTATCATCGACCAGAAAACTGTCGAACACATTTCTGTACAGCACAAAAGTTGACGCCTCGCCAGCAAGGTATTTTTGACGCAGTGTCTCTGCCCATTTTGGCAGGGGGCATCGCGCGGCTTTCACCTCAGTCACGATCAATTTGGCCATTAGAGCGTCTTCGTTGGAGTAACTTGAGCGGCGGCACGCGCCTGCTTCATTGCGTCAAGCTGGGCCTTTGCCGTGACATTCCCACTACTCTGACGCAACTTCGCCAAACGAACATCCAGATCGGAGCTTTGCAGTTCAGCGCCAAGTGATGCCTGAGCCACTTGGCTTTTAATATGTTCGCGAACGGCACCCAGGGCTCGCACCTCCGCATCTACCGACAATCCATCAAGTTGGGATTGAATGTGGATTTTTGCCTGTGCGCTTTGCATTTGGGCCAGCATGCGATCTTTTTCTGCTTTCAGTTTGTCAATCTCGGATTTCACTTGGATGAGCGACTCTTTGGCGCTGTCGGCATCGGTAGTAGCCTGGGTTGCATCCGCGCGGAGGTCAGTAATCGCTGCATCAAGGACATTTTTTTTCTGAATCAATACGACTGCTAAGTCGTCCTGATTCGTTGCGAGGGCGGTTTCCAGATCCGCGCTGACGCTTGCAAGTTCGCGCTCATGGGTTTCGAGCCGGCTTGTGATGTCCTGTCGCCGGGCAATGATCGAGCCCGTAGCGGACTTCAGTTTCGTGTACTTTTCGATCATCGACGCAATTGCATTTTGGTAGGCAATCTCGGGATGGTCTTTTTCAATGTCCGATACCCACAGAGAGATAAAACCAGTCCAAAGATTGGAGAGACGGGCAAAGATTGCGTTATTAGCCATATGTAAGATGCTCCTAAGTTGATCTCGTAAGGGGTGTCCAGATTAGGTTTTGATGCTGCGTGCCTTCTGTCGTGCCGAATGAAGCGACGTGGCGGATCGGGCCGAGATAGACGCGGTGGATTGATCAATGTTGCTAAATTCGCTCTCATTGAATTCTGCGGCCACTTCTTCAGCGATTCGCAAGCGCGCTAGCGATTCTTCGACCTTGTTACCCATTTCCGATGAGAATGGAGAGGCCATGACCAACTGATACACCTCTTCGATTTTATCGGGCATGGAAATCAGCGCCGCTTCCAGGGCGTTTCGGCGAATCGCTAACCGGCGAGAGCGATTGCTGGCTTCAACGTATTCGGCCAAGATACTTTGTACTTGGCGTTCTTCGTCAGGTGCGAGTGTGGAACCACTCAGTTGTGCTTGCAGGGCAGAAATTTGTTCGCGGATATCTTCTTCACTGACTTGGTCTTTGCGCTCTTTAAGCGAAAGATTGACCACGCATAGATTGAGATAGTCAACGGTCAGATCTGCCAACTTGTCCACATCGTGCAGCGATAGATCCGTATCCACTCGGCCAGCCGTTTCGTATAACGCGCCGACCCGCGCACGCATTTGTTCATAGATACCTAGCGCTTTTTTGTCGCCACGTTGTTCTAGTTCACGTAATAAACGGCTTTGGCGCTCTGCCCTCACCTGACTGTTGTGTTCGTCGTTTACTGATGACCGAAAAGCCGGCAAATCCGGCACTATCAGGGACGCCAATATCTCTAGCCCAAGCGTGGTAACTGTGACGACGCCTATCCCCGTCCATCCATATGGGATGGACGCAAACATCGCCGTACATCCAGCGGCCGCTAGAAATACAAGGTTGCGCGAGTGCCCCAAAAACGCACCCAAATACGAAGGCGCCTTATTCACAGCGAAATCCAGTGCGCTCCATTGGCGTTAATTTCTGCGTCATGCGCGCGTTCAATATCACGCAAGTCACTTTGCGAAGTTTGCCCAAATACGCGCGATCTCCTGACGATCCTGCTCTGATAGACTGGGCATCGGCGAAGAGCGACTGAGAGCTGCTGTACTCGGAACGACCGCTGGATTGGATTTCACGCTGTCGTTCATGTAATCCCCAGCCTTGAGATTGGCATTCGCATATCCCACTGTGTTGGAAATCTTGCCAATCACCTGAGGCCGCAACAAGTAATCGATGAACAAATAAGCCTCGCGTTTGTTTTTCGCATTCGCTGGCACTGCAATCGCATCAATCGCTAATAAGCCACCTTCAGTCGGCACGCGGTATTCAACATTGCCATGTGATTTTGTTTGTGCTTGCACGGCATCACCGGAAAATCCAATGGCGACACAGACTTTTCCAGATGCCAGCTCCTCGACGAAGCGATCCGTTGGAATTACTTTAACCAGCCCAGTCAGCCTCGTTAGCACACGAGACGCCGCTGCAATCGAGTTCTTCCCGTCCCATTTGGCCTGGCCACCGGCAATTGCCGCTAGCGGCACAACATCGGTTGCCGAATCTTCAATGCCTACCCCGCAGGACTGAAAACGACGGGCAATTTCAGGATCAAATACGTTACTCATCGATTCCATGTCGTGCCCGGGATACGCCCGCATGGCAAGTTTTGGATTCCAAGCGATACCCACCGTGTACCACATGTAAGGCAAGCTGAAACTACCTTCTTTGTCCCACGTCCGCATGGCCGCATCGACCCGTGGATCAATGTTGGCCAAGTTTTTTAGGGCCGATTTATCAAGCTTACTGAGTAAACCACTGGCGGCCAGCGTCGGCACTGTATTCCCCGTTGGGATCACTACATCATATGGAGAGCCACCAGCGCGGAGTTTGCTTTGCAAATCCTCGTTGCTGGCAAAGATGTCGTAAATGACTCGAACATTATATTCCCGCTCGAAATCGACCAAGACGCTGGGTTCGATGTAATCCGGCCAGTTCAAAATTCGTACCGTCGCGGTTGCTTTTGATCCGGCACCAGTTGCTGCACGGCGCAAATTCATTAATACGGTGGAAGTAATCAATCCATCGACGGTAACGTTTTGGGATTCTTGAAAGGCTTCCGTCGCTACCTGAGTTTGAGGGCCAAATGTGCCATCCAACGGACCTGCGTTAAACCCCAATTTTCCAAGAAGAATCTGTGCTTCACGCAAGCCTTGCGCGTCGACTAGTTTTTCGCGGCCCTTGTAATTGCCCTTCGCCCAGTTCTGGGTTTGCCACATCGTCCGACGCAGCGCATTCAACGTCGCAGCATTGACTTGACCGGACTGAGCAAGCCCGTGCTGACTCGAAAATGTACGGAGTGCCTCGCGCGTAGCTGGCGTCATCACGCCGGTCGGCAATTCGTTCAGCAATCCCATCCGCGCCAGGAGCCGCTGCGCGATTTCGATTTTTGCATCACGCGCCCCGGTAACGGCAGTCGCTGGCGCGGGGTCGGGCTGTGCCTGGGGTTGAGTGCCGGTGCCAAAAACGAAACCCTGCGCCTGCACTCCATTGACCACGAATACGTTACACGCCATCGCTGCCAGCACAGCTGTTAGACAAAGGTTCATTCGCTTATCCTTCTCAAATTAGTTTGTGGCTTGCGTTAAAACGATCCGGCTATTTGCCGCCTGCAAAGCAAATAATGTTTTTGGATTGCGCCAACTGGAAAAGGCTTGCGGCCTTGCTCTGATCAGCTGGTATGCCGCCCTGCCCCTTCAGTGTCATTTCGCCCAAGTGACAAGCTGCAGCGCCGTCGCCGCCCTGGACTGCTTTTTCCAGATACACGCGCGCCTGTGCATAGTTTTCGCTGTCCAGAAGCTTGCGACCCATTTCACCGGCTTCGGCTGGACTGATGGGATGCCCGCCGGCTGTAGTTGCGTCACTCACAGCCGGCAACGTGGCTGTCGCGGTAGGGCTTCGCGTAGACGGTGCTGTTACGGCCGTACCGGTTGAGGATGGAGGTGGGGGTGCAACTGCCCCATTGAATCGATCCTTTAATCCAAGATGCCAGACTGCTGATGCGACCGCACCAATTACAGCTAAACCGATGAGACCTTTTGAAAGAGGTGTCAGTCTTGCCATTACATTATCCTTGCGAATTAGGGATGAGCGTTCCAAATACGGCCGCTAGATTTTGTAGTTGCGTGCTGGTTTTTTTGATTTCATCCAGTTCGCGTGTCGTTTGTTCTTTTGCAGCCTTGAGCCTACCTTCATGTTCGGCTGTTTCTTTGTTAGCACGGTCAAGTTCACGAGCGGCAAGCGCTTCGAGATCCGCGATCTGCTTACGAATGCTGCCTGTGGCCTGCTCCTGACGTGCGCGTACCTCATCAATCTGCGTCAGTGTTTCGGTTTCGAGCTGAATGAGGCTCCATTCGATGCGTTGGGAATGCGCTACCAGCGCTCTGATCTTGGCATTAGCATCAGCTACGGGGTCAGCGATGGTCCATGACTCATCCGCCTCATCCATAGCCTTGATGGCCGTGATGCGTGTGACTTCATCCATGGCGCTAAGGCCATTCAACAATCGTAGCAATCGCTCCGCCGGATATGCCGAGGGCGGAACGCTTTCATTTTTGTAAATTTCAGCAAGATTCAATGGTGTGCCACCCGCCAGCACGTCAAATGCAACCACAGGCGCCAACGCAGCGGATTCGTGCACTTGTTCAATGTCGAACTCTGCCGAGCGAGGTTCGGTAGGCGCATCTTGACTGATCAATCCTGCCCGTTCCAATATCTTCATCATCCCTTTCATCAAGCATTCCTCGCATTCTCATTTATATCAGTGAAACGTAACAGCGAACCAACGGGCATTATTCATTTATTCGAACGTTAATTTAACATGAGGAGTGTAAGAGATTTCAGCGTTGGCATAAGCATACCTTTCTCTACATGTCGTCGTGCGTGGGCCGCATTGACGGGACATTGATTATGAGTGAAATATTACTGTAGCACCGGGTTCACCAGATGTTTTACACACTTTCTTGCATAAACGGCAAACTTCTCGATCAACGATTTCAATAGCAGGTAGTCGCAGTGCCATCGTCATGCGAGACCCAAATTCGCCTTGACGTCGCAGACTACTTACCCCGCCTCTTTTGTCAGACTGCAACTATTGTTTTCAGTAATGGCACTTACAATATAAACGCGAAAAAAGTAGCCCACAATAGGCAAAATAGTTATTGATGCTGTGCCTGTGCCGTGAATACGCTCCGGTCAAAAACGAAAGGCCCGCTTATAAAGACCATGCTGACGTGCTCAGATTAATGCGAGCGTATAAGGGTTTGGAAACGCGAGCGATAATTAAAATCGCGTTTTATACCAACATGAGATGGGGCGTGGAGATTTTGAAGCTTGCTAAACGCGCAATTCGCGGCGATCTGTTTTCCTTGGAACCACGAAAAACGGTAAGCCCCACATTGTGCCTATTCATCCACGCTTGAGCGCGTATCTGAAAGGGATTCCATTTTTAAACCATGCTTCTGACGGCAAAGTCATGTAAACGGTAAAATAATCCCAGGGAGAGCGGCCCCAGCTATCCTGTGCTTCGATCTTCGCTCCTGCGTCGAATATTAGCCGTGTAATTTCCAGCAGCCCTGGCTGTGCACTGCATGCGCGATCAGTACTGGACAGCCTGCTTCATGATGCGATTTTTGCGGATTACGAATATGATGCAAGCGAGCGCGTTACCGCAACAGAAAACGGCAGCCGGGATAGCTGCGTCCGCATTAAACAGAATGACATAATTAGGCATGCCGATCTGCGTCAAAATCGCGTAGCAGCGTAATGAGAGTAGACATTTCATCTCCCGTTGGAATTATTCAACAACGCCCTCTAGCGTGGTAAACAATATGATTCACCGAAGATGAAGCGAATGGGTTACCTAAGTGTCGTTGGTGTGCAGTTATAACAAAGGAGAGTTTTCTATGGACGATCTACAAGAACAGAAAGCGGCTCTAAAATTTGCAAACGTTTCTGAGGCGGTTTTTGCAGAAAGCTACGTTGAGCAAATTCTTTCGAGTGAACATAATTGGATTTCCAGCCGGCTTTCATGGCTGTTTATTTCTCAATCGTTTTGCATTACTGCCTATACGATTTTGGTCACTTCCTCCATTGCCTGTAGGGAATCGATGCACCAAGCAAAGATCCTTACGATAGCCATTCCAGTTATGGGAATTATATTTTCCGTTTTTGTTGGCTTGTCGGTACAAGCAGGAGCGCTTGTCGCTAAGCGCATTGCAAATGCGCGTGCGCAAATAACGCAATATGTAAACACACACGCTGACACAACAATTCCGCTTATAGGAGGCAACCCCATTTTTCGTCAATCAAATATACGATCGACCGCATGGTTGGGAGCATTGCCGCACTGGCTGCCATGGATACTCGTCACCTTTTGGTTGTTGCTGTTGGTCTACTGACTAGGATGTTGTTGAATCAAAGAATTTCTACCATCGATCTCTTTTTATAACACGTCCAATAGTAACGTCCATTTCATGCTGGCTTGAGGTCGAACCAGGGGGGGTATTTGCAATTCGAGTAAAAAGAGTTTGCTTTGACAACTTGGCTTTTTTTAGATGATCTTCTGTTAATCCAATAATTAGATTTTCAGAAACGACATGAAAAGGAATACCTTTAAATTTTTCCCCATCTATTGCCAGTCGGTAATTAAATGCATCGACTCGAGAGGAAACTGCTTCAACATCTTGAGAATTGAAGGCTGGCTTTATCTAACTAGGATCAAAGATGTTTTTACCTGTGAAATTGTCGGTTATGCCATGGGAGAACGCATGACGAAAGAACGGGTTGGCCAAGCGTTATTTCGCGCCATGCAAACCAAGCGGCCGCAGCCAGGGTTGATTCATCATTCGGATCGAGGCAGCCAATATTGTTCCCATGATTACCGCCGGTTACTTGAACAGTTTGAAATGCAGGTATCTATGTCCCGCAAAGGCAATTGCTATGACAATGCGCCGAGGGAAAGCTTCTGGGGAAGTTTGAAAAATGAACTGGTGCATTATCAACGTTATGCGACTAGAGAAGCGGCCATCGCTTCCATTCGAGAATACAGCGAAATATTTTATAACCGCCAGCGACGTCATTCACGTCTTGGTTATTTAGCTCCTGCTATGTTTGCAAAACAATTCAGCAAACAGAAAGTAGCTGCTTGAGACGATAGTGTCTACATTCGACAGGACACCTCAATCTGGCCTTATTGAGTCAGCGCGGACTCATCGAAACGGTGTTCGATGAACTGAAAAATCTTTGCCAAATCGAACATACACGCCGTCGATCCGCCTTTAAGTTTACTGTTAATTTGTTAGGCGGCTTAATTGCCTACTGTTTAATGCCGAATAAACCCAGCTTGCCCTTAACGGTTGCTCATCGTCTTGCAGCAACGGCGCCCCTTATCCAGAACTGAGGTTAAACTATCGTAAGCGATCATTTAACTACGCCCCTCGGAGTAATGGCTGAATAAAAATGGTGAC
>JAZKCF010000148.1:0-12883 GCA_040388195.1 Pseudomonadota bacterium
GCGTCCCTTGTCCATGTATTGGTGACGTAAGCCGCTGAAACACATAAAGAGCCTAGATCCAACGTCACTGACCACTAGCTAACCGGCTCCGCTTTTTGGAGGAGGGTGGCGATGCCGTACATTAAGGTGAAATCGGTTCTAAAGCACGCCTTCGATTTATTTCCCCCAGGAAGCGCGAATAACCGCTGCTATTTCTCGGCTCATTGAAACAATGGCTCGCTCATGCGCTGCAACTAGCGTGTCATAGCTATTCCCGTTCGTTGCTTCACGGACGACCGACTTACCAATTTTTGTGTCCTCACCCGCAGTGCGGCGCACTTTCCACAACGCCTCGATAATTGCCGCTTCGCCGGGACGAGATTCAAAACGTTGCACATCCACTAGTATTTGGTAATCGATATTTCCGTTGCTGATTTGTCGAGAATCGGTTACCCAAGCGCCATTAAGTTGCTGTGAAAGACTATTAGTTAGTGCTCTAGAGATTTCTTTTTGCAGTGGTTGCGCCCAGCGATGTTGCTCGGCAACAGTTACTTGATTGGGATCCTTTTCCAGCACAATCTGTGGGCGATTAACAATTTCCGGAATGACGATCGGACCAACGCTAATGCGATAATTGGCGTTACTCGTACTACTCACCAAGGTAGATGTTGGCGTGCCGAGCGTGTAGTAATGAGGTTCCGGCGATATGGTGCTACAGGCCGGCAGCAGAATGATAAAAAGCCAGTAGGCGGCACGGGTTTTCATTGCGTTTCCTCTTCCTTTTTCTTGCCGCGCAGAATCGCTTCGGGATGACGTTCCAGATAATCAGTTAAGGTGCGTAACGATTGTGCTGCCTGTCCCAGCTCCCGTAGCGCTTCGCGGGCATCTTGTTGTAAAGGCGCGTCGACGGCTAATGTGCTTTCCACTGAACCAAGGGCTTTGCGCGTGCCTTCAAGCGTCGAACGAACCTCCGGCACCACTTCGGTATCGACACGATTGATCAGTTTATCTGCTCTGCGCACAGTGCCATCCAACGATTGCAATGTGCGCCGCAGATCGCCGCTGATTGCATCAAGCGGGACTTTGTCGAGTTTCTTGAAGATGCGACTTACTGTCGCTTGCAGCTCTTCGAATGGGCCGGGTAGGGTTGGTAGCACCGGTGGTCCTTTGCTCCAGTCGATTTTTGTTTTGGGGGCATCGGCAAAGAAATCCATCGCGATATATAGCTGTTGCGTTAATAGATTGCCAGTGCGTAATTGCCCGCGGAAGCCGCGTTCCACAAGACGATCGAGTATATGTTTTGTATCGAGCGGTTCTCCATTGTTTCGATACTTGGTGAATAGCGGGTCCCGATAGAGTCGTATTTTAACCGGGATGTTGAATAGCTTTTGGCTCGGATCATAATCCAGCTGTAATGACTCAACTTCACCAATGACAATCCCATGAAAATCAATCGGCGCACCAGGCGAAAGCCCTCTCACCGATTCTCGGAAGGTCATCATGAAAGTTTCACCTGCGATATCCGGCACTTTCATTGCTTGCGTGCGATCCGCAGCCAACCTGAATGCTTTGTTTGCCGGTGCGGGAGATCCGGTGGAGTCGGTGGGCGGCGATTGAAACTCGATACCCGCGATAACGATAGTCGCCAATGATTCTGTATCTAATCTGAAACCGTTTGCATCGGCCGAAAAGTCGAGCCCGGAGGCTTGCCAAAACTGCGAATTTGTTTTGACGAACTGATCATACGGCGCGTTAACAAAAATCTGCAACGTTACGCCGCCGCCGCTCTTGTCCAGTTGGAAGGCGATAACTTGTCCAACCTCCACACGGCGAAAATATATCGGTGAGCCGATATCCAGCGAACCGAGGCTATTGCCGTGAAGCACGAATTGTTTGCCTAAACGATCTTGAGTAACGGCGGGAGGGGTTTCAAGCCCAACGAAGTATTCTGTTTCCTCGGCGGATTTTCCGGGGTCGACACCAATGTAAGCGCCGGAAAGTAATGTCCCTAGACCGGAGATATTCCCGCCGGCGACACGAGGGCGGACGATCCAAAACCGGGTATCTTTAACAAGAAAATTTTCCGCTTCCTTGGTCATTTGCGCATAGACGATAACCGTTGCTCGGTCGTGACTAAGCGTGATATTTTTTACCTCGCCGATATCGACGTTCTTGTATTTGATCTTTGTCTTCCCGGCTTCCAAACCTTCTGCGGTATTAAATTTGATCGTAATCATCGATCCCTGCTCGACAATTGTCTTAGCGGCAAGCCACGCGCCAATCACCACGACAATGACGGGAATCAGCCATATTAGAAATAGAGACCAACGACTTTGCCCGACAGCTGCTTCGGGGATGTCGGCGTGGGGTGGAGTTTCAGGCATCGTTGTTTGCAGAATCCCAAATTAATCGTGGATCAAAATTGATAGAGGCCAACATTGTCATCACTACCAATGCGCCAAATGCGAGCATTCCAGAGCCGATTTTAATTATCGCTAGTGAAGGAATTTGTACGAGTGCTACGAGTATGCCGGAAACAAAAACGTCGAGCATCGACCAGCGGCCTATTAAATCCACCGCTCGATACATTTGCGTTCGCCGAAACGGACACCAAGTTGATCGGCGCTGTACGGAAATCAGCAACAGCGAAAGCGTTAACAATTTAACGAGCGGGACAACAATACTGGCGATAAACACAATGCTAGACAGCAGCCATGATCCGGTTGTCCACAAATAGACGACACCGCTAAAAATGGTGTCTATTTGCGAATCGATCAACGAACTGGTTTCCATTACCGGCAAAAGATTTGCAGGAATATAGAGCGCGTACCCCGCGATCAGCAATGCCCAGGTCCGCTTTATGCTATCAGGTTTGCGAAAATGCAAATGTGCGGCGCAACGCGGACAAGACCAGTCGGCGTTGCCGGGCGCTGGACGGCTGATAAGCGAGCAAACATGGCAGGAAAGCAGTCCTTGGCTGGCAGCGCTGCGGCATTTTTTCATTACGGCACTTTCATCAATTTGTCGTGCAGTTCGTTAATGCGACGTTTCTTCTGCATTGGTTGGGATAAGCCGATTCGTCTGTCTTCGTTTAAGCGTTGCTACTTTTTCCCATAAATCACGAGGTTCGAAAGAGGCGGTCGCCGCAGCCAGCAACAGCATACATGCGCCAAATGCCCACAGGCCAAGATTGATTGTGGCGTCAGCGCTACTTGTAAGCCTTGCCCATGAAACAAGCGCGCTGAGCATAAACACTTCCGTCATGCCCCACGGCCTAATGGCGTGATGCAGTCGGAATATCTGTTGGAATCCAGGGGGAACGATCCCGAAGCGTAGCGGAAATAACAGATAAATCATTGTCAAGATATTGAGAGCGGGCACGATGATGGCAGTGACAAGCATCAGCGATGCCACTAACGGCCGGCCTTGATCGTAAAGCCCTAAAACGGTATCCAGCAGTGTCGCGGTGCGCGATGCGCCGCGTGTTTCCAGCGTCATCAAGGGATAAATATTGGCGAATAGAAAAGCGACAGCGGCGGCAAGGGCAAAAGCCAGTGAGCGATTAAGGCAATCATGCGGGCTTCTATAAAGGAATGCCCCGCAACGGCGGCAGCGTGCGGCTTTACCTGGAGGTAAACAAATTTCCTGTTGAAGCAAATCGCATTCATGGCAGGCGATCAAGCGGGAGGGCATCGGTAGGTGGGCTGTTAAGGAAATGGCTAACAATGCAATCATCTCCAGTCATTCTCCGTCTGTCAAACGAAAAGGATCAGTTTGGCGTATCGTGTCAGTTGTTCGATTTAAGGCGCTTCTTCAGGTAAAATCCTCGCCTCATGGACGACGTAAATCATTTCATCACTGGCTTTGGCCGATTTCAGAAAAAATATTTCAGTTCCGATCAGGAGCTATACGATCAATTGCGGGTAGGGCAGCGTCCCAAGGCGCTGGTAATTGCCTGCTGTGATTCCCGTGCCGACCCGGCAATCATCACTGATTGCAATCCGGGCGAACTATTCGTGGTCCGCAACGTTGCTAATTTGGTACCTCCCTATGAGACCGACGGCGGGATTCACGGTGTCAGCGCGGCGCTCGAATTCGGTGTTAAAAGCTTGAATGTCGAGCACATCATTATTCTTGGTCATGCCTTATGCGGTGGGATTAATGCGCTGATGCAAGGTGAATTGAAGGCGGAAGAGTCGGAGTTTATCGGTCCTTGGATGCGCATTGCGGATCGTGCCCGAACCGATGTCCTGGACCGGTTAGGCCACAAGTCAATGGATGAGCAAACACGGGCCTGTGAAAAAGCGGCCATTCTCACTTCTCTTGAAAACCTGATTACATTTCCCTGGATCGAAGAACGCGTCAACGCCGGAACCTTGCGTTTGCATGGTTGGTATTTCGACTTAGTGCGTGGTGCGCTATTGGGTTATAACTCCGATACCGACCGCTTCACGCCGTTAGTGGCGGCACCTTTTGCGACTGCAGTACGTTAGTACGTGTTTTAAAAACATCTGTACGGTCGAAGTTGATGCGAAAAGACCAGTCCTACAAAGCCTTCGAATACCGCGAAAAATTGATGCAATCACAGGAGAGCTATAGATGGTAGCGCCGATTGGAAAATCGCCCGATGATCTCGGCAAGTTGACGGCATCGATTAATACGCTAGGTAGCGCCTATCAGAATTACATCGCCGCTCGCACCGCTATTCGCGATTACGTCATTAGCGTGAATGAAAAATATTATGCACAGGTCGAGCAGCACATTGCCCTGGCAATAGAGAATCTTGGTCAAGCCAAGTTAGTGGCGGAGGGAAATGACGCGCAGGAGACTGTTCTCAGGCTTCTCAACGCCGTTAGTGATTGGGGCGTGATTGCCGGTCAAGTTCATGCTGCGTTTGCCAGCTATCAAGAAACCGTTCAAAGCAAAATCCTGGCGAATTTCTCTACGTTGAGCGACACCGGAAATGCGCTCGTTCGTCTGAATGCGTTATTGATGACGGGCGTGTTGCTTGATTTGCAAGCGGCGCACGCTGCAGTCACTAGTTACCTTGGCAACGGGCAAGACACACTTATCGCGGCGGCCTATAGTTCAATGAATTCGGCGAAAACCAGAATCAATCAGGCAGAGCGCGGCGATAAAGATTTGCAAGATGCGTTGCACGCGTTTTCGGTTAGTCTCGATACATATGTTGATGGACTTCGCAAAGCGGTGATCTATCGCGAAAAAGCGCATCGTTTGTTTAATGAAGATCTCGCACCATTAGGGGCTAAAACACAAGCGCATATCGAAGATTTGCATCGGCAAAGTATTGAACAACAGCGCAATCGTTCTGGCGGTCAGTAACATTGATTTTTGTAGGCGCGGGCCATGCCCGAAAGCTGGGTGAGTAGGTGCGTAATCGCTAACATGGCTTGCTCTTAACGCCCTACTCATCTTCAGTTTTCGTTGTCTTAATGCGTTGAAAATCACTCTACCATTCACGTCCTCATCCATCATGAACACCAACCAACCTTCCACTTCCGCCGGCCCGCTCGCCGGGTTGAAAGTTTTAGAAATGGGGCAACTGATCGCCGGCCCTTTTTGTGGTCGCTTATTAGCTGAATTCGGTGCGGAGGTGATTAAAATCGAATCCCCCGAAGGCGGTGATCCGCTGCGTACGTGGCGTAAGCTGCACGAGGGCACTTCGCTGTGGTGGTACGCCCAAGCGCGCAATAAGAAGTCCATTACGGTTAATCTCAAAACTCCCGAAGGCCAAGACATTGTTCGTCGCTTAGCGCGAGAGGCCGACATCATTGTCGAAAATTTCCGCCCCGGTGCAATGGAAAAATGGAATCTGGGCTACGAGCAATTAGCCAAGGAAAATCCAGGATTGATCATGGTTCGGCTTTCCGGCTATGGCCAAACGGGACCTTATAAGGATCGCGTAGGTTTTGGCGCGATTGGCGAATCGATGGGAGGCATGCGTTACGTGACCGGTTATCCGGATCGTGCGCCGGTGCGTGTCGGCATTAGTTTGGGTGACTCACTGGCCGCGATGTATGGCGTAATGGGCGCGCTGATGGCATTGCACCATCGCAATGTGAACGGCGGCAAAGGACAAATCGTGGATGTGGCATTGTACGAAGCCGTATTCAGCATGATGGAATCAATGTTGCCGGAATATGGCATGACTGGTTTTGTTCGCGAGCGTAGCGGTGCGTCGCTGCCTGGCATCGTGCCTTCCAATACCTATGAAACAGGAGATAAAAAATACGTCGTCATCGGTGCAAATGGCGATAGTATTTTCAAGCGCCTAATGAATGCAATTGGCCGCGGCGATCTGGCTGAAGATCCGACACTTGCGAATAACGCGGGCCGCGTGACCCGCACTAACGAATTGGATGGCGTTATTGGTAGCTGGACCAAATCACATAATCTTGAACATGTGCTGGCAGTGCTTGAAGAAGCAGAAGTACCGAGCGGTAAAATTTTCTCTATCGCTGATATTGTCGCTGACATGCATTACCAGGCGCGTGGCATGATTGAAAAAAATCGCTTGGGTGATGATCAGGAAGTGCTATTGCCCGGCATTGTGCCGAAGCTATCCGAGACACCTGGTCAAACGCGCTGGATCGGACCAAAGTTGGGAGAGCATACGGCGGAAATATTGGCAGGAATTGGCGTTAGTGAGAGAGAGCAGGCGGAACTGAAAGTACGAGGAGTGATTTAACTTATTGTTATCTCCACTTTCGCGAGAATGACAATAGAGATGTTTTCTAGGAGAAACCTATGAAAAACCGAATCTACATCCAAGAAGTCGGCGTCCGTGATGGTTTCCAAAGCGAATCTATCTTCGTTCCCACCGAAGTAAAAGTAGCCCTTATCGACGAGTTGTCCGAGACCGGCCTTGCCAAAATCGAAGTCACCGCGTTTGTTTCACCGAAGGCCGTGCCGGCAATGCGTGATGCGCCTGAGGTCATGGAGCAAATCAAACGAGTGCCCGGCGTTATTTATACCGCACTCGTACCCAATGTGCTGGGTGCGGAAAGAGCCATTTTGGGTAAGGCTGACGAAATCAATATTTTCCTGTCGGCTTCCGAATCTCACAACTTGGCGAATGTGAACAAAAGCACGGATGCTTCATTCGAAACATTCAAAGATGTGATGCGGGCTATCGAAGGCACGGGAGTCACTGTCAACGGTACGGTCAGCACAAGCTTTGGTTGCCCATTCGAAGGGCATGTCGATCCCGCTCGCGTTCTTCATTTCATCGAGCGTTATCTTGACCTTGGCGTCGCCGGTGTAACGCTTGCCGATACTACCGGCATGGCGAATCCCACGCAGGTTCGCACATTGGCCGATATGGTTTACGACTGTTTTCCGGATGTTGACCTCACGCTCCACTTTCACAATACGCGCGGCATGGGATTGGCAAATGTGGTTGCTGCGCTCGAAGCAGGCTGCCGGCGATTTGATAGCTCTCTTGGCGGCATTGGCGGTTGCCCGTTCGCGCCTGGTGCAACGGGTAATATTTGCACTGAGGACTTGGTGCACATGCTTTGGGCTATGGGTTACCCAACAGGTACCGATCTAACCAAATTGATTGCTGCTTCGCGTAGGCTGCCTGACATTATTGGCCATGATGTTCCTGGTCAGGTTCGTAAGGCTGGCAAATACACGGCATTGCATGCGTTAGCGGACACCAAGCCGGCCAAGGGATAGGGCACTTCATCTCTGCTGAGCGTATTACTCGCCACATTTAAGGTAATGCGGGATTTAGACGCAGGTCATACGCTCGAGAAGGTTTTCCTCAAACCTGGTGGGCGGATTTGACCCGATACGTACACTTGGGCCAAATCCGCTCTAATGAACGCCTGTTGTATTTTCCAGATGGTTCGTCTGATCTAGCGGCGCTGAATCCAGCGGCAAACCGCTTTTAATAATTGACGTTTTCCTTGGCGGGAAGCTTAGGAGCTGGTGCGGGTTTTGGCACAAAGTCGAATTGGAACTCTACGTTGACAGAGCCATCCGCTGGGACTTGTACCGTTTTCGTCAATGGTGGGCCAATCATGCTCGGTGCCCATGCGTAAATTTCATACTTTCCTACCGGCAAGTCATTCAATACAGCATTACCCGCCTTATCGGTTTTGGCGAAATAAGGGGTGTCAACGACATAAATAAATCCGCGCATGAAATCGTGGAAGAAACATGTCAAAGCGATTTCACCGGTTTTATCAAACGCCATCGGGGTAGGCCCCTCTTTTTTAGCGTTAACACGCGCTTCAAATGTTTTTGCGGGAGAAAAAGATTTAACGTGGTGATCGAATGAATCATTGTTGGGGAAGCGTACCAATGTACCAGTACGAATTACGGTAACGTATGGAATAAATGTCGCCTTCTCTTGCGCTACCGCGACCGTTGTATTTTTTGCGGCCGGAAGGGGAGTGTCTAATGGCTTTGCAAAAATAACCGCATCAGCTGCGGATTGCTTATTTTTGTCGGTTACGTGACTAACGATTAAAGCCGCTTGGGCTTCGCTTATCAAAGCACCGCCAAGTAATAAGGCAGTGAAGAGATGGCGCTGACTTAAGCTAATTAAACGCATGTAAACCTCCCTGATGAATAGATTTCTTTCAATACCTATTGTGGTCGTGACTCGGCGTCGACATTGTGTGGAGTCATTGCATAATATGCTTTGTTTCCGCTGTTCCGTTCGTTATCGGATCACCAATGATCGTTGCATTTTTTAATGTGACATTTAAGATTCTTTGCGCGCAAGTTCCCATTATGCGTCCGCTCGCTTCTATAAAGAAATATCTCTTTCAGGGCTTACACGAAATTGTTTTGGTAAGGCTCGCCGACGCAAACGGTGCGGAATGTGCTGCAAGGGGATAACGCAGCAGAGGCGGTTTGCGTGAGCACGATCTTTTCTTTGATTTTGGTTTTAGGATGCGATGTAACTATATGAACATGCATCTATGCTGTAAATGTTACTGTATCCTTCACTATCGCTTTCCGGTTTTCGGCCGAGAAGGCAGCATCGCTGTTTTTATCTAAGATGAGTATTTAGGACTTACGCAAAATCGTCCCAGCAAGGCGCGACGACGCAGGCAGTACAAATTAGTACGACAAGGAGGAACGCCGCTGGGGCGGTTTTGCGTAAGTCCTAGTATTAATAGTTTCATTTGCTAAACGTATCGATCCTGATATTTTGTTTAATGCGTTATTGCCCTTGGGCGATAGGGGCCGAAAAATCATACGAATGGATTTATCCGCACCTCTTACGGTAAATGATAAGAAGGCCACAATGGAGTTGCTAGGGAAAATAGATGGAATTGACACCATCGCCGCTTTGCAGCGGATCGGCGGCGACATCGTTTTTTACCGTAAATTACTGATGCACTTCGTTGCTGAGCAAACAGCGGCTGGAATTCAAGTAGAGCCTTTGCTTGCCGCTGGCGATCGTGCATCTGCTAAACGGATTGTTCATACGACTAAAGGGATTGCTGCAACGATTGGCGCGGACGCCTTGATGGAAGCGGCAACTGTTTTAGAGCAGGCAATTCGCGACAGCCAGGAAAACGCGGAAATGTTGCTGCGATATACCCTAACCGCCGCAGCAGCTATTGCGGCAATACAGCAAGCATTGCCGAATGAAAAAATATCAAAGTTAGACCCTGGATGTTAAGCACCATCTGAAAAATGAGACAAGTCGTTATCAAAGGGCGGATAACGGTAGCATGTGAAAGTCTTCGACATCCGCTCTAATGTCTCCCCCCACTTACGATCAGCTTTCGAACAAGCCTGCATTGAATTGCTCTGCATCTATCGGCTGTTTTGTTGGGGAGTGTGGCAGATTACCGGCGCCTCTATTGAAGATTACTGCGTCACTCTCATAACTTCATTAATGTTTGCAGATCCGCGACAATTTTATCGGACGTCATATCAAGCGGTATTGCCAATCGCATTTGTCCTTGCGCATCGAGCACATAAAGAACAGCCGTGTGGTCGATCATGTAAGCATCGTCGAAAGGCACTTTTTGGAAAAAGATATGAAACTCTTTAGCCGTCGCTTGCGTGGCTTCGCTGTCGCCTCTTAATGCAACGAAACTTGGATCAAAGCGAGTCGTATATGTTTTTAGTATTTCCGGCGTGTCTCGTTCCGGATCTAATGTAACGAAAATAATTTGTACACGCGATGCATCAGCCCCCAGCTTTTTGCGTACCGTTGCTAGTCCTTGAAGCGTCGTCGGACAGACCGCTGGGCAATGGGTAAAGCCAAAAAATAATATGACGTACTTTTCCTGAAAGTCAGCAAGCGTGTGCGCCCGGCCCTCTGGGTCAGTCAGCTTAAAATTGCGACCAAAGTTGGCGCCTGTAATATCTGTGCCATTAAAGTGAGGAAGAGGGCGTTTGCAACTTGCAAGTATGACAAGCAATAGCAAAACCAATGCAAATTTCGAGAGTCTTCGCGTCATTTTAAATTCTTAATATCAGTTCTTATAATTAACGGGCTAAACAGAGGTAACAAGGCGGCTCGCCAATACAGCAAGCTTGCCGCTAGTGTTCAGAGTTCAACCCGCAGTGGCCGGCGAAGGTTTTTAATTCACGACAACTAGTTGCCAGCGAGCACTTTGCCACGCCGGATACATAGGCCCGTGCTGCACATAACCTTTTAGATTTTCAATATGCATGTAGTCGCCCGTATGCCAGCCATTACGCAACCGGAATACTTGGTTGTCGATATATTCAAATGCCCACTTTGAACTGTCTGCACCGATAGGGCGATTATTGCTTTCGATGTAATCTAAGGTGTGTTCAATATTTATATATTCACCGGTTTGGCGATTTTTAAATTCAAAATAACCGTTCCCGCGATCAACTAACGACCATTGATACGAAAAATCATTGCCCGGTGTGGCGCCATATTTTAGTTGATCACCACCGTCGAACAGGTAAGTGCTTTGCCACATATTTTTAATTTGATAATACGTGACAGCAGGTGGTGCGGGCGGCAACACTGCTGTGTTGGTTGCCCATATGGCTTTATTCGTCGCGTCATACAAAATGAGATTGCTGTCATTTTGAACCACAAGAGACGCGCCATTTTTCCCTACTGTATTGGTTGCCCAGAACGCTTTGGCGGTAATGTCGTATAAAACGCCGTTGCCGTCTGTTTGCAATTGCAGACGAGCTACGCCGCTGCCGTTGGTATTAGAAGCCCAAAGTGTTTTTGCTAACGCCGGTTGATACAAAACCAAGTTACCGTCCATTTGCATGGCCAATCTGGATTTCCCGTCAGGCGAGTTGATAAATTGGCCTGGAAACAGTTGTTGATTTTGCAGAAGCCGGTCTGCGCCAACCGCTGGCGAGCTACCTACTGCAAATCCCCAGATGTCAACGTAACTGACATTCGTTGATTGGCCTGCCGAGGATGTGAAACCTTGATATATCAAACTGCCTAACAAGCTGGCTAAATTAATATTTGCGGACAACACTGGAGTCTGGGGTTTTTGAGTGCCAGCACCAAGCAGATAAACATTCAGCTTTTTCTGCATGCTGTCGTAATCTACCCACATCGTGTGTTGCACACCATCACGCATATTAAATGGGGCTTTGATCGTCGCGATGGGACTCATATTTCCATTGGCTAGAATCGAAATTTGATTATTTGGATCGATTGCAACGGCCACACTTTTTGTGATTCCTTGATAGCCCAAACCATTGACGTTCGTACCCAACGCATTCGAATTATTTCCTTGAAGCACATAAGCCATCCCCCCCGTCGGTGCCGTTTCCAACGCGGAACTTAAAAGAAGATGTTAAGGATGTATTCGAGTCAACTGCAGCAGGAGCGCGATAGAAAAAAGAACCTAGACTGCCTGCGCTACGAGCGCTTAGCACCACAGAAGTACCAGAAATATTCGCGGCCCCATTTAAGCCGATCTTATTATTTCCATTAAATGTCGCAAAGAAATCATTTGAGGTTAGCGATGCAGAGACAATGGTGGAGGAAGCGATTGAGACAATTTTTCCAACCGATGGAACGCCATTGCTATCGATAACGAAAAGCAAATAATAGCCAGGCGTTAATACGTTTGAATTTTCTTGTACGTTTATCGAGATACGGTTCCCAATAATTTGAAAAGGCACTTCTAAAAAGCGTTGATCAAAATTGAAGGAATGTGTGATCGAACCTGTTTTTACTAACGTCACCCGTTGAATCGGAGCTATTGTGCTTACGTCAAACGCGTAAGGAGTTTTTAATCCTAAAATATCTAGAGGGTTTTGAATGACAGGGCGAAGAGCAAAATCACCCGAATCATCTTTTTTAAATAAGTAAGGCGGGTAATAAATTGCAGCGTTCAATTGATTTATTGGACCTGGCGCCCCACCACCGGCCACCAGAATAGATGCATGAGGTAATAGCAACGCTGTAGAGTGGTACTCGCGTGCGTTTCTTGCAGGCGCTCCGGGCTGCTAGACGCCGGTTTTAGAATTCCAAATCGAGGCTTGTAACGCAACGTTATAGCCGTTATTCGGGTTGCCATCGGCTGGAGATAAGCCTCCTCCTCCAGTCAATACCACATCGCCGGTGGGTAATACCGTAGTCGTTGACCAGTAGTGATTATTGCCTACGCCGTTTGTTTTAGTAATGACTGGCGTATCGGTATTGCCATCAATTTTTGAAACCGCCCCACCTTCCCGAACAACAAGAATTTTTCCGCGATCATACATAACGGCGGGAAGCTCCCAACGAGTGCGAGAAGGCAACTGGGCTACTAAATGCGTTTCACCTAGATTGGTGACGTCTATCGAATTTGGTTGTCACTCCCATCCCCACCGCCACAACCTGAAAAAAACGCCATTAAAAAAAAGGTTCTTCATCAATTTCACTGTGATTTTGTGCGCGATCTTGCAAGAT
>JAZKCF010000149.1:0-10746 GCA_040388195.1 Pseudomonadota bacterium
GGTCAGCTTACGGGAGGACTTTCACCTCCAAGATTGCGCCCATGCTGGGCGCACACAAAAAACAAAGCTGGCATGGCGCCAGCTTTGTTGTGATTCACGGGCGATTAGAATTTGTAACGCAGGCTAGCTGACAACAGATTCACTAAAACGAGAAATGGATTGTTAGAAAAAACCGCCTTGTCCATTATGATTACTGCTGCGGTTAGACTGGACTGTTTACAGGGCAAAGTTAACTAGCAGCAACACCATATACGGATAAGCCACCGTCGGTCTCATTGCGCTCTTCGCATACTCAGCGATCAACCCCACCACACCAGGTCGAGCGGCCAGCCATGTTGAATGAAACTGAAACGCCGCACCGTCTTCTTCCGTATTTTGTTTAATCAACCGCTCGACACACAAAATTCGCTCGCCAAGTCGTGATTGGTAGGTTCTGAAAATACCTTCTTGTACCCACAGCACTAACACTATTGCACTAACGAGCATCTCATGGAGCGCCAGCGCCACGCCAACAGCACATATCACGATGCCTGTTAGTTTGATCAATAGTGCACTTTTCTCGTACTGCTCGTAGTTGTTTTGAAGTATTTTCCATTCCTGGCTGAGCGCCGTGGTTTCTTTTGCGGGCATTATATTTCTTTCAATGAATGTGTAGACTTCCTTGCGCTTCGTGCGCAAAAGCATGTCGAGATAAAGCAAATGTTTTGTGTCATTATCTTATTCGTTACGTTCTTTACCGTGGATTTTAATCAAGGCGCTTCATTATGAACGACAGTGTTTTCTTTCGGTCCGAATTCTTTTTACTGATTTTATTTTCCCTGCTAATGCCGGCCGCAATTTATGCACTGCTATTAGTGAAAAAAGCGGTCACGCCATTGGCTTTTTTTATTTTCGGGATGATGCTTCTCATCCTCTCGAGCTTCGATATCGTGTTACTTCAGCATCTGGCATCAGCGGCAAAGCAATCGCCTTCATTACTAGACGATCAGCTGTTCGCTTCCGAGGTTTCGCTGGCAATTTATCTGCTGCCACTTTTATCCGCGGGAATAGGAACCAATATAGTTTCGTATGTCCTTATAGGGCATTTTACAAAATCCCAAGGATAACTTGATCACGAGACACAACTGCACACAAGAAAAAGAAACTTGGCAAATTCTAATTACTAACATGATGAAGTATTTAGTTTCAACGCTGCTATTGTGGAATCAATGCCTTGTCTTTCTGGGATTGCTATTACTTCTTCCTGCTTACGCAATAATCGGCGGAAGCCCCACCGGCAACCCACCCGATTCTCCCGCGCTACGTACCGATCCTAACCTCATCGCTTCCCCTTGGACGGGCGTAGGTAGCATATCCATCGGCAATGGCGTTTTCTCTGGTGTATTGATTTCGCCGCACCACGTATTGACCGCTGCACATGTGGTGGCTGGACAACACCTTAGCAATATCGTGTTCAATCTCAATGCCGGTTCGGATTTGTCTCATCGATTACCGGCTGCGCGCATCTTCATTCATCCGAACTACGCCACCATTAAGCCCACTGCCGATTCCATCAATCACAACGATCTTGCCGTTATAGAGCTCGCAGAAGCGGCACCCGCCGGTGTGCCGATTTATCCCATACTCATGCAGTCAATTCCGCTTGGCACCATCATTACATTCGTCGGCTATGGAGCAGGGGGAGATGGTCTACAGGGCGTCACTGTTCGCAGCACTGCTTCAATTAAGCGAGTGGGAGCAAATCGAGTGGAGCAGTTGTTGCCCAGTAACACAGCGGCCGCTCAACAAGATGTCTACCTCTTTCGTTTCGATAACCCCGCACGAACAGACCTCCAGTATAGCGACGCGCTTGGCAATAACGTCGCAGCGACGTTAGCGTACGGTGATTCTGGCAGTCCTGTGTTTGTAAAGATTCCTTTAGGTGGTTGGCATTTGGTAGGCGTCAACACCTTTGTGATGCGGCTTCCCAAGGGCCCCGAAAATCGGCAGAAATTCGGTAATGGCGGCGGTGGAATGTTGCTTTATCCGCAATTAACTTGGATCAAGAGTTTAATCCACTCAACGCATTGACCATGGGTATTTGCGTTTATAACAAGTGCATCTTCATAGTTATAACGCTAAAATAGCGCGCTTCGCTTTGCAGACACCACGATACTTTATTAGCGATTTTCCAGTCTGTACACCCCTTCCAAGAGCTGCTCCATGCACACTAATTTTTTTAAGAAAAAGAAAATTGTTATTGCCATTTCACTTGCTGGCCTCCAGTTTTCAGTTCAATCACACGCGCAATCCACTATAAAAGGAGCACCAGCTAAACTAGAACCACTAGTCATCGAAGGCAAGAGGGTTTTCGACCCTACTTTGACGCAGCCTTCCATCAATACCGCTAAACAACGCCTTAACGATATTCCCGGTGGTGCAAATGTAATCGACGCGGAACGCTATCGCGAAGGTCGCACCTCAACACTTTCCGATCTATTGAATCTTTCTCCAGGGGTTTATATACAACCTCGTTTTGGCGCTGAAGAATCTCGGTTGTCCATTCGTGGTTCGGGCTTGCAGCGGACTTTTCATCTGCGGGGTATTCAATTGCTGCAAGATGGCGTGCCGCTGAATCAAGCGGATGGCGGAGGTGATTTTCAAGCTGTTGAGCCGATGGCTGCACGTTATGTCGAAGTTTTTCGGGGCGCCAATGCACTGCAGTACGGCGCAACCACATTAGGTGGCGCTATTAATTTTGTGAGCCCGACCGGTTTTAGTGCTTCGCCGATTGAAGCGCGTATTGAAGCGGGAAGTTTCGGTTATTACCACGGGCAAGGATCAATCGCAGGAAACCGGGACACGATTGATTACTATGCATCACTGTCTGATTTTCAGCAGGATGGCTTTCGCGAGCATGCAAAGCAAAACAATCAGCGCTTCTTCGGCAATGTGGGCTGGAGATTTGCTGATAAGGCGGAAACACGATTCTATCTGGGTGTAGTGGAAAGTGAATCCGAAGTTCCTGGCAATCTTACTAAAAGCCAGCTTGTAGCCAATCCGAGACAAGCCAACCCGGACAACATCATCGGTAACACAAGGTATGATTCTCGTTTGTGGCGAATTGCCAATAAAACCACATTCGCACTAAGTGAAGGACGATTGGAGCTTAGCGGGTTTTATATTCGCAGTAATTTATTTCATCCTACATTCGAAGTATTAGACATAGACTCGAAGGATTACGGCATCGAGGCTCGTTATGTTTCGGAGGCGCCTCTTTCCGCGCGCAAAAACATTCTGACTATCGGCTTTGCCCCCGCTCGCGGAACCGTTATGTTCAACCGCTTTGTGAATGTATCCGGTTCGAAAGGTGCTCGCACTGACGAAAGTGAAGGAACTGCAAGTAATATCAATCTTTATGCCGAAAATCAGCACTATGTTTTGCCACACGTAGCGGTGGTAGTGGGAACGCAATGGTCAGAAGCAAACCGCAAACTCAATGATCTCTTTTTGAGCGATGGGATGGACAATAGCTTTGACAAAACCTATCGTAGTTTCAGCCCTAAATTAGGCATGCGTTACGAGATCACCCCGGCTGCGCAGCTATTCGCGAATCTGAGCAAGAGTTTCGAGCCACCATCGTTCGGTGAGCTATTCGCTGGGCCTGGCATTAGTCAGGTCAGCGAACAAACTGCGAGAACGATAGAAATCGGCTCTCGTGGTGAGATGAATAATGTGCGATGGGATGTCGCGCTCTATCACGCAAAAGTGAAGGACGAACTTCTCATTCTAAATACATTTACTGGAACGCCGCTTGACACTGTGAATGCGCCTCGTACCATCCATCAAGGAATCGAAATTGGTTTGGAAATACCGCTTGGTAGCGCATGGGAATTGCGCCAAACCTACTTGCTGAATGATTTTTACTTCGACAATGATGCGATGTATGGCCACAATCGATTACCGGGTATTCCGCGACATGTCTATCAGGGGGAATTGAATTGGCGCGGTAGCAATGGTTTTTACGCTGGTCCGAACATACACTGGTCGCCGACTCATTATGCCGTTGATATGGCGAATTCATTATTCGCTGATAAATATACCGTGTGGGGATTCAAATTCGGACAGCGTATTGCGAAAAGTTTTTCATGGTTTGTCGAAGGAAAGAATCTTAGCAATCGCAATTACGCAGCGACGACAGATGTGATTACAAATGCGGGCGGCGTCGATTCGGCGCAGTTTCTTCCCGGCGATGGCCGCGCAGTTTTTGCAGGACTTGAATGGAAAATGTAATTAGCATTCGTGCGCAATATCCTAAAGGTTATTACGCGATGACGGAGGATCAATATGAAAACGAAAATAAAACCACCAAAGGTATACGTTCAATCTGAGGAAAATCTACAGCAAGAAGAGCTAAAGAGAGTAGGGCTCGCAAAGATAGTGAGCCATGAGCTTGCAGCAGATACCGATCGAGGCATTAGCAACCGAGAGGTGCCCCCTAGCACGTTGGCCGTTGGCGCGTTCGGCGCAATGACAGCAGTAAACTCGCTTTTCTTTAATGTATTGCATACTTACATTCTCCATCCCTTAACTACGTTGAGGACTAACACGGGGAAAGAGCCGCACATCATTTGGAAGTTATTCATCGAATTTATCTCCTATGTGCTAGGAGGAGGTATGGCTTTCTTCAGCTTACATGCGTCTTTCTTTGCGTACCTTCTTACTCCATTATTTTATTTATTCCACAAAATATTTCGATGCCCAACAAAAAATCGCTTTGTTGAAAAATGTACGGCTGGATCAAGGCTGATTGCTTTGCCACAAAATCAACAGGCAATCACCTTTAAGGTAGCAGATTTGGAGAATAGAAAAATGCAGACTGTATTAGTCGTTGAGGATCATCCATTGTTTCGAGATGCTCTTAGTCAATTTCTGAAATCAGCTATTGGTGCCGCAGAGGTGATTACGGCAAACTCTGCCGAGCATGGCTTGGACTTGGCAGAAAGCTTTTCAGAGTTAAACCTCATACTTCTTGATGTAGGATTGCCGGGATTAAGCGGTGCCGATGCCGTGGCAGCTTTTCACAAACGATATCCGTTGATACCTATTTTGATCTTATCAGCGTCGGATGACCAACGCGTTGTGGCAGCCGCTTTACGCGCTGGAGCCCAGGCGTTTATTTCCAAAACCACTGACCCCGAAATACTGGCTGAAGTTGTACGTCGCGTATTAGCGAAGGAATCACTAGAGTCTGAGTGGATAATGTCAGCGCTTTGTAAACCTTCTTCGGATGAATCTCTCCCTTCGATAACGCAACGACAGCAAGAA
The DNA here is from genome assembly GCA_040388195.1 of Pseudomonadota bacterium. Lineage (GTDB taxonomy): Bacteria > Pseudomonadota > Gammaproteobacteria > Burkholderiales > DATLHW01 > DATLHW01. The sequence goes on from JAZKCF010000149.1 coordinate 5,308, forward strand.
GTACTGGGCCTTCTATTGCAAGGCTGTTCCAATAAAGAAATAGCGCGAAGCCTCGACCTTGCTCAACCAACCGTTAAACTTCATGTCTCTTCAATATTCCGTATATTGAATGTCGCCAGTCGCACGCAAGCGATCATAGCGGCACGGCGCTTGGGTCTTGACTCTTTGCAGTAACGGAATTCCCCCTATGCCGAGAGTCGATCAACGCTGAAAGTGCCTTCAACAGATCTTCCTTCTGAAGAGGCTTATACAATACTGGCAAACTGCTTGTTAAAACTTCTTGAATACGTTCCGGCCAGCTATCACCAGTGATTAGTAAAGCGGGAACATCTTGGTTAAATTCGTCTCTCAGAGCAGCAATCGCATCAACGCCGTTTTCTTCTCCACGTAAACGATAGTCACAAATCAACACATCCGGCGCTCGCGATTGCATTGCCAATTTCTGAATGGCATCATCTTTCGATGCCGCCGTGACAACGATACATCCCCATTGCTCGAGTAACGTGCGCGATGCGTCGAGAATCATTGCTTCATCATCTATTACTACAACCAACTTATCCGTGAGATGCTCGTAGGAATTTTTTCCTATCTTTTCTACTACACTCACCCTTTTCAATGTGGCAACACGGCTATCGGCTATAGCCAATCGAATATCGATAGCAAACATAGAACCACATTGATGTTTTGATATGAGGGTGATGGGAACCGACAACAGCCGTGCAAGCCGTTCCACAATTGCCAAGCCGAGCCCCAAACCCTTTCCACGATCACGTTCTGGATTATCGATTTGGTAAAACTCTTCGAATATTATGCGATGCGCATCGGCTGGAATGCCGGGGCCGGTATCGTATACACCTAGACGTATTTGCGTACCTTTTCGACGACAACCAACGAGAATTTTTCCCTGCTTGGTATAACGTATCGCATTAGTAACGAAGTTGCTCATGATCCGTTCAATAAGTGCCGGGTCGGAATGCACAACTGCTGCGGAATGTATTACTTCGAAACCCAAGCCTTTTGCTTTTGCCTCCGGCTCGAACTGAACTCGGATCCGATCTAATATGGATGAAATGGGAAATTCGACAACTTCAGGGGTTACCGTGCTTGAGTCTAAGCGTGACATTTCCAGCAACGCATTGAACAGCTTTTCCATCATGTTGGCGCACTGCAACGCATTTCCAAATATTGCTCGCGCTCGTTCAGGTAAATCAAAACCGGAAAGCGTGCCAAGGTAAAGGTTAAGCGCATGCATTGGTTGCCGAAGATCATGGCTCGCCGCAGCAAGAAATCGAGATTTCGATCGATTCGCTAATTCCGCATCCTCACGCGCTTTTTCTGATATCGCCTTTTCCACATTCAAAGCCTTCAAGAGCTCCCTATTTTCGAAGCGAATATTAAACGAAGTGATCAGTATATTTTCGAATTTCCGCGTTCCCCCGAGAACACAGCTTAGAAAAATCGCGCACTGTATTGCCCAGCTTATCGCCTCTGCGGTTCCAATATACGTGAGTCGAGTAATTACGGGGACAAGTAAGGGAATGGCGAATGCATAGTTAGCTCGCTTGTAAGATGAACCGGCTAGAGATCCCGCAGCAAATATTAGGAGTGACGGAATAATAATTGGATTTCCAATTAAATCTGCAACAGTAATTAGGGCCGCGCCACTCCCACCCCACACTATGCCCCCAGTGCCACGTAATATTACCCATCTGTTAAGCCATACGGCACTTAACTCCGGTGCTGGGGCAGCTCGCCAAAATTTATAGTTCCATACAACATGTGCTGCGATAAGAGCGCATATTGCTACTAGGCTACCTATCAGTAAGGAGGTTCCCCAATATGCTTTCAATGCAATGCAGAAATAGAGTCCGAAGACACTGTAAACAAAAATCAGGTGTCGATTTACACGGGATGCGTCGAGTAGCTGTTCGTTAAGAAGAAGTAAATCTCTGGAAGGTAGACTATTTCCTGACATTGTTTTGTATTCCTGGCTGCTAGTGGTCAATCACGTTGGATTTATTAGGCACACTGTGTGATTGTCATTCTGAGCGTAGCGAAGAATCTGCTTTTTACTTACGCTATGCACAGTCTCCATTTAAGTCGCCGTAAACAGCAGATTCTTCGCTACGCTCAGAATGACAATCACACAATATACAAAAGATTCACCGTGACTGACCACTAGTTGAAGTTTTTGTAAAAGTAGTTGGTTTTTTTAAATTAATGCTGGCGGGATATTGCGATACTAAATGGAAATTATTTTTTACGATAACCGTGTTGCTTTACTACTGTGCACTAATTATAAAAAGATGACGACGGTTACGTTCACCTCGACAGAAGAACCGAAGGAGTGATCCTCATCCAGACTAAATGTTTAAAGGTGTCGCGGTGAGTTTAGAGCGATTTCCGGCTGCAAAAGCAGGCCGATTCTAGCGTGATTTATGTGAATTTGCACGTCAACGGTCAGAATGATCTAACCGGTATTTGAAACAACGTTTGCGGAAAGTTAGTAAATTTGTTTCTGCCTTCTGTCGCTAGCAAACAGGGGAGGGTGGCAGGTACAAGCCAGGGTAGCAAACAGCGCTAGGGGAGCGAAAAGCCAGTAAAAAGAATATGTAATGGAGACACGCTGATTGAGCGAGTGGCATAACAGATAAATATCAACAGCAGCACGATTGTTAGCCAATTTCACCTACCAACCCCATGAATGTCGTTGCAATAGGAGGTCTGCCGGGAAAAGTGAGGAAAAAACAATCAGGGCTGATGAGATACTGCCCCGGGAAGATCTCGCACTTCAGTAACATGGCGCAATGGTAATGATCGCCGGATCAACGCAAACTCTTAACATGCCGGCCATCGACAATTGCGTTCTGAATAGCCGGGGTAGTTTCGGTGGAAGCAAACATGCTCGGCGTTAAAATCATTATCGGAAGGAAAGACGGAACCTTACTTCTTCACCATGACAGTTGTGTAAATGTGGCGCAAAAAAAATTCGTCATGGAAAATACCTGAGAAATAAAATTGATACCTGTTTTTCTCCGGTATTTTCCATGACTCGATTTTTTAACGTTACCGAGTGCCGCGAACAATGGCGTGATAAAGGACGAGCACTACAACGGCACCGATAACAGCGACAAGCATACTGTAGAGATTGACGCCGGTAACACCGGATGCTCCCATCGTATTAAAAAGCCAACCGCCAACCACCGCGCCAACAATGCCAAGAAGAACATCCATCAAAAATCCTTCGCCTTCTTTGTTGACGATTTTGCTAGCGATAAAGCCGGAAATTAGACCCAGGATAATCCAAGCTAATACGGACATAATTTTCTCCTCTTGTTGCTAAAAACGTTAAACCGGAATGTTAATCTGCGAGCGACGAGAGAACTAACTACTATTTCGTTGCTTCTTAGACTAACCGTAAATAAAAATGTTCGATTGGATTAAGCCATCCCAAAGCATCCCTGATGAATGAAGCCTCTTACTTTTTCATACTAGACTTCGCATTGCATAATTGCCAATCTATACCTCGCGTCAAAGGTATCAGCAGATTAGGATATAAATAATGAGTGAGGAAATTCGAAAAAGGGAACTTGCCAGAACCCGAATGCTGGCTACTGGCCTTTTATTAGTAATGGTGGTTATTTTCCTGATCGCAACCAGCTTTCAGGCCAACTATCCTTGGCTCGGATATCTGCGCGCATTCACTGAGGCGGCCATGATAGGGGGGATTGCCGATTGGTTTGCCGTGACTGCATTGTTTCGTCGCCCGCTTGGCTTACCGATTCCACATACTGCAGTGATTCCCAGAAACAAAGACCGTATTGGCGAGAGTTTGGGTAACTTTGTCGAAACGCATTTTTTTCCGAAAGAAGTGATCGAAGCAAAACTGGCGAATATCGATTTTGCCGGTTTACTAGCGAATTGGTTGGTCGATCCTAAAAACGCTACTGTCATCAGCGAACGTATAGCAGGTCTACTTCCTCATTTTCTGCGTGCGCTAGGCGACGAGGAGATGCGTAAACTCCTCCGTGATCAGATTACTACCCATATCGATGAAATCGATATTGCACCGCTTTCAGGAACCATCCTCACCGCATTGACCGTTAATAATCAGCACCAAGCGTTATTAGACGAAGCGGTCAAGCAAAGCGTTGCTTTATTGATTAAAAAGGAGCCGCAGATTCGAGAAAGAATTCGCGATGCGACGCATTGGATATGGCAAAAACTTTCCCTTGATGAGAAAGCATTCAACGTAATTATGAAGGCAGTTCAAGATGTACTACACGATCTGGAAAAAGATCCGAACCATGAACTGAGACAGCAATTCGATCAAGCCGTGCAAAACTTTATTCGCAACCTCAAGGATTCTCCAGAGTACCGGGACCGCGCGGAGACGATCAAGCGGGAAATCGTACACAATCCTTTGCTGCAAGATTATTTTTCCGGTATTTGGGACGATATCAAAAGACGCATGCTATTGGATATCGATGCACCAGACTCTGAAATAAAAACCCGTCTCCAATTGGTTGTTATCCAGTTTGGAGAAACATTAATTTCAAACACTGCCTTCCAGGATCAGTTTAACGGCTGGTTGCGGAAATTAATCGGCGATGTGATCGAATCGCGGAGACATGAAATTGCCCAACTTATTCCCGAAACTGTGCATACGTGGAACGCCCAAACAATGTCTCAGCGATTGGAGTTGCAGGTAGGCAAAGATCTGCAATTCATACGCATTAACGGTACTTTTGTGGGCGGTTTAATTGGCCTGCTAATTTATGTTGGGTCGTTATTAATTTAAGTACTTTGTGTTTGTCACTAGAGGTCGCCTACTTGTACAACAGCATGCCGGCTTGCGACGCGAGGATACGAGGATTGTGTATGCCATCGCGATCTTTTGGGTGCCGATAAACGACTCAGAGCACTGTTCGAATCATGAACAAAGACGCTAGGCTTCCTTGGAACCGGCATCATAAAACACCGTACATTCATATGAAATCCGCTCTAAATACGCAGCGAATGCTTGCAGTGCTGCAACAGTAATAACATCCGCACATTGCGCACGTGTGCGGCTATTACGATTTACAGATGAATAAATGACAGAGCAGTCAGCGCCCCCACGGCAAGTACAAGCACACCAAATATGCTCAATAAGTGTTCAACCTGCTCTTGCCGAGATAAGCGATAAGTGCGGCACAGGCTATGTTTATGTTGCTTGTGGTGCATGGAACACCTCCATGTAGATAGATAAGGAAAGCGCTTTCCTTTATCTATCGGCATGGAAGGGTGACCGCAACGATTCGTGCAAATATGGGCAATAGCACAAATCTTGATCCTGACAGAACCGATATGGACAAATTATTTTCTTTTAAAAATTCCACCGAAACTAGATTTACGTCCAGACTCATTCTTTATACTGGTCACTTTATTGGATGAATC
>JAZKCF010000150.1:0-5820 GCA_040388195.1 Pseudomonadota bacterium
CTTGGTAGCTGATCCTTCTCCATAGTTCAAGCCGCTGAAACACATAAAGAGCCATTAAATATTAATAACATCTCTTAAGAGCATATTTATTGATTAATTTTCACCTTCAAAACCGTGATGCTTCGTGAAGGATGTTTAATTTCACAACGCTGGCATTATGACCGCTCGCAACAAGCTTTTAACTGCACCGCCTTATGCCGTTGAGCAGATGCTCAAGCGATTGGGGAGCAATTTGCGTGCTGCCCGTCTGCGCCGAAATTTAACCATTGAGGACATCGCGCAAAAAATCGGCACCGGCCTGCGTGCGATTGCAGATGCAGAAAAAGGAAAACCCTCGACCAGCATCGCCGTTTATATCGCCATGCTCTGGGCACTTGATCTTCTCGGTCATATGAACGGTGTTGCCGCCCTGGAAAAAGATGACGAAGAGCAAACGCTTGCTTTGGCCGGCGAACGTTCGCGCGCGCGTCCGAAGATGGGGAGCGATAATGACTTCTGATGCAGGTCTGAATATCGGAAGACTTCGATCATGGAAAGACTGTAGCTTTAAAGCTACACGGTGGTAAGGCTGTTAACGACGTTCTCATTAAAAGATATGACGGGCACACATACATGATTTTTATTAATGATTTATTAGAAAAAACAGACGTTCAAATTCCCGTATGGTCAAAAAATGGATTTACCTGGAAAAATAAAGCATTTTGGCTTTTTGACCATCCGGGAAATATTTTCAGAAATTTTCCGGCTCACATTGCCGCTTCCAGATACGGTTTCATTAGGTTTTCAATGCGACAGATGGGAACATACTTGAGGAAATCGCCTAGATTGAATTCTTAACTTGCCGTGCAGAAAGTCGAGGTCAGATGCCGTCATTGGACTGTCGCCGAGGAATGTCCGATCTGGCCGCGATAAGAAACGTTCGACAATATTGGAGCAATGACAGCTCAATGGCTTTTGCGGACGGTCATCTAGGTTTCATAAATATCTACTTGTGCAGCGAAAGCTGCCGTTCAGTATGGTGGATTCAATGCGAACTCCGTGACCAAAGCCGCCAATGGCTATAAATTACAATTAGTCTGCAAAGTGGCGGTTAGCGGCAATAGATAAGAATTTTTGCAATAAGCCTAAATTTTCCATTTTATCGGTTCAGGGTCGTGCCCATTGCGGACCTTTGTGTTGTCAAGGCCCCCTGCGGTCATGCATCGAAATACCGGCGATTTTTTTCGATATATCGCACATCAAGTTTAACTTCTCAAAAATATCGCTCATCTCTCGTAAATGGATGTTTATTTCGCAATTCCAAATGTCGCGTCTCTTTTTTAGATCATGATAATTCGCTTCTTTTTAATAAAAAATCCATGGTTCTAAAGTATTACTGCCACATGCCGATTAGATGAGATGGCGTAAATAGATGCATTCGACCGATTGAATGCATTAATGGCTCTTTATTAGTAAATAACCTTGTTGAAAAGAAATTTTTACGCGCATCCCGATGAATTGTGAATATTTAATAGTGATTGCGGAAAAAATTTTATGGATGATCTCGAAACGGCCGCCAAGGCAGGTAAAAACGACGACGTTAAAGCGATATTAAGTAAGCAGCCAAACCTAGATTGCGCCCCAGCACTGGGCGCTGCGGTTCTAGCAGGTCATCGACAGGTAGTACGCACTCTAATTGATAGTGCCGCAGAGTCTTTAGGTCCCTCCCGAGTATTTGTAGCCGCAGCTTTTATAGGGGATTCGGATTTGGTCGACCATCAATTAAACGAGGCAGCCGAATATATTGATTACAGTTACGGTCTTATTTTTGCGAGCCGTGCTGGTGAAGTAAATATTGTCCATAGGATATTGGATAAAGCACCGAGAGACGAGCTGGACTATGAAAAGGTACTTGCGGCTGTCGTTGCCCTGGATGATGCAAATTTGGTTGATAGGCTACTCGCCGGTTCCCCTAACCTGTTCGAGCTTACGCCAGGGATTATCGCAGCTGCGCACGGTGGTCATCTGCGTATCGTGGAGCGGTTACTAAAGGAGGTACCTGAGGATTTTGATTATGGCCCTATTCTTGTCGCCGCCGCCCGAGGGGGAAATCTTGAGCTTGTTAAACGGTTAAAAGAAAAAGCTCCAGATGATTTTGATTATACGACTGCACTTACAACTGCGGCGGAGGGAGAACATGGAGACGTTGTACGATATTTATTAGAAGCCGATGTATATGCAGATCGATCTGCACAGTTGAATGCTGCCGCGATGAATGGCCTTAGTGGCGATGTTGTAGAGAAGTTATGGCATAGCGCAGAAGAATCTGAGCGTATGGAAGCTCTAGAACAGGCGACTTCTAAACGCCAGGGTGTTTTTGTAGAAAAGTTTTTAGATGACATATTAAATACATCTAATTTTGAAAAGGTCTTTGCCAAGGTTATTATCCCATTAAGGGATGCTACGGTAGTCGAGCGAGTAATAAGGTGTGCGCCAGTGGGTTCCAATTTCGATTTCGACGAAGCGCTAAAAGAGGCGACAGTTCTTGGTGACCTTAACGGTGTAGACGTCTTACTTAATAATTCATCTCCCGATCATGATGTTTCTGTTGCTTTGGAAAAGGCGGTAGAACATAAGCATCCCGACATTGTTGAACGCTTGATACACCACCTATTAAACGTCAACTCTCCATCAAAGAATGTTTTCGAACGAGTGCTGGCTGCCGTTGTACCTTTAGAAAATATCGAAATCATCAAGCGAATATTGAACAGTTCGCCTCCAGGTTTAAATTATGATCAAGCGATGGAAGCTGCGGCAAAATATGACCTAGTCAGTATCTTTAAGACGTTATCGGATCGCGTGTCAGCTACTGTTGATAGTACTAAGTTACTAGAGATAGCAGCCTCATATAACGCAAAAGATATGATTAAATTTTTATTAAATAATTCCCCTACGAAACTTGACCGTAGCGAAGCGCTTAGTTCTGCTGCCGAATGGGGAAACGTCGAAATAGTAACAATACTATTGGATGGCGCACCAAAGGATCTTGATCGCACAGAAGCGCTGAATGTCGCTGCCAGTTCGGGAAATGCCGATATAGTGGCAGTATTATTAGATGGTGCGCCAAGGGATCTTGACCGTAGTGATGCGCTTAATTCTGCCGTCGAACTAGAGGACGCTGATATCGTAAAGTTATTATTAACCGATGCGCCGCAAAATCTTGATCGTAGCCGTGCGCTCGCTACCGCGGTCACTTTTGATAGCGCCTACATCGTCATGCTATTACTGGATGGGGCTGCTGCCGATCTCGACCTCGCTGAAGGACTCGACATTGCCGAAGAGCAGAACAATGAGGGTCTCGTGGACCTATTGTCTAAGGCGAAGAGGGGAGAATTAATTGAAAAAGACGGCAATCAGCAATTAATATCAGATTTCAAAAAGCAGGAGGCTTTGTCGAAATTCATTGATATTAATGTTGATTGGGTAAAAAAGCATCGAGATATTTTGCAAGGAGCCAAAAATGATTGGGCTGCATTACAGGACTTACTTACCTACGCTGAAAACGTTCCTGATATTAACGTAATAGATCAGACAAGAATCCAAGAAATATTAGATGATGAAGTGCATCGGGAGCATAGACTTCTACGCCACATTGATGATGCATCCGGTAATTTTCTTGGCTCGGTAAATCCTTATCTTAAGGATGCGCTTTTTGACTATTGTTTGGGCCCTGCTAAGGTACATGGCAAGAAATTGTTATGGGAAGAGCATGGTGCTTCTCGTTCTGTAATAGATCCCGATCAAGAGATTTCTACCTACATGGGTGAGATGTTCGAGGTCCTTCAAGAGAAAAGACCGTACTTACAATTTGGTGTCGAAGTAGAAGAAGGAATACTTGGCCTCTTAGAGAAAATTAATCCGAAGCTCTCAGCCGAATTAAATAAGTGGCTACGCACACAATACGAATACGAAGAAGACAACACCATCAAATTGGATGAGCTATCTTCGGCTGTAGAACAAAAAACCAGTATTCTAAAACGCCGTAAAGACCTCGAAACTGCGATACGTAGTTGGGCAATCAAGGGCAATTGGGGTACTTTTTTAAATGGTTCAACCGCCGTCCAGGCTCATGCGGGAATTAGTCATCTAACAACAGAAATATGTTTTCCAGGCGTTGTAAAACCAGAAGATGGATGGGATGCTGAAATAGATACCGGTTTTGAAAATTCTAAACACAAGATTAGTCACTTCCAATTTCATTTGATAAAGCAACTTCAGGTGAATATGGGGTCTATCGAGAGTAGTTTTTTTAGAGTCGCAAGCACGGCATATAACAAGCCGAACGTAAAAGAAAATGAGAGTCTCGATGATTTTTATAAGAAGGTTTCAGGCGCTGATTCTTTGCGGGATCTTGGAAAAAAGACCCACCTTAATGGAGAAAAAAGACATAACTTAAATACTGGAAACGCGTTCAGAAGACTCGGAACCGTTGAATTCCGCTGCCTCGCCACCAAATATTTTGCGTACACGATGGGATTGGATCCCAATATTGTGGCGCGAGGTGTTTTATTCGTGCAGCAAGTCATGGATGTGACGTTGACCCAAGTAGAGAAACAGATATCAACCGGTATGCGTCCCGACGATGGGAAAAATTCACTGCTCTCTCCTAGCCGCAGCATGGAGAGATTGGCTGAAGATTATGTCCAAGACATGTTTCGGCTACATATCATTCATGCGTTAAACCATAGCGGATCTGAAAGAAGTGTGCTGCTGATGAATGCGATTATGGAGGATAAAGATCACATCAGCAGATGAGGTAATAGAAGACATGGAAAAGATGCAGCAATACTTTCCAAAAGGCGATTTGATGGGGCAGCATTTTCGTGATGCATTGATGGGGCGTTGCAAATGGGAACCCTCTACTATTCCGAAACAACCACAAATTCGCCGGCAGCTTTCCGATAGAAAGTTAGGTGATATATCGAAGTTATCAAAAGATGATTTGCTGAACGTGGCAACTGCTAACGAAAATGAGCCAAGAGCATATGCCCACCAGAGTCCCACGCTTGCTGATTTGCAACAACTGAAATCATCAAAAGCATCAGAGATACAGGACTCCTACCCCGACTCAGTTACATCCGATGTCTCATGGGACTCACGAGACGAAGATATACAGACTGCTACAAGAGAGCTGGCTCATGACCTTTCCGAGGAACGTCGGCTTAGAGGCGGGCCGCATAGTCAAGCGCTAGAGAAGGATGACTGGAATACGTCTAAAGACCTAATAAGACACGAGCGGGGGCGAACAGGGAAACTCTGGCAACGCTTGGGTCAAGACAGCGCTAACACAGCGCATGAAGGTTTAGCTAGATCTGAGGTTTCCCGGGATTCACAAAGCAAAGATTTACGACATACTCAAGCAAAAATTGCTTTTCGACTTTCCCAGCCACGTCGAGAGAGAAGCGAATCGTATAGTCAAGTGCGAGCGGATGATGATTGGAAGCTGGGTGAAAAATTGGCAGAAAGATATCAGGCCGTAGAATCCGCAAATTGGAAAGGTTGGGATGAAGAAAAGGCTAAGGCATTGCCCATGCATGAAATGCCAGAAGGGGATTATAAGAGATCTTACGTTATTAACGCAGATGAAAAACTTGGCATCATTATAGGAAAACCAACCGGGCAAGGTAATCGGTACATTATGAAGCCGTCGGAAATGGATGCTGCGAGCGATTTCGGAATTCTTAGAGCAGGACAGCCAATTTATATTCAGAAGAGAAAAGATAAACAACCGGCGGTTTCAATGTCCAAGTGCAACGAGGCCCATTTTAGTGGCCCAGTAGG
>JAZKCF010000151.1:0-9780 GCA_040388195.1 Pseudomonadota bacterium
CGTCCCTTGTCCATGTATTGGTGACGTAAGCCGCTGAAACACATAAAGAGCCTTAAAGTATTAGTGTTGGAAGATGTTATCGAGGACGCAGAACTTGAGTTGTATGAACTTAGAAAAGCAGGATTCGATTTTCAGGCAATACAAGTACAAACCGAGGACGATTTCCGACACGCATTACATCAATTTGAACCAGATGTAGTTATCTCCGATTTTTCTCTCCCTGGTTTTGGCGGCATGCCGGCACTGGCGATTACCAGAGAAAAACATCCTGATCTGCCATTTATCTTTGTCTCCGGGACGATTGGTGAAGAGCGGGCAATCGAATCGTTCAGACGAGGCGTAACCGATTACGTTTTAAAAACCAATCTTGTTCGCCTAGGCCCAATTGTGCGCCGTGCATTGCAGGAAGCGCACGAGCGAAAAACGCGCAGAAAAGCCGAACGCGATCTTCAAGAAAACGAAGAAAAATTTCGGGCTATTATTGAAACAACGCAGGAATGGATTTGGGAAACCGACCAACAAGGCCGATGTACATTCAACAGCCCATTCGTGCAAACGATGTTGGGATATCACTCGGACGAATTTATTGGCACCGACCGTTTTTCCCATCTGCACTTAGAAGATAAAACGTCAATGCAAGCCCTGCTCCAAACGTTGAATACCGAAAAACGTGGATGGAATAATTTGGTGTTACGCTGGCACCATAAAGACGGAAGCTATCGCTCGCTGGAAAGTAATGCCATCCCATTGTTGGATAGCGAAGGCAATGTTGTCGGATATCGGGGCACCGATCACGATGTCACTGAACGCATTAGACAACAAGAAAAAATTGCTCGGCTTAGCCGTATAAACGCTGTATCGAGCAGCATTAACGCGGCGATTGTCAGAGTACATAGCCGGCAAGAGCTATTTAACGATGTCTGCCGAATAGCGGTAGAGCAAGGTGAGTTTAAAATGGCATGGATCGGCCTTGTAGATCTCATCACACTGAAGATTAATCCCGCCGCGTGGGTTGGCTGCGGAGAAGACCATACGGGAACGAACGGCATGAGGCCGAAAAATCTTCCCGATGACCATGGTACGGCTGAACGGGCTGGTCGACACAAAAGTCCCATTGTCGCGAACAACCTTGAAAACGATCCTCATCTTGTTTTCAAAAAAACATCCCAGCCGCAAGCATATCGCTCTCTGATCGCCTTACCTTTATTGGTAGAAGAAAAAGTAGTCGCAGTGATGATGCTTTACGCACCGCAATCCGATTTCTTCGACGATCAAGAACTAAAACTACTTAACAATTTAGCGGCCGATATCTCCTTCGCACTCGACCATATTGAAAAGGAAGAACGACTTAACTATCTGTCCTATTACGACGCACTGACTGGGCTTCCCAACCGCACGCTATTTTGCGATCGCGTAAATCAGCTTATTCACGCTGCCGGACTCGAAAAATCCAAGGTGGCGCTGCTCATCATCGATATAGAAAGATTCAGAAATATCAATGAAACCTTGGGACGGCATGCAGGAGATGAGCTGCTCAAGGTTGTCGCTCGGCGTTTGGAAACACTGCGTCCAGACGGCACCGGACCAGCCCGCATTTCCGGCGATTGCTTTGCCGTTGCCTTTCCATGTGCCAAAGAAGAATCGGCAATTGCTCATATGGTAGAAGAAAAGGTACTCGGCGCTTTCTTACAGCCTTTGATGGTCGCTAACGTAGAGCTTCGCACACCCGCAAAATTCGGCATCGCGCTATTTCCAAACGATGGGCTCGACGGCGACGCACTGATTATGAACGCCGAAGCCGCATTGAAAAAAGCTAAAGATTGCGGTGATAAATATTCCTTTTACACGCCGCAAATGCATAGCCGAATTGCTGAGCGGCTAACCTTAGAAAACAAGCTTCGCCGCGCCCTAGAAGAAAAGCAATTCGTGCTGCACTATCAACCTAAAATTGATCTTAAAACCAGTCGCGTGACTGGATTGGAAACACTCATTCGCTGGCAAAGCCCGGAGCACGGTTTAGTTGCCCCCGATACGTTCATCCCCTTACTCGAAGAAACCGGTTTAATTGTGGAGGTGGGTAGATGGGTCATGGAAAAAGCCGCCGCGGATCATCGTGGACTGCTGGAGAAAGGCTTGGCTCCGCCGCGTATTGCAGTGAATGTTTCAGCACTACAACTGCGCCAAAAAGGATTTGTCGATGAAATTGCGCATGCAATAGAAAAAGTCGACAGCGACGAATGCGATTTGGATATCGAAGTTACTGAGAGTTTGATCATGGACGATCTAGAAGGATCAATCGAGAAACTAAAACAAATAAGGCGAATGGGCGTTAGCGTCGCACTCGACGATTTTGGTACCGGCTTTTCGTCTCTTGGCTACCTGGTGAGATTACCGGTTGATTGCTTAAAAATTGACCGAACATTTATTGTCAATATGGCTAACCACGCCGATAGCGTCGCCATCGTCTCCGCCGTTATTTCGCTCGCTCATTCACTCAATCTAAAAGTCATTGCCGAAGGTGTAGAAACACTAGAACAGGCAAATTTATTGGAACTATTGAAATGCGATGAAATACAAGGCTACTTTTTTAGTCATCCAGTTCCGGTGAATCAAATCGAGACAATGCTACAAGAGGTTCGGGCAAATAAGATTTTGCATTAACGTGCGCTAACAAATTATCCGGTTGCACAGAAGTGCAAAAGCTTGGACCACAGAGAACACAACTTTTCTCGGAAATCGCATTTTTTTCTCTGCGCCCTCTGTGGTTCAAGATTTTATTTCTTTGGACTTACGCAAAATCGTACCAGCAAGGCACAGCGACGCAGACAGTACAATCTAGTACGGCAAGGGGCCGTAACGCGGCTGGGGCGGTTTTGCATAAGCCTATTCTTTTTTGGTTCCGGCTTTGCTAGCTTAAAGGTACCTAGCATCGTCTAGCTTAAATCCATCAATCCCCTGGGTTGTAGCATTTGCCATCGACTTTGGTCTATAAGCCGAGTCCTCCTGCCATCGCAGCACAGCGGTTTGATGAAGCACATCGCCGCCATTCACCAGCCTTGCTGTCGTTGGGAAAGACGAGAACGGAAATTTTTCCCACGGTGTGTGAACAGCTTGCCCGTAGGCTTTACCCTGCGGGATATGCACCAAGGGATTCACAAAGTCGATGCCAATGTCGGATAGTTTTTTGGTCATCCAACTTAACGATATATCTGATAGACGCGATTCGGTCACTGCATAACCGCCACCCACATCAGAATGCGCTCCCACGAACCAAACTTGTTCGATCTTCGCCCGATCGTCCCATCGGGTTACCGGGAAATCTCGCCGTATCTCATCAATCGCCATCGCATGGAAACCATACTCGACCTTATTACTTAGTTTCTCATCAGCAAAGCGAAAAACATCGAAACGTGTATCACCCGCATACACAGGAATCCCCATTGAACCCACGGTGTCCCATACGGCTACTGATTTCATGGGAACCTCCGGTATAAGCCCATTATCCGGTAACTGCTTGGCGACAAAACTTTGCACGAAATTCAGCATGTGCGTTGCAAGATCGGTCAATTTGCCGGCACCTTGCAGAGAAACGTTTTTCGACTTCGCCCAAGCGGCGATTCCCAAACGGTACGATTGCGATTTATCGTTTGGATCGTAAGTCTGCGGATTCAGCAATCCAACTTTCGCAATCATCGCCGCTAGCGCTCGGGCAGTATAAGCGCCACGACTGAAACCGATAATATGAATCTCATCGCCAGGCACATAGTGGCGCGAGATAAATGTATATCCCCGCACTATCCTTCCGATCACGCCCATTCCAAAAGCGCCGCCGAGCAATTTGATCACTGCATTGGAAGAATCGCCCACACCATGTACATACTTTGCGATCTGCCGCGTATTACCGCCCTCCCCGACAAAAATTTTTTCCTGCTCATTGTGAAGCGCAAGGGTTTCTGCCGTGACACTTCCTGAAAGATTAGTGAATAGCTTAGCTACATTGGTAATTCCCGACGCCTCGACTTCACCGCTGCTGTCTTTACTGTCGGTGACAGAAACACCAGTTTTTTCTTCAGGACCGTTCCATGTTCCATCCGCGCAAAAGATAATTTTTTTTGACATATATTCCCTTAATGAAAGAACCTTCAATGAAATAGGACTTACGCAAGAAATGCCCTGGCGGCGTTGCGCCGTGTTGCCATACAACCTGTGACTATCTGCATTTTTGATGCCTTGCTGGGACATTTCGGTATAGCTGGTTTTTCGCTTAACGCTTCCCTATAAGGAAAGCGGAAGAAGCACCAAATAATTTCTCATCCGGTTAGAATGATACGAATGAGATACCGTTCGGTCACTAGAGAGCAAAAAACAGATATCTTGCCAAACAAACCATTTACCGACTAGAGCGCTTTTGGGAGGGACAATGCAACACAGTACAGTACTAGGTATCAGTATTATTGCCGTATTGGCATTGAGCGCTTGCGGGAAGCATGAGCCATCGACGGAGACAAAGTCCAGCAGTTCTGGCAAGGCAATAGTAAAAATAGGCCACGTTGCTCCGCTTACCGGGTCTATCGCTCACTTAGGTAAGGATAATGAAAATGGCGTCCGGCTTGCCATAGAAGATGCCAATGCCAAAGGCGTCGAAATCGGCGGCAAGAAAATTACTTTCCAACTCGTTACCGAAGACGACCAAGCCGACCCCAAAATCAGCACGATAGTGGCGCAAAAATTGGTCGATGCCAAAGTCGCCGGCGTCATTGGCCATCTGAATTCAGGCACTACCATCCCCGCCTCCAAAATTTATGCCGACGCTGGCATCCCTCAGATCAGCGGCTCGGCAACCACGCCAAAATATACGCAGCAAGGCTTTAAGACGGCGTTCCGTTTAATGGCCAACGACATACAGCAAGGCTTGGTACTCAGTAACTTTATTACGAGTGAGCTCAACGCCAAGCAAGTGGCAATCATTGATGATCGCTCAGCGTATGGGCAAGGGCTGGCGGATGAAGTTGAAAAAAACGTAAAGTCGAATGGGGCCAAGATCGTGGCTCGCGAATACACCAATGAAAAGGCTACCGACTTCAAGTCAATTCTGACCGCCATCAAAGCCCAGAATCCAGAAGTGGTTTTTTATGGTGGCATGGATGCAACCGGCGGGCCGATGCTAAAACAAATGCGAGAACTTGGCATCAAGGCACAGTTCCTGCAGGGCGATGGCGGCTGTACGCATCAGTTCATCAAATTGGCGGGCAACGCAGCGGAAGGCTTCAAATGCTCTCAAGCTGGTATGCCAGTTGTCATGATGCCGAATGCCGAGGACTTCCAAAGCAGGTTCGAGAAAAAATTCGGCCACATTCAACTCTATGCGCCCTACACCTACGACGCCACATCGGTATTGATCGCCGCCATGCAAAAAGCCAAATCCACCGATCCGGCAAAGTACTTACCCGAGCTAGCCAAAATTAGCTACGACGGCGTTACCGGTAAAGTTGAATTTGATGATAAAGGCGATCTCAGAGCCGGCTACATTACACTCTATGAGGTCAAACTAGGTAAGCTGGCAGTGCTATCAATGCACAATGCTTCCACTATATTGAAGACGACTGAAATTAAATAACTAGTGGTTTGTCACTAGGACTAAAAAACGAAGAGCGATCAGGGCGATCGCTATTAATACGTGCTTTAAAATCTCTCAAATACCGTTGGTTGCCGACTCTTTAGCGGCCCCAGACTTCGACAGGAGTCGCCGATCGATTCCACGACGACGGTCGTAAAGAACCGGACCTTGCTTGGTTAAGTAAGGCGGATTTGCGTTTAATGCGGTAAAAACTCGACGCTCCGTACCGCTACGTTGTTCACTGTTTTGCACTATTTTCCTCGATTGAGCTTGTTATTATCGCTACCGAACTGCTATGGTTTTTTAACATTTTGTTCGGCGGCTTAATGTTTGCGCGCGCCCTCACATGAGGGCACGACAAGAAAACGAATTATACAGAGGCACCATCAATTATGTTGATGAGCAAGTGAAAGAAAGTGAAAGCGTTAACACTGTTATGCCGAATTAAATGATGTTTTATTTATTCTTTCAAAAATCAGCCATTCCTCCTGTGCAGTGGCTATAAATACATTAAGACGTACCGGCTATTCAATATGATGCCAAGCAAATTCTTGTGATCAAAGTCACCTCTCAATAACGCGCCGTAATAAATTAGAAAATAACGCATTGCCAAGCGAAAAATTGGTCTACACTTACGTGTCGCTTTACTGCGACATTTCAATTTCTATTAAATCAGCCATCTAGTCATTTGCTTGATAATTTCGTCGCCATAGAGCGACGTTTATTAGGCGTCCGACCTCCATCGGGCGACTCTTTTATTTTTTATATGGATGTTTTTGTACGGTTTATCAAAACGGGCACACATGTTGCATAAGCGACTAGTTGCACGTATGTGCACTGGGGCAATGAATATATATTTTAAGGAGCTGCAATGTTGAATCGAAATGGACTCTTTGGTACCGGTGGTACTCGCAACGATAACGTCGATCTCAAAACCAAAGGCGTAGGCTTGGATGCATTTGGCACAAGCTCATCGAGTACACGCAATAGTTCTCTCTCTGATGTAGCCGCTACCGCCAATACCACCACGGCATCACGCACTGAGCGTGATACGAGTGCAGAGACGCCGGTTGTTGCTACCAAGCCAGAAGAAGGACAAGGGAGCAAGTTGATCGTCGGTCCAAATATAAAGCTCAAGGGTGTAGAAATTACCGACTGCGATACGCTCGTTGTTGAAGGACACGTTGAAGCGACGATGGATAGCCGTGCTATTCAAATCGCACAATCTGGTTCTTTCTCAGGTACCGTAGGTATTGATGTTGCCGAAATCCATGGCACATTCAATGGTGAACTGACCGTGCGGACGAAACTCGTTATTCATTCGACGGGTAAGGTTTCAGGCATCGTGCGTTACGGCAAATTGGTAATCGAAGAAGGCGGCGAGCTTTCCGGTGACATCAAAACACTGACACAACGCCCCGACCAACCCGCACTAGCCACCGCTGCAAAAAACACCAACGCCGCTGCACAACCCGCTCTGCATCATTAATCTCTTATAAAATCCATACTGCAGTAGTAAATTAAAACACAACCCGGATTACGCCGCTGAACGGCTAATCCGGGTTTGTTGTTATTGAAGGTTGATTCTCGGTGACTGTGCGCCGGTAAAACCACGACGCCATCGCGGCTTTCGGCAAGGAAGTGTTTATTCCATTTCACATTAGAAGCGAGACGCGCAGACAGTACAATTAGTACGGCAAGCGATAGGCGACAAAGTATCGTTATCTAATGCGAAATGGAATTAGTAGAACATCAATGTATCGAACGCCGCATAAACATGTCCACCTGTCGCCGGTGCGGTGCTGGAAAGCAATAGATAACGAATATTCGTAATCGAGGATGTATACCCCAGTTGCAACCACGCCCCAAATCCCGGTGCTTGGTTTTTCGCCGTTGGATCCCACAGCGGATAATTACTTTCATGTAACAAATTCCCATCGACATCGAAGGCTCTTGCATACACTTGCGCGCTCGATGTAAGCGCCTCTTCGGCTTGCGGAACGCCGACCGCTAACACGCTGACGAACCGAACCGTGTTTGCGAACGTCACTTGTATGATGCCACTACGCTCGTCAAAACCGGGGTCAGTGGGGTGATCGGCGCTGGTGCTGATATTGGGTATTACAGAAAGCAGATTGCGATTGCTTGCTCGTGTTGGGCGGTATGTCCGCGCATACACAGGACCATTGGCCTTTGAATCCGGTAAAGCAACAACCGTAGTTGGCGTTGACGGCTTCAGTGTTGCGAGCTGGACTCCGCTTCCTATATAGATATTGTTTACAACCGTTCCGTCGTTGATGCCCGGATCGTCAAAGCTTAGTTGCTTCGTTAATACACCAGGTCTGATGACTGGTGGCTTGAAATTCAGGATGTTGGCTATATTGGAATTATTAGAAACAGGGACGCTACCGATGTTGAGTGGCATAGCTCTATCTCCTGGTTAACGAGATTCCTGCAGAGCCGGCTATTAAACCATGTATTGCTGTATTTGATCGAGCCTTATATGACTCTAAAGTTGGGTAAGACTTCCGCTAGCTTGCGCAAGTTGCGTGACTGCAGTTTTCATTCCTTGGAGAATCGGATTTGAAACGGCGGCAGGAAAATCTTTGGGTAACTTGGCATTCACCGATTCGATTACCTTGGGAGTTTCCGAGATGATTTTTTCGAGCATGGCGTCAAATACTGACTCAGCAATACCACATTGCTTAGCAGTCGCTTGCCAATGCGCGAGGCGTATCTGCCGCCAACGATAATGACGGTTCTTGCCGGAAACAGCCATCGCCATTTTGAGTTTCTCAGGCGCTAATTGGTTAGAGCCGTGACCAAGAATGGGATAAGCCGACAACACGTCATAACACGGGGTCAATCTAAAGCGGCTTTGAGGCTCAAGGAAAATGCTGAAATTTTTGGCGTGCCCATCAATTGCACACAGTAGCCAAAACACGATCTGCGTTTTAAAGAAATTTAAGCGATCGCTCTCAGCCATGCGCGAACCTAGCAGCAGTCGCATAATATCTGTGATACTTGGCCCTCCATCACTTTCGTACTTCAGTCCCGGCGGCGTCCCAGTCGCTTGGCACATATCTTCTTGTGGAAGCCGAACAAGCCAAGACTCATCTGCCGCATAACGTCGATCAAAACGCTCAACGACCAGCACCTTATGCGACCCGAACCATGCCATATCAGCATGTGCGACAGGAATACCATACGCAGCAACAATTTTCTGGCATAGCCATTCATTCTCGACCGATGTGGTTAAATCAATTCCTATATCGCTATGACGCCCAATGGGCAGCTTGAAAATATGTGTCGTCGGGGTCGGGCCACGTGGTTTTAACCACTGCCCCTGATAACGTAGTAACGCGGTTTTCTCCTGCGCACCGGCAATGCAAATGCGAAAGTCATCGACGTCTGCGCGTTGCCCCATTGGTGCCGAAAGATAGTTTGTTAACAGCTTCTCGATACCCTGCTTGGTAAGCGGCTCTCCGTCGATACGTTTCACGCCTTCTTGAACTTGATCGGTCGGTGTTAACTGCAATGCCCCCACACAATCTCGACCAATCTCAGCTAAAAGATCGAATGCGCCCGCCGATGCTGCGCCAAAACGCGCTTGCAAACGTTGCCGGATTCGTTCGTTTTCGGGAAGCAAATTTTCAAAGAATGCTTGCACCACCGGGCCACGGTAAGGTTCTTCTGATAGACGCAGAGGCATCGAAAGAGAGATCGGCCGAGCAGCCGGCGAGGCAAGCCATTCAGACGCATAGTGAAACTCATGGCTACCATTCGACGTAACCAACCAACGGCCAACGTATTGGTCATTCATCCATGCGTAAAGCGCGCTGACGCGCGACCGGCGTCCCACCTCACCACTCCGATATCTTGGTTTGGCTTGCCGGCTTTTCCTTTACCACTAGCTCTAAACCCAGGGCGGATAGCAACTTAAACAACTGAGCGACACTGGTCCGCTCCGTTTCATTCTCAACCGTCGATACAGTTTTCTGTAATAGCCCGACCTTGCTACCAACTTGTTGCTGAGTAAGCTGCTGCTTTTTGCGATAGCCGCGCAAGGCTTCGCCTAATTGCTTTGGAGATGTAATAGGGTGAGACATGGCGGTTTCAATGTCCAAGTGCAACGAGGCCCATTTTAGTGGCCCAGTAGGTTT
>JAZKCF010000152.1:0-38746 GCA_040388195.1 Pseudomonadota bacterium
CCCAACGTCACACATCAGGCAAATATGCAACAGGTTTCAAAGTGCGATTGTCCTGACCCTGATTCCCTTTCACCTTGAGCCAGGCATCCCATACTGCTTGTTTCGGGATGTTGAACGGCTTGTCAGTTGACTTCTGTTTGCTCAAATGTTTCCTCCTGGTTTCCCAGTTGTTCAGTTCAACAAACCACGAGCGGCCCGCCCCCTTCGCTCCTCGCCCATTACAGGCACCTCATCACTACTACGAGTCGGTCCGCCAGCGTGACCCGCGACGGTACTCACGTCCTGTCAAATAGGACATCTCTTTATTCGCCAGGCACTCCCTCTTGTGAGTTGCTGAACCCACGGTTTCGGACCACGCCTTCTCACGTTCCCTACGAAAGCTGCAGACTGAACTCACGCCATCTGCACACCGGACACCATCTGGCCAGTAAGCGCGTTTCCGCCAGACTCTTCCCGGGATTTTCATCACACCCCGATTTTGATGTCGTCTATATGCGTTTCGATGCTTCAACAACGGTCGTCTTTTCAGTCCCCACCTGACACCTCTAGGATGCCTTTTCCCCATCGTTCACCACGACAGTCTTCAGCTAACGCAGCATGGGGCGGTTTGAAACCTCCCCTCGCAGGGCGGCTTCGGAGGGCCAAACCTCCATCTTTCATACAGCATTGCATCGATTGGAACTCCCTTTACCGGTTCTCCTTTCTAAGCATTCGTGACACAAGATAGAAGCGCATTTTCGAGCGCATCCGCCAGCAACAATCAACGAAGCAATCGCCGTCATTGAGAAACTCACAGGGATAAAGCGCTCGCCGACGCAGGTGCGTCTTTTTCTGAAATCGTTAGGGATGCGACGACTAAAGACCGGTGCCCTGCCTGCCAAGGCTGATCCTGACAAGCAAGAGGCATTTAAAAAAAAGCGTTGGCGCCGCGCCTAGCGGAAGCCAAAGCAGGCAAGCGCGCTGTGTTTTTTGTGGATGCGGCCCACTTCGTGTTCGGTGCTTTTCTATGTTGTCTGTGGTGTTTCACCCGCGCCTGGATCAAGGCGCCTTGCGGTCGCCAACGCTTCAACGTGCTGGGCGCTGTCAATCCGCTCAACCTGAAAATGGTCACCGTGACGAATGATTCGTATATCAATGCCGAAAGCGTGTGCGAGCTGCTGCGAAAACTCAGCGCGCGCAATCTCAAGACACCCATCACCCTGGTTCTCGATAACGCCCGCTATCAACGCTGCCGACTCGTTCAAACCTTGGCGGCCCATCTTCACATCGAACTGCTCTTTTTGCCTTCCTATTCGCCCCATCTCAACTTGATCGAGCGCTGGTGGAAATTCATCAAGAAGCAGTGCCTTTACGCCAAGCACTATGCCGACTTCGAGTCCTTCTCGTCAGCCATTGTGACTGGTCTTGCGCAAACGAAAACCATCTACAAAAAGGCCCTGAAATCGCTGCTCACGCTTAATTTCCAAATCTTTCAAACACGGAAATCCTGACCGTGCGCGGTATAGAAGCCCAAGCTTCCAGAAGCATTCAAAAAAACGGCAAAAACAATAAAGGGGCGTCACATGAGGGTTCTTCATTACCGCACGTTTGTGCTGAACGGGGTTGTTTGTCTTTTTTCTGCTTCAACCACTCAGGCAACAATGGTCACACCAGGCCAGCTCTCGGTTTCCGAAAGCGGCGCGGCAGCTTATACGATACCAATTCAAACGCCTCCCGGCACCGCTGGCATAGAACCCAAGCTGGCCCTGACCTATAACAGCCAAGGGGGTAATGGGCTCCTCGGAGTTGGCTGGTCCCTTTCCGGTTTATCAGCCATCACCCGCTGTCTGCGAACCATGGCTCAAGATGGTTTTCGTGGCAGTGTCAACTTCGATACCAACGATCGTTACTGTCTTGATGGGCAACGGTTGATGGTAGTGAGTGGATCAAATGGCGCTGACGGTGCCCAATATCGCACCGAACGCGACAGTTTTACGAAGATCATATCCTACGGCAGCGCTGGCAACGGTCCAGCCTGGTTCAAAGTCTGGACCAAATCCGGCCAAATCATGGAATACGGCAATACAGCAGATTCCCGTATCGAAGCGCAAGGCAAAGCCAGCAGCCGCGTTTGGGCAATGAACAAACTCCAGGACACCAAGAGCAATTACCTTACCGTCACTTACACCGAAGATAACGCAAACGGCAACTTTTACCCGCAACGAATTGATTACACCGGTAACACCAATACCGCGCAGACAACGAACAATTCGGTGCAATTCACCTATACGACCAGGTCGGATATCACACCGCTATATCACGCCGGCTCCGTCATTAAAAACACGGTTAGACCCATCTTCATAAAAACATTTGCGGCAGGATCGGCTGTCAGCGAATATCGCCTGGGCTATCAAGCAAGCTCCAGCACCGGTAGATTACGATTATCTAGTGTCACCAACTACACGGGAGATGGAACCGGCTCTTTACCAAGCACCACCCTGGTCTGGGAAGGTGACTACGTGCCAGGGTGGTATAACTCTGTGCAGCATGTATTGGGTGATGGTGGCACAAGTGATTTATTTACGGTAGGTGACGTGAATGGCGATGTGAATGGCGATGGCAAAACCGATTTGATTCGTCCTTACAGAGATACCAGCGACATGCTGCACGTCCGCGTCAAACTATCGAACGGCAATGGCACCTTCACCGCCATGCCAGACCAACTCCTCGGCGATGGCACACCGATTGCCAATCCGCTCATGCTGGCCGATGTCAACGGCGACGGCAAAACCGATCTGATTTACGCTTACAAAGACGGCACCGGGCGTATTCATGCCCGCGTCAAATTGTCGAATGGCGACGGCACATTCAAAAGTATCTCCGACCGATTGCTCTTCGATCCGTCCGCAATAGAACAAGTCAATCCCGATTTAACTTCCATGGATGCGCAAAACGCCGATGGCACCGTAACGACTATGCAGGTCCAGTCGGGAAGCAACTCTACGGCGCTTAATTCCCCCGTGTTAAAGCAGTTCATGCTGGGAGATATCAATGGCGATGGCAAGATCGACTTCATTTACTCCTATCGAGATGCCAGCAATTATCTGCACATCCGCCAATGCGTGTCGTATGGCGACGGCCTTTTCAACGTATTGCCGGATCAAAATCTTGGCGAAACCAACACGGTAGATAATCCTTTTATCCTCGGCGATATCAACGGCGACGGTAAAGCCGACCTGATCCGTCCTTACAGAAATTCCAGTGTCCAGATGCTAGTCAGCGTTCGGCTCTCGAAAGGCGATGGAACCTTCAATTTACTGCCCAACCAATTCCTTGGCGATGGATCAAATGTGGACAATCCCTTCATCACCGGCGACGTTAACGGTGACGGTAAAACCGATCTGATTTATCTGATCCCCAGCGACACGAGTGGCATGATCGTGCGCACGAAAATGTCCGATGGCCATTTACCGGACTTTATCACCGCCATCAACAATGGCCTGGGTGCTACGACCTCAATCAATTATCGTCCGTTGACCAACGGGTCGATCTATACCAAAGACACCGGTACCAATGCGTCCAGCTATCCGACAGTGGATTTGCAGATTCCCCTCTATGCCGTTTACCAAGCACTCACGCCGAATGGCCTCGGCAATCAATTAACGACCAATTATCAATACGGTGGCCTGAAGACGGATATGAATGGGCGGGGATTTTTAGGCTTCCGCTGGATGAATGTCACGTCAGTGCAAACCAATATCACTCAGCATACCGAATACCGCCAGGACTGGCCGTATGTCGGCTTGCCAAATGTGGTGCGCAAAGTCGTTGGCAGCAACGGGCTGTTGAGCCAGACCACCAACAGCTATGGCTGCCTGGATTCCAGCGGTACCAATCCTTGCGTCGTCGCGAACGGCAACGGCCGGCGCTACTTCCCTTACGTGAGCAAAAGCGTGGAAACCGGCTTCGATCTGAATGGCGCGGCCTTGCCAACAGTGACGACGACGAATCAGTTCGATAGTTACGGCAATGCCACGCAAGTAGCCGTCTCGACCGGTGACGGCTACGGCAAAACGACCACCAACATTTACACGAACGACGTCCCTAACTGGTACCTGGGCCGGCTCGTTAAAGCACAAGTGACGAGCACCACGCCGACCAGCAGCGCCACCCGCACCAGCGCCTTCGACTACGACGCCGCAACCGGGCTGTTGAACAAAGAAATCGTCGAGCCGAGTGATTCGAATCTATGTGTTGTCACGGTCTACACACTGGACAGCTACGGCAACAAAACGGCGGCAACGACGAGGAACTGCAACGGTTCCGCTGGTAGCGTGCCTGCCAACAATTCCGAAGCGGCGGCCCCTACCGGCGACGCCGTCTTCGCTGCGCGTACCGCCAGCACCGCTTTCGATACCCGGGGGCAATTCCCTCTTTCCAGCACGAATGCGCTGAATCAGACCGAAACCAAAACCTTCGATTCGCAATTCGGCGGGATGTTGACCTTAACCGGTCCGAATGACCTCACCACGCAATGGCAATATGACAAATTCGGCCGCAAGACACTGGAAAAGCGCGCCGACGGCACGCAAACCAAATCGGAGTATCTGTTCTGTAGCGGCATCAATAGTGGCACGGCAACGTGCACGGCTTCCGCAAAATACCTCGTCCAAGTCACGCCGCTGGGAACCGATGGCATCACGCCCAACGGCGCCGCTGCCAGAACCTATTTCGACATGCTAGGCCGCGAAATGCGGTCCGAGACAACCGGGTTCGACGGCACCAGTACCATCGTCAGCAGCAAAACTTATGACAGTCTCGGTCGTCTCTACCAAGCCTCGCGTCCGTACTACAGCACGCAAACGCCGCAATGGACGACTTACAGCTATGACACCTTAGGCCGCATCATCACCGAAGCACGGCCCGATACGACCACCACGCAATTCACCTACAACGGCTTGACGACGGTCATCACCAACGCGCTGAATCAAACGCAAACCAAAACCAAGAACAGTCAGGGTCAATTGGCCAGCGTGAAAGATAACCAGAACAACCTTCTCACCTACCAGTACGATGCTTTCGGCAACTTGACCAAAACGGTCGATCCACTCGGCAATGCCACGACCTTGGTCTATGACAGCAAAGGCCGTAAAACACAGATGATCGATCCCGACATGGGAACATGGAGCTATGTTTATAACGCGATCGGTGAATTGGTCAAACAAACCGATGCGAAGAACCAAGCCGTGACGATGACGTACGACAAGCTGGGACGGATGATTAGCCGCAATGAATCGGATCTGATTTCGAATTGGTACTACGACGCTTACAAAGATGGCAGTGCTTGCGCCAAAGGCATCGGCAAATTGTGCCAGGCCACCGCAGGTAACGGCTATATCCGCAAAGAAAGCTACGACAACGGAGGCCGTCCCAGCAGCACGACGACAACGATTGACGCGGCTTATACCGCCAGCGTCACCTTCGATGCCAACGGCAGAGTCGCCACACAGACCTATCCGGCAGGCCTGGTGGTCAAATACGTTTACACGAGCCTCGGTTATCTGAAGGAAGTCAGAAACAACGCGACCAACGCCTTGTACTGGCAAGCCAATACCATGGATGCCGAAGGCCATCTATTGCAGCAGACGTATGGCAACAATGTCGTCACGCAACAGACCTTTGAAACAACGACGAGCCGCTTGAAACAAATCCTCGCCGGCGCGGGTAATGCGGTGCAAAACCTCGCGTATCAATACGACAACGGCGGCAATCTGACCAGCCGGCAGGACAGCAATCAAAACCTGAACGAAACGTTCCTGTACGACGGCCTCAACCGCCTGACGACTTCGACAGTGAATTCAAGCGGCGCGGGGATTATCAGCAAGACCTACGGCTTTGACGCAATCGGCAACATCACCAGCCGCTCGGACGTCGGGACGTATACCTACAATGCGAGTGGCGTGAACAGCATTCGTCCGCATGCGGTGCAAGAAATCGCGCTGATTGCCGGCGGCAAGCGGCAGTACGGCTTCGATGCCAATGGCAACTTGACGAGCGAAATCCAGAAAGACAGCGCCGGGAATATCCTCTCGGGCAAAGGCCGGACGGCAACGTGGACGAGCTTCAATATGCCGTTAACCGTCACCGGCAACGGCGTCAGCCAAAGCTTTGCCTACAGTCCCGAACATCAGCGGCTGCGAGAAAGCGTCAACGGCACGACGACGATTTATTTGAATGGCGACAACAGCGGCGGCTTATTGTATGAGAAAGACACCAAAGCCGACGGCACGATAGAGCATCGCCAGTTTGTTACCGCTGGCGGACAAGTCGTGGCGGTCGTCAAGCAAACTGGCGCAACGATCACGACGCGTTATTTCCATCGGGACAATTTAGGCAGCACGACGGCGGTGACCGATGAAACCGGTGCTGTGGTTGAGCAATTGGCGTATGAGCCGTTCGGCAAGCGGCGGTTTGCGCCAGGTAACGACGATCCGAACAACACGATTAAGGGGATCAACACAACCCGCGGCTTCACCAATCACGAGCATCTGGATGAGTTGGGGATCATTCATATGAACGGGCGAATTTACGATCCGGCCATCGGTCGGTTCATGAGCCCGGACCCGCGCATACAGAGCGGCGACAATCTGCAGAGCTTCAACCGGTACAGCTATATCTGGAATAATCCGTTGGGCGGGGTCGATCCGAACGGCTATAGCTTTATCTCGGAGATGTGGCACGACATCATGAGTACCAGCTTGGGCCGGATCATGGTGACGGCGGCGGTGACTTACTTTACCGGTTATTACAATTACGGCACGGCAGCAGCGCCAAGTTATGGGGTGTTCGGCGCGACGGCGGCTAGTGGATCATTGGGCAATGCCGTTGCGGCGGGTTTCGCGGGTGGCTATGTCGGCAGCGGCGGCAACTTCAATGCGGGACTGCAAGGCGGATTAGCTGGGGCACTGTTTTATGGGGCGGGTTCGTACGGGGGCGCGGAAGGCAGCTTTGAGCGCACGCTGGCGCACGGCGCGGCGGGGTGCCTTAGCGCAGCGGCGGGCGGCGGGAATTGCCGCCAAGGGGCGCTGGCGGCGAGCTTTGCGCAAGGGGTGGGCAGCCACATCACTTTCACGGACACGGCAGCGAATTTTATAGCGCGGACGGTGCTGGGTGGGACGGCGTCGGTAATCGGTGGCGGGAAGTTTGAGAATGGGGCGGTGACGGCGGCTTATGGGTATTTGTTTAATGAGTTACAACATGCGAAATTCAATCGGAGCACAGGAGTTCTTTCTATCAAAGATGGAGATACTGGTGCTTCAGCCAGCGGGTCGTTCTTCTCCGGAACCGGGCCCGATAATCAAATTGCTCCTGGCGACTATGCAGTTCTTAGTCGTGGCAGCAAAGACGGTTTCCGCTTAGAACCATATGATTCCGTATTCGGGAACGACATAAACGACGCCAATGGGCAGTCGCTACTACGACTCCACGGCCCTGGCCGCTCGTTCGGTTGTATCACCGCAAAAGACATATCGGATTGGGCCAACGTAAAAGCGTTGATCCAAAATACATCTACGTCAGACGTTCAAGTTAACGCTTACAAGAGCGTTACGTTGCCTGGCGGGCATTTGTTTTCCCGGGTCCCTTGGGGCACTGAGACTGTCAAATATTACGGAAGATTGAGAGTGGAATAACCATGCTAACAACATCGAATCGTTGGTTTGCTCTGTCGGCGTTACTCATTTCCAGCTTTCTTTGGCTCGTTGCTTCGTCGGTATTTGCGAATGCAATTCACATATTGGCAAAGTCGAATTTTCTTTGGACCGGATTTGGGTCAATTTCAATATGGATGATTGCCATTAGCTTTGTATGGTTGGCGATCCTGACTTATACACTTCTGGCCTATGCAGGGCTTTCCCTACTAAATGTAAGTCTTGGATTTGGGTTGATAGCGCTATGGATGCTAATTCTTGCGGCGGTAACTATTGTGGGGGACGAATTTCTTGGAAAACTCGGAAGCGCAGCGATCATTGTCTGGCTTATTGAAGTTGCGTTTGCCCGGCTTATATTAAGCCGCACGCCCCAACTCTCTTTGCAGTTCTCGGGACTTCTGAACGAACTTTGGCCAATCGCTCTCACGTTGACATGGATAATGGCAGCAAAAATCCTGGCGCTGTGCTTGAGCCCTGGAGTGGCAATCAGAATTTGAGTATCTCTTTAACCATCTTTTCCATGAGAATACGGCTGCAGCCAGTGGCTTTCACCGTCGTTTAGTAGTGCGAGATGAGGATGGAAAAGCGCTCTTTTGGTTCGGATTTGGCATGAGCGATGAGATGATGCAAACCCATTCACGGATAATTTTTCGAAGGGTAGTTCCAGCGGAGTACCGCGTCGTGGAGGCGAAGGCAATGGCGAGGTTTACCCGGACTTTACACAATCGGCCACAAAAACAGTAAACGTATTTTATACAACACCCAAGCCATTGGGGACGCTACCCTTTGTTGCTAAGTGAATACTCTCTGTTCGTAGAGAATTGATGAAAGAAGTCATCCGGCAAACCGTACTGAAGTTCTATTACCCCAAAAATCCTGAACACGTTGCTTAATTTTCCCCTCTGCAAAAAAACAAAATCAAAGCGAAGAGTGACGTACTCTCCCGCTAAAGATTAAAATGGCTTGGTTTTCCTAAACTCCGACCAGCCTGATGTATGACTGGTTCTTCGGTAGCAACGTCAGCACCCCTCAAAAAACAGGAATTTTTGTGCAGATTGTTATTCCTATGTCCGGCTTTGGCGAACGATTTCGCAAGGCTGGTTATGCCGTTCCGAAGCCGCTTATCGCAATTGAAGGTAAGCCCGTAATTGCGCATGTCATAGACATGTTTCCCGGTGAACAGGATTTCGTTTTTATCTGCAATCAGGATCACTTGAATGAGCCCTCTTACCGTATGGAAGAAATCCTGCGAGAGCACTGCCCATCAGGGCAAATAGTCGGTATTGCCCCGCATAAGCTTGGTCCGATTCATGCTGTGCGCCAAGTCGAGCATTTACTTGATCCCAATCAGCCGGTCGTAGTTAATTACTGTGATTTCACTTGTTATTGGAAATGGGATCATTTCAAAAAGTTTGTCAAAGAGACAAATTGTGCGGGAGCGATACCTGCATATAAAGGCTTTCATCCGCATTCGCTAGGAAACACAAACTACGCTTACATGCGTGAAATAAATGGTTGGGTTCAAGATATTCAGGAAAAGCAGCCCTATACCAATAATCGCATGGAAGAATTCGCCTCCAGTGGGACTTACTACTTCGCGTCAGTCCGAATTATGAGCGAGGCATTCCAGATGGCGATGGAGCAGAATCTCAACGTAGGTGGGGAATACTACGTTAGCTTGGCTTATAAACCATTGCTGGCCAAAAACTTGCCTGTAACGGTTTATCAGCTTCAACATTTCATGCAGTGGGGAACGCCCGAAGACGTCGCAGAATACAACTGCTGGTCCAACGCGTTCAGGCAGCTGATCACGCAAACCAACGTTACGTCTGCACCAAATGGCTCTTTGATCATTCCGATGGCGGGATTGGGGCAACGGTTTGCCAATGAAGGTTATACGCTGACCAAACCGCTTCTTCCTGTTTCGGGAAAGCCCATGATTGCTCAAGCCACCCATGACCTCCCACCCGCCGAACAACGCGTTTTTGTGCTTAGAGCTGACATGCCTGGGCATCAAGAAATTTCCGATGAACTTAAACGTCTCTATCCAAAATCGATCATCAAAACGATAGATCACGTCACCGAAGGTCAAGCATGCACAGCTTTGATTGGATTGGATGCGTTAGAAGATGCGTTGGACGAAACTCCTAGCCCTATAACAATTGGCGCATGTGACAATGGCGCCTTGTATGATCTCAACGCTTTCCAGAATTTAGTCGATAACCCTGACGTCGACGTGATTGTTTGGGGGGTGCGCGGCTATCCCAACGCGGCTCGCCATCCGAAAATGTTCGGCTGGATTGATGCTGAGGGCGAGTTGATTCGCTCGATATCCGTTAAAACTCCGCTCAATTCACCTGCTTCCGACCCCATTGTTCTGGGAGTCTTCACATTTCGCCGAGCTGAAGATTTCCGTCGCGTCGTAGAACGGTTAATTGCCCGCGACGGACGAATTAACGGTGAGTTTTACATTGACTCGTGCATCAACGATGCGATTGAACTTGGGCTAAGGTGTTACTTATTCGAAGTTGATAACTATTTGTGCTGGGGAACACCGAATGACCTGCGCACTTTCGAATATTGGCAGTCATGCTTTCACAAATGGCCTAGCCATCCTTATCGTCTGGAATTAGACTGCCGGATTCCTGAAAATCAAGTAGAGGACCTTGAGGCGAGGTATCAAACGACATTGCCTGATTTATCTGGTAATCGTGCATGATCAAGCGCGAGTTAGCCATTTTCTTGGTCGTGGGGTTATTGACGGTCCTGATTGATTTTGTTTTCTATCGCGGCTTTATCTGGCTTGGAGTGACGAGTGTTGATGTGGCAAAAGCGATCGGTTTTCTTGTTGGGACGCTATTTGCCTACTTTGCCAATCGCATTTGGACATTCGGCCATAAATCTCACGCGGCAGGAAGCGCATGGCGCTTTGCTGTCTTGTACGCAACTACGCTGGGGGCAAATGTGCTGGTCAATGCAATGGCGTTGAAACTACTCGCTGATGCGATTATTGCCGTTCCACTGGCGTTCTTGCTTGCAACAGGGGTTTCTGCATCGCTTAATTTTTTGGGTATGAAGTTTTTCGTATTCAAGCCGACTGCGGCTCCTGTGCCTCGATGAAGTTTTCTCTTATCATTCCTTGCTACAACGAAGCAGCCAATCTTCCTTTGCTGCTAGAGCGCTGCAAAGAAGTTTCGATTAACTCAGGCGTTGAGGTCGTACTGGTTGACAATGGCTCCACAGACAACACTGCGGAAGTACTTTTGAATCTACTTCCGAATTACCCCGGTTGCCGAAGTGTGCGCGTCGAAAAAAACCAGGGTTATGGCTTTGGAATCCTGAGTGGCCTTAGAGCGGCGAAAGGTGAAATTCTTGGATGGACGCATGCTGATATGCAGACCGACCCTCAAGATGCGCTGCGTGGCCTCAAACTTTTTGAAACATATGGTAAAGACATCTTCGTGAAGGGGCGCCGCTATGGCCGGCCATTTACGGATGTTATGTTTACAATAGGTATGAGTGTGTTTGAAACGCTGCTACTGACTCGGCCAATGTGGGATATTAACGCCCAGCCTACAATGTTCTCTCGCAAATTTTTCGAGACATGGAACTCGCCCCCCTACGATTTTTCGCTTGATTTGTACGCTTATTATCAAGCCCAAACTAAAGGGCTCACAGTGCATCGCTTCCCTGTGAAATTTGGCGAGAGGGCACACGGCGTATCACATTGGAACGTTAATTGGGCTGCGAAGAGAAAGTTCATACGCCGGACAGTCGACTTCAGCCTCCAATTGAAAAAAAACATTTCGACATGAATCTCATCTCCCATCGACGCAACACCATATTTGAACTTCGAGCTACAGACCGCAAGTATGGAATAGAGGTCGACATTCGAAGCAAAGGGCAAGATTTGATTATTCATCATGACCCTTTCGTGGCTGGTGAATCTTTTGATGAGTGGATCGATGCTTATCAACACGGGACACTGATTCTTAATGTAAAGGAAGAGGGTCTTGAAGCACGCCTGATCTCTCTTATGAAATCGAAAGGTATCGAGGATTATTTTTTCCTGGATCAATCGTTCCCATTTCTTGTGAAGTGGTCTAAAGCGGGAGAGCGTCGTTGCGCGGTTCGCGTTTCAGAGTTTGAATCAATTGAGACCGTGCTTACCTTGACAGGCCGAGTTGATTGGGTGTGGGTAGATTGTTTCACTCACTTTCCGCTCACTTATCAAGACGGTAAACGGCTCAAATCCGCAGGCTTCAAGCTCTGCCTTGTTTCACCGGAGTTGCAGGGGCGAAATGCGGAAATAGAAATTCAAGCATTAGCAGCACTACTGAACGAACGAAACATTGAGGCGGATGCTGTTTGCACTAAGCGTCCCGACTTGTGGGAAAAGATGATTGCCATCAAATGAAGAAACTTTGTCTTCAGCCAATGTTTTTCTTGGGTTTAGGAATTCGCCTAGCGCTGATCATTGGCATAACACCCGCTGCGGTTACCAACTGGTATCTACCTTTTCTAGACGTCAGCACCACTCAAGCGACACTCGATCCTTGGTCAGCATGGTTAGCCGGAGGAGGAACGCCCACCGCATTCCCCTACGGCTATGCAATGTGGCTGGCTTTCCTGCCGATGACGTTTATTGCCAAGCTCACAAGTTTGCCTCTTGAATATGGGTATGACCTGACGCTTCTGGCCGCGGACTTCTCTTTATTGCTCACGCTCCATCGGCTGTTACCGGGTCGCGAACGTTTGCTACTGGTCGCTTACTGGCTATCGCCGATTGTAATCCTTGCCAGTTACGGGTTAGGGCTTAATGATCTGATTCCCGCCCTGCTATTAGCGTTATCAATATTACTCATTCGACGAGTTGAGCTTAAACTGGCTGGAGCCCTCTGCGCAGCAGCAATTTCAGCCAAATTAAGCATGATCGTGGCGTTGCCTTTTTTTGCGATCTATCTGTACAACAACAGCGCATTGAGGCAACGACTCCCATCATTTCTCTTCGGTTTCCTTTTCTGCGCCCTCATCCTTGGAGTGCCATTTCTTTTTTCTAGCAGCGCCCTTCAAATGCTGCTCAACAATCCGGAAATGGGAAAGATTTATCGTCTAGCGATCAACTTAGGTGGAAATTTCTCTGTTTATGTTGTGCCGCTTATCTATATGGTCATGCTGTACTTGACCTGGCGGGTTAAACGCTTGAACTTCGATCTGTTTCAAGCGACAACAGGCATGGCTTTCTTATTGATTGTTTTGATGACGCCAGCCTCTCCCGGCTGGTTCGTTTGGAGCATTCCTTTCCTTGCTCTCTATCAGGCAATGAGCGGTCGAATTGCAATTCTATTGATCGGCATGTTTTCAGGACTTTATGTACTGAGCACACTTCTTATCACGCCACTTCAATTATCGAATGGGCTTGAGTTTGACTTAAGCCGAATACTCCACGTATCAGGGCAATTTGGTAGTCATGCTGTTTCTCTACTGCATACGACCATGGTTGCCATTGGCATCATTCTGGCAATCCGAATTTGGCGAGAAGCTATCAGTCGAAATGATTTTTTCCGGCTTAGCCGCAAGCCTTTTGTCATCGGCATTGCAGGGGATTCCGGGGCTGGAAAAGATACTTTCGTGGATTCCATGACCGGGCTTTTTGGCGATCATTCGGTCGTCAAGCTCTCTGGTGACGACTACCACTTATGGGATAGACAAAAGCCGATATGGCAGGTGATGACTCATCTTAATCCCATGGCAAATGATCTCGAAGGATTTTGCAATGATCTCGTTTCTTTGACCGATGGGAAGAGCATTCAGTCGAAGCATTACGATCATCAGACGGGAAAGATGAGCAAGCCGTTCCGAATCAAAAGCAACGACTTCATTATCGCCAGCGGATTACATGCGCTTTATCTGCCGATACTGAGAGAATGCTACAACCTCAAAATTTATCTAGATATAGATGAAGGATTGCGGCAACACTTTAAGCTCAAGCGCGACGTTCATCAGCGAGGCCACACAGTTGAACAGGTGCTAGCTTTATTCGAAAAAAGAGAGCCCGATTCCGCACGCTTCATTCGCCCACAATCCGCCTATGCCGATTTGATTCTCTCGTTGCAACCAATTCATCCCCGGATGCTGGAAGGATTGGACGACAAACACCCACTTCGACTGAAGTTAGTTATAAGAACTCGACATGGATTTAACGAGCTTTCGCTTAATCGAGTTTTGGTCGGCGTCTGCGGCCTCCATGTCGATATCGTAGTAAACAATGATGGCTCTGAAGTACAGATGACCATAGAGGGCGAAACATCAGCCGCTGACATTGAAATGGCTGCAGATTTGCTATGCCCGCGCGTTCTGGAGTTCCTCGATATTCCACCAAAGTGGCAGGACGGAATGGTCGGGTTGATGCAATTGATTACCCTATCCCATATCAGCCAAGCACTAACAAAGCGATTCATATAATGAAGATCTATAATCAAGAGCGATTGACTCGCCTGCCGGACGCCTTTTTGTTTGATACAGACAACACGCTGTATCCGTACGATCCAGCCCATGCTGCGGCACAAAAAGCTGTGCGTGACAAAGTCGTCAGTACGTTTTCAATTTCACCGGAAGATTTTGACGAAGCATTCAAGGAAGCCAGAAATCAGGTCAAAATTCGCCTTAAGCATACTGCGTCCTCCCACAACCGATTGCTCTATCTCCAGCGTATGCTTGAGATCATGGGGTTGGGTTCTCAAGTTCTCCTTGCCTTGGATTTTGAACAGACTTACTGGCGAACTTTTCTGAGTAATGCCGTTTTGTTTGATGGCGTGAAAGAATTGCTGGATGACATCCGTCTACTCGGTATCCCGACAGCGATCGTGACGGACCTGACCGCGCAGATTCAATTTAGAAAAGTGGTCTATTTCGGATTGGATCACTACTTTGACTATATTGTTACGAGTGAAGAAGCAGGCTTTGATAAACCGCACGAAGCCCCCTTCCAGATTGCAATGGAGAAAATGCGTCCGAAGGGTAACTGTATTTGGATGATTGGCGATAACGCCGTGAATGATATTCGAGGCGCTCGAGAAAAAATCAATGCTGTGACATTTCAAAAAACACATGTCGGCGTTACGCTTGGCACTGATGAAAATGCTCCAGACGTTTCGTTCAATGAGTTTAGCGACTTGAGGAAACTGATCGCAAAATTAGGCGCTCAATAATGAATACCTTAGCTCAAACAACCGAACAACAAGTAAAAGCATTTTGTGCACGAATCGGTGCAGATCCTTTATTAGTTCAAGGAGCAGGAGGAAATATTTCCTGGAAGGATGGCGATACGCTTTGGGTAAAGGCTTCCGGCACATGGCTCGCACAAGCAAAAGTAAAGGATATTTTTGTTCCTGTGGATCTTTCATCTTTGCAATTAGCCCTCTCTACTCAATTGTTTTCTGTAACACCGAAAACAATTGGTGAGTCGAGCCTTAGGCCATCGATTGAAACTCTGTTACACGCCTTAATGCCACATAAAGTGGTGGCTCATCTCCATGCAATTGAGATTTTGGCATACTTGGTTCGCGCCAATCCCGAGGAGGAGTTCGATAGAGTAATTGGGGATGCAGTGAAATGGGGCTGCGTGGATTACTTCAAACCCGGAGCCGAACTTGCGGAAGCTGTCGCTAAGCTATTAGCAAAGGCCACCGATGTGGATGTTGTTTTTTTACGTAACCACGGTGTTGTAATTGGTGGGAAAAATGTTGAGCAAATCGAGAACACCCTCAGTCAA
This sequence comes from Pseudomonadota bacterium, assembly GCA_040388195.1. GTDB lineage: Bacteria > Pseudomonadota > Gammaproteobacteria > Burkholderiales > DATLHW01 > DATLHW01. Next base: position 15,463 of record JAZKCF010000152.1, read on the forward strand.
CTACTCTCCGCACTACGCGGAAAACTTTCATCATGCGTCACTGATCCGGCAAGCAGTGCAGTCGACGCGGCATTAAAGGCTAAAGGTTATAGCCCTTCCGACGATCAAGAAATAAATCAATTAGCTATTAATGAAGCGCTTTCTTCACGACTACAAAGTGAATGGGCTCTTTATCCGGATCACGTTGTTTTTCTGGGGGAAGAAGCCTCTATTGTTGAGCAACTCCATGATTCAAGCGATTTGGATAACGCCGTCCGTACTAACCCGCCTTTTATTTTTGTTATTGGCCAAGGCGTTTTCGAAAGCCAGTCAGTAACCGATGCCCACAAAGCGCAACTACGCTGCTATTACGATGTACTCGTCCGGCAAAAGGCTTCTGAAAAACTTATTTCACTCAATAAGAGCCAAATTGGAGAAATACTCAATTGGGATGCAGAGAAATATAGGCAGAACACTTCAAGCGACAAATCAGGTATTCGATGAAAACCGCTTTTGCAGATTTTCAAGAGCTTAGCGTCACCAAATTTCTTCCTTCGTTTGCGTGCGTTATTACTTTGTGTATTTTCATCTACTGGGCAATCGCTGCGAATATCGATTTATCCATGGGGCGTTTCGCCCTATATATGGATGAAAGAATAACCTTTGATGGCGTCAAGAAGATTCTTCATCCCGATGGACTGCGTTCATTTTTTTGGGCGATAACCAATGGAGGTGACCAGCGATACGGTAGAAGTCTTTGGAATTCAATAGCGGCATTCTCTTTCTTGCCAGAGAGATTATGGGGAGACTCCGGTCAGATAATCGCAGGACGAATGCTGCAAGTTTTTATGCTTGCAGCCACATGTTTTATTTTTTTGTTTGGCTTTTTACGCAATTGGTATCTAAGGCTTGTTCTAATGGTCGCAATACTGGCAATGCCATATTCTGACTACTACATGACAATGCCAAAGCCGGAACCATTACAGTTATTTTTCCTTGCTATATTTTGTTACTATTTTTTCCGCAATAAGCTTGAGTTAGGCTGGTACTGGATATTTGCCGGGCTCGCGTTTGGGACAAAAATATCCACATTACCGGCGTTGGTTGTATTTGCTGCAGCCTCATTCATCGCGCATCTCAAATATGGATCTACTGTACCTTTGGGTAAATCCATAAAGATTGCTTTATCAAGGTTCTTCTATGGACTTGCCATTGCTGTTCCAATTCTTCTGACACCTGTACTTTTAACTGTTGGCGGATATCATTTATTTCTTCGCATAAAAGAAAAATTTCGCCTTAATTTGATCTCACAAGGTGTATTGGTTTCCTTGGGTGTTATTGTCATTTCATTGGCTTCAAGAAAACCAGTTAAGTCGTGGGTAAACAACACCTTTTTGAGCACGAAACACGGCGCAGATCAAGCTAGCGTCAACGCATTAAGTTGGATTAATTATTTTTTCGAGAAATGGCTTATTGCCCCAGAAGCAGTTGGTATTGTTTTCATCATCGGCGTGCTTATTTACATTTCGGCTATCGCCAGCATGGAATTATCAAAGCCAGGAATAAATTTTCACAAGAAGATAGCCGCGCTTACTATTACGCTTTCTGGCATCACCCTAAATCTAGCAATATTCTTCGGAGCACAAAGGCTGTGGGGGTTTTATTTGTACCCCGGAACTGTTTTGATGGTAGCCGGAATGGTGATTCTAGTTGATCTCTATATTTCTGATTATTCAGAAACCAGTCCGCAGGGATTTAAAAGGTTGCAACAAGTTGCCGGCTATAGTGTTGCCACTATTTTGTTTTGTATCGCTTCATTTTTTTGGGCGCCGTGGACAATAAGTAACCTTCAAGATCTTTCGAATCGAACAAAGTCGAGTGAATACACTCAACAATATGCTACGTATAAAGAAATAGTTAAATTCCTCAATGACCACAATAGTATTAGTAATAAAAAACTAAAGGTCATGTACACACCGTCTCTGTTCCCCCCAGATAATAGTAACAACTATGAAATAGTAGAATTCTGGGGACCATATGTTGAATGGGATAAATCTCCTGACGTAATCGTATTCGGTCCTATAAATACTCCTAGAGGAACACCCACGTCTCCAGAGTCACCAAGCTACAAAAGTTTCTTAGCTGAACGTGAAGGATACTCCAAGCATGTTACCGACAAAGGGGCTAATTGCCAGGCCAATCCTTGCTTTGAGAGAGAATTGCTGCTTCCAAATGGCGGTGAAATTCTAGCCCTTAAAAAAGGATGAAAAGCCACTCATCAAGCTCAACCATATAATTATGGTGCACACGGCGCACCTCGCTACAGCGTGAATTTTCGGCTTGAGGTAGCGCCATGAAGGACAAGCTTCATAACTTTATTGTGCGAAGCCTTCCTTAAAGATAAGATCAACGAATGAAGACCCTACGTATTCGGCCATTGCTTTGGCGCGCAACACAATTTGTTGTTGCTGTCGGTTGGCCGGGTGCCGCGGCCTTGGTAGTGCTCGTACTATGCGCCGCCTTCGGTTTTTTTGTCCTCAAGCCTCTCCAAGATCATATCGATACGTTGCAGCGAGACGCCGAAACATTACGTTCGCAATTCAAACCACAGCTTAGGTCCGAACAAAAATCGCTCAACCCCGCCGAGCAACTGGCCGCGTTCTATCGCTTTTTTCCCAAGCAAAATACTTTGTCCGATTGGATGGCAAAATTGTACGACGCCGCCGCCCAGCAAAGCTTAAGTTTGGAGAAAGGTGAATATCATCTAGCGCATGATCGAGACGCAAAACTCACGCGCTATGACATAGTACTGCCAGTGAAAGGCGGGTATCTGCAACTCCGAAAATTCGTCGCGCAAGCATTAACTGACGTACCGAATCTCTCTCTGGATAGCATTACCTTTAACCGGCAAAAAATCGATGATCCATTGATCGATGCCCAGCTCACGTTCACACTGTATCTTGGTGACGAATAATGCTGAGCCGTAACCATTTATTCTTATTCGGAGTGCTGACACTGACAGTGCTTGCGGCTATTCGGGTATCTGAAATGCAAGGTTATACGTCGAATGAGACGGCAGCTCCCGTCACTGAAAGAGTAACGCCACGACGCCAAGATGCTACCAATAAACCGCCACAACAAAATCGTGTTGCACTTGCCGTGGACAAACTATCACGCCCACCGATGACTGTTGGCGACTTCAATCCCTTCGGCACAAAGTCCTGGTACACCCCGCCGCCGCCCGCACCGGAACCACCACCGCCCAAACCTACCGCGCCGCCGCTACCTTTCACTTATATAGGCAAGATGCAAGAGGAAGGTGGGCAATGGGTTGTCTACTTCGCTAAGGGAGACCAATTCTTCACGGTTGCCAAGGGCCAGACGTTCGATAACGTTTATCGCCTGGAAGGTATAGAAAATGGCAATATAGTCATTCAATATCTACCGCTGTCGATCAAGCAATTGCTGCCGATCAATGCGGAATCATAGAAACTGATATGTGGCGCCGATGCTCCTCTTTCCAAAAAACTTGAGCGGGGAACAAAGCAGCGTCATTTCATTTTAGAAAGAAGAAAAATGAAGTGGTGTGGAAATATTTTCTGGGGTTTTGCGTTGATGCTGCTGTTAACTGCCTGCGCCGGTGAACAACATCATCGCGAAGGACTGAGCATGCTGGCTGAAGGCAAGGTCGAAGATGGCTTGATCAATTTGGAACGTGCGGCCAAAGAAGCGCCAAATAATGTGCGGTTCCGTACAGATCTGCTCAGCCGACGCAGCGAACAAACCAATCGTTTGCTCGCTGAAGCCGAAGCTGAACGGGTCGCGGGGCAATCGGATAACGCTGAAGTGCTTTACCAGCGCATTTTAAAAATAGAGCCGAATAATCCGCCAGCAACTGCAGGTCTTGAGGCTATTGCGCGCAACCGTCGCCATGCCCCCATCATTGTAGAAGCACAGGACGCATTCAAAAAAGGCGATGCGGATCGCGCATTGTTGTTACTTAAACCCGTGCTGACCGAAAATCCAGCCAACAGCGACGCAGTTCTCCTCAAGCGGCAAATCGAAGCGCAACAAACCAAGGAACAAAACGTCGAAATCACGCTGCAGACCAGCCAAAAAAAACCGATCAATCTGGAATTCCGTGATGCCAATTTAAAAATGGTATTTGAAGCATTGGCTCGATCAACCGGTGTCAATTTCATTCTCGACAAAGACGTACGGCCAGATTTACGCACCACCGTTTTTTTGCGGCAGTCGTCATTAGAAAACGCAATCGACTTAATTCTGCGCACCAATCAACTGGAAAAAAAAGTTCTCAACCGTAACACCATTCTGGTCTACCCCAATACCCCGGAGAAGTTGAAGGACTACCAGGAACTCATCGTTAAAGGCTTCTATTTGGCCAATGCGGATGTCAAGCAAACGCAGGCAATGATTAAAGCCATGCTCAAAACGAAGGATGTCTTCATCGACGAAAAGCTCAACCTGCTGATGATGCGCGATACGCCGGAAGCCATCCGGCTCGCGGAGAAACTCATCGCGATGCATGATTTGATTGAACCGGAGGTTATGCTCGAAGTGGAAGTGCTGGAGGTAAAACGCTCCCGCCTGCTTGAGTTGGGCATTAAGTGGCCCAATCAATTGGTACTGACGCCATTAGCAGCATCCGGATCAACTTCGATGAGACTCTCTGATCTGAATAATCTCAACTCCGATCGAATCGCCGCCACTGTGCCGAGTACGCAAGTCAACCTGCGGCGAGAAATCGGCGATGCCAACATCCTCGCCAACCCACGCATTCGCGCACGTAATCGTGAAAAAGCCAAAATCATGATCGGTGACAAGCTACCGATATCGACATCGACAACGACAGCTACCGGCATTATCTCGGAAAGTGTTCAATATTTAGATGTCGGTATTAAACTTGATGTCGAGCCGAACGTTTATCTGGAAAACGAAGTCGCGATCAAGGTGGGATTGGAAGTGAGCTCTGTGACCAATGAAGTCCGTACGCCCGGCGGCTCGTTGGCATATCAGATCGGCTCGCGCAACGCATCGACGGTATTACGCTTAAAGGATGGCGAAACACAAATATTGGCGGGCTTGATTGGCGACGAAGATCGCATGACCGCCAGTCGCGTACCCGGGCTAGGAGACATTCCTGTCTTAGGGCGTTTATTTGCCAGCCAAAAAGATGATCGTCAAAAAACCGAGATCGTATTATCGATTACCCCGCGCTTGATTCGGAATATCAGCCGACCGGATGCGGCAACCAGCGAGTTTTGGTCCGGTACGGAAACATCGCTACGAACCAAACCGTTAACGTTGGAGGCAGCGCGCCCCGCGGCGTCAATTGAAGCATCTAGCGGTAACGGCAATGAAACCAGCAACACGGTAGCGGACGATAGTAAATATACAGCAGCAGAAGATACCAGCACTGGTCCGAGCATGATCGCGCTGACTTGGCAAGGGCCTAAGCAGGTCAAGGTAGGTGAGCAGTTTAAGTTGGCGCTCAAAATGAAAGCGGACGGTGGTTTACGTAGCTTGCCCCTTCAACTGGGCTTCGATCCCGCCGTGTTCCAAGTAATGGATATTTCTGAGGGTGGTTTCTTTAAGCAAAACGATGCCCAAACCAGTATTTCCAGCAACATTGATGCAAGCGCAGGAAAGGTGTTTGTTAGCGTAGTGCGATCCGGCGTGAGTGGGGCGCGTGGCGAGGATAACGTTGCCGTTATGACATTACGAGCGCTCGCTGCTAAACCGCAGTCTGAGTTCAAGGTTCTATCCGCCGTGCCAGTCTCTGTCGGCGACAAATCTGTGATGCCAACCCTACCAGCGCCGTTTGTCATTACTGTGGTCAACTGATTGGAAATGACTAACCCGCATGTATAAACAACGCGGCTTCACAATCGTTGAATTGCTAGTGACCTTAGTGATCGTGTCGATTTTAGCCAGTGCCGCATTGCCGATGGCCGAATTGGCGGTCCAGCGCAATAAAGAGCAGGAGCTGCGACGTGGGCTACGAGAAATACGCGAAGCATTAGACAGTTATAAGCAGGCCGGTGACGAAGGCAAAATCATGCGCAAAGCGGGGGAATCAGGTTATCCGCCCACGTTGGAAATTCTTGCCATAGGTGTTACGGATGCGAAAAGCCCGACGGGTGCAAAAATCTATTTTCTACGCCGAATTCCGCGTGACCCGTTTTTTACCGACGCGAGCGCATCGGCGGCAAAGACTTGGGTCAAGCGTAGCTATGCCTCCAGCGCAGAAGATCCTAAAGAAGGAAATGACGTTTACGATATTTATTCTGCATCAACCAGTACGGGCTTGAACGGCATCGTCTATCGCGAATGGTGAACGACATGCAAAAGTATGCGCAGGCAGGTTTTACGCTGATTGAGTTACTTGTCGTGATGGCGATTATCGCAACGCTACTGACATTGGCCGCACCGCGTTATATCGGCAATGTCGACAAAGCCAAGGAAGCCGTGCTGCATGAAAACCTGGCCAGCCTCCGCGATGTGTTGGATAAGCATTATGCCGATACAGGAAAATACCCGATGACGCTGGATGAACTGGTCACGCATAAATATTTACGGAAGATTCCAGTCGACCCCCTTACCGACAGTAACCGAACATGGATCGTTGTTCCGCCGGAAGATCTGCAAAAGGGCGGTGTATTCGATGTACACAGCGGAGCGCTGGGACGCGCGCGCGACGGCACAGCATTTCGCGATTGGTAATAATGCGCAAGGATGCTGGCTTCACGTATTTAGCACTATTGTTCTTCGTTGCTCTGATGGGTATCGTCCTGGCAACGACGGGGATGCTGTGGTCCACCGCGCAGCAACGAGAAAAGGAACGTGACTTACTATTCATCGGCAACGAGTATCGTAAAGCGATTGCCAGTTATTACGAACGCACTCCGGGCACAGTTAAGCGCTATCCGGATAATTTCAATGATCTGCTTAAGGACAATCGACAGCTGACAACGACGCGGCACTTACGGCGACTTTACATAGATCCAATGACGTCAACGCCGCAATGGGGGGCAGTGCGAGCGCCCGAGGGCGGTATTCGAGGTGTATATAGCCTTTCCACGGATGCTCCGCTAAAACGCAATGGTTTTACGCAAAAAGATGAAACGCTCAATGGCGCAAAGAACTATACGGAATGGCGATTTACTTATGAGCCGCCGATTGTTGCTACTAGCGATAGCAACAAGACGCAAAAATAGAAACAGTGCCAACCGCACATTGCAGAAAATTTATGAATCAATATGAAAACTAAACGGCATGACGGCTTCACGCTGTTAGAACTCCTGGTCGTAATGGTCATCATCGGCTTATTAGCGGGATATGTTGCGCCTCGCTACTTCGCACAGATCGGCAAATCGGAAATTAAAGCCGCCCGTGCCCAAATTGATGCGTTTGAGAAAGCGCTGGAAACCTATCGTCTCGATACGGGACACTATCCCACTACCGAGCAAGGACTCGACGCGCTGATGAAACAGCCAGCAGGCGAAGCCAAGTGGCAAGGACCATACCTAAAAAAAGCACTACCTCCTGATCCTTGGAGTAACGCTTATGTTTATAAGCAACCCGGCGAACACGGTGACGTCGACATTCTTTCATATGGACGCGATGGCAAACCCGGCGGAGCAAATGAAGACGCCGACGTTACTAATTGGTAATCCATGCAATTTAAACTAAAGGCCTACCGCGCCCCCGAGGGCGTCACGCTATTGCTTCTAGATGCAAGCGATGCGGGCGACGCTGCACGGCAGGTGGAGCGCCAAGGCTATCGCGTTATTGCAACGCAAAAGCAAATAGCATGGTCGCTGCGCATGGGGCCTCGTCAACGCTTTTCAGTAGCGCTCTTTAGCCAAGAACTTCTTGCATTACTGGAGGCTGGGTTAAGTTTAGTGGAAGCAGTCGATATTCTTTCACGCAAGTCGGGGCAAGCGCAGACCAAGAAAATTCTTGAAGCCCTTGGTCGCCATTTGCGCGAAGGATTATCCTTCTCCCGCGCATTGGAAACCGTGCCGGGCGCGTTTCCCCTACTCTACGTTGCCACGATACGCACTTCGGAACATACCGGTGATTTGACCGAAGCGCTGCGACGCTATCTTGTTTATCACCAGCAATTAAATCTTGTCCGCGACAAAGTCGTCGCCGCTTCAATTTACCCCGCGCTGCTCATCGGCGTGGGTATGTTGGTAATCCTCTTTTTAATGGGTTACGTCGTGCCGCGTTTTAGCCGCGTCTATGAAGATCTTGGTAACAACTTGCCGTGGCTCTCACGGTTGCTGATGCACTGGGGACAGTTTGTCGGTGAGTATGCCGGCTGGATCATGACAAGTTGCGGCCTTGTTGCTGCTGCAATGGTCTATGGATTAACTCGCGCTAGCACGCTTGCATGGATCGAACGTATCTTGTGGTCAATTCCCGCCATCGGTGAAAAAATGCGCCTCTATCAGCTTGCGCGATTCACTCGCACATTAGCAATGCTTATCAATGGCGGCATTCCCTTCGTGACCGCTCTCGACATAGTGCACAACCTGCTGCGTCAGCCCGCACTGCGTCATGGATTGCATCAAGCCGCGCGAATCATTCGCGAAGGACGTGCTGTGTCGGACACGTTCGCGGCCAATGGCTTAGCGACGGAAGTTGGCGTACGGTTATTAGTAGTGGGCGAGCGTTCCGGTAATTTGGGGCAGTCAATGGAGCGTATTGCGAAACTTTATGATGATGAAATCAGTCGCTGGGTTGATTGGTTTACCCGGTTATTCGAGCCGCTATTGATGATCGGCATCGGACTCATCATCGGCGTTATCGTTCTACTGATGTACCTTCCTATTTTTGAATTGGCGAGCAGCATTCAATGAACATTACTGCGTCGGCGGGAGAATCGATTGAATCCATCCCAGCGAATAGCATTCAGGTAGCTCGCACGCAAGCGGCCAATACGGGCCGCAATCTGATTGACACATTGGAAGAACAGCTCGGCGTCAATGCCACGACCTTTATTCGCCGTCTGGGAAAAACGCTGCATTATCCAGTGCTCGATATGGACGGGCTCTATCGACTGACGCCCGCATTCGAATGGCTTTCTTTTCCAGAAGCTGTTCATCGCAATTGTTTCGTTGCTCGCGATGGTGAAATGATCGTTTGCGTTGTTGCCGATCCGTTCGATCTTGCATTACAAACGTGGATCGAAACACAAAGCGATGACAATCCGATTGCTTGGCACATCGCGCACAAAACTGATCTCGCAGCCTTCTTCGCTATCCACGAGGAAACGTTACGCGCCATCGATAGTGCACTACATACAACCTCCGGCAAGACTACCATCCGAATCGATGTTGAGGATTTATCGCTTGCATCAATTGCCGAAGACACCAGCCCTGTCGTTAAGCTCGTCAATTCCACTATCTATGATGCGCTGAAAATCGGCGCGAGCGACATTCATCTCGAAACGACCACAGCGGGGCTGCACGTGAAATACCGTATTGATGGCGTACTTGCCAGCATTGCGGCAGTGCCGGGATTGGAGATGGCGGAGCAGGTAGTATCCCGCATCAAAATCATGGCCGAGTTAGATATCGCTGAACGACGCGTGCCGCAAGACGGGCGGTTTAAGTTATCGGTCAAGGGCGCGGAAATCGACTATCGCGTTTCCATTATGCCGAGCTTGGTCGGTGAAGATGTGGTGATTCGGATTCTGGATAAGCGCACGCTGACCGATCAAATTCAGGGATTACGATTGGATTTGCTCGGCTTTGATCCCGCAACTTTGGCAAAGATCCGCCATTTGGCTAGCGAACCTTACGGCATGCTGCTAGTGACCGGCCCGACCGGCAGCGGCAAGACAACCACGATGTATGCCGCGCTATCCGAAATCAATAATGGCCAAGATAAAATTATCACCATCGAAGATCCAGTCGAATATCAGTTACCCGGCATTCTGCAAATACCAGTTAACGAAAAGAAAGGCCTTACCTTTGCTCGTGGATTGCGCTCGATATTGCGTCACGATCCAGACAAGATTCTCGTCGGTGAAATTCGTGATCCGGAAACCGCGCAAATCGCCATTCAATCGGCACTCACCGGACATCTCGTTTTTACGAGCGTACATGCCAACAATGTATTCGATGTGCTCGGCCGCTTCTTACACATGGGCGTCGATACGTACAGCTTCGTCTCGGCGTTGAATGGCATTCTCGCGCAACGGCTGCTGCGGCTGATATGCACGCAATGCAAGGCCCCGTATGCGCCATCGACTGAGGAACTTACGCGCTCCGCCATTCCGCCAGAACAGGTGAAGGCAATGACGTTCTGTAAGGGACGCGGCTGTGGGCATTGTCGTGGCAGCGGCTATAAAGGGCGTTATGCCATCGGGGAAGTCCTGAACCTAAATGACGAATTACGTGAACTGATTATTGTGCGCGCCCCTATTCGCGCTATTAAAGAGGCGGCGCGTGCGAATGGCACGCGTTTTCTGCGTGAAGCAGCGCTTGAATTGGCGGCTTTGGGAAAGACAACACTGGAGGAGATCAACCGTGTTACTTTCGTTGCGTAATCGGCTCACGGTCGCGTTGTGTCCAACGCATATTGCGGTGATGGAATTGAATCGCGGTTGGCGTCCAACGCCAAGCAATCCTCAGACGTTCACGTGTCCATCATTGCCCGGTGAACCGGCATGGCATGCACCAATCGCCGCTTTGCGCCATTGGTTGGAAAAGAACCAACGTAACACGATGGATGTTGAGGTCATTGTCTCAGACCGATTTGTCCGCTACGCGCAGATGCCTTGGTCAGATGAAGTGCAGCGACCGTCCGAAATGGCGGTATTTTCCCGCATTCATTTTGAAGCGCTTTTTGGAGAAAGCGCAGCGGACTGGGAAATTCAGACGGACTATTGCGATTACGAAAAAGGTGGCATAGGGTGTGGGATAGACAAGGCGTTGATCGATGCACTTCGAACATTGCTTGCGACGTATAAAATGCAGCTTACCTCACTACAGCCTTATTTTATGCGAGCCTTCAATCGGTGGCGCAATGACCTTTCGCAAAACGCATTGCTCTGCGTGATTGAGTCGGGACAATGTGTACTCGCGAGCCACCGGGAAGGAGCGTGGCATAGCATCCGTAATGTACGGCTGACAGAGAACGCTGATATAGAATTACCGGCCTTAATAGCACGGGAAATCTTATTGCAGGGATTAGAGAACCAATGCGCCGTCTATGTTCACACACTGGACAAAATCGATACAACCCACCTTCGGCAAGCGCAAAAAGCAAATGTGTTTGCAGTTCCCGGCGCAAATAATCAGATGGCGGGGTATACCATGCTCCAGTGCAACGTTCTTTAATGCGCTCACTCAACCTTGATTTCGTATCTCGTCCAAGCCGATGGCGCTATCTGGGATTTACCTTGCTCATGGCCACCGTGGCACTCATGATTTTCTTAGGGCAATTCTATGCAGAACGTTCAACACAGCTGGAAACATGGGAAGCGAAATGGCATGGCTTGCAAAAAGCACAACGCAAATCGACTGAGTCGAGTACGGGCCGAGCGGCGGACTGGGAACGCCTTCAAGCGGAGCTTAAAGCGGCTAACCGTGTCATTACGCGTCTCTCCTTGCAGTGGGACGCGTTATTCCAAAACATCGAAACTTCGGTTAATGCCGAGGTAACACTCTTGAGTATCGAGCCTGATACAGAAAAACGTGAATTAAAGATTACGGCAGAGGCGAAGAATTTAGCGGCAATGCTGGACTATATGACGCGCGTACGATCCACTGCGCTCTTCAAGGATGCGCATGTGATTAGTCATCAGATTCAACTGCAAGATCCGCAGAAGCCCGTGCGATTTGTGGTTAGTGCGCAATGGACAGAGTTATCGCAGCCGAGAGCCGACGGGCAGTAGCTTGGCTTGAGTTTTACCAAATCAAAAGATACTCAATTCATGCCTCCTGGCATCGATCTAACCGCCATTATCATCCCAAATAAAGTGGCGGCAGTAGCACTCAAAACAAGCGTGACCGCAATAGAAAGACTTTGCGCTCCAACCAGAAAAGTCAGTCCCCCGAATAACACTGCAAGTCCAATGCTAAGCGCAATCACCTTCACTAATATTGCACGGCTAAACCCAATAACACGATAAGTCACCACCATAAATCCTACATAGCAGAGTGCGAGAACCAACGCCTGAATCAACGTAGCAGTAATAAGTCCGACATCGTTATACAAACATAACCACAACACGCCAACCGACAACACTGTCGCAACCAACTCAGTCCACAAATTGATATCCTGCCGTCCCTGCAAATCAAGAAAACGATCCATCCAGTTGGAAAGCGCAAAGAAGAAAGCAGGGACAGCGAGAATCGCCGCCAGTGTTCCGGCATTGCGCCACGCTTCGCCGAGGACAATGCCAAAAGCTGCCTGCGGATCATAAGCCAATATACCCAACCAGGGTGCGCCAAGAAGTGCGATCACCATTAATACGCGAGCAATCCGCAATTCCTGCGCGGCTAATCCTTCCGCCGCTGCGGTATGGAACAACACAGGACGCAACGCGCCACTAGTAAGTCCAACGGGAATGTTAACCAACCGCCATGCTTGGCTGTAAAAACCAACTTGTGCCGGTGACGCAAAGGCGGCTAAGACGAGAATGGGCGCTCGCTCGCGCGCTATCGTTAATAAAGTAAATGGCGCAGAAAAAAGCGGAAATCGGCGATGTTTAATCGCCGCCTCGCGTAAGGCGGCCCAGCCCCCCATCATTCGTGCAGGTGGTGCTTTAAACAGCCGAGTCAGCGCAAATGACACACCAACTATCTGACCAATAATACTGCCGATAATCAGCCAGAGCGGCGATCCGCCCAACCATCCGCCGAGCAAATGCACGCCGTTCGTCACCAACGCGTTACATACTTGTATTTGTGAATTAGCGCCGAACGCACCGTCACGCAATAGCCATCCCTGCATCGCCTGGCCGATAGCTACTAACACAACCCAGACACAAACGGCTAAAACTGGTGCTGGTGTCACGTCACCAACAAATAAAATACGACTTCCAAAAATGCTGATCAGCGCACCGGCCAGCAAGCCGAATGTTATTCCGACCAATAGAGTCAGCCAAAAAACAACGCTTGCTGCCGTATGTTCACGCTCCGATACAATTGCCAACTCATAGCGGAAAGTGGCGACGGAACCTATCCCAAACACAACTGCCATCGTCGCAGCCCATGCGCCAAATGCTTCGGGGCTATAAAGGCGAAACAGAATCGGTACGCATATCAGTGCGACGATTTGTGACAGCACCGTGCCCGAGCCGGCACGGATGAAATGTCCTACCGATAACGTCACTATTGGATCGCTCGCATACCTATTTTGTTATTCGCAAAAACGCCGTATTGAATCAACTACCTTGTCTTGTTGTGCGTGAGTCATTTCGGGAAACAGTGGCAAGGAAAGTATCTGGCCCTGGTTAGCGAATGCATTTGGAAATTCATCCACCGCATGGTTGTAGCGACTATAAGCGGGCAGAAATGGCAGCGCGACAGGATAATTGATGACTGTCTGAATGCCTTCTTTCTTTAGATGCTGTAACAATTCATCACGCATTGCATGACGAACAACATAAAGATGATGTACATGTTCACGATCGGATGCGATTACGGGCAGACTCAATCCGGGAATGGCTGCAAGCATCTCCGTATAGCGCGACGCCAATCTTTGCCGAGTCGCCGTCCATTGCTTCAGATATTTGAGTTTGACGGACAAGATAGCTGCTTGTAAGCCGTCTAGTCGGCTATTGATGCCCTCGATTTGATGGTCACCTTTGATCAAGCCACCATGTCGCGAGAACATCGCCATACGCTGTGCTAAATCGGCATCGCGCGTGACGACTGCACCAGCATCACCCATCGCACCAAGATTCTTGCCTGGATAAAAAGAGAACGTAGCAGCATTGCCGAAAGAGCCGACCACCTGACCTTTGAACCGCGCCAAGTGTGCCTGAGCACAATCTTCGATTACCCATAAATTATGCTTCTTCGCGATTGCCATAATCGCGTCCATATCGGCAGGCTGGCCATATAAATGAACAGGAATAATGCCCACCGTTCGTGGCGTTATTTTCGCTTCGATACGTGATGGATCGATGGTGAATGTATCGGCATCGGTATCGCAAAAAACGACCTTTCCACCGGCTTGGGTGATCGTTTCCGTTGTCGAGATCCAAGAATGCGCCGTTGTGATAATTTCATCGCCCGGCTTAACACCCAGCGCGTGCATTGCGACGTATAGAGCATCCGTACCATTGGCGCAGGATACGCAATGCTCAACACCGATCGCCGCAGCGAACTCGGCCTCAAAGCGATCGACAAATGGCCCTCGAATAAAAGCGGAAGTGCGAATCACCTCGGCGATTGCCGTATCGATTTCGCTTTTAATTGATAGATATTGGGCGTGAAGATCGGCAAACGGGACAACAACTTCGGCAGCCATTGGAGAACATCCTTTAGACGAATACTTAAGATATCGCAGACGATAAAATAGACAAAATCTTTAGCTACTTACCGGCAATTTCGGCAGCATTATATCGCACTCCAGCGACACCCTTTTTCTTTACTAATGGTTACCAAAGTATTTAATACTAAAAAAGTAGGATTACTTGTAGCGCAAATGTAGTATTCGTCCAAATTAGCTTATGTCATTTAATAATATTACTATCGCACGCCTAACACTTAACTTGCATCAAAAATACCTTTTGTAATCTTTATGCGTCGAATATCTGCACTCTTTTTTATTTTTTTAATGCTAATGGCTGCGCAATGCTTGCAGGACCGATATCCAAACTGGGTAAAAGTAAGCGAGCACGCAAACTGGCAGCCACGTGATTCTCCAGGAGAGTTGGTTTTTAAAGACCAACTATGGATCTTGGGCGGATGGTTTTCGTCGTATGCGGCTCCTCCAAATGATGTCTGGTCCTCTCCCGATGGCAAAGACTGGTCGTTGATTGAGCAGACCGCCCCGTGGAAACACGGGGATTTGCCCATGACCCTCGTGTTCGATAACAAAATGTGGGTTATGGGGGGATGGCACAATGGACGACTTCCTGACCGCTCGGCAAGCAATGAAGTATGGTCATCGACAGATGGAGCGCGCTGGGAAGAAATCGCCAAAAATGCGCAATGGAGTCCCCGCCTAGGCGCGGGCGCAGTTGTTTTTCGCGGCAAGATGTGGATCCTTGGCGGTATCGAAGACTATTATTTTGGTAATACCAAAAGCCTCAAAAACGATGTTTGGTCCTCATCTGATGGAAAAAATTGGCAGCTTGCAACAGCTAATGCAGGTTGGTCTCCACGGGCATATCATGCAGCAGTCGTACATGATGGCAAGATTTGGGTTCTTGGCGGTGGAAACTACACGCCTGAATATCAGGCACTCAACGATGTATGGTGTTCAGAAGATGGTATTCACTGGACCAAGGTTACGGAACAAGCGGGATGGTCGCCGCGAATTTGGTTTTCCTCGGTGGTTTATCAAAATCGCATATGGGTAATAGGCGGGTGGTCAAACCATCCTTACAAGAATTGGAATGACGTTTGGTATTCGGCAGATGGTAAATCATGGAAGAAATTCACTACTAACCGCATCTGGAAGGGACGTCACGAGCATTCCACTCTTGTCCTCCAAGATAAAATTTGGGTGATAGGCGGATTTCCGCTCAATAATGAAGTTTGGTCGCTGTCTATTCCAGAAGGAGTATTGGAAGATTAGACTGAACGATGAAACTTTGCCGGATTCCCAATGTAGATTCCCGGCTTTTCGATGTCTTTGGTAACCACCGCTCCAGCGCCGATTACCACGTCGTCGCAAATCGAAACCGGCATGATAGTGGCATTCGAACCGATCGAAACACGGTTGCCGATAACAGTGGATTGCCATAAGTTACGACGACCACGCGCCGGCCCACCGGTCGCGAATGTATCGTTAATAAACATCACGCCGTGCCCGATAAAACAGGCCTCTCCAATCGCCACGAGTTCACAAATGAAACTGTGCGATTGGATTCGAGTTTGCGCACCGACGGTCACACCTTTTTGAATCTCCACATATGGCCCGACAAAACATCCATCGCCCAGAAAGCATTCGTACAAATTAACTGGCTGGACGATCTTGACGTCGACACCACAGGTTATGTTTTTTATACCGGAATCTATGAGTGTTGGATTTGCCATTGATGGATCACGCCGTCTCGCCTAAACGGCAACGCTTGGGTCTAAATCTTAGAGCGACTTCTTGGCCGGTTTCAATGGACTCATAAAGCGCAGAGATAAGTTCAAGACTGCGCCGACCCTCTAGCCCATCAACCAATGCAGCGCGACCGTTCGCCAGACAATCCACTACGTGCTGATAATAAGCTTGATGCCCAAAGCCATATACGTTCGGCGGATTCACCGAGTATTTTTCGATTACGTCGTCGTCACTACTAAGCTGAGGAGAGAACTGCCATGTACGGATTTTGTTGACGGCAAAACCGGCAATTTCAACCGCGCCTGTTTCACCGAGAATCGAAATCGAGCCTTCCATATCTTTTGGACGCGCAGCGGTTGTCGCTTCGATAATGCCAAGTGCGCCATTGCGAAATTTCAGTGTTGCTACGGCAGTATCTTCAGCTTCGATGTTTACTAACGCCGTGGTCGCGCGCGCATGCACGCTCTCGACATCGCCCATGAACCATTCCAGCATATCGACATGATGGCTCGCTTGATTTGCCAGAACACCACCATCGAAGCGCCACGTTCCACGCCAGCTGTCTGTATCGTAATAAGACTGCTCGCGACACCAACGGACTCGGACGGTCCCAAGAACTAGTTTGCCGAAACGTCCAGCATCCAACGCTTCGCGCGCCTTAACGACCGGCACATTGAAGCGGTTTTGCTTTACGACAAACAACATGACTCCCGCTTTGTCGCAAGCACGAATCATGGCGTCTGCATCATCCAATTGCAAAGCAATGGGTTTCTCAACGACCACATGCTTGCCGGCCTTGGCTACGGCAATCACATGCGCTGCGTGCATGCCGCTCGGTGTCAATACAGACACCACGTCAATGTCGGATCGGCTCAGCAATTCGTCTAAGTCGTAGCAGGCAGGAACTTTGTATTTATCGGCGAAACTATCGGCACGCTCTTTAACGTTGTCGCAAACAGCTACAAGACGAGCGCCTTTAATCTGCTCCAAACCAAGAAGGTCTGCGTGCCGCTTGGCAATCCGACCACAACCCAGTAGCCCAAATCTAACCATATTAATTGAGTTCCTTGATGTAAAAATCTCGATAAGCGTCGCACAAACCTTCGGCAAGCTTACGCTTCGGAGCCCATCCGAGTCCTTTCAAACGGCTGATATCTAGTAGCTTCCTCGGCGTTCCATCGGGCTTCGAGGTATCTAACACGATTTCGCCATCGAATCCCACTACCTCTTTCACCAACTTTGCCAATTCCATAACTGTCACGTCTTCACCACACCCAATATTCACTAAAGGCGGTTCAAATTTATCGGTCAATGACTCTTTACTGCCCATCAGGTTAGCAAATTTTTCGTCTGGAAGATCGATAAGGAATAAGCAAGCATCGGCCATATCATCACTGAAGAGAAACTCACGCCGTGGGGTTCCGGTTCCCCATACCACCACTGATTTGTCACTACGCAATTTGGCTTCGTGGAATTTGCGGATTAGCGCGGGGATAACGTGGGAATTATTGAGATCGTAGTTATCGCCAGGGCCGTACAAGTTTGTTGGCATAACCGCGAGAAAACGAGTGTCGTATTGCCGGTTATAGCTCCAACACATTTCAACACCGGCGATTTTGGCAATCGCATAAGGGCGGTTGGTCGATTCAAGCGGCCCGGTAAGCAAATATTCTTCGCGGATGGGCTGCGGACAGTCACGCGGATAGATGCACGACGAGCCGAGAAACAAAAGTCGCTTTGCTTCGTATCGCCATGCCGCATCAATCACGTTGCACTGTATGGCTAAATTCTGTTGGATAAATTCAGCTGGATAGGTAGCGTTTGCTTTTATGCCGCCGACTTTTGCTGCGGCTAAAATGACGTACTCTGGCTGCTCGCTTTTGAAAAACGCATCGACCGTCGATGCTTGCGTCAAATCCAGCTCGGCATGTGTGCGAACGACAATGTTACGGAATCCCTTTGCCGCAAGCGCCCGCATGATAGCCGAACCGACTAGTCCACGATGACCGGCCACATAAATTTTGCTGTCAGGTCGCATTGTATTATTCGTGGTAAGAATAAGTTTGATGGCCATGGCGTTTGACCAATTCGTCGCGCTCTGCAGCTTTTAAGTCCTCGCGTACCATTTCTTCCACCAACGAAGAAAAACTAATCTGCGGCACCCAACCCAGTTTGGATTTTGCCTTGCTTGCATCACCAAGTAAGGTCTCCACTTCAGTGGGCCTAAAATAACGTGGATCGACAGCTACAATCGTCCGACCGGTAGAATCGATACCTTTCTCTTCGACGCCTTCTCCGCGCCATGTAATCTCAATACCAAGTTCGCGAGCTGCCAAGTCGACAAATTCACGCACGCTGTGTTGCTCGCCAGTGGCGATCACAAAATCCTCCGGCTTTTCTTGTTGCAACATCAGCCATTGCATTTCCACATAGTCCTTGGCGTGGCCCCAATCGCGTCTTGCGTTCAAATTACCCAAGTGCAAACACTCTTGTAGGCCAAGCTTTATGCGTGCCAATGCACGCGTGATTTTGCGTGTGACGAAAGTCTCTCCGCGAATCGGCGACTCATGATTAAACAAAATACCATTGCAGGCGTACATGCCGTAAGCCTCTCGATAATTTATCGTGATCCAGTAGGCATACAACTTCGCGATGGCATAAGGCGAACGCGGATAAAACGGTGTGGTTTCTTTCTGCGGGGTTTCTTGCACCAAACCATATAGTTCGGATGTCGATGCTTGATAGAAGCGCGTCTTCTTTTCCAGACCCAGTATACGGATAGCTTCTAAGATTCTCAGAGCCCCGAGCGCATCGGAGTTTGCGGTATATTCCGGCTCTTCAAAGCTCACAGCCACATGGCTCTGCGCCGCAAGATTATAAATTTCGTCCGGCTGTACCTGCTGGATAATCCGAATCAAACTACTCGAATCAGTCAGGTCGCCATGATGCAAGCGAAAACGAACATTCGGCTCATGGGGATCTTGATAAAGATGATCAATCCGATTGGTGTTGAAAAGCGAGGTCCGGCGTTTAATGCCGTGAACCACATATCCTTTAGTCAGTAATAGCTCCGCGAGATAGGCGCCATCTTGCCCAGTTATCCCGGTGATAAGTGCAACTTTGCTGTGGTTTTGTGCCATATTTGAAGCATTCCTCATGGAATTTCTATAATTCCCAACAATGTATTGAATAAATCAAAAGCACGAAGGGACACGCCGTTATTTTCCATTTACTGATTCCGGCAAAAATTGGCGTGCTTAATTGGATAATTTTGTTAGCGCGAACAACCTCATAACTAAGTCGGACTCTATGTTAAAGCAGTACCGACGCATACCTTATATTCGTGAGAGCAGAATCCTGCCATATTGACCATCTTTCGGCTACAAAAGATTATTGAGCGAATTCAATAATCCATGCATAACGCTAGGCCATGCGCCCATGGAGGTAACTGAAAGCCAAACGCGCTAGTAAATTTTTCTACCGATAATCTAGAGTTAACAGGGCGCTTTGCTGGCAATGGGTATTCATGTGTCGTTATCGGTACTATCGTTGGCAAAGATGAGATGGACGATTTTTCCGAGTGCCGCATAATAGCCACGGCAAACTCAAACCATGAGGCTTTCCCGATAGCTGTTAGGTGATAAATTTCCTTGGGCATTTCAGAGAACGGGGCTGGTAAACGAGCAATTGCTAGCGCTGTCGCTTCCGCAATTGTACGGCACCAAGTAGGCGCTCCAAACTGATCATTCACAATTCTCAGCTCGTTGCGCTCTTTCGCGAGCCTTTGCATCGTCAATAAAAAATTCTTCCCTCTGAGGCCGTACACCCAACTTGTTCGAAAAATCATGTGCGCCACATCTACCGCCGCAATCGCCTGCTCGCCGGCTAATTTGGTTCTACCGTATACGCTGACCGGATTTGGAATATCGGTCTCAATGTAGGGTGAAGTCTTCATTCCATCAAAAATATAATCGGTGGAATAATGAATAATTGCTGCGTTTAAGCGCTTCGCTTCCTCCGCCATAATTCCCGGCGCCACACCATTAATTGCCATTGCAATACCCGGTTCAGACTCCGCTTTGTCCACAGCAGTGTAAGCAGCAGCATTGACGATTAAATTCGGCTTTATTTGACGGATTGCTTGCCGAATCGAGTCGGCGTTAGAAAGATCCATTCCGTTGCGATCAAGTGCAATTACATCACCTAAAATCGCAAGCGTTCGCTGCAACTCCCATCCCACTTGACCATTTTTCCCGGTCAGCAAAATACGCATTGGCACGGTCATTTATCATATACCTCTGCGTCTCTCAATAATTTGCCATCCATATCCTTCGCGGATAACGTAGGTTCACTATCAAGCGGCCATGGAACTCCAATATCTTGATCGTTCCATAGAATAGATCGCTCATGCTGAGGTGCCCAATAGTCCGTCGTTTTATAAAGTACTTCGGCCATCTCGGATGTCACCAGAAAACCATGCGCGAACCCTGGCGGAACCCATACCATCCGCTTGTTATCTGCGGAAATATTGATGGTGACCCACTTGCCGAAAGTAGGAGATTTTTTTCGGATATCTACTGCAACATCGAGTATTTCTCCCAGCACAACCCGAACCAATTTTCCTTGCGGCTGATGAATTTGATAATGCAATCCACGTAATACGTTGCGAGCTGAGCGGGAATGATTATCTTGCACAAACTCTTGTGTAATGCCGGTCTGCTGTGCAAATGCTAGTTTATTAAAACTTTCAAAAAAAAAGCCTCGCTCGTCACCAAATACTTTGGGCTCTATGATTAATACGTCAGGGATCGAGGTTGGGGTAATTTGCATTCGTTTAATGAGTGGTACAAGCAATTACTGAAGCCGCTAGTTTTACGTTTCCTCTAGAAAATCCGCTCATTCAAGAGGTCTAGCAAATATTGACCATAGCCATTGTTACGCATGGATTGCCCTATTTCTTGAAGCTGTTCTGCCGTAATGTAACCTTGCATATACGCGAGCTCTTCTGGGCAAGCGATCTTCAATCCTTGCCGACGTTCTATTGTTTCGATGAAACGCGATGCATCCAGTAGCGACCCGTGGGTACCCGTATCAAGCCATGCAATTCCCCGCCCCATAAATTCCACATCAAGAGCTCCCAAGGCTAAGTAGGCGTTACTAACATCCGTAATTTCCAACTCGCCGCGAGCAGAGGGTTTAAGACTTTTCGCAATATCGAGCACACGATTGTCATAGAAATAAAGCCCTGTCACAGCATAGTGGGACTTCGGTTGCTTTGGTTTTTCAACGAGGCCAATTGCTCGTCCAGAATCATCGAATTCTACAACACCGTAACGTTCCGGATCGGTCACATGGTACGCAAATATGGTAGCGCCGCTCGCTTTAGCGTTCGCGCGGATAAGCTGCTGCGGAAAATCTTGGCCGTAAAAAACATTGTCACCTAGAATCAGCGCCACATCTCCGGCCCCAATAAATTCTCGCCCTATAATAAATGCCTGCGCAATTCCTTCCGGAGCAGATTGCACAGCATAACTAATGTTGATCCCCCATTGGCTGCCGTCATCTAAAAGCCGCTGGAAAAGCGGAGTATCGTGCGGTGTCGATATGAGGAGAAAATCGCGAATACCCGCCAGCATCAAAGTGCATAGCGGATAGTAAACCATCGGTTTGTCGTAAATTGGCAGCAGCTGCTTTGAGATAACTTGTGTCGCAGGATATAGCCGTGTACCAGATCCGCCGGCAAGAATAATACCTTTTCTCATCACGTACTCCGCTCGCCGTAATTCAGATTAAACCATTCGGTGTAATTGCCACTGATTACGTTTTCTACCCAAGATTGATTATCCAGATACCACTGCACGGTTTTACGCAATCCCATTTCAAAAGATTCAATCGGACGCCAATCTAATTCGTCTTTGATTTTCTTCGCATCGATTGCGTACCGTCGGTCGTGGCCCATTCGATCAGTTACGTGCGTAATCTGTTTTTTGTAACTCTTCTTATCTGCGCGGGGCTTTAGGTCATCTAATAAATCGCAAAGCAGGTTGACTACCTGGGTATTCGTGTATTCATTGCAATTGCCAATATTATAGGTCTCACCAGTTACGCCCCTATCAAGCACGGCACGGATTCCTGCGCAGTGATCACCCACGTAAAGCCAGTCACGAATATTCTGTCCATCGCCATAGATTGGTAATTGTTTGCCCGCAAGAGCGTTAACAATCATCAGTGGGATCAGCTTTTCAGGGAATTGATACGGGCCGTAATTGTTTGAGCAGTTTGTAATTAAAGTAGGTAAGCCGTACGTGGAATAATAAGCGCGTACTAGATGATCCGACGCTGCCTTAGAGGCTGAATATGGACTATTCGGCGCATATCGCGTTAACTCAGTAAAAGCAGGATCTGTCGGCCCAAGTGAACCGTAAACTTCATCCGTGGAAATATGCAGAAAGCGGGTCGTCGACTTCGCCCTTCCAGTGAGTTCATTCCAATACGATTTAAATGCTTCAAGAAGAGTAAAGGTCCCTGTGATATTGGTACGAACAAATTCTTCAGGGCCAAGAATCGAACGATCGACATGGCTTTCTGCGGCGAAATGCACCAATGCTCGCGGCTGATGCGTTTTAATGAGTGAGTCAATGAGCTGACGATCACAAATATCACCGCATACAAAAATATGTCGCTCATCGCGTTGCAATCCAGCTAAATTTTGAAGGTTACCTGCGTAGGTAAGCTTATCTAGATTTATCACCGGCTCACCAACATTGGCGATCCAGTCGAGAATAAAATTTGCCCCGATAAATCCTGCACCACCCGTGACAAGAATCAACTAACTCTCCGTTGTCTTTTGATATTCGACTTTACCACGAGGCGGTGCTTGATTGGTGCGCGGGATGACTTGCTTAGTGATGACTAAAAAGGTAATCAATCACGATGTTGATACGCTCTTCCACACCATATCCATTGATCCAATGTAGAACGGCTTTGCTATAGGAGAGGCGCTAGCTGGAATGGCTGGGGACGTCGCATCGCCCCA
>JAZKCF010000153.1:0-32856 GCA_040388195.1 Pseudomonadota bacterium
ACTTGGCAATGGCCTAGGACAAAATCACAGTGAATTCAACGAAGCTCCAAAAAAATAAAAGAAAATGTTTCCCCGCTTACAGAGCTTATTTCGGATGAATTACGAACCCGCGCATCGGAAAATTTTTTGGTAGGGCATAGTCAATGGTCAAATGCGTTCGCACACATATTTTCCCATATGCATTTAAATAGTGAGAAAAATTTGTACATAACAACCGGTTCTCACGCTTTATCGCTATATCTACGCCGCAAAACAAATCTATTTGGACAACAGCGGTACGTAATAGAGCTGTCGGATCCTAATAGAACTATTGTGTACAAACGATATGTTGCGAGTAGTGTTGGAGAGATAAAATCACTAAAAATGGATAAGTTTTTACCCAAACACCTTCATGATTTTTACTATGGTAAATTTACTTGTTCGACTTTTACTTCAGCTCCTGATGGGCTACACACATGTGGAAGTATTTCAGAAGTAAAAGCGCTATTTGATGAAGAAGAGGGGCGGGGGCGTACAGTAAAAGAATTTCTTTCTGAAAAAGAAAAACGCAATCATGGACGACGATTTTTTTGGCTTCGGAACAACTTGCCGATCGCGTCGGATATGTTAAAAGAGCAGCTTGCGGCATTAGCTGCTTTTCCATCTAATAAAAAGAAAATGGAATTTCTCGCTGCTAAAGAACTGCGAGGGTACCCTGCACGCTATTACGGGCTTATTGGAGGTGTTTTAAAAAAAATAAGAGAAGATAATATTTTTGTAGTGACTGCAAGGCACCAAGGTGAGATTAACAATGAAGAGTTTATTGAGTTATTGCAGGGTAACGCGCCGAGACGCGAAAACCCTTTTAAGAGCGGATTGCAAAACGGGCATATAGAAACCTGTAAAGAGCATGGAAAGGCTGTACTTTATGGTTATTCGGAGAACTGGATAAAGGAAGCACAATTTGAAATAAGTCCAGAATGGCTGAGACAACATTGCCGTTTAGAAATGGTAGCGGCAAACATTAAGCGAGATTTACTGTTGCATAGTGAGAGGGTTGTTAATAGGGCAGACGGAAGCGAGAAGCAACAACCGGCAATAGATAAGTATCGTAGTGAGTTTGGATTATTGTTAAATGATATTTTGCTTGGTTCTAAGTTTGATAGTTATAAGCGTCAAGTGCAAGATGATCATGCTCCAATAGAATCGTTAGCAAAGATCAAAGAACTAATATTAACTCACTCTGATAAAAAAACACAAAAGGAATGTAGGAAAATTCTGGGTGATATAAAAACGGAGCTCGCTAAAGTTAATGCTTTGTTAACAAGTAATGTTACTCAATCGCAAAAACTACAATCTACTTCTAGCAATCGGAGACCGGGCGGAACTGCGGGAAGCTCGCGTCGATAAGATGTGGCCTTTCCCCAGTCGAATTGCAACATAGCCTAGAGACTAGGCGGAACTGTGGGAAATTGTTTTGTTCAAGTAGCGATCAAGTAAATTGAATCATTCGCTGCGAAGCCAGTGGTACTTCATGATCAACACCTGCCTTACATTTCTAAAGCACCACTGGCCGTTAAGGCCGAGTTGCTCGTGTATACCGTAGGGTAGCATCAGCGTTAAGCAGCCCTACAAATGGCTGCTCTATCGAATGGTTGAAGGACCGCTCCTGGCCGCTATGTAAATCTCCACATAGCAGCCAAAAGCGGTCACTCGAAGTTCTTGCCGGTGCTTGGGAAGCGGACATTTGGGTAAACGAGCAAGTGATTGTTTATCGAGCGAGGCCATGATCGGTACTGGATACTTTTGGAGACGTAATGCCGAAGACTGCCCGGTCGTACAGGAGTGGCAAGTGGGCTGTCGTCTGAATGTCGAAGCCGCGCCGCGCTCAATCTGTAACAACGCGTTGCCTAATTTAGACTACTTCGCTTCACTTTATACTGGGGTTGCTTCACACAACGGCATCCGAGCCCTCGTTGGCTCGTGAATTTCTTCCGCCAAGAGGGCAACGCCTACTGCGCCTTTATAGAGCGAATCTATTTCGAAGTGATCCGAAAAGCCATTGCTGGCGGCGCGTCGAAGTAGGGTGCGAGCACGCTCGATCCATACCTTCTCGCCAGTAACCCGGTGAACGGCGAGCAGTCCGTAGGAAACGCCAGCAGTGCCGCAGCATAGCGTCCCGAGCTGCATATTTGTAATCCACGCAGATTCGGCGGCCCGCTCTGCAATGCTTGCGTATCGGTGATCCGCAAGCACCTCAGCCGCTAATGCAAACAGCATAGCGTGGCCGGCAGTTCCATTGCACCAGCTGTCCATGAAAGTGGCAGGCCCTGTGGAATTGAACACTGGCCACCGCAGGCCATATCCGCAGGGCTCTGCTAGTAGTGTGAGCTCATCTAATCGGTCAAGGACACAAGGATCTGGTTGCGAGGCGCTCACGCGAGTCCATCTGAGAAGCGCGAATAGGACACCTGCCCAACCGTGTGCCATTCCTAAGGAGGGCATTGTTGTCGATGTAGAAATCATTTCGGACGCTGCCAACTTTAGGAGATCGTTGGCGAGTTCGCCGCCTCGGTGCCTGGCCGGTTCCGGATCAAGAATACCTGGTACCGGACATGCTTCTATGATCTCACAGAGACCAAGCAACTGCCCAGCAAGACCGAGTGTCAAATCAGGACGTTCGCACCTGCGCTGCGACGACTCCAAGTAGTACTCAAGCCCGCGGGCGGCCCCGTCCACGTCTCCGAGAGCGGTGCACACCAAACACCGTACACAGTGAATACCTGCGTCAGAGTGGTACAGAGCGTTAGTACCTACGGTTTCAAGTCGAATCTCACGACCGGGATCATAAAAAGCTTTTTCATTCGACGACAGCTTGTATGCCCGGTGTGTCCAAGCATCTGCGGCAGCAAGAATCTTTGCGTCGCTGCGATGTTGCGCGATTCGATACAGCACGTACGCTATGCCGCTCGCACCATAATTGATAGACGCGAATGGAGCTCTTGCGGGACCGTCCTGAAGCACGCTCCCGCCGACACGATATCGCTCGAGCGTTTGCTGCAGGAGAGATTGATCACGCGAAAGTAACGACACGTTCTGCGCTGCGGATACCACGTGCGGTGTTTGCAACTCGAGGCTGCAAATCGCAGTTGCGAACGCAGACATGCTTGCAAATCGCTCTGTCGCCTCTTTGCGAAGCGCTCGTCCCAAGATCGCTTCCAGTTCGGGATAGTCTGGAATCCCGTGCGCAGAGAACGGTGCGGGAGCTTGCTCAACAATCTGTCGAAGCAGTTCGCTGCGTTCAAGTCTCCATTCGACGTAGTGTGCGCCGGTCCAAACAAAATATATGAGAGCCGCTACGGAATACTGCTCTGACGCGGGGTCGAGGCTGGCGCTGCCGCCACATAGTTGGGCAGATGCTAGGCCAGGATCAAGGAAGAACGCCACGCCGCCGCGAGGCGGGAACTTGACCGTTTGCCGTATCTCCACTGCTAGACCAAAGTCGATTAGTTTCACCTCACCGTTCGACTGGACGATCACATTGCGCGGATGAACGTCGCCATGAAGCATTCCCGACGAATGAAGTTGAGCGTACGCAACGGCGATGCTCCTAGACAACTCCATTAACTTCTGTTCGTTACGCGGCTCATGCTGGCCGCGCAGGCCATCGGAAGCGCTTCCAACATCAAGTCCAAAAACCCAATCGGTCACTAGATATACTGAGCCTTCGGCACGCGTTAGAGAAAGCAACTTCGGCGTTCGCACTCCACCTTCGCACTCAAGGATGTGTGCTTCGTGTTCGAGCGCATAAACTCCTTCCACGTTCTCGGTGGAGCAAGTCTTAACTGCAGCATACCGTCCAGCGCAGTCGTTGGCGAGGTAGACTTCGGACTCGTCCAGGCGCTGCAAACATCGCACTAGCTTGAGCCCTGCCACGATGTTCCCTATCCTTTCTGTCGCAATGCAGCTCAAGTTCGAGGATTCAGCAGGAACTAGCATCTTTGAATCAAAGAGACCGGATAGCAACGCGTAGGCATCGGAGAGAACCTGATCGGCGTCAAGGTTACGTTGCGCCGCATACGCGAGCACTGCGTGTACGATTCGAATCGGAGAGCGAAAGAGCTTGAGCAGGTCAGCACTATCCTTATCGATGATCCGCGACGGCATACGTGAGTGCCGCTTTGTTATCGCGTAGTCGCCTATTTCTGTCTCGATGCTCGCACGAACGCGTTCCGCGAGATCGCTTACACTAACCCCCTGTGTCAGCATAGTTGTCGCCTCTAAAAATTTGTTTTTTTAATTTTTTAGAGGATCGCCATGAGAAGGATTTCAACGTATTCTGCGGCGTTCAAAGAGCAAGCGCTAAACAAAGTATTATCGCGCGGTGCTCGGACGGTGCAGTCGGTAGCGGATGAATTGCATATCAATGTTTTTACCTTAAAGAATTGGATGAAAAGAGTCGTGGATAAAGACCGGAAGGTAGCGCCGACGAAAGAGAAACGGCCGCAAGATTGGAGTCGGCAAGAGCAGTTGATGGCGTTGCAGGAAAGCCATGGATTACAAGGTGAGGCGCTGAATGCCTGGTGTCGGGAAAGAGGACTATTTTCCCATCACTTGACTCGCTGGCAGGCGTCCTTTTGTGAGGGGAGTAAAGAAGCGTTGCCGGATGCCCGTGAATGGCGTTCGCTCAAGGACGAAAACCAACAGTTGAAACGCGAGCTATTGCGCAAAGAAAAGGCATTGGCAGAAGCTGCGGCGTTGCTGGTTCTACAAAAAAAGTTCCAGGCGCTCTGGGAGGACGAGGGCAAATGATTTCTCTCCCTGAGCGCCAACAAGTGGTCGCGTTGTTGACGGAAGCGATGTTGGCGGGCGCGCGCCAAAAGTCCGCCTGCGCGGTGCTGGGTTTAAGCGCGCGCACAGTGCAACGGTGGCTGGATGAAGGCGCGGTAGGCGAGGATCAACGCCCTGCCAGACGATTTGCGCCCGCGAATAAGCTGCGTTCCGACGAGCGCAGTCGGCTGCTGGCGGTGGCCAATAGCGCGGAGTTTGGGCATCTGCCGCCGAGCCAAATTGTTCCGCGTCTGGCCGATCGCGGCGACTATATCGCTTCGGAGTCGACCTTCTATCGGGTGTTGCGGGAAGAGAACCAACTCACGCATCGTCGGGCTGACCGCACGGCGCAACCCCGCCGTAAGCCCCGCGCGCTTTGCGCCATGGCGCCGAACCAGTTGTATAGCTGGGACATTACTTACTTACCGACGCGAATCAGCGGTCTGTTCTTCTACCTCTATCTTTTTATGGATGTCTTCAGTCGCAAGATTGTGGGCTGGCAAGTGTATGCGGAAGAAAGCAGCGCCCTGGCCGGCGACCTCATGCGCGACATTTGCCGTCGCGAAAACCTATTGCCGAACCAGGTGGTGTTGCACTCGGACAATGGGGGCCCGATGAAGGGCGCGACCATGCTGGCGACCCTGCAAGCACTGGGGGTGATGCCGTCATTCAGCCGTCCCGCAGTCAGCAACGACAACCCTTATTCGGAATCGCTATTCAAGACGCTGAAATATCGGCCCCGTTATCCGGACAAAAGCCACCGAAAAAATCCGGTGCATCAGGTGGCACAACGGAGATCATCAAATCCTTAATTCTAAAAGTCATCTGAATGGACCTCTTCTAGTGATTGGACTAACCGCCGCATCGGTGCAAGCAAATCCTATCGCAACACTCACTCTCACCTGTTTTTCACCACGACAACCGCATAACGCGAACGGCTCGTATCAAGGCGGGAAAGACAAGAGTACCCAGCGTATGCCGCTTACGCTATTAATGGCTAGCAGGCAAAGGAAGGTTTCGAAGCACCTAGATAACCTCAATATAGACGCTACGAACTTTAGTAACTACGGTTGCCTGACTTTTATAGACATTTTTGATCAAATTGTTATCGTTGATAATCGTAACAGGGAACATGGAAAAGAAAAGATAGCATCGTATTCGCCAGCATTTTAAGCTGGCGCGGTGAAGTTATATGGCAACAATTCTTATCAATTCAGGGGAGGCGGCAAAGCTGGTTAAATTTATGCAAGGGCCCGCCCGGGCACCGGCTAAGGGCAGCGAAGTGCGGCAAGTGGGTAATGATGAGTGGCGTGCGTGCGGTAGCCGAGTTGGAGGCTGAGGTGAGCGCTAGTGGAAGCGCAGCTGGAGCGAACCAAGCAATAGATTCAGGGCAGGAAACGACTGTGTCTGTTTTCGGCAGTCAACCCAAAAAAGCTGGGCGTCCACTCAGGGCACAATCTTGACGCAATAGAAAATGGAAAGCTGCCGCTCGCTGCAAACATTCGGACCTGTGACCGCAAACCAGCACATTGCGGACTTAGTTAGCGCTAATCTCGAGCGTCGCCTTTGGCCACTGATCAGGCTGACATCAAAGTAATTTCGACTTCTCTAGTTCGGCCAAAGCGGTCATTTGAAAATTGTAAAAAGTCTCGTCAATGCTGTTCCACAGAATGGCAGCTTATGAGAAAGATAAGATAATGCAGCAATGCTCAAACTAGGGTGATCGCAAGGATTAGTGCAAGAAAGACCAATAAGTAGGCTGGTAAATCGACTATTGTCGCAATCAATGCATTTGGTGGCATGATTGAGTAATTATGAAGCCCCTCTCTCAGCCATTATTCGATGTCTTTGCACTCTCACTTCCGAGGGGCCACGGATTTGGAAATTGTCCTCCCAAATTTGCATGGGCGAGTAACGATGAGCTTGCATGTGGAGTGATTACGCAAGACGTACGGCATCATCGGTTTGGAATTTTGGTAATGCGACGCCGGGAGGACTACGTTTGGACTGTCATTTGCAAACAGGACGGCTTTGGCGAATTCGAGGAAGCGTACACAGCAATGCAGTCTTCAATGAAGGAGGGGGCGCCACCAGAACCGATACCCGCGAATTCAGTGCGTCGAACGCAGTTATGGGACGTCGACTCGCGTAAGCCGTGCACGCTTTTTAAATTGTTAACACAGAAAACACATCGTGTGGCGGGGTGGATGCTTAACCAGCTTTACCTAGCCCTCCCCAGCCCGG
Organism: Pseudomonadota bacterium; assembly: GCA_040388195.1. GTDB lineage: Bacteria > Pseudomonadota > Gammaproteobacteria > Burkholderiales > DATLHW01 > DATLHW01. The sequence goes on from JAZKCF010000153.1 coordinate 7,054, forward strand.
ATAAGAATTGGGTCTCGGACTTCCAAACGAGCAACTTTCATACCCGCATGTGGGAGGTGCAGTTACTCGCATGCTTTCGAGAGCAAGGAATGTTGGTCACACAACCTCAACGCTCACCGGATTTCTATATTGAAAATTTAAACGGAGATGAGGCATGGATTGAAGCCGTAACTGCAAATCCAACCGCACGATATGATCACGTTAACGCGGAACCGATAGTCCCGCCTAAAGACCTACATGAACGCGTACTCGGAGCCGCTGCGGTGCGCTTTGCAAAAACTCTTCGAAGTAAACTTCAGCGAAACTATCACCTTTTGCCCCATGTCGTAGGTAAACCGTTTGCACTGGCCATTGCCGACTTTCATGCCCCGAGCTCTATGGTTTGGAGCAGGGAAGCGCTCATTAGCTACTTATATGGCATCTATTCGGAAGCAGTTGATGTAAATGGTCGTCAAGTCATCACGGGCCGCAAAGTAAGCCACCTATTCGGGGAAAGCCAATTTCCCTCTGGATTATTTCGACGGGACGAAAGCACTCACGTATCGGCCGTCATTTTTACTAATGCATGTTCTATTGCAAAATTTAACAGGGTCGGTATATCGGCGGGTGCCTTAGTGAATGACTTTCGATATATACGAGTCGGACAGTTTTTTGATCGTACCCCTGGAGCGCTTAGAGGGATTCCTTTTTCTATGGATATCACTAGCGACCAATATAGAAGCCTTTGGCCACAGAACTATGAACCGTGGTCCGCGGAACTAGAAGTCTTTCATAATCCGATTGCGCAGTATCCACTATCTCGTTCACTACTTCCTGAAGCGACGCATTGGTTCGAAGTGGACGACGAAATCGTGTGTGCGTCACATTATGAGGTGTCAATTCTTTGGTCCAAAACGCAGGTTCAGCCTAGCTCGGATAACTTCGATGAGTAGCAAACACTAAGAACTACCTTAGTAAATTACAGTTGTGAAGATGGGCCATGTGGCGATAAGAATACAACTGACCGGGAGGCGGTGCTATGGGGATATCCCTAAGCGAAGCAACCACGTTATTGCTGACGGGGAAAACATTAGCATGGACGAAAAACAAGGATTACAAGCCTGGCTCGATTACCCTTGATAAAGCAGAACAACGCCGCTTGCTTGAATTCCTGCTTGCCTGCAATTCTTCTGATGTTGTGCAGGGAAGCGAAACCCTCTTCGATGGCATTATCAAAGCATGGGAGAACAAGGCGAACGATCCTGCGACGGATAAGGCACAGACCAGCAAAGAGATCAGTTTGCAATCGTGGCGGTTGGATCGGGTCGAAGCCTCCGGCTTCGGCGGCCTTACCATCTTCGGCGGGAAAACTTTCGACCTTTTCGTCGGGGGCACCAATTGGTGCCTTGAAGGCCAAAATGGCTCAGGTAAGACCTCGCTCGTCAGTGCGATCCTTTGGGCGCTGACGGGAAAGCGTATCCGAGAACATGAAGGCCCGATGGATGAGCGCGGCGAACGTGAACCCGTAGAAAATGATGAAGGGAAGACGATCGGTAAGTGGCCGCCCCTGGCGGCATATCCTACCACCGTAGAGGAACTGGGCTATTCGGCCGAAGTCTGGGTGCGCCTGACCTTCAAAGCGAAAGACGGTGAGGTCGCAACAGCTTACCGTCGAATAATGAGCCCGCCGAATGGCGATACGCAGCTCGAAGAGCAAATCGACGACCGGTTACGGGCGGCGTCTCACCTTGTTGAAATCGGCGTGTTGATGCCCGCACGACTCGCCAAGATCGGCTTTGGTAAAAATAGCCAGTCGCTTTTCGACGCCGTCAAACAGCTTACCGGACTCGACCAGCTTTCGGATATTGCCGATGGCTGCACCGCTCTTAGCGCAGGCAATCGTAAGTTTATGAAGTACGCTAAAGATCAAGGTGTCGAAAACTACGAGCGGCGTTTCAGCGACAGCATCGCCAGCGCGAAACAACTGGCGGAAGAATTCGCGTTTGAGTTGCCCGACCCTATTGTGCTGGGAGTGGACGACATTGATGTTGCCCTCAAGGCAGCAGCGAAGAAGGCGTCTGAGGACGCGGGAGCGCATTTGTCGACTCTGAAGAGCGAGATCCCCGCCACCATAGAAACAGCGACTCTCGAGGGCCGCACCGGCATTAAGAACGCGGTGACGACCGCCCGCGGACTCGTCGCTCAAGGTCCCAAGTCCATTCCGCTCTTCCAAACGTGGAAATCCCTGACAGATGCCACATCGGATCAAGGATTCGCCACATTGCCCGGAATCTTGGAAACAGCCAAGACTGAGCTGGCTAAAGCGTTAGAATGGCATAGTCGGCAGATGGAGGACGGGAAGCTCCGTCTAAAGGCTCTCGCTGCGCAGAGTTTCGTTCGCATCAAAGATAAGGATTCCGCTTGCCCGCTTTGCACATCGCCGCTCGATGATGAGAAAAAGAGGGCCTTGGCGGCGGAGATGGATGACCTGAAGACCAACGCCGCAGCGGCGGAACGGAAGATCGCCGATGCTTGCCGCAGTATCCAAGAGACGATTACTTCAACGGTTCCGATTGCCATCCGCAACAGCCGCACTACTGTCGATGCTATGGATCCCGTAGCAGCCTACTCATTCATCATGATTGAGAAGTTCGCTAAAGACCAGCCGTTTTCCAACGTCCTCACCGGACTGGCCGCTTCAGTAAGAACGACGGTCGAGGCACAGGCCAAATCGCTGCCGCACTTTTCATACGCGGTCTTTAAGCCGACCGATGAAGAGCCCGAGGTAGTCACGACGCTGCGCCGCGAAATTCACGCGCTCGAACGTGTGATCGCGCTTGTCGAATGGTGGAACATCAACCGCCTGTTGTTTATTGAAGCGTGGAGCAAACTGATCGGAAAGAAGCAGGAAGACGGCACCTTTCCTGCGGAAAGCATCGAAGGGAAACTGGCGATGCTAGAACAAGCGTTGGCCCATGCCCGCCCACTCGATGATCTTTCCAAGCATCTAACGAGCGCCGTGACGGCGGCAACGACTTGGGCGAAAATCGACGCCGTTCAGAAAACCCGCGAGGAGATTGCCACGGCCCTCCTACCGCTGAAGGATTTGAGGCTGTTGGTGGCAGCGGAAACCGCTAGGTCTATAGCCGGTTTGTCGGGCACTATTAATGCGCTCTGTGAGCGAATTTGCCTTAAGGAGCGGTTGGTTTACGAAGAAGCCGTTATTGGTCGGAAGGAGGTCAGCGTTACCGGGAGCTTCAGCCCTGGCATGAAAATGGATGCAGCACTTGTCGCCAATACCTCATGGCTGCGAGCTATCTTATGGTCCTTCGTCTTTGCCTTACGCGAGGAAACACTGCAGGCCTTCGGCTTTAATCCGTTGCCGCTAGTAGTGCTGGATGACCCACAGGGAACCTTCGATCCGCGCAACAAGCGCAAATGGGCGCAGGAGCTGATTCGCTGCGCCAACATGTCGGCTACCGACATGTTTGGCTCACAACTCATCGTGACAACGCACGAACGCAATTTCTACCAAATGATGATCGATCATGAAAAATTCGTGGCGCAGCAAGGCCTCATCGGTGGCGTCAACAAGATCTCGGGCGTCGCTACAGTCGCCAATGGCGGCGAGCTTCAGCGGGCTTATGACGAAGCCAAGTCAAATAACAACGACGCCAAGGCGCGGGAATATATCCGCAAAGTTCGTATCTACTGCGAAGACCTCATCAAGTTAATGTTGCGCAGCGTTAGCAATAAGATTCCTAACATGACGCTCAGTGAGCTGAGAGAGGAATTAAAAAGGCTATGTAAGGCGCATATTGCACCGTATGACCGTAAGGCCTTCGAGCAACTAATCAATGCCCTGAACGAGAGCATGAAGGCCATCCAATACCTCAACGAGCCGCATCATAAGGAAGACGAGACCTTTGGTGTTGCTGAAGCTGACGTTGTAAAGGAGTATTGGGATAAATCCTTGCTTGATAAGATCCATACGGCTTTCGGCGTATTCGATACCTTCGACCTATATACGGGTGAACCGCGAACTTTCCCTTGGGCGAAGAATATTATTGACTTCCCAGTCGGACATAAGAGCGAGGTCAAGTCCGCAAAAATGCAGCACACCGGTGTAGCTGCCGCTGCAAAGACTGATGGGCGAGTCGGCGATGGTGCGCTAACTATCGAGGAATGGAAGGCTGGCGAAGAAGTCGTGCTACCGAACCATGAAGTGTTCCAACTTGCCGCGGGAACGCTCGACCCCGTCGCCGGCATCGGCGATCTCGTCATCGTAAGCAATTACGCACAGGTCAAGCCGCTCGACCTAGTGGTAGCCGTGTCAGGGAGCGCCTTGTTAGCGCGGCGGCATAACAGGCCAGAAAATCATTCCGAAATCGTCGTCTTGACCGCACAAGCGGTCGATCCAACGACGCTTCCGCAGCCGGTCATCGTGCAACCGGATACCACCTTCCGAAAAATTGTGGGCACGCTCTTCGTGGCGCATCTGTTGCCAGCACCTACGCTCAACCCCGACAGGGAATTTATCGTCGTACCCAACCCAAGCATCATCGACCAAACGTTAAGAGACGCACGACTTTTTAAAGTGCAGGGCCGAAGCGCGGAACCTATCGCCCTGGAGGGACAATATCTCCTTACACGCGGTAATCTATTCAGGGGGGACGAAATCGCCTCGCTTGATGGCCGATTGGTAATTGGCATCGACGAGGACGGTGCGCGCTACTTCAAACGCCTCCGATGCCATGACAAGCACAAGCTTGTTGTGCTGGAAAGCCTTAACCCTGACGGATTAACCGCAGCAGTAATTCTTAGCCTCGATGGCTCTTACTCCTTGCCGAGGATCGCCGCAGCGCTGGAAGTAATCGGTGTGTTATTTGAGTTGCCGGATGCGAAGGAAACAGCCCCCGTGTCCTGATCGGCCGCCGCCGTAATGGCGGGGAAAAAAAGCATAATTAGCGATAGAGACGGGGAGACCAAGACATTGCGACTTGTAATAGGTCCTGATGGGAAGGGTATTCCAACACCACTAGTCATGCATTAGCTTTCAGCTTTTTTCCTTTCCACCATAAAGTAATAGCTACTGATCTCAAAAGCCTACAAAAAAACGCGGTTTATCGGGTGGAATAAACCTGTTTTCCCTGAGACGATTCAACTATGGCTCATGCAACTCAAAGTTGACTTGAGCGTTGCCTACCAGAGTGCACAATTTGTTCTGAATTATCTCAAAGAGCAATAGAGCCATACGTTATTAAGGGAAATTATGCAGCTAACAGACGAACAGCAATTGATTGTGGCCTCTCGGGCAAGACGATTGGTCGTGGAGGCCAGGGCCGGTAGTGGCAAGACAAGTACGCTACGGGCTTATGCTGAAGCGCGGTCGAATCGAAAGATGTTGTACGTTGCTTTTAACAAAGCGATCCAGCTCGAAGCCGCGGCAAAAATGCCCAGCAATGTCACGTGCCGAACAACTCATTCCTTGGCTTATCGAAAAGCAAAGCAGCTTTTTGGTGATCGCGATCGGGAAAAAGTAGGCAATACTTACCCCTCGACAGTTGCACGTGAAATGGGGAGCGGACCATTGGCAGCGACCGGTGCGTTGCAGGCAATCCAAAGATGGTGTGGTTCCTTAGATGGGGAAATCACGATCAAACATATACCGGAGGAAATTGCTCAGCGAGTATTAGAGCCCAGTGCCATTGTTGAACTTGCAAGGGATTTGTGGAAGCGAATGCTCGATCCTCGCAAGACAGAAATAAAAATGCCGCACGATGGTTATCTAAAGCTTTTCCAGCTAGACGAGCCTCTTGTTCGAGGTTACGACATCATCGCAGTGGATGAAGCGCAGGATCTCAATATTTGTACGCTGGATATTATGTCCCGCCAGCAGACTGCGATAGTGGCTGTGGGCGATAGTGCGCAAAGTATTTATGGATTTCGTGGCGCTATCAATGCGCTCGATACGTTTTCGGCAGATGAGCGTCTTCATTTGACGAAGAGTTTCCGTTTTGGACGTGGAATTGCCTCGCTTGCCAACCAGTTGTTATCTTCATTTAAAGGGATCGAAAAATCCATTATTGGCGCTGGCGAGCCGCAGACTACGCGTTACTCGATCGATTTTGATAAGACATTGGCAGTAATAGCGAGAACTAACGCGGTTGTTTTCGATGAGGCAGTGCAAAATCTGGTACACGGCAAACGATATCACTTTATCGGTGGAACTGAAGGTTACAAACTGGAAAAAATACTGGATGCTTACTATTTGGCTGTCGGTGAGAAAGGTTCGATGCGCGATCCTTATTTGCGCAGCTTCAGCACTTTTCAAGAGTTGGAAAAACTGGGAGAAGAATCCGACGATAGCGAGCTTAAACAACTAACGCGTGTGGTAGCGGAGTATGGAGGACGCATTCCAGAATTGATCAAGGAAATTCAAGCGCGTCACGAAAACATCCCGAAAGAGTCTTGGGATCGTTTCAATGGAATATTCTTTGCAACCGCCCACAAATCCAAGGGATTGGAGTTCGAGCAGGTATGGCTGACAGATGACTATGTAGAGTTTTTCGAAGAGGGAAGGGAAAAAGACGCAGAGGAGATGGAGCAAGAGGAAATCAATATCCTTTATGTAGCAGTGACGCGAGCCAAAGCCGCGATCCGCATTTGTCAGTCCTTTCAGGAATGGTTAGATTCTCGTCAACAACGTACGCTGATTGAATGACGGCAATGAAATGATTCGGTTGGGAAATAAGATTAGGTTGACATCGAAGGAAGTCGAACGCTTCACGGAAATCACCGGCTTCAAGCCAGTGGGTGTGAAGACGCTCGACGACCTTGATGCCTATATCAAGCAATGCAAACGATATTACTTTGGCGTCTCAGAAGAAACGCGATTTTTGCATTGGCTCATCGACAAAGAATGTTCACATTGCCTTTACGGCAGGTGAGTTTTCTTCCTCTTTTGCTGCCTGCGAATGTTGAGAAGCATGCTCTCCAGGATTGCTGAACTGAGCACGCTGCGCCGCGAATTCCGGTTTTTTCGACAACTTCTTGATGCGGCGAACGGCAGGTTAGGCAGCTACTTCAGGTAAGCATTGAACGGCGATTTCTTGTCCGCCCTGCAGCATATTTCGAATTGCCAGTGCAGGCCCTACAAATGCCAGGTTGAAGGCCATACGCACAAAGCTTCCTATCCGTCTTGCACGCATTTGGCGCGCCTCATCTCGTCGCATTGATTCCCTGGCTCTCAAGAACAAAGCAGGATGAGTGCGTTTAGCGTCGGGATCGGCCTTGAAGTATTCGAGCACCTCCGCAGCAACAGCCGGATCGCCGATTCGTTTATAAAAGCCGACCCATGCTTGTTCCTCGACAAATGCAACCGAAGCACGGTTCGGACGGCCAATACGGCTATTTCGCTCTTGATTGGACATGGCGTTCTCCAATGAATTGGGGAACACCATTCCCATAAAGGGATCTTGGTGATCCCCATCGGGGTTGAAAGGCAAATAGGAAAAAGAAACCCCGATAAAAGACGGGGTTCCCAAAGAGTTGCTAATGTGGATGGTATTGATAGACTACTCAATACTTACACGGAGGCCATCATAATGTTTCGTTCAGGCAACTCGATTCGATTTACATCCAAAGAAATCGAAGAATCCCGAAAAATCGGACTCGACTTACATGGCGTGAAATCACCGGACGGCTTCGCCCACGCACTCGTTCCATGGATCGAAGCGCTGGACGAAGTCAGACCGGACCTTCTGGATAAGCTCGCACAGGAAGTGGCAAAGGCGAAAGGTGTGAAACTTCCGCCCCGGCTCAACGTCATTTCTTCCTCTGATTCTCCTGAGCAATCCTGATCCATTTTTGGGCGATGCGCTCGATGTGCAACAAATCATCGGGTTCGATCTCACCAGATTTCTTTAACTCCTCGATAACCTTCAAGATGAGCGGTGGATCTTCTTGAGCCATTTGATAGATCATGGCCGAGATTTTCCTGCGATAGAGATCAACCATGGTGAATGATCCCCTCATCAGAAGTTACGGAAGCGGAAACCATCGCACTGCAATCGCTTTGAGCATTGGCATCCGACGACTGGCGGAGCAGTACACAATCGGCAGGCCGCGTTAGCGAATTCCGATTGGGAAGAGAGGATTCGCCCAACAGAACGCCAACGGAACGACGATTGAAAGTAGTACCGGCAATGAACATGATGTTCTCCTTCAAAAAAAGAAGGGGAACACTAGCCCCCGGCAGGGAAGCATGATGTTCCCCGCTTGGGATACCTTCTTTCCTATTGGATCGAAGGTGCTCAGTGATTACACGCGTTGCACGTGCAAATAAAAAGGCCTTTTGTCCTTGCGAACGAAAGGCCTTTATTCGTGAAGATAACGTTGGAGATGCAAGAGGCATCACCGACGTTCAACACAGTTGCTGCAGTGCTTTTCAGCACTTGAGTGATAATGCGTTCGACCGATAAGCCGAACAAATTGCGACGTCGTTTACACGACAAGATCGGAATTTCTTCCGATCAATTTCAGGGCAGGTATCGACTGACTACGCCAGTATCCGAAGACACCGGACTTCATACAGAGGATCGAAGACGATCTTATATGAAGGCTGCGTGAGATCGATTCTCACAGAAAGCAATGTCAGTATGGCATCCAACAGTGAACGCTTCAATATACGGGTCAGTGCTATTACTGATTTTCCACCCGTGTCTTCATCGTCTCTTATGGTATTTCGGGTGGACAAATTACGACCTATTGTGGTGCGCCGTTATTTGTAATTTGTGTTGTGGTAAATTGCTTACCACAAATTACTACAAAGGTAAGTCATGGGAAAACAAGTTCCCAGCGGTTGGCACTTTGCAAGGCCCGAGTTGGCTGAACATCATTTGCGGGCGTTGGATTTGGGACTTATTTCTGCAACCGCATTATATGCCCGCCGCAGGTTTGGTAAGACGGAGTTTCTAATGAAAGATTTGACGCCGGCTGCTAACGCTAAGGGCTACGTTGTCGGCTACTGCAACTTGTGGCAGGAGGATCAAGAGCCGATAGAAGCGCTGGTTGAAGCCATCGTGGCGATGTCTACGCCTAAAAAGATCAGCGCGAAACTACGTAGTAAACTCGCCGCGCCAGTGGCAAAACTAAAGCTTAACGGCAAGGCGGTTGGCCTCGGAGAGGGGGGAGCCGAAGTTGAATTCAAGTCGAAAGACAAAGTGCCGCTTCGATTACGTCAGGCTTTCAAAGCATTTGATGCCAGTGGAAACCACGGTTTATTGCTCATCGACGAAGCGCAGGTCCTGGCGGATAAGAAGCATGAAGCTTTGGAAAAAGCACTGCGCGCTTTGCTCGATACTCGCAAGGATCGGATGAAGGTGATATTTACCGGATCATCGGAAGATAGATTGCGGACGATGTTCGGATCGGAGAAGAAAGCGTTCTACAATTGGGCTCGCGTAGAACCATTGCCGTTGCTGAACGAAGCGTTCGTTCGTGAACTGACATCGCGGGCGAATAAATTGACTACCATGAAGCTGCAACTTAGCGATACAGTCACTGCATTTAATGCATTGAATCGTGTGCCCGAATTATTCCGCCGATTCCTTTCTCAATACCTTAGTCATCCATTCGATGGCGTGGAAAAAGCAATCGAAGTGTCCAAGCAAAGTGTGTATGTGGAGGAAGGATTCGCAAAGCGATGGGTAAAGATGCTGCCGGCCGACCGGTTGATCCTCCAGTTGGTTGCGCAAAGCAACGAAGATCTTCATGGCATTGCGACGTTGAAGCAAATCGGGAAGGCGCTTGGTTTGGGTAAACCCGCCGATCGGGCTGTCCCGCAGAATTCATTACGACGGTTGCGGGAGCGGCAAATTCTTATTCAGACAGAGCCGGGAGCCTATCGTTTTGAAGATGAAACCTTCCGAGAATGGGTTCTCACCGAGACTCTTATAGAGGAAATATAAAGTCACTCGCATAATCCATATATCACCTGTTGCATTGGCTACATAGTGCACATAGTCGTATTTATGCTGATGCTCATTCCCAGTATCGGCAAATACCGCACGCAAATTCGGCACTTCCATCTCGATTGCAAGTAATAAAAGCGCGGTGCTGTCTTTTCCGCCAGAAACAGAAATAATGTTGTAGCGGTTTGGAGAATCGATGTGCATTCCGGAACGCAGTGTTTTAAATTATTTTCATTTCATATCGATATTGTGTGGAGTCAAGCGCCTTTATCATGGACATTCGAAAAAATGGAAAGGCTCAATTACAGGAGTTGAAATGATTTTTGTTTTTACTCTCTTTAAGAGAGGGCGATGTGAAATAGGAAATGTGTGATCGTTTCTCTATTTCCTTTTGTATGACGCCAAGTTCCTTCTCGATAGCATCCCGATTATCTAAAGAAGGCGTTAGCTGAAGGTCATGTGTTAGGACAGAACGGCGTACTTCCAAAGCTAATAGCTGCATCTTCTGCGCGAGCTGGGGGTGATAGATTGCAATATCATTTGGACGTATCCGGAAAATTCTCGCTGTGATTCTGCCGACGTAGCTTTTCCCGTCTGTTGAATTGATAAGGGAGATGCCGGAAGCAGCGGAAGAACAGGGAGTTGCTACTAACTGCGAGCTATCTTTATTGGGTGACTGACTATCGGCGATCAGCTTTGAAAATGTTTTTCGAAGCGAAAATAACCGTGGTTCTACTTGCTTGAAAAATGTATTTGCCAGCCAAGAGAGTGCTTCCTTGTCACGCGATAATTCGCAATGCATGGTGAATACGGAAAAGCCATCGGAGGGTTCTATAAGAAGCCAGTCAGGAGCCGAGGATGTAACAATATCAACGACGTTTTTCGCAAGGATTTGATGCGGGTTGCAACGAGGCGATACGAACGACCACCAGGCCGGATAATATAATGACCAGCGTGCTCGGAAATGGCATTTCCGTTTAACCGCATGATGTTCGCGTAAGATTGCGGCACGAACATGATATCCTCGTTCGCGTGCCAATTCTTTCCGTAATGCATAAATCCATGTCGGGTTTACGCCCTGTAAAATCAGATCCATTTCTCGGGTATTGGAAAAGACGAGGTGGGAAAGTTTCCATTGTTGCTCGTCGACTAATTGGGGTATGCGCATCATAGATTCCTTATGTGGATAGAAGTCGTTGCTAATGGATTAAATATTCGAAGCGGTTTGCTGATGAGAATTGCGAAACGGTTTTGTCGTGAATCTGTGTGAGAAATATCGATGAAGAATAAGCTGGGTTAGTTTGTCACCGCTGAGAAGTAATACCGCGCCTATTCGAATGGTGTCGTAGGAAGCTCGTCCAGTACGTCCTGTATGGACAAAGAGGCCACCAGAGAAGCGTCGTTTACCTATCAAATCGCAGAATGTTTTTACGTCAGAGCGAGCAACGTGCGCGCTGTATCGCTTGCACTGAATTGCATACCATCCCAGCTTGGGAAACCATACTTGACCATCTATACCGCCATCTGCTGTATAACGGCGATTTCGAAGTACTATCGCGCCAATATCTTCAAACGCGGATAGCACCAATTCTTCGAATAATAGCGGTTCCAACCGGCGCAAATAGATAAGACATCGTGCATTGCTGCCTTCTCCACGAAACTTTCGAAGTTTTTGCAATATTTCCTTTGAGTGCTTCACTCGTTTCCTATGTTTTGGAAGACGAGCCAGGCGAATTGCATTGGTCAACCGAGAAATTAATTGGATGATTAACTTTGATAAACCGGTAGGCAGTTGGCATGCGCTATTCATCGTGATGAAACAATCGGATGTTGAAAACGTATTCAAGAAAATAATAGAAGCGCTCTGGAAGCCGCTACTCGAAAAGAGGCACTAAAAGCGCGGCTTTCGTCATCCAGTTGCGTTAATCGCGGAAGCACTTCGAGGATGATCGGTCGTTTCAAACCTTATCTATTGCTTTCGGAGCGCTGCATGCAGGTCATTAAGAATATGCATTAATGTCGTGTTGCTGTTAGAAATAAGCATAGGCAGCAATTCTTGGAGTAATGTCCCTGCTATCCAACGCCTCGCTGAAGCTTCGCGTTCCGTATCGATTAACAATAAGCTGAACAAAGCGTATGGGCTTCGGCGATTTTGATGCATGCCTGCCAACACTAATTCAGTGGGTAAGTGAGGTGCGAGAAATTGGCGGACGTCTTTTTGTAAAATACTGATCAGTTCTGGAATACTTACCATGGCGCATTTGCGTAACGAATATGTTTTGTTCCAAATTTCTAATGGAATAAAGCGCCAAATCGTATGAGTGCCAACTGTGGATTCGATGATATGTCCCCAGGAACAGGAATAACCGCGCGCTCCCGCATATTGACAAAGCAAAGGAATGGAATACGAGGACTGTTCGATATTGGATGGCGATCGGAAAATATTGTCCTCAATGAGCTGAATTGGAACGGCCAGCTCGGTTCGCTTGGCGTGCAATAATTGCTTGGCAATTGTTCCGTCGCTCTGCATGTCGTTGGAACAGTGTGGGATGAAGGTAGGGCGGTCAACCTTAGTCATGATTGCCTCCTTTTTCGTCTAACGCTTTTGCCTTCGATCTTTTTCTTAGGATGCCGCCTAAGTACGCTGACGTTATTTGTTCACGAACGTGTCCTAATTCTCCAGAAACACGCAGCCTCGCTTTCTTATCAATAGTCCGGTCGACGAAATCTCCGCCACAAACAGGCGATGGCGTGTCGGCGATTTGCTTGTACAAATTATTTGCGTATTCGTGACGCAACCCATGGGGAGTTACGCCTAGTCCCTTTTTCGTGATGCCGAATCGCTCCATGACAAAGCGGTAACGTCGAGCGCCGGATTTCAAGTCGGGATAATTTGGATGTCCGAGGTGTCCGTCCGGTTCAGGCGCTAGCCGCTTAGCGCGCTCGATGGCATCCCATTTATATGGATTATCGATTGGAATGAATCGAGGCCGTCCTCCTTTAGAGCCTCTGGATGCATTGAGATACCAACCTGACGTTGGATTGTCGATCTTGGCATCAGTGGCGGAAATGACAGCGAGATGCGGCTGAAGCATTTGAGCTTCACGGCAACGGAGTCCAAACGCTGCAATTACCGCCAACCAAGTGCCCGCATGAGGATCGTATTCAGACACACGACTAATCACTTCATCGGCATCGACGCCATGCGATTTCCACGTCTTGTCTTTTGTCGATACGTAGGTGCGTTGCACGAGCGCAGGATCGCTGACGTAAAACTCTGGTTCTCGGACCATTCCAGGTTTTCCGATCCAATCGGCTAATGCTCGGAGAAAAGAAAGATATGTTTGAATCGTTCCGGCAGTTAATCCGGCTTTTACCCATAAATCCACCGCTGCTTGTACATGGCGATTACCTAAGGATCGCGGGTCTAGGTTGTAGCCAATATCACGCAAAGAACGAAAGAAGCGAAATAAGAAGTCCTTTCTTTCTTGCATCGTTTTGAACGACACACTTTTATTCTTGGCCGCATGGTAATGATTGAACTCGCGCAGTAAGAAGATGAGCACCATCATCCAATGCCGACCGTCGATAGGGATTTCATCAAGACAATGGGCAATGCAAAATTTTTCTCGATCTCGAAAGGTGTAAGGCTTTTCAAGTCGAGGGCGCTGCGTGCCGATTTGTTTCACAAAAGAACGCATAACGAATCTCCAATCTATACCCGCCTCCAATGACAGCGAGCAATGCAATAGATGGGTGGAATCGATAAGTCGTTGACAACGAGCAAGGCGGATTCCGTCACCGTTCGTTGTTGGAGTCATGAATATGTTCCTGCTGCGAGACTCCATCGCAGTAGGGTATGCCAAAGTGTTTGCCGCTCAAGTGCAGCTCGGTGGATGCTTAAAAATGAATAGCAGCACAACGTGCACATTTCTGTGCCGCGTTGCTGACCGCCGAATGGCGGAAACGTCACCCTCAGTGGAGTGACGGCGTACAAGACTTTCGCCTTGCACTTCTCGAAATGATGTGAGGTTAAACCTGACTCATCCGTGTGGCTCCGCCCCTCACCGAATGCCGGGGCAGCACGGAAGACATGAGATCCACCACGACGAGGGCTCAATGTGCCTCTTCGTCGGGCCGCGACGAACGCGATATCCCTTTGCGCAGGTAACTATGTTGGATGGCTCGCTTCAGGAACGAGCAGTCAACGACCGGTCGAGCCGGTGCTGAAATGGCCTCCTCAAGGAAGGCGAGTAGAGCCGGAAAGCCGAAAGCTTCCGTTGACACTCCATGGTGTTTGCTTATGACAAGCCGACGAAGGGCTTGGTATTCGACCGCAGGATGCGATCGAGAAAACTAGGGCAGGTATCGACTGACTACGATCAGGTACGACTGACGGCGGCGCCATTGATTGGGTTCGATACCCAGGTGCATGGCGCGGCACCCATTGGAGCGCAAAGTATCAACCTAGCCGATTATCGAAGTCAAGAAAAAAATCGTGGCGTTGACACGCGCAAAAGTTGTCCTCAAGTTGAAAATGATCTGTAAAGGCCAAGCTTGACACGCTTTACGAACTCCTCAGGTTCCGAATGCTGTTCGATCGTCGCATTTTCTATCTGCTCAAAATGTTCCGTGCACGTTCCATAGAGCATGTCATACGAACAACTTCACTATGTTTTTCCTTTAAGTAGTTTCATGGAACTTCTGCAAGCGTTCTATAGAACGTCATTGATGATTTAAGAAAGCCATTTTGTCTCGCTTTTCGGGTGGCGACGCACAGCTTCAGGGATTACTTTTCTATCTATTCAATTCAGAAGGAGAGACTAATGGCAATGATCGTCAGAGCTGCGGACGTTGGGTCCGGCAATACCAAATATGTGGTTGGTATAGATGGCGAGCAAATTAAGTGCACACATTTTCGTTCTACTGCTTACCACTCTGATAAGAGTGATATTGGCGATGCACTGGGCGGAAAAAGGAAAACAGTCGGCATCCCTATCGACGGGCTGATTTATGAAGTGGGTCCTGAAGTACATTTGGCAGCCGATATCTTCCACGCCCGCCAGATGCATGACGGATATTGTGAAACGCCGGAGTACCTCGCGTTGCTACGTGGGGCTTTGAGCTATATGAAGGTTGAAAAAATTGACTTACTGGTTCTTGGATTGCCTGTGGCAACTTTCAAAACCAAGCGCACAGTGCTTGAGCGACGTATGACCGGTTTGCATGAATTAGCAAAAGGTAGATGCGTTCAGGTGGAACGAGTGCGCGTCGTGGCACAACCACAAGGCGCATTGATGCATTATGGAGTGGCTCACAATCGCTTAGCCGAGGTGAAGAACGAGCGCAATCTCGTGATTGACCCAGGAGCACGGACCTTCGATTGGTTGGTTAGCCAGGGCATGCGAATAATCGAAAAAAGAAGTCATTCGGTCAACCGCGGTATGTTCGACGTTTTGAGCGTTATTGCGGACGGAATTAGTGAAGTAGAGGGAACGCAGTTTCGAGACTACGACAGAATCGATAATGCGCTCAGAGCGAATAAGAAGCCAAAGATATTTGGAAAAGAGTACGACATTTCGAAGCACTTACCAGCCGCTAAGAAGATCGCGGAAGATGCCGTTGCTGAAATGTTGCGTTATGTCGGTGATGGTAACGATATCGATAACATCATTCTTGTTGGCGGCGGCGCTTTCTTTTTCAAGCCGATCATTAAAGAGGCGTTTTATAAACATAAAATTCAAGAATTGGGTGATGGGTTATATGCGAATGTCAAAGGATTTCAAATTGCCGGCATGGAATTGGTAAATGCTCATTCTGTATCAGGTGGTGTACAGGAGAAAGAGGAAATCAAGCCATGAGTCAGAATGAAAAATCGGACGATACTTTACGAATCAATTTTCTATTAGAAAGAAGAGCCGACCCACTACTTTTCGATGAGCTTTGCCAGTTTAAGAAAGGGAGCAAGCGCGCGGAACAATTGCGTAGTCTCGCACATGATGGAGCGCTCGCGAGACGGACATCCGTTTTTTCTTCGTGCGCGCTTCAATTAAATGATACGCGAGCATCACAAGTACCGCAGGGAAGGGTAGCCATCCAAGAAACCAAAAATCGAGATGTACTCAGCGAAGCGGCGCATGATATGTTCGGCCCCCCAATTGAATGATGAATGCGAAAGAATGATTTTCTTGAGAAAGAAAATGAATGGCTAATAGAAGACAAGAAAAAGATAAATTTGTCAGTGCTTCTCAACTGGCGCAGATGGGTGTGTGCGAGCGGTACGCGTATTTCGAGAGCGTCTATGGGAAGCGATATTCGCGCGAGCAACGGGATGCGCAAGATCGAGGCAATCATGCCCATGAAGTATTTCTTCAGGAAGCACAGCTAGTCAACTCTAAATTGAATACAGATGAAGACACTAAGCGTTGGTGCTTCATTGCTTCTTGCGCCTTTACTGTTGATGCACCGGAAGTTCGGACACTTAGGGTGTTTCGCGATAGGTTTCTTCGAAAATCCCGAATTGGGCGTGCGTTCATAATCAATTATTACCGCTATTCACCGGCAGTGGTGCGTACGATGGAACGACATTCCATTGCTAAGCGATTGACTCGCGCGTGCCTGCGGCCGTTGGTTTTTATAGCGTCGCTGATGATTAGCATTTCGGGTTGATAAGGTAGGTATGAAAATTCCTATCGCTGCATTCATCCTCGTAGTCATTTGCCGGCTTTTATTCGGTTTCATCAAGCGGGCAAGAGCGCGTCAAGCTGAAAATGCTTGGCTTCCTTCGGAGCTACGTAGCGCAAAATTAGTCTTCGCCGAAAGAACGTTCCGTACTTGGAAACCTTTCCCGCTTGTTGCGCGTATTGATAGAGGCTATTTGTTGAATGGGAAGATTGTTCTAACGGAATTGAAAACGCGGAATATCACACAAGCTTATCTATCCGATATTGTCGAGTTGTCGGCGCAGAAGCTGGCGATGGAGCAGGAAACTAATTTTCGGGTAAGTGAAACTGCCTATGTGTTGACTGAAAATCCAAATACGTTGCGTAGACATGCTCACAAGGTCCATCTTCTCTCATCTGCGTCCCTAATTGCGATGGCAACCCGTCGACAAGGTATTATGAAAGGGGAGATTGAGCCTTGCTTCGCGAAGTCGAAAGGTCTTTGTGGACAATGCGTATATCGTGATCAGTGCAGGCCGGAGTTGGCTTCTAATCAATAGAAAATGAAGATACTTACCTTTGAAGGGATCGTCTGTTAATTACTATCAGCAACACATTACCGGTTAAACTGGAATGGTTAGGGTTTTCGGCTATAGTCGGCAGTCACCGAATTTTGTGGAAAAATTTCTATGGTTACGAATTGCGGACCTTAAGTTAGCCATTATTGGGAGGAGTCATGCCTTTTGAAGATCAAATTCTGCAGGTTATCAAATCGGTCATGCCCGCAAATGCAGATATTCGTGTAGTTCCAGGAATGGGGGCAGTGAATCTTGGTGTTTCCTGGAAACTCCATGATGATCCTGAACGTCCTAATAAGATGTCGAAAACCATCGCAATTTGCGTGTCTCACGAGGCTGCACAGGACTTTGCTAATGCCTCGCAGGTCAATCAGGCAAGCTCATATCAGCGAATCTCCAGCTTTCTCGCTCAAAAGCTTGCTCACTTCGACCCAACGCATAACGCACCGAAGCATGAAATTCCACCGATCGAGCAGTGGGTCATTAATACTCATGTTGTCAATGGCTAACACATTGTTCCACTGACCCATCAAAAGGCTGTGCTTTCTGCCGTTCGCTGAATTTATATGTTCGATGGACACCTTCGTGCCAACAGGAGAGGACATGTACGACAAAATTAGCAATGAGATTATGCAAGATTACTACCAACAAAACTTTCCGAATGATGGGCAAAGATTTGTGGCTTGGTACCTGCGGAATATTCTTCTACTAGACCCCAACGAAGCCAAGGCAAGTATTACTGATGGAGCCGATGACAAGCAGATTGACGCACTTGTTGTTGATGATCGAAGCAACAGCATTTACATTATTCAGGGAAAGTTTATTGGCTCGGAGAAGGTAGACGCAGAACCACTTCGAGAAGTACTGGCGTCGTGGCTTCAAATAAAAAATTTGGCTAGGCTGCAGGAGACTGGCAATGCAAAATTAAAGCAAAGGTTGATGGAATTAGCTCTTGCGCTGGAAGATGAGTATGACGTTCATTTTGAGTTACTCACCACATCAGCTTTGACTCAATCAGCAGAAGATGACCTGGCAACATTTCAAAAGCAACTTGCAGATGCTGAAGATCTGCCAGCATCATTGGATCTGATAGATAATGAAGAACTTCAAAAGCGATATGAAATTGCACTCGATAAAGAAGATCCGTCTATACACTTCACACTTCAACTGGAAGCCGGAAAATTTGTGAGGCTTCAGTTGGCAAACACCCAGTCAGTGGTGGCAGCAGTTCCACTTCAACGTTGTCTTGAATTCCCTGGCATAAAAGATGGTAGCCTATTTCAAAAGAATGTTCGTCAATCACTTGGTCTCAATAATCGTGTCAATAAGGGCATTAAGGATACGATCTACAAGAATGGTGAGGACTTCTTTTTCTTTCATAACGGCGTAACAGCTCTTTGCAATAGGTTGGAGTTTGATCAGAACTCGCAGACACTAAATCTTCATGGCCTAAGTGTTGTGAATGGTTGTCAATCATTGACTACGATTCTGTCATGCAGTGAGAAGGTGAAACAGCTTTCAAACGCCTACATCATGTTCAGATTCTATGAAATTACAACCAGGGAGAGAGCGGAACATATTAGCATTAACACGAATTCTCAGAGTGCAGTGAAGCCCAGAGACCTTCGGAGTAATGACAAACGAGTACTTCAGCTCAAAAAGACCTTTGAACAAAAATTTCCTACAGGTTATTTAGTTATAAAAAGGGGTGAGCAAGCTCCGGCCATAAAAGACAAGAAATATGTCTTGGATTTATCCGACTTGGGAAAAGTGTTGATCTCGTGGCACTCGCAGAGGCCGAACATTGCCTACAGTGAAACAAAGATTTTCGACAAATATTTCGATCAACTCTTTAAAAGGGACTATCTGCCTGAAGACGCTCAAGCTCTGAATTCCCTCATGCAAAATGTATGGAAGCGATGGTCAAAAGAGAACCCACTAGGACTTAATGAATCTCTATTGGCAATGCGCGCATATGCTCCGTATCATCATCTCTATGCGGTTTCCCTTTGCTTTTGCGTAGTCAATAACATGGCAGAAGGAGTTCCATCGCCATCTCAGTGCGTCGATAATCTCAGCAGGGGAAATTCGTTTGAATTGGTTCTTGATATCGCGGGGACGTGCCTCAATAGTGCGCTCGAAGGCGCTGCAAATGAGCCTCAACCTGCAAATAGAGTGTTTAGCCCGCAGAATTGGATAAAGACTAAAACCTGTCTATCCGGTATTCGTGCGGCCATAAGACAGTACTTTGCAATGTTGCCAACAATGCCAGGCGGGAAAGAAATGACCGCAACACTTAAGGTGGCACTTGTACTTGATCCATCAAAGTTCGAAGCAAGATGGGCAGCAGATTGATAACTTAGCGTTATGTGTTTCTCAATACTAAATTGAATTTTCTCTTCTGTGTATTAACAATCTTAATGAAATGAAAGAAAACACATTACATTCATTGGTGATTGCTCGCACATTACTCGAGCGGTCTGCGCCTTTGTGCGCATCGGAAGACAAGTATCTAGCATCCGCTGGGCTGGTAGTGCTTCAAGATGCACTGGAAGCTGTTTTCTACGCATTGCTTATCGAGTTAGGTATAGACGAAGAAAAGAATTTGGAGAGAAAAAGTTTCGATGATCTGATTGGTGAATTAAAGGCTGCGAATATATCAATACCAAAATCTGGCACATTAAAGGCATTAAATAAACAACGAGTGCTAACGAAACACTATGCCCAAGTTGCAGAACCGACAACGGTGCGGACCTACTTCGAAGCAGCCCAAACTGCGATCGAGGCTACTTGCAAGAAGGTATTGGGAAAATCTATACGAGATCTCTTTATTGCAGATATCTTAACGGACGGAGAAGCGAAAAGTTATTTAAAAAAAGCGGAAGTGGCAATATCCGAAAAGCGCTTCCTGGATGCTTTGACTGAAATACGTAAAGCTATATTTATTGAATTTGAAGAGCAATATAGCATCTACGAGTGGCGGAATGATGACGGGAAAGTGCCCATAAACGGCCTGAGGTATTTTATGCGCCGTGGTTGGCGAGCTCCGAGTTATACAAGAAATAGAGATTGGATTGAGAAAAACGTCAAAGTTCCAACAGACTTTATCCAAGTTGACTATGAAGACCTGAGATTCCGGGCTATGGAGATAGGAATTCATACTGTTGAGCTTGAAAATCTTCAACGCTTAACACCGCAAGTGTTTCAAACAGAACAAAAGGCAGAATGGTCAGTAACATATGACGTTGGATTTCCTTCAAATAGCGCCAATGAGGCTAACGCGCATTACTGCCTTGATCGTGCGGTCTGGATTATTTTGAAGAAGCAGGAACATGCCGGTGCAAGACGAGAGCCGAAGAAAGATGCGCCATTTGATCCGCCGCCAGTCTACATTGATCATGCTGTATTCGAACAACCTTCAACTCAGTCAGATAAAATCCATTTTGTATCAACGAATTTCAAATACACTATCCATAGAATCGTAAGTGGCTTCAATCCTTCGGAAAAATTCTACGAGATATCGGCTATATCTGAAGAGCATAGCAAATCACACCGGTTTGACGAAGCTACGTATTACAGAGGTTTTCTACAGGTGATTTCAGAATAAAGGTAATTCTTGCAACAAGTTGGTTGGTTATTTCAATGCTTACGTCGCACGCCATAGTGAGGCACAAATGGTTTTAAAGGACAAATCTTGAATCAATAGAAATCGAAAGCTGCTAGTTGCTACAAACTGTCCGGCCTATGCTTGGTAAGCAATGTACTGTTGTCTGATTCTTTGGTGCCGCAGTCGTCCGCTATGGTCGAGTTTCGGACTTTTAACCGCGACAACTGCACGTGCGCTTAGAGGTGCGTTGATACAGGAGTTTGTTGATCTGGTATTAACCAAGCTTAAGATTTTGCAAAAATATTATTCATAACATTTCGCACATCTTCTCGTTTAGCGCAATTGTAGATTACCGTTAGTAAGCCAATTTTCTAAGAATGAAGCGACTGCATTCTGCATGCTGGTCGATATAGGACCAAATCCTTCCGGATGAGGACCAAAATCATATGTTCTAATACCCCATGTTGAAGATACAACATCGTCCAGCGTACCGATTGCATCAACAAGTCCAATACTCTTTGCCTCAGTTCCTCCCCAAATCTCACCAGTCCCGTAATCTAAATTCGCCTTTAAAGAATTTCTTCTCAGCAAACGCAATTCTTCGACGAATGTGCCGCCCATCTGATCGACAATTTGTTTTGCCTTAGCCTCTGCTTCCGCACTTGGCGGCGTAAACGGATTCATGAAAGCTTTCAATTTTCCAGATGCATAAACCCGTTGCGATACATCAAGCTTGTTGAGTGCCTTGCTCAAATCCCAAGGTGCCATAATTGCGCCAATGGATCCAACAAGACTGTATTTTCCGGCAATGATTTTGTCAGTATGCAACGCAATCATATAAGCAGCCGATGCGCCGAGATTATTTATGACTGCCACAATCGGTTTAGGATATTTCTGCTTTAGTGATGAAATAGCTGAGTAGATACGTTCCGACTCGACAGGGGCACCTCCTGGACTATCAATAGATAAAACGACGGCTTTGACCGCTGGATTCGTAAAAGCTTTTTTCAGCGCAGGAATAATCTTATCTGCAGAAGCAATGGCGTTCGATTCAATTTTTCCCTCGATGCGAATAATGCCGACCACTTCTCCCCAAGGACCCCACCAACAAAAGCCAGTGGTATTTAGAAATACAAGAAAATAAAGAAAGCCGAAAATAACTGGCGTTCCGAAGATTAGAGCTTGAAAGCCTCTTTTCCATCTGCGTTCTGATCGGCGCTCAGCCGCTGCACTTTCTTGCTCCTTCTGCCAGGCATTGCGTTGTTCGCGCATCTCCTTGAGAACTTCCAACACTACATTCTGATTCCCTTCCGGGTTATGAGATAACGTATCAGCCGGTTTAGCATGCGGCATACGTTGTTCATTTGAAGAATTTTTCTGTTCCATGCGTATCTCCGACGGTAATGTAAACGTGCTGGGCAAATGTATGTTTGCCGAACGAACCGGTAGATACGCTAAACGGTAGGAATAAAAACTGCTACCGCGAAAGCGGCGATTTTTGGGGCGATTAAATCATTGGTGGTTTGTAATCAAAAGTAGGGAAGCTAGCGGCATGCGGCTATTTCTATTTGCAGCCACCTCCACCGAAGAGGACTGAGCTTAACGTCAATTTGTCACAGTTGGAATCACGAGACGGCTGGCTACTGGCAGAAGAGTTCGGTGCACGTCGAGGAGCACCTTCCGAGATCATGGTCTCGGTGCTTTTTTCATTTTCTGCCTTTGTCAGCCAATCACGTGCTTCCTGCATTTTAAGGATCATGCATTTCGTCTGAAAGGCTTGAGGATACTCTGCATTGCCATTTGGTATGTTCTTCACATCGGCAGCTGCGCAAACGTGATTCGCAATGTCTTGAAAGTAACTAGCGTCTCGCGAATGGCCATCTTCTGAATCAAGAATTAGAATCTGTCCGTTCTTGCAATTTTGGACGATTTGACGGAGCGCAAGACGAGAGTAGATTTGTAAGGAATCTTTCGTGCCTGCTTCCACAAAGGTATGCGACAGCAATTTCTCGGTAGTTCGTGGAGATAAGTCACAAACGCTGTCATCGGTAGTCTTTTTTGACAAGGAAAAGGCGGTTGCCGGGGTGGTGAACCCCGTAGAAATAAAGCAAGCCGCTACAATGCAAGTGACAATGGGATTGCGCATAGAAGCTCCTAAGGCGGACAATTACATTAAATCATATGACGAGATAGAAAAATTGCAAAGAAAGGCCTAAACATGTTTAAAACTAACCGATTCACTATTATGGTTTCGATAGTCTGTGTCTTCTTGGGATATCTTCTTGGAAGAGGTACATCGTTTGGTGCTCATGTATTGATGATGGCTTTTGGGGGCTGTATAGGAGCAGCAATTGGGTACGTTGTAGATTGCATAAGGGCAGCCATGCCCAATACCATCAACATGGAGGATTCCGAATACTCGGCTGGCCATGACCATCGATTCACATCAGGTGGCGCGTCCGAATTTGAGGGTGGCGAAAGGTCTTTTAGCATTCGTCGTTTACCGTCATGGATCAGCAGACATTCGCGACCGTTCTGAAGTAAATGAGCAGACCCTGCTGTATTTTACTTAAGCAATGATTTTGCTTTGTCGATGCCTGCTTTTCCTGCGGTTACAACTTCTTTCTCGACGGATTCATAAACTCCTTTTCCTTTTTCGGCGAGTTCCTTTATACCCTCCGACGTAGTCTCCATGCTTTGCTTTGCATCTCGGACCAGAGTGTCGGTCACATCATTAGCAAGAATTCGTTTTGTTGTGAGGGCACCGTCGGGATTGCCAACACCTTTTTGATCGGGCAGATCGGGAGGGTTATCGATTATGCCGCTCACCTTCTTAAAATTTCGATCGGCATTTGCTTTGGTTGTCTGCGCTTTTTCCCAGCTACTTGCTGCTTCACTCGATACCTTGTTAATCGCCGCTTCGGTTTGTGTTGAGAGATTACCTGCGCCATTAGATCCAGACATATTGGCGCCAACGGTTCTTTTGAGGCCTGAATAGGCGTCCTCTATATTGGGCGAATACCGAGCCTCATTCTTTGCTTCATCAAACTGATCTTTGAGTGCTCCGAATCCCCATTCAGCAATGGCGCCATCGGAATATGAAGTGGGATGAGACAGAACCCCTTTTTCGGCAAGGTAGTTATTTGCGGCAACTGCGGCCATTCGTGGTGATCCATCGTAACGTTCGACGAAGTCGAGCAATGCGTCGGTGTTTCGTGGGTCACTCCAAACGTCCGCATTAATGCGGTCATCTTGAGAGTGACTAAGTTTTAGCTCTTCCGCAAAGCGTTGTGCTGCTGTCATTGATGCCTCGGCACGTTGCACTCGACTTGAGGATTGTGCGAGCCGAGCACTCTTATCTTCAGCGTCACGTTGACCGGTCGCCAGCGCATGAACAAAGTTTTCATCGCGCTGATACCGCTTTGCATAGGTTTGGAGCTGAGTCGCTTGCTCTTGAGTAAGATTTCGTGCGACGTCTGCATAGTCCCGGCCGACGCCGGATGTATAGGACTGGCTGAGTTTTCCTCCAAGGTTGACGCCACCAGATACGGAACCACCGGCCCGAACCCCGGAGCCGCCAGATCCTGATCCTTTGCCGCCAGCAATTGACATGTCGCCTCCTACAGAACCACCGCCACTGAAAAGAAGGCCGGCCACCTGTTCTTCGCTTTTTCCGGTTCGCTTCGAAAGTTCAGAAATAATTCCACGAACTTGCTGAACGTTGTTCTGCATATCGGCTACCTCGGCTCTCGAATAACCAGACCCTAGACGACTCGTATTCAACTTGTCTCGGCCTTTTAAAACGCCTTCAGTCAGCGAAGCGGCCATTTCCTGGTTGGCTGATACAAGCTCGCTTTGAGCAATCTGCATCGCTTTGCTGGCACGTTCTTCAGATCCGGCTGTTACGCCAGCGCCAACGCCGTGAGACAGGAAACTTTCATTTTTTAGCATTTTGACTGCACGAATGCCGGAAGAAATGTTTTGCGAAAAAATGTTTCCGGTTTTATCGTCTTGCCACGTGTTCTGGAATGCAGATGTACGATTTGGATCCTGCCGAACTTGATCCATCGTGACATTTCCTAAGCTAGTATTGCCCACCGAGGCGGAACTGGTGCTTCCCGTGACAGCGCTTTGAATACTTCCAACTCCTGTTATTGCGGCTTGTCCGATCGTTTCCATTCCTTTGATGGCCGCCCAAGCGATTGCAGGGATTGCTAAGACCAAATATCCGACCACGGCTTCTGTTGAAATGGCTCCGGAATAAATGCTGGAAGCAGTTTGTATAGCTAGTGCTTTTCCTCCGCCCCCGATGTCGGCCGAAGCGGAAAGTTGAGAAGCGGTAGCCAGGCTGCCCATGTAATTAAGAATCGCATAAATTGGAGGCCAAAGTTGTATCCAAATCAAAGTCACCAAATAAGATTTCAGTGCCATCATTGTTTGCTTGCCGCTTGTGAGAAATAACAATAAAAAAACGAATGGGAAAAGCGCATAACATATGGCTTCAATTGCGTTTCGAATCATCGGCAACGCTTCCTCAGCAACTTTTGCGTAATTCATCCATGATGCATTGGTTTGCGCAACTGCTTGGGATCGTCCAACAGCTAAAACCATCGACGCGGGGTCATTTATTTTTTGACCGGTTATCTGACTTGTATCGGCCAGGGTGTTCAGTAAAGCATTTTGCCGGATGAGGTCAGCAGCGGTTAATGCTGCCGATGAGATTTGATTTCTCTGATAAGCGCTCGTAATTTGACCTGGTATTGCTGCATTAGCTAGCCCTATAGCGAGATTTGGATTGAGTTGCCCGGCAATTTTTCCTTGAAGCAAGTTGATTTGCGCAGGAATTTTAGAGTCTAGATTTACATAGGCATCTGGACATGTCATCACTGTAGAACTGCCGCCTGCAATGATTGGAGTGAATCTCGCCGGATTAGGGGTGGCCATTAACGGCATTCCCTTATACACAACTTTCTGAAAGTTTCGCCGTCTTAAGCTGAGATGAT
>JAZKCF010000154.1:0-39141 GCA_040388195.1 Pseudomonadota bacterium
AGCACCCTGTCGATAACCAATTGAACTTATTCTGAAATCTACCGGACAGATGTGATAAAATGTCTCAGTTTTGTTGTCGATACGCGATATGGCCGACTCTCTTGTAAGGCGCCACTCTCCGTTTATGTTACCAATGTGGGTGATATGTTCATGCGAACTACTACGATCCAGCTTGTTAATGCAATTCACTTCATATTCTTTCATAGCACTTCCTCTATCGTCGATTTAAGAGAGCCACTGACAATAGGCGTCCTTAGCTTGGCTGAAGAACGCCTATCGCTTTAACGCTTGTGCTTAGTTTGATCAACCAGCTTATACGACTGTCCCCTCGCAGGTGTCGGTGGCATGGGTTCTCCACGCGTTACCGTTACCTCGCGATGAGTGGTCGTGTTCTCATATTGACCAGATCGCGGAGCTGTCATCCCTGGCTTCAGTTGTTTACTCATTAAATTTCCTTTATGAAAAATGAGCGTTACCAAAACGGGGGCGATTTCCAACGAATCCGTGCCTTCCTTGACGGAAAGCCCTTCCATCGACGATACTCACCGCTGTCTTACGGCAGCGATTTCTTCGGAGATCGTTTTCGCATGGGTAGTTAGCGCTACCTGTGCGACCCCCAACCCTCCAGACCTCCCTCTCGGTCGATCCAAAGTCTTTTAACTCGTATGCGGTATCAGCGTTCCGAGTTGATCTTCAAAATTCTTTCTAACCTCACCACTTTCACCTACTAATGCGCTGAGAAGACGCCAATTGGATGTTTCATGGCGAACGCGGCCGGCTACAATGGCAGGATGAATTCGTAAATAGTTAGCTAACTCCACTGCATCAGCTATTGCATGCGTAATGCGAACCTTAGATTTTTTCCATTCAACTGCGGGAATCAAGGCTTCACGCGCACCCGCATCCGCTTCGCTTTCCTCTTTGCTAGAGCGAGTTTTATCGTCGAGGCTGTCGGCAATGAACAAGTGCGATGCTTTTAAATGCTTCCGTACATGAACTAACTCGTGCATTAACGCAAACCAGAAATTATCTATACGGTCATGGCGAAGTGTTAAGGCAACAATTGGAATCTGTTCATCTAGCATTGCAGCACCATCAAGGTAGGTTTTCTTGAAATGTGTTTCGATTATCAGCGCAATGCCATTATCTGCGAGGTATTCCTGCGCCAACCGAGGACCTGTTTCAAACCGAGACAGTTTAGCCAAGTCACGCAGCCAGCTATCAGTGATGTTACCTTCCTTATACTTTCCCGAAAGCTTTAAATTTCGAGCCTTTTTCAAAACATAGATACGCCATACTAAAAGCGCGTACTCATCCATTATTCGTGAGCCACTTTGATGGAGTGGTGCCCTTAGAAGGGTCGGGGGAGCTTTATTTTCAAATATCCCTCGCATGAATTTCCGTACCAAATCCTCGGCATAATCTTTTAATTGTTTTGCACCGCCTTTGAAGTCTGGAAAACAATTGCGCTCCCACATTTCCTGCAAAGGAAACTTGGAATAGATGTATTGAGGCTCTGAAGATAAATCAACACTCTCCTCATCTGGCCCAATCAAAACCTCTGCAGGAATGCCCAATTTTTTGTGAAGATTTCGGATCATTGAAAGACTAAGCGGACGCTTACGCGAAAGCACTTCGGATACCTTAGACATTGAACCAATATAGGGAACTAAGTCTTTTTTACTAAGCTGCTGCTGATCCATGCGAAATAAAATTGCGTCAATTGGATCTGAACTTACAGGTTGAACCCGAGTGCGTTCGTAGGATTCAATTACGAGAGCAAGCAATTCCAATTCCGCTTCTTTATTTGAGCCGGACTCAATATCATCATCCATCAGAACCGACAGACGAACCAACGCTGCATCGTAATCACGCTGTGTCTTGATAACTCGCACCTGTTGTTTCATGTCAACTCCTTACAACCATAACTTGATTTACTTACTGCGCCCACGAAAATCCTGCTTATCGTATTCGGCATGAGTCCCAATCCACTCGATCAAAACGATTCCGTTTTGATACCGCACTTTCACCACTAAACGATATGTGTTTCCTTTAATGTTGAAGATAATGCGGTTGTCCAGAAGGAAGCTAGCGGTAGGATATCGATTCTTTATATCCTGAGGTCCTTTCCATTGTGCCGATTCAACCTCCAATTGCCACGCGTTCAATTGCCCACGGGAATCCGCATGTGTTTGCTTGAACTCTTCCAACTTGAGCAGACCGAGTAACT
The DNA here is from genome assembly GCA_040388195.1 of Pseudomonadota bacterium. Lineage (GTDB taxonomy): Bacteria > Pseudomonadota > Gammaproteobacteria > Burkholderiales > DATLHW01 > DATLHW01. Next base: position 2,231 of record JAZKCF010000154.1, read on the forward strand.
GCATTTAAAGTAATCAATATTCCCATATTGGATGTTATTATAATTTCCCAAATTGGGAAATGTCAAAGACTTTTAGGAGGCACCTCAATTTTTATTTTTTGGTTTTTACTACCAAACGTAACATCCGAAAAGTTAAAGCTTTCAGTGCAATTCCAGTACACACACCAGCTTTCCATGCTTACGCAAAACTACGCCAACCTACTAATTCTTAAATATTTTCCATTACGTCAAACTACGGCAACATTTCCTTATATCTCAAAAACTTACTGTAATCGCCCCAAATTCGTAATCAGTAGGTCGGACGTTCGATTCGTCTCATCAGCACCATCATTACCCTTTCAGGCGATGGCGCTCCTGCCATCGGCCACAAGATTTTCGAGCCAGATATTATAGAGATACGCCAGTCGCTGCTTTCGTAGCGACATCTAATACTCGCCTCCATGGCGGCCCCAACCATCCGGGAGCCGCTAATGAAAATCGCAATTGTCAGCACTAAAGGAGGCGTCGGCAAGACGACCCTCGCCGCCAACCTAGCCGGACTTCTCGCCGACATGGGACTACGCGTCCTCATGGTCGACGCGGACATCCAGACTTCCCTCACAAAATATTACGAAATCGGTGACTTAGCTCCTCACGGGCTAACCCGCATGATCCGGCAAGGCTATATTTCTGCCGATTGCGTATCGCACACCGTTTGGCCGAACCTCGATATCGTCCTATCAGACCTCGATCTAGATACGGATGATGGCGATCTGGAAATGTGGTTGAAAGACCAAATTGCTGGCTCGCTCAGGCTCCGGCGCATTCTTCGAGCACCTTACGTCTCTGAAAACTACGACGTCGTGGTGATGGATACCCAGGGCGCGCTCGGCGGATCTGGATCTCTCCAAAGCAATGCCGCCCTCGCCGCAGACGTCGTTTTATTCCCTATCACCCCTGACTCCCAGGCCGCTGCGGAATTTTTCGATAACACTAAAAAACTGGTGCGTAATCTCCAGCAAGCAGAGGAATTCAATGTCTCGCTTGGTTTACTGAAGGGGCTGATTTACCGGCAAGAGCGACTAACCAACGACCGCCTTTTTGCCGAGGAACTACGCACCAGCTACGTCCAGTTCTCCACCAAGCTGACCATGCTGGAAACCGTCATTCCGCACGCGAAGGCCTATAAAGAATCCTCCGCTAGACAGATGCCGGTCCATCGGCATGAACCGGCGCCACGCGGCAGAACGACCAGCGCTTGGGACGTCATGCATCAGTTGGCCTATGAACTTTTCCCGGATCTGAAAGGCATTCAAGCACCACGTGACTCTACGTTAGTTTTACCTGTCGTTGTGGAGGGCGGCAAATGATGCAACCCAAACTTCCACCCTCTTCCCCGTCGGGGAAACTTTCTCGCGAGGATATCAAAGCGAGGCTCCGTCTAGCCGATCAACCCAAAGCATCCATGGAAGCCGAGGACCCTGCTGGCGCGCAGTTTGTGTTGAATGTGATGCAAATTGGCGCCTATGACAAAAACCCTCGTCAATCTGTGTATGAGGACTTCGAATCACTTAAGGAAGGTATTCGTGAGCAGGGCTTCAATGGCGCTTTCCCTGTAACCCGTCGACCAGGCGATAACACCTACATGCTTGCGCAAGGTCACAATCAGCGACTTCGCGCAGTACAGGAGCTGTGGCAAGAAACCGCCGATCCGAAATTCCGCGATGTGCCGGTTGTGTACGTTCGATGGACTACGGAGAGCAACAATCTAGCCCGCCATCTCTCTGAAAACATGAATCGCAGCGATATGACCTTTTGGGATAAGGCCACTGGATTCCTGAATTTCAAGGAAACGCGCGAAGCCGAAATCGGCACGACGCTTACGCTCAGAAAATTAGAAGAAGAAACAAAGAAGGCCGGTATACAAACTTCGATTACCGCGTTGTCCTTCTTTCTATTTGCAGCCATCAAGCTAGCGGCGCTTAGAACGGAGATACACAGCCAGTTAACGCTAGAAGATATAAAAACTATCCAGCCAGCCGTTAACCGCTTCGCCGCAGTCTACAAAATCCTTGATTTTGACGAAGGATGTTTTACCGATGATGTTTTATCGATAGCCATAGATACGGTGAATCGAGAGTCCATTCATGAAAAGTGGTCAGCCAAAGGATTTATCACGGCGTGCGAACAGGCGCTTGGCAAAAAGACGCATACAAGCGCGGATCATGTCCGCGTGATGGTTGCCGTCAATGACCGATTTCCGTCCTTAAGCAAGGTTGAACTTCTCGAAGCGGCCCAAAATCCCAAGCCAGAGCCCTTGGTGAAAGCAGCTGCCCGACAACCCATTACAGAGGATCGGCCTACGCCAGCTACTCCACAACCTAGCGAAGCTATCAATGTAACAGCGCCCTCGCTCAGGCTTGGCGCGATTGGCCCGACAACAGAACCCACAACATCACAGGATATAAACGGAGCACAAAATCTGCTCGATCAAATATGGCGCCTCATCGAACAATTCGCCAAGGCCACAGAGATCACGGATTTGGTACGACAGACAGACTGCATGCCTGCCGGTTTCTACATGGAAGTACAAACAAATGATGAACCGAATATCGATTTCGATCCCCGCGAATTCCGACATGCTGGCTGGTGGATGCTCGCCAGCATCTCCGGCCAACTAAATCGCAGTTTGAGTACCCGTCTGCCCGCAAATTCCACATGGCGACGCGCCCATCAAAACGAAGATCCTGACCTAACGCTTGATTATCTGGTTCAAGAACGACTAGAGCCTGTTATGAACTGGCGGCAAACATGGTGATGGTTTTACTGAGCATAAGACAGACAAAGGCGACGAAATGAAGACCTACCAAGGTATCTGCCAAACGCTCGTAATCCCGGGCAAGCCGACGAAAGCGGACAGTCCAGCCAAAGCTGCGCTCGACAACCCAACGGCGTGGCAGCAAACGGCGGCAAATCATTGGGCATCATGCGCCAATGTGCACCACTGCGAACTAACCAGCGCAGGGCGTTAAACACTTCGCGCAAGTCGTGGCGCCTTTGGTCAGCATCCAACGACAGCAATGTTAAATAGGGAGCAACAAATTGCCATTCCTCGTCGCTCACATCACTTGGATAAGGTTTGCGGGTTTTCATAACCCAAAAGACACTGCATCAACGCGTTAAGTTCATAACAGGCTCTAGATAACGATGTGGAACTGGCACGAACACTTATTGAATCATTTCTCATCAAGTCGAAGGGCTTACTTCTATCAATGCAAAACGCCCTCACCATTGGCAATGCAGAGCAACTTTACCGAGATACGCACACGATAAAAGGTGACGTCGGGTACTTTTATGCGAAGGCGGCAGTAGATGCTGCCACCCAATTGGAACGTTCGGTGCGAAGCGGAAATTTTTCTACCGCGGGTAAGGAACTAGCTGAGTTGAATATCGAAATTGAGCGACTGCTACTAGCGCTTGATGTTTTACTACGTACAGAACTTTCACAATAAACCGAAGCCAATCGTTACGTCGTTCTCTGATCTACATTTTCTCTAAGGTAGGAATTATTAGTGTCATCTCATGATGCCGATTCACGAATGAGCGAGGCGACTATCGTTTATCACTAATTCCCGAAAAATGATTTCGGTTTGCCATTTTTGCATAGGTGAACCCTTCTTCTTCCCATATCTTCAGAATGTGTTGTCGAAATTTTTCTGCCGAGTTAGTTAGAGAATCTGCCGGGATAACAACCGATTTAGGTTTATGAAGTGCTTTATATGAAGTCGTATTCGAGTCGATGGCGAGCAAAATCAGGACTTGCGCAAAATCGTCCCAGCAAGGCGCGGCGACGCAGACAGTACACTTAAAGTACGGCAAGACGACGTAACGCGGCTGGGGCGGTTTTGCGTAAGTCCTAAGAATAAAAAAAAGAGAGCGGTATTGCTACCACTCTCTTCATGTCCTGCATTTACTGCCTCGTAAAATACTTAATTAGTTCTTCTGACGACGACGATAAGCAAAGCTAGCAAGACCTAATCCTACCAATAAACCAGTTGTAGGCTCGGGTACCGAATGCGACGGTGTGAGTATAGGATCGTCACCGCATGCATAAGCTAATTCATCACCGGAAACATTTGCACCGTTAGAATCGCCGATCTTAGCGCTACCACTCGAGCAGTCACCATGAGCACTAACGCTATTAATGTGAGCCGATGCGTAGTAAGTATCTCCAACAGGTCCGCCGCCGAATGTATTGAAACCATTAACTAACAGGTCGGCACTTCCGCTCAAATCGAAACTTACAGATTCACCGTTGCCAAAGTTTGTTCCAGGTTGATTGGGGAAGTCGAATGCAATAGCAAAACCTTGAGTGGCGTTGTATGTCACCGATGGATTGCCCACAATACCGTTTGTCGCGAAGAAATTGGAGATGGTACCGCCGGCGATATCTGGATTAGGAGCGTAGTTGAAGTAAATCTCGTTTAAGAAGCCTAACGTGAAATTGCTAATGTCGATGTGTACATTCCCGGCAGTAGCTGCTTCAGTGATATTTACGGTAACGTTGCCACCCGCATCAACGGTTCCGTAATTTTGATTTAGATCAAATGAAAGCAGCGTAGCTTGCGCGTTAGCGCCTGCAATCATAAGAAGAAGTGATAAAAGTTTTAATTTATGGGTACGCATTATAGTAATTTTCCTGAGCTGAAAAGAGTGTTGCAGCCAAGACATAAGCAACATCCACGCCAACACATCAACATACTGTTTGTTATTGTTTTTTTTCATAATTTAACGTAGTAAAAGTTTGTGATGTAAAGGAACCCGACACACCTTCTCAGAGAAGAATGGGATGAAATCGCGATACGAAATACGCTGCTCTAAGGGCCCCACACTGCTGCCTTAATGTTTACGGATGCCGTAACCCATTCGACGTAATTTATGCTGTTTTTCTACGAGCACGAATTGCGGCCTCACGACTCAGCAACGCCTCTAAATAAGACTCCAGCTTAGAACTGGCGAGTTCGATTCTTACGCTTTTTGCCCATAAAAGAGTATGGCCAGCCAAAATGTCTGCCACCGTGAAGGCTGAGCCAATTAAGAAAGGACTTTCGGTTAATTTTTCAGCAAAAATTGCTGCGGCCATTTGAAACTCCCAAATTGCCGTATCGATTACCGCAGTGACTCGCTTCTCTTTAGGCAACGCAAATCGATGCTTTGCAATAGTCCATAAAGGCGCATCCATTTCGGTGAGAATAAAACTGATGCATGAGTAACATTGCGCTCGCGCTGCAGTCCCTATATCCGGTATCAAAGATGCGTGCGGATATTTTTCGGCGAGATACATGCATATCGCTGCCGACTCGGGAATAATTAATTCACCATCAACAAGTACAGGAACTTTTCCGGTTGGATTCACTTGCAGAAACCAAGGCTCCTGTCCCTCGCTCTGCATAATGTCGACTTCCACATATTCATAGCCGGCTTCAATTTCTTCAAGCGCCCATAAAACCCGCAATGTTCTACCATTTCGATAACCATATAACCTCACGGTAAAATCTTAACTCCGTTCTCAACATCGCGACCAAAGTGCAAGTCGCCAGCGATAAGCTGCAGTGAGCCTATATCGACACTTGGCAAATTAATTTTTTTCGCATAGGTGATTTGAGGATAATGCTTTGGGATTGAACGCCCATAAGCAGGATCGTAATGTGTTTCCATAAGCCGACAAAAAAGTTCCGGCATTTTCTTTGTGTCAGCCAGCGCTTTCCATTCGTCAAATTCCTTACCGCCAACAAGTGGTCGCAAGTGCTGCAGGCGATCCAAAAACCATACCGGATCTTGCTCAAAATGTTGATAGTCCTCTCGGCATACGCGTATACGCTCTGTCATTGGGGTATCTATCTGGAAACATACGCCTCGATGCATGGCCTCAAAAAACGACATTGGGATTTGTCTGATACCAATTTTCTGAGATTCCGATTCAAGCCAAATTGGTTTCGAGAAATCAAAATTTAGTAATTGATCGAGTAACTGGCTTTCAAAAAATTTCTGGCTAGGCTGACTAACGCCAGGAAGCGCGCCGATGACTGATCCTCGATGCTTCGCAATCTCTTCCAGATCGATTACTTGAGCGCCGACATCTTTAAGAGCAGTAAGCAGCCGCGTTTTGCCACAGTTAGTCGGACCACACAACACATTAAATCGGCAACGCGCCGACACAAATTCCAACTGCGCGACAACCCATCGACGATAGGCCTTCCATCCGCCGGTTAGTTTTTCAACTCGATATCCGATTGTCTTTAACGGATCAAACCATGCCGTCGAACGTTTACCGCCACGAAAACAATAAACGAGAATTTTTGCGGACTTATCGAGAGGATAAATATACTCAGGAAAGTATCTGGCGATATTCTGGAGGCTATACACCGCGCCGATTTGATAAGCGCGGTGCGGGTCAGTTTTATGCATAATGCCGACCTCTTCATATTCCTCATTGTTCACTATCGGTAAATTTACCGCTCTAGGAATATGGTCTTCTTGATATTCGCGGGGACTGCGTGCGTCGATAATGAGATCGTACTGCGTAAAGTCGTACATCAATAGCTTTCGGCGACTGGAAAGTCGATTATTACAACCGCCATCAGTAGGCTCTGGTTTAGGTGATTTTCGAGAGTAAAAATCACGTCAAATCATACAAGGTCAACGCGTCGAACAACAGGGTTTTAGCGAATCAATCTTCCTCTATGTCTTGGTGCGAAGCTTCCTTATTCCCATTTACCGTTATTTTTTGATCCTCGCTTACGATGCACAATATGTCCGCAATTTGATATCGAACCGTGGCATTTATCAGCTAAATTTTCCCGCAACACAAATGATGCTTAAAAAAATACGCTTCCTCAGAAGAGGCTAACTGCCCATATAATGCCATCCATAATTAATGTCTAAGCAACCCTCACTCACAGTCGAGACAATCGAGACCTTAACAAGCCAGGTTACATGACTTCCCACAAGCATAAGGTTGATGAGGAAATGGAACGATCGACGCAATCAAAACCATTGTTTGCTGATGTCGGCGTAATCGGACTGCTTCCCGAAGCTTGGGGCGGCCCCTGGATGGCGCGGCATCAACTCATGACACGGCTTGCACGCTACTTCCATGTCTTATGGGTGGAACCACCGGAAGATTGGCGCGAGTGGCTACCACGCGGCTTCGCACGTCATCATCGTACACATATGCCTGAAGTAGGAATTCCGGGATTCGATTGGTATCAGTCGGGACGATGGCTGCCACGAATTTATCGACCACGCGGAGTTGGAAAAATACTTGACCGGTTACGTCTCGCAACAGCGAAAGCCATGTTACGTAAACGTGGTTGTAAGAAAATTATTATCTATGTCTGGCGACCCGAATTAGGAGCAGCGCTGGACTTGCTCGATCATGACGTGAGCTGCTATCAGATCGATGACGAGTACACGTTCTCAGATGTTGAACAACCTGTAAACATAAAAGAGATGCAACTTATCCGCCGGGTTGATCAAGTCATTCTTCATTCTCCCGCACTAATGGAAAAGAAAGGCCGCCTCAACACAAGCACGATTTTAGTGCCGAACGGCGTAGACTACGCCGCCTATACTCGGCCGCAAATCGAGCCTGTCGACCTTGGGTCAATCCCGCATCCACGGATTGGATACGTTGGCGTCATTAAAAAGCAACTGAACTTTCAGTTGCTGATCACATTGGCAAAGCGCCACCCGGACTGGTCATTTGTATTTGTCGGTCCGATAGGTTTTCTTGGCGACAACGCTTTGTTACTTCAACAACTACAAGCGATGCGCAATGTATTTTTTCTTGGGCCTAAATCGGTAAACCTATTGCCAGCATATACGCAGCATATGGATGTATGTACGTTATGCTACGAAATAAACGATTACACCAAATTCATTTATCCATTAAAACTGCATGAATACCTCGCTAGCGGCCGGCCAATTGTAGGTGTACCTATTCCATCTGTGATCGAATTTTCTCGCGTTATACAAGTGGCGGAGTCTTCCGAAGAATGGTCGATAGCGATTCACAAAGCACTGTTGCCGGTCGCATCGGAACCTGCCGCAATTAGGGCGCGCCGCGACATAGCGCGTCAGCACGATTGGAACCAGATTACACGGAACATTGCGGAAGCGCTGTGCCAGCAACTTGGCGGCGAATACTGTAATCAACTTGCGAGCTTATCTGCACCTGATTTGCAAATTCAAAGTAAAGAGGCCTACGCAAGAAACAACATAGGCAAAACACGAAGTACAACGACGGCAGCGCACCATGCAATAGAATGATTGCGTATGCTAGTCCTGCAAAAAATCATAAAAATTTTACGTAAGACTTATTCGCCAAGCGACATCAAGCTCGCATTCCCGCCTGCCGCTGTAATGTCCACCGTCATCGTCCGTTCAACTGCGAAGCGTAGCAAATAATACGGTCCGCCTGCTTTCGGCCCTGTGCCTGACAGACGTTCACCACCAAAAGGCTGCACGCCCACTACCGCGCCAATCATATTGCGATTGACGTAAATGTTACCAACACGTAGTACATTCGCAATATACGCAACTGTTTCGTCAATACGGCTATGCACGCCAAGAGTGAGGCCATATCCTGTTGAATCAATCGATGCCAGCACTTGATCAAGCGCTTCGGATCGCCAACGGATCACATGCAAAATGGGGCCGAATACTTCACGGGTAAGTTGCGAAAGATCGTCGATCTCCCACGCTTGCGGCGGAAAAAAACTGCCTTTTACACAATTCGCCGGCAACTCACAGCGATAAATTAATCGCCCTATTCCTTCGAGAGTACGCACATGCGCGTCCAATATACCGCAGGCATCCTCATCGATCACCGGGCCGATATCGGTGGAGATTTCTTCCGGATTACCAATGCAAAGTTCCATCATTGCGCCACGCAGCATGCCGATTATCTTGTCGGCAATTTCCTCTTGCAGGAACAATACTCGCAACGCCGAACAACGCTGGCCCGCGCTGTTAAAAGCAGAAGCAAGTACGTCGCGCACCACTTGCTCTGGTAGCGCCGAGCTATCGGCAATCAATGCATTTTGACCGCCAGTTTCCGCGATCAGCGGCACAATTGGCCCGTCGCGTTCTACCAGGTTTTTTGCAATCGCCCGCGCAGTTTCAGTGGACCCGGTAAACGCCACGCCTGCAATACGCCGATCACTGACAATCGCAGCACCGATACGGCTATCGCCAGGTAATAAATGCAACACTTCGCCGGGGATGCCCGCTTCATGCAGAATACACACCGCCATCGCGGCAATCAGTGGTGTTTGTTCAGCGGGTTTGGCGATGACGGCGTTACCAGCGGCAAGCGCCGCAGCAATCTGGCCCGTAAAAATAGCCAACGGAAAATTCCATGGACTGATGCAAGCGAAAACACCTCGGCCATGTAAACGCAATTCGTTGCGCTCGCCAACAGGTCCTGGCAATAATTTCGGCGCATCAAAATCAGCTCGCGCTCGCGTCGCATAGTAACGGCAAAAATCCACCGCTTCGCGTACTTCAGAGCAAGCGTCCAGCAATGTGCGCCCGCCTTCACGCACAATCAGCGCCATCAACTCGGGCATGCGCTCTTCCATCAACGCCGCCGCACGATCAAGGTAGGCTGCGCGCGCGTTTGCTGGCGTTGCATTCCAGCCATGAAATGCGGCATCGGCTTGGCTCAATGCCTCGTCGACTACAGCAGAGGTGGCCGGCGTTACATCACCCACTTGCTTGCTGCGATCGCTAGGCGCGGTCACCGGCTGCGTTGCACCGGCAATCAAGTTGCCCGCAACAATGGGCTGAGCACAATAAATTGTTTCCGCTGAGTCCGCTAATTCCTGTTCCAGCATCGCCACCGTCGGCGCATCCCATAAATCCAAACCCTGACTATTACTACGCTCAACGCCGTAAAGCTCGCGCGGCAGGGCAATTCGTGGATGTGGTTTGGAAGAAAGTGCGCGCAATGTATCGATAGGATCGGCGATGAGAACGTCGATAGGCGTGTGCTGATCGACAATGCGATTCACAAATGAACTATTGGCACCATTTTCAAGCAACCGGCGCACTAGGTACGCAAGCAAGTCTTCATGGCTACCAACAGGAGCATACACACGGCAGGGACGATTCAGTTTATCGGTGCCGACAATTTGCGCATACAGTTCCTCGCCCATTCCATGCAAACGTTGAAATTCGTAGTCGGTACGGCTACCGGCCAGTTCGATTATTGCGGCCAGAGTATGCGCATTGTGTGTAGCAAACTGCGGATAAAACGCGACTGGGTCAGCAAACAGTTTTTTCGCGCAAGCAATATAAGAAACATCCGTCGTCACCTTACGCGTGAACACGGGGAAATTTTCCAAGCCTCGCTCTTGCGCGATCTTGATTTCAGCATCCCAATAAGCGCCTTTAACCAAGCGCACCATTAGCCGCCGGTTTGCACGACGCGCAACAGCACCAAGCCAGTCAATAACCGCCGGTGCGCGTTTTTGATAAGCCTGCACCGCGAGGCCCAATCCATGCCAATCGGCAAGATCTGAATCACCGGCTAATGCTTCAACAATATCCAGTGATATTTCCAGCCTATCCGCTTCCTCGGCGTCGATAGTAAAGCCGATACCATACTGCTTCGCTTGCAGTGCCAATGTTTTCACTATCGGCAACAATTCAGTCAACACACGAGCGCGCTGCGAGAACTCGTAACGCGGATGCAATGCGGAAAGTTTGATCGAAATTCCCGGCGCATCGTCGATAGGACGACCGTTTGCTTCTTGACCAATCGCATGAATCGCCTGTTCGTAAGATGCAAAATATCGCCGCGCATCTGCTAGCGTACGGGCTGCTTCACCAAGCATGTCGTAAGAGTGACGATAACCATTCGTCTCGGCAGAACGCGCACGCGTCAACGCTTCATCAATAGTGCGGCCCATGACAAACTGCTCGCCCAAAATACGCATTGCCGCCAGCACCGCTTGACGAATGACCGGCTCGCCGGCACGCGCTACGAGACGCCTGAGAATATTGGAAAGACTACGATCTTCGTTCTCAAGATTGACGATACGACCAGTCAGCATTAACGCCCATGTGGAAGCGTTCACAAAAACACTATTGGATCGTGGCACATGATGTTCCCAATCAACCGAACCGATTTTGTCGCGAATCAAATGATCAACGGTAGCTGTATCGGGAATCCGCAACAATGCTTCCGCCAAACACATGAGCACCACCCCTTCACGGGAAGAAAGATCGTATTCATGCATGAACGCATCAATGCCGCCCCGATCGCCGTGCTCAATGCGAATAGCACTGACTAAGCCGTAAGCACGGGTAGTAATTCGTGCCTTGGCATCATCGGGAAGCGCGGCCATTGATATCAAATTCTCGACGGCAATGGCTTCATCAATACGATGGAATGTCCTAATTCTCGCCCGCAGGGAAGCAACCGATTCAGCCATCAAGACTCTTCATCTTTTTTGTTTTGGAAACACTCAATTTCCTCTTGCAGCGCAATCCGCCACACCTTGCCACTGGATTGATGCGTCCCGCACGGCGTTTGGCTTGTGAAGCCTGGGTAAGCAGGCCCCACATAATCGCGATCGTCTTTCGCCCGGCGTGGCGGCGGTATGATTCGCCGATCGCCATCAACCGATAACGGAAACATCCAACAACTAAGCGGTTTATAAGTCCATTTATGTTTTCCGTGCGCGACAGCCAATGTTTGGAGGCTACATTTGCCATCGCTCTCGGCAAATACGCAGCGCGTATTATCGAAGTGATCCGGTTTATTACGATACCGATAAGGCCGTACCGCAGTCCTGCGGCCGACATAACCTTCCCAAGTGAACTTGACGATGAAATGCTCAGGTAAATTTGGAAAATGCTCAGGAAATTGACGGACAAGCTCGCGGATCACAACCGCCTCTTCCTTTAAAAGAGCGCTGCCATTGCTACAACAAATGGCCTCGCATTTAGCAAGGTCGCAAGGTTTAAGTTTCGTCTCGTTATCGCCCCAGAACATGTTTTCTCAAATATTGGCTGCTTGTTTCATCAGCAGCGCCATAACGACAATATTGAAATACCCATGCGGCTTCTTAACCGCCGAGCGCTTAAGGCCTTCATAGGCAAACCCTAGGCTTTCATACAATCCAAGCGCCTGTCGATTATTTTCCATTACCAAAAGTTCAATCCTTTCGATATCCGGCACCGAATTCGCCCATGCAATGCCGGCTTCCATCAACCGTCGGCCGATACCTCGCCCTCGATTGTCTTTGTCGACATACAAACCAACGCCAATCGTATGATCGGTTTCCAGGCGGACAAAGCGCGTGAAATTTGCCGCGCCGACAATCCTTCCGGCTGCTTCGGCAAGAAACAACGCGGAACGAACTGCGTCATGCTGAATAACATAACGGTAAGTCAATTCTAATTTTGTGGATGCCGCAGGCGGAATAAGTGTATCTAGATTTTCGGAATAGATGGCATCCATGAATTGATGGTACGCCGCTCCATCATCGGGTGTTGCCAATCGAACAGATATGTCTGGCATCGGACGGCCTAAGTAGACTTCATCATCGGAAAAATGAAACCGTTCTCATCAGTCTTTTAACATGCAGCGGTTGAGACGAGGATTTAAAAATCCTCTTGCGCTTAAGGTGATTTTGGCAGATTCTCCTACTAAGAGTCTATCCAATTAAGTTTGAACGTCATGGGGGTTACGCTGCTCGCCAGCGTCTGCTATGCTGACTCAGCGAGTTTAGAATTAGCTTTTGGCTAAATCACACTTAAATCCCCATCTTCCTGCTGCAGGGAATGCAATGATCATTCGCGACATCCTCACCGATAAAGGCAGTCAGATCTACAGTGTCGGACCAGATACTTCTGTCCCGGACGCAGCGGCGTTCATGATAGAAAAGGATATCAGTTCGGTAGTGGTACTACGGAATGGCGCGATGGCTGGATTAGTTACCCTACGCGAAATTTTACGTGGATTGCACCATCTGGGAAGCAAGCTCGTGAATGTTCCTGTTTCGGAAATCATGGTGGCAAATCCAGTCACCGGAGAACCGGAAGATTCAGTAGACCGCATGCGTCAACTCATGACCGAGCATCACATCACGCATTTACCGGTGCTCGAAGCAGGCCGACTTATCGGTATTCTGTCCTTCCAGGACGTCGCTCGAAGCATGGTCAAAGATGTAGCCCTGGAAAACCAGTTGCTGAAGCAGTACATCAAAAATTGGCCCGAACAAAACAAGGCGTGAAATGCTAGCCCGGTGTCGCGCGCACTCGCTAATACTGACTTCTTTACTCTGTCTTTTAGCCACGGCTTGCGCTACGCGAACGGACATTCGCCAAATTCTTAGTGATCCACGGACCTATGATGGAAAGACGGTGACTGTTGAAGGAAATGTGACGAAAACCTTCTCACTCGTATTCGTGAAATATTTTGAGTTGAACGACGGAACCGGCGCGATTGGAGTCGTATCCGATAAAGCACTCCCAGCAGAGGGCCAGCGACTTAGCGTTACCGGCCAAATTCGTCAGGCGTTTTCTGTGGGTGATCGAAACATTACGGTTCTGTTAGAAAAAGAGCCTAAACCCACTCAACAATGACCTATCATTGAATTAAGAGATTTCTATTCTGACCTCTACACGATTTCCCGCAAAATACTTACCCCGACTGAAGCCTATTTCCGAATTCGGGGTCGTCTAAACATTTAAGATGACTCCATTTGTGTTTTCTGATTTTTCTCAATCCTAGATTACCTTACTAACATTGCAACGGCAAAAAACTATGCCCTATTCGACTTGCAACCCCCTTTCTAATGAAACTCTGCAAACCTTCACTAGCCTTGCGCCGGAAGAGCTCAACGCCCTGCTTGCTCGCGCCAGCGAAGCACAAAAGCAATGGCGGAATACCGACCCAGAAGAGCGAGCGCAGTTAGCGACTCGGTTAGCCGATTTAACGCGAGAGCGTCAAAACGAACTTGCTGCTTTAGCCACGCTGGAAATGGGCAAGCCGATTAAAGAAGCACTAGCGGAAATCGAAAAATGCGCGCTCGGATGTGATTATTATTCCGTGCATGCGGCGCCATTTCTTGCTGAAGAACCCTATTACACAGATGCCGGCAAAAGCTACGTTTCTTATACCCCCATCGGCGTAGTCCTTGCGGTCATGCCGTGGAATTTTCCGTTCTGGCAGGTTTTCCGCGCGGCGGTGCCGGCTATTCTGGCCGGCAATACCGTGGTGCTGAAACATGCGTCGAATGTCCCGCAAGTAGCCGCAGCGATCGAACAATTATTTCGAGATGCGGGTTTTCCGGAGCATGTATTTACTAATGCCTTCGCTGAGTCGAAACTGATCGACCAGACCATCGCCAGCCCGCACGTACAAGCAGTCACGTTGACCGGCTCCGCTCGTGCAGGCCGGTCTGTCGCTGCGCAAGCCGGTGCGCAGCTGAAAAAATGCGTACTCGAATTGGGCGGTTCGGACCCTTTCATTGTATTAGCCGACGCAGATTTAGAACTCGCTGCGACGCAAGCAGTTATCGGCCGATTCCAAAACTGTGGGCAGTCTTGTATTGCGTCGAAACGCTTCATTCTCGTTCCAGAAATCGCCGATGAGTTCATCGCGCTGTTTAAGGAAAAAGTCGCCGCCCTTAAAATCGGCGATCCAACGCGAGAAGACACGCAGATCGGTCCAATGGCACGCCCCGATTTACGGGATGAATTGCATGCACAGGTACAAGCATCCATCGCCGCTGGCGCGACAGCAGTGCTAGGCTGTGTGCCACTGCCGGGCAACGGTAATTTCTATGCGCCCTCGATTCTCGACAATGTCACGCCCGCAGCACCAGCTTATAGAGAAGAATTATTCGGCCCCGTGGCAATCATCCTACGCGCGAAAAACGAGGAAGACGCATTGCGGCTTGCCAATGATACGCCTTATGGCCTCGGTGCCTCTTTATGGAGCCGTGACTTTGAAGGCGCAGAAGATTTAGGGATGCAGATCGAAGCCGGGATGATATTTGTCAATGGCATCGTCAAATCCGATCCACGACTGCCTTTCGGCGGCATCAAGGACTCAGGCTTCGGACGCGAGCTTTCTTATCATGGCATTCGGGAATTTGTAAATGCGAAGACTGTATGGGTCCGCGATCGCGCTGCCCATTTAGGTGAAGAACGCCGGCAAGCTGAACGTCGCCAGATGGCGCGACGCAATTAGTTAGCGAAAAAATCTAAAGTTTTGAGCGGTTCTGATAATCATCTAATCGGCCTCTGGAGTTAACGTTGCAACTTAACTTTAACTTCGCAGTAAGGGGACTGGCCAGATGGTTATCAGAATGACTATCAATGCACCAACCTTTTACGCCCCGAGATAAGCCTCAACTACCGCACGGTTTTCGCGAATCTCACTCGGCTTTCCCTCTAATGCAATCGTGCCTCGTTCCACCACATAAACGTAATCAGCGATAGATAAAGCTGTTTGCGCGAATTGTTCGACGAGGACCATGGTGATTCCTTCTTGCCGCAACTTTCGAATCGTATCAACCACGACATCTACCATCACAGGCGCTAAGCCCATCGAAGGTTCATCCAGCAACAACACCGTTGGCTCCGACATCAATGCGCGCCCGATAGCCAACATCTGTTGTTCGCCCCCAGATAGTGTTCCTGCTGTTTGCTTATGGCGCTCCTTTAGCCTTGGGAAAAGTTCGTAAATTTTGCCCAAGGCTTGGCTGGCTTTTTTCTTGTATCCAAAAATGCTCGGCAACCTGCGGTAAGCGCCTAATAACAAATTGTCTTCAACCGTTAACGGCGCAAATACTCGCCGCCCTTCCGGGCAATGTGCGAGACCTAACCGCACAATACGCGGCGCGGTTTCTGCACAGATTTCTCGATTTGCAAGCCGCACACTCCCTGCTGTGGGCCGCAACATGCCAGAGATAGCACGCATCAACGTAGTCTTACCGGCACCGTTAGCACCGATCAATGTGACGAGCTGTCCCTCTTCTACCTTCAGCGAAATTCCATGCAGTACTTCGGCGCGTGCATAGCCAGCCTTTAAATCTTCAACTTGCAGTGCGATTGTCATGCGCTTGCTTCCACTAGATGAGCTGCCGACGCGCCAAGATAAGCTTCGATTACTTTCGGGTCGCGACGTACGTCAGCCGGGCTACCCGCAGCGATCGATTTACCACCGTCCAACACAATGACGCGATCGGCAAGTTCAGCAACAATATCGAGATGATGTTCAATAAGAATGATGCTGATTCCTCGTTCCTTAATCGCACCGATGATAACTTTAAGACGCTCCACATCAGGTTTGGACATACCAGCTGCCGGCTCATCAAGGATCAACACCGCGGGCTTCACGGCAAGCGCTCTGGCGATTTCCATAAAGCGTTGATCGCTGTATGTGAGATCCCTTGCCGGTATATTCGATTTATCTTGCAAACCCACAACGACCAAAAGACTTTGCGCATCTTGCATCGCCTTGCGGTCCTCTTTCTTGGCGAGTCCTGCCGCCACCCACAGCCATGGTAGGCGATAGGCATCTTTCATGGCGATTGCGACATTTTCGATCGCCGTCAAATCAGCGAATATCTGCAAGTTCTGAAAGGTGCGGCTAATGCCTTGCCGGCTCGCCGCAAGCAGTCCTTTCCCTGAAATACGCACACCCTTCAAACTTACCTCACCTCCCGTTGGGCGATAGAGGCCGGAAATTACATTGATCAATGAGGATTTACCCGAGCCGTTAGGGCCAATCAAAGCTAATACTTCACCGTGTTGCAGCGAAAGCGTAACGCCATCTACCGCTTTAACGCCGCCAAAATATAAGCGAATATCCGTTGCTTCAAGCATCGCCATACCCTGCTTTTGCCGCACAGGTAGCACTTGATCCAGCGGAGTGGGAATGAATAACGCCGGAGATGCCAGACGCAGCCAATGGACAAGTTGATGCGCAATGAATCCCACGAGGCCATCGGGCAAACTAACCACAACCGCGAATAACATTAACGCAAAAAGACCTTTGCGCCATTCCTCCAAGTTACCCGCGAAGTAGCCGATGCTTAGCAGTAATGACATTGCTAACAACGGAGCAACATTATCAAAGGTAATTTTGTTTTGTCGTATTGCTTGCGCGAAATGTACAACAGCCAGGACGGCACCGAAGCCGGCGATACTAAGGAACACCGGCTTATTAGAGAGCAGGTTTGGCAGAAGCACGACAAGCACCGCCCCCACAAGCGCCCCCCAAACTGATTTTCTGCCTCCGAGCACAGTGCCGAGCAATAAGGTCACGCTTAAATCGTAACCGAAGGCTTGCGGTTGCAAAAACCCAAGGTTAAAAGCATAGAGTCCGCCGGCAAACCCACCCAGCGCAGAACCAAACGCGAAGGCGAGTATCTTATGCTTCATCGCACCGATACCAAGCGAGTCTGTAGCGATCGGACTATTGCGTAAAGCCGCGATGGCAAGCCCCCAACGCCCCTCTAATAATTGACGCGAGGCAAACCACACCAGCCCTAACAGCGAAAGTGTGATCCAATAAAATCCGCTTGCAGTAAGTGGTATGCCGCCCGGAAGCGGTGGCCGATTTATCGACAACCCTTGCGCTCCGTGCGTGATCGATTCGAGTTCATTTAAGCAAAGCACACTCAGCGAGCCGAATGAAAGTGTTGCCAGCGCAAACTGCGGCCCTTCCAAGCGTAACGCCGGAAAAGCGAGCAACGCGCCCAACGTTAATCCCGTCAATCCGGCAGCAAATAGCGCAGGAAATAAGCCGATTGTTGTATTGTCGACGATAAGCCCGGCAACATAGGCGCCAGCCGCAATCATTCCCGCGTGACCGAGATTTACTTGACCGAGGTAGCCTACTGTTGCGTCAAGACCGATAAGCGCAATTGCGTAAATGGCGAGCAGGGTAAGCAAGCCCATGCCATAGCCTGACTGACCTAGAAATAGTGGTAAAGCTGCGAGAATGACTAGGACTGCAAGTTCACTCAGAAGGGATGCTGTCGAACGCGACATTTTTATTATCGACATGCTCAAACTTTCCGAATCGTAGTTTTTCCAAACAGCCCATTAGGGCGCAACGCGAGAACGGCAATCAATAAAATGATGCCCGGCGCCTCTCGCCACCCGGAGCCTAGGTACGCGCTCGATAGACTTTCCAGCGCTCCCAATACAATTCCGGCAATGACCACGCCGAATCCGGATTCGAGTCCGGCAACAACTGCCACGCTGAACGATTTGAGAATAAGACCTGCTGCCATAGTCGGTCCCACTGTCGTGATAGGCGCAATCAGAATTCCGGCGAACGCTGCAGTGGCGCCAGAGAGTGCATAGGCCAGGGACACTACGCGCTGCGAGTCAATTCCCATCAACCCCGCAACATCCGGGTCCGCGGCGACTGCTTCCACCGCCCGTCCCAACAAAGTACGACGCCGGAACAACTCGATGATGGCCATCAGAAGCAAAGCACCGACGACGATAGTCACTTCATACCAGGTTATCGAAATGGCACCCAAAGCAATTGGATCGCCAGGAATGGGGGTCGGAAGCGGACGATCATCCCGCCCCCATAAATTCTCTGCCACGGCACTACCGAAGAGGCCAAGAATAATTGTTAATAGAATCCAACCTTCGTTTTTTTGCTGTAGCGCAAGACGCACTCCCAAGCGTTCAACAACGAGCCCGAGCACCGCGCCGAACATCAGGGTCAGGAACATCGCCAATGCATACGGCATTCCTGTTCCGATCAAGGAAAGTGCGACAAAAGCTGAAATCATTACGGCTTCTGCCTGCCCGAAATTTAGGCTCCGAGAAGGCGCATAGGTCAGTTGAAATCCGTAAGCGATTAGCGCATAGGCCATCCCCATCGCGGCCCCGGATACCGACATCTGCGCAATTATCATCCAATCCACAAACACCCCCTTGCACCAACAGACAGGTCTAAAACAAAGATTTATTTTTTACCAAATTCTTATACGAATCTCGCAAAGTTTCCAAACAACAGGTAGCCTGGATGAAGCGTCAGCGGAATCCGGGGCGAAGGTGGAGTGAAGAATGTCACCCCCCGGATTACGCTGACGCTTCATCCAGGCTACAAGTGGAATTCGTATTAGTTGAGTTATTTCAAAAAACTGAAATAACGAACGGCATAACCAGTTTCCCAGCTATGCCGTCTTTGATGTTGATACGAGAATTAACGGTCCAATTGTTCTAAACGTTTCTTATCTTTTTCATGAGCAAAAGTTACCCGACCGTCTTTTACCACGCCAATCACGATACGCTCTTTCCGGAACGCTTCATGAGTTTCTGGGTGCGCCGGATCCCAAGTGCTATACGGACGATTCCATTTTGCAATGGCACCTTCAACTGGCTTTTGCAACCCTTCCAACGCATCCTTAATCGCTTTGCTGTTGGTGGAGCCGGCTTGTTCAATGGCAGCGGCCAGGAGCTTGATGCTGTCGTAACCTTGTGCCGCCGATACAGGCGATGGGATACGATCTATACGATAAGTAGCCTGATAATTTTTGATAAAACTCTTAGCGCGAGGCGTGTAGTCTTCTTGAATAAATGTCTGTGGCATCATCGTGCCATTAGCAGCCGCTCCCGCATTATCCAAAAAGTTTCCCATCGATAACGTCCAAGAACCAAACATCGGCGCTTTTAAGCCAAGCTTGGTCTTCCCGTTGGCAATCGCAGCAAGTTCCGGTCCAATCCCGATCGCGAAAAGACCTTCTGCGCCGGCGGTTTTGGCTTTAAGAAGTTGCGCCGTCATATCTTTGGAACCGATGGAAAATTTTTCCACGGCAACGACTTCGACACCAGGCATATTTTTCAAGCGCGAAAGCAAATCATCACGCCCGGACACACCATAATTGGTATCGTCAGCAAGAATGGCGATTTTCTTTAAACCGCGTTTTTGAACGGCTTCTTCAAGGATAGCTTCGGATTGCACGCCATCGTTGGCGGAAAAACGGAACATGTAAAGCTCCCCTTTAGGAACTACATTGCCTTCCTTAATCCACTGCCCCATCGCCGCAGATCCAGCGGCAACGGAAATAATTCTGAGTTTCTTCGCTTGTTGATAAAACTTGTCGCCAGCCAGCACTACACCTGTATTAGCCGTACCGACCACGGCCACAACATCATTCATCGAAGCGATTTCTTGGGCGACAAGAGCGCCCCGTTCATTCTTCGCCTCGTCGTCGCGCTCGATAACGTCGATCAAGTATTTTTTGCCGGCAATCGTTACGCCGCCAGCATTATTTATTTCCTGAATCGCAAGTTTTGCGCCGTCACGAGTGGAAACGCCCATGGGTGCCGATCCGCCGCTGAAGGGACCTGTCAAAGCGATTTTTATGCTGTCTGCTGCAAATGCTTGCCCAGAAATTGCCAATAACAAAGATAACAATTTAATTTTAAATTTCATCATTTACTCCCGACTTTGTAATTCAAATTGATTCGCAGCGATATAAAAATCCATTCGCTATTTACTTTGACCTGATATCTGACAGAACTGCGTTAACTCAAAAACAAGTGATAGACGGGGTTTTCACTTTCGTCGACATATTCATATCCCAAATCATCGAGAAATTTCTGGAATGCATCCTTGTCTTGCGGCGGAACTTGGAGCCCAACGAGAATACGCCCGTAATCGGCGCCATGATTGCGATAGTGGAATAAGCTGATATTCCAATTTGGGTTCATGCTGGAAAGAAAGCGAACCAACGCCCCCGGCCGTTCAGGAAAATTAAAACGATAAATAAGCTCATTCTCAGCAAGCGACGAACGGCCTCCGACAAGATGGCGGACATGCGACTTGGCCAATTCATCATCGGTAAGGTCCAGCGTTTTGAAATTGTGCTGCGCCATCGTCCTCATCAAACTACCGACATCATCCCGATCGCGTACTTCAACGCCAACAAAGATGTGCGCCTCTTTTGCATCGGCGATACGGTAGTTGAATTCGGTAACATTGCGCGGACCGACCAATTCGCAAAAACGGCGAAAACTACCGCGCTCTTCAGGAATCGTCACCGCAAAAAGCGCTTCCCGCCGCTCGCCAACTTCTGCCCGTTCCGCAACAAAACGCAACCGATCGAAATTCATATTAGCGCCGCTGGCAATCGCCACCAACGTCTTATCTTGCAGCTTCTCTCGCTCCACGTACGCTTTCAACCCGGCAATACTCAAAGCACCCGACGGTTCGAGAATCGCGCGCGTATCATCGAAAACATCCTTAATCGCTGCGCAAGTACTATCCGTGTCCACTAGAATAACTTCGTCGATCAAATCTTTGGCAAGACGAAAAGTCTCCTCTCCTACCTGCTTTACGGCCGTTCCATCCGCAAATAGACCAACATGCGGAAGGGTAACGCGGCTACCGGCCTTGAGCGAACGACTCATTGCATCCGCATCGAGCGTTTCCACGCCGATGATTTTGATCTCCGGCCGAATCCGCTTAACAAACGCAGCAACACCAGCGATTAGCCCTCCGCCGCCAATTGGAATAAAAATCGCATGAATGGGTTTCCGATGCTGGCGAAGAATTTCCATCCCTATCGTCCCCTGCCCGGCAATCACCAACGGATCGTCATAGGGCGGCACAAAAGTCAGCTTTCGTTCGGCGGCTAATTGTTGCGAATAAATAAAAGCTTCTTGGTAGGAATCCCCGTGCAGTACCACATGACCACCGCGCTTTTGCACGGCGTCGACTTTGATTTGCGGCGTCGTTACCGGCATGACAATCGTCGCCGTACAACCGAGCTTTTGCGCCGCAAGCGCTACGCCTTGCGCATGATTACCAGCGGAAGCGCAAATAACGCCAGCTTGCAGCGCTTCGGGCGTAAGGCTAGCCATTTTGTTATACGCGCCGCGCAGCTTAAAAGAAAAAACCGGCTGCAAATCTTCACGCTTAAGCAGGACTCGATTCGCGATCCGAGCTGATAAATTACGTGCCTCGTCCAAAGGGCTTTCAATTGCCACGTCGTAAACGTTGGCGGTGAGAATTTTTTCCAGGTAATCGATTTTCATTATGGTATGCGCTGGCCTATCATTAACTTAGACTACTCTTAAGATTGCGCTGCTAGAAAGGCGGAAAGAGTAGCAGGAAAAGCACCCTTCCCCAAAACACGCAGTCATTCATTTTAACCTCATATGCCAGGAAGCCACGGGGAGGCTAGCAAATATGCTAGGATTCCACGCCATTAGCTTCCGCAAGAACCCTTAGATCATGACCCAAGATGAACTCAAGCAAGCCGTAGCCAAAGCCGCTATTGAATACGTAACCGATGGTCTCGTTGGAGTAGGTACCGGTTCCACCGCCAATTACTTCATTGCCGAATTAGCAAAGATAAAAAACCGCATTGACGGCGCCGTTACAAGCTCCAAGGTAACGGAAGAACGGTTACGCGCAGCAGGAATACCTATTGTCGATCTCAATAGTGTCGATGAACTCCCTATTTACGTTGATGGCGCCGACGAAATTACTGAGCACCTTGCAATGATAAAAGGCGGCGGCGGCGCGCTAACTCGTGAGAAAATCGTTGCGGCTGTCGCGAAAAAATTCATTTGTATCGCGGATGAAAGCAAGCTGGTGCCGGTATTAGGCAACTTCCCGCTGCCCGTGGAAGTAATACCAATGGCAAGAAGTTACGTGGCACGGGAAATGGCCGCTTTGGGTGGGCAACCAGCACTTCGGCTCGGATTTACCACCGATAACGGTAATTTAATTATTGATGTAAGCGGATTGAAAATTCTCAATCCGGTTGAACTGGAAAGCACGATCAACCAAATTCCTGGCGTCGTCACCAACGGTTTATTCGCTCAGCGTGGTGCCAATGTTCTTTTATTGGGAACCACAAACGGCGTGAAAACTTACAAGCGTTAGCCCAATATTCACGTGATTGTCATTAAAGCGCAATATCCTAATAGTGCTTACAATGTTTTTTAGTTGCTTGTGCAGGAATCCTCGCCTTGCGACGGAAAATCGGTGCAGTTAAAGGGTAGCAAATTTGTGTGACTGCCCATTAAAGATTTCGGAGTAAAAAATGCCAACGAACGAATTACATACCTCGAAACAGTTTGATGTCGAATTAGAAGGGTTGCGCTCCCGCGTGCTGCAAATGGGCGGCTTGGTGGAATCACAAATCGTTCGCGCAGTTGAAGCACTCGTCAATGGAAATATGACGCTAGCTAACGCTGTTGTCAGCGATGATCATCGCGTGAACGCGTTAGAGGTCGGGATCGACGAGGACTGCACGCATGTTATTGCGCGCCGACAACCTGCAGCCGGCGACCTGCGCATGATCATGGCGATCATTAAGACGATCACTGATCTTGAGCGCATTGGTGACGAAGCGGAAAAAATTGCCCGAATGGCAAAGCTGATGTACGAAACCGATCGCCTGCAAACGCCTCGTTTTTTCGAGGTCAAACGCGCTGCGGATCTGGCTTTAGACATGCTGCGCCGTTCCCTGGATGCGTTTGCGCGTCTGGACATCTCCGCCGCAGCCCAAGTAGTTCGCGAAGATGTGGATCTGGATGACCAGTTCCGCTCCATCATTCGCCAGCTAATCAGTTACATGATGGAAGATCCACGCACGATCTCCATCTCAATTGAAATCTTGTTCGTCGCCAAAGCCATCGAACGCATCGGCGATCATTCGAAAAATATGGCTGAATACGTCATCTACCTCGTCAAAGGGAAAGATGTCCGCCATGTGACACTGGAAGAGATTGAACGAGAAACATCGACATAATCACGTAAGTAATCTGCGCAAATCTGCCAATCTACAGAAATCTGCATCCATCGAGATCAAGAGTTAGCGCATGAACGAACACGAAACCCTTGCTGCGGTCGATCTCGGCTCTAACAGCTTCCGCCTGCAAGTCGGTCGCGTTGTCGGTAGCCAGATTTACGAACTCGATTCCCTCAAAGAAACAGTGCGACTCGCCTCCGGGCTCGACAGCAAAAAAAACCTTAGTGAAACTTGCCAAGCAAATGCGCTGGCAACGCTAAAACGTTTTGGCGAACGGCTACGGGGATTTTCGCCGGAGGCTGTGCGCGCGGTCGGCACCAATACATTACGTGTCGCAAAAAACGCCACAACCTTCCTCAATAAGGCGGAAGCGGCGCTCGGGTTTCCGATAGAAATTATCGCTGGTCGTGAAGAGGCTCGTCTCATCTACATTGGTGTCGCGCATGGCATGCCGCTTTCGAAAGAGCAGCGGCTGGTAGTCGATATTGGTGGCGGATCGACCGAATGCATCATCGGTGAAGGTCTGAATCCAATCAAGACCGAGAGCCTTTACATGGGCTGCGTCACTTATACCGCACGCTTCTTTCCAGATGGCCGCATTGACGACGATCGGCTACGCCAAGCGGAATTCGCGGCGAGGGCAGAAGTGGAAACTATTAGCGCCAGCTTCGGTGAAACCGGTTGGCACACCGCTGTTGCTTCCAGCGGTACCGCGCGAACGATTGCCGAAATGCTGCGCGCCAATGGCTGGGCGGAATCAGGTATCACCCGCAGCGGACTAAAAAAACTGCGAGCAGCGCTAATAAAAGCCGGGGAAGTAAAACGACTTAATATCGATGGATTGACCGCCGACCGAGCACCAATCATTGTTGGCGGCTTCGCCATCATGACGGGGATTTTCAACGAGCTCGATATCCCTGAAATGGTGCTGTCAGATTATGCATTGCGCCACGGCGTACTCTACGATTTGCTAGGCCGCGCGCAACATCAGGATATGCGGGAAACGACAGTCAATGCATTCACCCGCCGCTATCAAGTCGATCGCGCCCAAGCGGCGCGCGTAGAGGCGATTGCGCTCGATCTTTACGAACAAATCGCCCAAAATATTCCCGACGCGCAACGAGATCACGAACGGCAGCTACTCACTTGGGCTGCCCGCTTGCACGAAGTGGGGATTTCCATTGCCTACTCTAGCTACCATAAGCATTCCGCTTATATCTTGCAAAATGCCGATATGCCGGGTTTCTCGCGTATGGATCAAGGGCGGCTGGCACTGATTGTGCAACCGCATCGCGGCTCACTGGCGAAAGCGCAAGTGGCGCTAACGCAACTTACCGATATCCCGCTTACATTGGCACTCCGCATCGCGGTCCTGCTCTCACGCGGACGCGGGGGAACAGAATTGCCGGCGATACGACTGACACAACGCGAGCATGGATTTGAACTGGCTATTGAAAAAGCGTGGCTGAAGGATCATCCGCTGACGGAAACAGCACTTGATGAGGAAACCCGTCAATGGCAATCGGTCGATGTACATCTTCGATTAAAGCGGCTGGGATAACTGTCGTTCCCCAATGCCGCATTGGTTGTTACACCTTCAGCATATCTGGTGAAAGCACTGCTCGCAGCACACACTCACCACCCGCTTCCGGATCTCGCCGGGAAATCCAGAAAATAGCGCCTTTCTTAATGCTAAACGAGCGCTCTTGCCCATAAAGAAGCAGTGAGGCAGCAAGCCCTAATGTTGGTTGATGGCCAACCACTAACACAGCGCCTTCGCCCGTTTCCCAACTGGCTGCAGCGAGAAGTTTAGCAACACCACGATCCGGCGCAATGTCCTCGACAACGGTGTATTTCATATTCAGCGCATCCGCGGTTTGCCGCGTCCGCACAGCAGGGCTTACCAAGATGCGTAAATCCTTAGGCAATCGGGGTGTCAGCCAATCGGCCATAAAGCTCGCTTGACGCTTGCCTTTATCGGTTAATCGACGAGAAAGGTCTGGAGTCGCGTCTTCCGCTTCCGCATGCCGCCAAAGAATTAGGTCCATATTCAATCCCATTTAAATGTTTTAAAGCATATTTTTAGTTACTGGCCGCAGCTTAATAAAACGCGACCAAGTTTTAGTAAATAAACGCTGATCTCTGTGTAACTGCGCCTGTAACCACGCATTCATCGCGGTCACTTCGTCCGATAATTCTGGCGAGCGCGCTGCCACCCCTGCGAGTAACTTTGATGCGGTTGCCATGTCATTCGTGCGGCCAAGTAAATTCTGAATTTCAGCCAACGCATTGGCATAAGGCTCAACGTGCTTTGCCGGGAACAATGATGCAAAAAATTGCACCGAATAACGTAGCTTCTTCGCCGCGATACGAATCGCATGCAATGTTTCAAGATCATCGGCCTCGATCGCAGCGACGCGTTTTTTAAGCTGACGGCGACGCTTCTGAATGGCATATACGGCAAACACACCTACTGAATCAGATAAGGCGTTCAACGTCGATTCGGTTGCGTTTTGCCGCCATGCCCGCCCAACGACGCAAGCGCCGATAGCAAGTAGTAAATCAGTAAATTGGCGTGAACGAACGAGACGGCGAGCATTTGCTTTTACGCGCTGAGCATCCCGCTGTAACTGGCTCGCCAACTCGGCGGTGATAGTGACGCCTTCGGACTTCTCGTAATCAGGAATCGTTTCGTGCAAAAGCACATCCCAATTTCTTGCCTCGCCTAACGTTTGGCCTGCTTCCCGCAATTCGTTAGATATACCCGCCAATACTGCTTTAGGCGCTACATCGCCGAACACTGTCAACGCACCCCGCAAACGACGAACCGCTACACGCAGCTGGTGCAAATATTCAGGGTCGCGCCCACTAACAACACCTTCTACGTTTCCCAATAAATGCCCGAGACATTCCGTGAAAATAGTCGTAAACGCGTCGTCTACCGTGGTTGATGGTTCGAACTCCACCGATAGTGCACGTTGCGGCACAGATAATTTTTCCCGGCACACTAATGCGTAGCCGCGCTCTGCCTTGCTTACTATTCCAATAGCTAATGGCACATCAGCTAGGAGCCGACGACCAAAATCGAAAACCGCAACGGGATTACCCGATTTGAGTTCCACTTCCAGCTCACTGATGGGTGTTTGCTTTTTACCCACCAGAACATTGCCTTCATCAATAGCAATTTCCACTTCACCGCCATCAGGCAGTGGCAGCGTTAATGCTTCACGATGAAAATCGGTACAGAAGATCGCTGCAATATTATCTTCAGTCGGCAGCTTTTTGATTAGCCGTTGCAATACACGATCATCAGGAAAAGCGGCGGCAAGACGAGCAAAGTCAGGATGATTGTCGTCGACCGCTGTTTCCCATTCAGCGCGTTGATGAATACCAGCGTTTACACCGCCATCGCCCTTCAACGTTTGCACCCACTTACCGTCGACCTGGCGTACACGCAGCGCCATTTTTTTGGCCCAAAATTCGGAAGTAGGCGTGTCGAAATAATAGCTAAGAAGATGTCGGCGTTGTGCTTTAACGCCGTTGGCATATTGCTTTAACGATTCGCGCAAAGCGGCGATGTTTTTCTTATCAATGAGTAGCTTTAGTTCGATTTCAGTGGGCATATTTACGCCGTAGCCTACGATCAATTAACTGAAAGCAATTTACGCAACGAGTCTTGTGCGCTATAGCTTTCTTGCTTACGGCGAGGACGCAATTGATACTGGCCGGTAGCATCCATTTCCCAAGCCTGCACATTATCTTTTAGATAAGCCTTCAATCCCTCTTCAATAACGCGTTTCTTGAGTTTTTTATCGATAATGGGAAAAGCAACTTCGATGCGACGAAAGAAATTCCGATCCATCCAATCGGCGCTGGAAAGGTAGACAATTTCATCCCCGCCATTACCAAAATAATAAATTCTCTCATGCTCAAGGAAACGACCGATTACAGAACGCACGCGGATATTTTCCGAAAGCCCAGGGACGCCAGGCGTCAATGCACATACGCCACGTACGATAAGGTCTATCTTCACGCCGGCGCGTGAAGCATCATAAAGAGCGCTGATAATCGCTGGTTCGAGCATTGCATTCATCTTCGCAATAATCACTCCCCGTTTACCAGCTCTCGCTAATTCCGCTTCGTGATGAATGGCCTTCATTACTGCTTTATGCAAAGTAAATGGTGACTGCCAAAAGTAATTCAGTTGGCTTGCCTTACCCAATCCGGTCAATTGCATAAACATATTATTGACGTCGGCCGCCATTTTTTCATCGCAAGTGAGAAGACCAAAATCTGTGTAAAGCTTGGCTGTGCTGCTGTGATAGTTGCCGGTACCCAAATGCACGTAACGTTTCAGAACGCCTTCTTCCCGCCGTACAACCAAGGCCATTTTAGCGTGGGCTTTATGGCCTACTACGCCATAAATCACATGTGCACCGACTTCTTCCAATTGCGCCGCCCAGTTCATGTTGGTCTCTTCGTCGAAACGAGCCAACAGTTCCACCACGACGGTTACTTCTTTCCCACTACGAGCAGCTTGAATGAGCGCTTTCATCAACAACGAATCTTGCCCGGCACGATAAACAGTCTGCTTAATGGCCACCACATGCGGATCTATCGCCGCCTGCTGAATGAATTCAACGACAGGATTGAAAGACTGGAACGGATGATGAAGCAAAATATCACCGGCGCAAATCGCAGGAAAAATATCCGGCTTCTTGACCAGCTCCTTAGGTATACCGGGCTGGAAGAGAGGAAACCGAAGATCTGGGCGATCGATAGCGTCGGGTACTTGCATCAATCGCACGAGATTCACCGGTCCATTAACTGCATAAATATCTACTTCAGACAATTCGAATTGGGAACGCAAGAACTCGATCATTTCCAATGAACAGTTATCTGCGACTTCCAACCGCACCGAGTCACCAAAATGACGCTGCGGCAATTCACCCTGCAGTGCTTCACGCAGATTTTTTGTTTCTTCCTCGTCCACGAATAAATCGCTATTTCGCGTCACTCGGAATTGATAACAACCTTTCACTGTCATGCCGCTAAACAGTTCACCGACATGCGCGTGCAAAATAGAGGAGAGAAAAACAAAACCGTACTGTAAGCCGTCGGAAAGTTCATCCGGTAAGCGAATGAAACGCGGCAACGTACGCGGCGCTTGCACGATAGCGGCAGCGGAATTCCGGCCGAAAGCATCTTTTCCATCCAATTCGACAGCGAAATTCAGACTCTTGTTCAATACTCGCGGAAAAGGGTGCGCGGGATCGAGTCCGATCGGCGTGAGAATAGGCATTACTTCGCGAAAGAAATAAGCCTTGATCCACTCGGCCTGCGCCGAACTCCAATCGGAACGGCGGTAGAATCGAATGCCCTCCTTTGCCATCGCCGGAAACAACACGTCATTTAGCAGTTTGTATTGGCGTGCGACTAACTCATGCGCTTCTGCAGCAATTTGACGATATAGGCGTACCGGCGAGAGGCCGTCGGGACCAGCCATTCCGGCATTCAGCTTTAGTTGCTCGCGTAAACCTGCGACACGAATTTCAAAAAACTCATCCAGATTGCTAGAGACAATACATAGAAAACGTAGTCGCTCCAGTAACGGCGTCTGCGGATCTTCGGCTTGCGCAAGCACTCGCCGTTGGAACGCAAGCAAACCCAGCTCCCGATTGATGAATTGATCAGGTGCTTTGGCAACTGGTTTCGCTTTTACTTTTGTCTTGCGCTTACTAGATGCTGATTCCGCCGACGTTTTGGAAGATGCTTCGAAGGTAGTCATTACAAATTGCTATAGCCCTATGCTGCGGGCGGAACGTAACCCATCGCCCGGTCGGCGCCATCCCCAAAGAAATGCTTTTCCATCTGCTCCAGCAAATAATCCCGCGCCTTCTTTTCGGCAAGATTCAGACGATTTTCATTCACCAGCATCTTTTGCAAGTCCAGCCATTGCTTCCACGCTTCCTTGGAAACGTGTTGGTAAAGACGTTTGCCCATTTCGCCTGGATAGGGCGGGAAATCCAATCCCTCTGCTTCACGTTTCAGTTTGATGCACATTACAGTTCGAGCCACGATTTTCTCCAATTACAAATTCGGTGATAAAAACATAATTATAACTTCGGAAGAGTGTCCATTTATTACAGTCTCTTCAACAGGGCTTGGTATTGGCACGACATATATCCAAATCACCGCAAAACGGAATTACAACTTCTTCGCGAATATCTTCGACCGACGGCGATAGTTGTAAAGCGCTTGCTTCTCTTTCGGCAATCGCTCCACATCCGTTTCCACGAATCCGCGCTCAACAAACCAGTGCGCAGTCCGCGTTGAAAGCACGAACAAGCACTTGAATCCCTGCTGCTTCGCTTGCTTTTCCATATAGTTAAGAATCTGCTCACCCTTGCCATAACCTTGATAGTCTCGATCCACTGCCAAGCAAGCCAGCTCCGCCGATTTTTCACCAGGAAAGGGATAAAGCGCAGCGCAGCCAATTACCATTTCATCGTAAGTCAGCACGCTGAAGTTAGTAATTTCGCGCTCCAGCACTTCGCGATTACGCTTCACTAAAATGCCCTCTTCCTCCAATGGCTGGATGACGCGCAATAAGCCCCCGACATCGTCGATAGTTGCAGGCCGCAAAGTTTCTAGCGGATCGCGGGTAATCATGGTGCCAACGCCATCATGGGTAAACAGTTCGATAAGAATCGCACCGCCCACGTGCCGGCTAATCAAATGCGCACGCCCTACCCCATGACGACAAGCATGTGCCACACATGGCAAGTAGATCGACACGTCCTGCGGTTGCCGGCGTCCGGCTGCGATGATGTCTTCTGCTTGCTGCGCCGTCAGTTCGGTCTGCAATTCACCTTTTGCGTCCTTGACCCCTTCGGTATCCATGAGAAAAATCAGCTTGTCAGCTTTGAGTGCAATCGCCACCGAGGTAGCAACGTCCTCCAATGTGAGATTGAAAATCTCGCCGGTAGGTGAATAGCCGAGCGGTGAAAGCAGCACGGTCTCTTCCAAATCGAGCCGTTGCCGAATAGCCGCAACATCTACTTTCCGCACCTCACCTGTGTGCTGAAAATCCACGCCGCCTACAACGCCAATTGGTTTCGCGGTAATAAAGTTGCCGCTCGCAACCCGGATATCCGCACCAGCCATCGGCGAATTTGCCAAACCCAGCGACATCAACGCTTCAATATCTATTCGCAACGTACCAATTGCTTCCTTTACACACTCCAGCGCGACCGGATCAGTGACGCGACGGTTTTGGGCGTAACGAGGCTTGGCACCGCGCTCTTTAAGTTTAGCTTCTACTTGCGGACGGGAACCATGCACAAGCACCAAGCGACAACCCAAACTCACTAAAAGATTGAGGTCATGAATCAGTTCAACAAACTTCCCATCGGCGACAACCTCGCCACCGAATGCAATAACGAATGTTCGATCACGATGGTTGTAGATGAAAGGTGCCGATTCACGGAACAACGAGACGAATTTCTCCGTGTCCAGTTGATTAGTGAAAACGGTAGAGATAGCGGGAGGGGTTTTGCTCATGTTTATCTAAATAATAAGTACGTTAAGAACGTGTTTTTTAGAGCTTCTACATGCCCAACGGTTAGAGTGAGAAGCGCAGTTGTACAGATAAATAAGATTTTGCCGCGCTAAAGACATTCACGCTGATATTTCGTCTGTCAGTTGAGTTCGGCATATGGAAGAAATGATGCGGGAACATAGGTCTTTGTCGATCGCTCTACCGTTCATCGCTGGGCGATGAAGTTGCTGCGGGTAGTTAGGAGGCGCTGTTCCGTAAACGCTAACTCTCTACCGGCAAGCGTTGGTGAACCGATGAAACCTTAATTGCCGCGTTACCAAAGAACGAAAATACCAATATCGGGCCGTGATTAAGAAAAAAGTAAACTTCTGCACATTTCTGTCGATATTTTTGTTAAGGCAATCACTGCATAAAACGTACGTCTTATTTAAAGTTAGCTCTATTCGTCCCAGAAAAGTGAAAAATCATGAAGCATCATGGGGGATTAAATTGCATCTACCGCCTAGTATGGAATGAGATATCGAATACTTGGGTTGCCGTCGCTGAAACCGCTAAGGGTAGAGGCCCGCGACCCAGTGGGCGCCGGCTGCTTTGCGTTTGGGTGGCATTATTTCCCGCTACCTTGATGGCAGCGCCTAACGGCGGGCATATCAGTGCCGGTAACGGCAACATTTCCCAAAACGGCAATACTACTACAGTTACCCAGCAAACCGGCAAGCTCGCTATCGATTGGAATAATTTTTCGGTAGGCGCTCAGGAAGCCATTCGCTTTATTCAGCCCTCTAGTTCTTCCATCGTCTTGAATCGCGTCCTGGGTCAAGATCCTAGCCAAATCCTCGGCACTCTCTCCGCCAACGGCCAGGTCTTTATTCTTAATCCTAACGGCGTCTTATTTGGAAAAGGTGCTCAGGTTAATGTGGGCGGGTTGGTCGCTAGTACGTTAACGTTAAGCAATGCTGATTTTGTGGTCGGCAACTATCGGTTTAATCAAAATGGAAATCCCGGCAACGTTGTCGTAAATAAAGGCACGCTAACAGCTGACAATGGCGGCTATGTCGCGTTGCTAGGCCCTGAAGTACGCAATGAAGGCATTATTAATGCACGGCTCGGCACAGCACTTCTAGCCGCAGGCAACACTGTTACGCTCACGCTTAACAACGGTAGCCTGCTCGGCTACAGCATCGACAAAGGTGCGCTGAACGCATTAGCCGATAATCAACAGCTCATCAAAGCCGACGGCGGCCAAGTATGGATGAGCGCAAAAGCCGCTGATCAAGTAAGTAAAGCCGTCGTCAATAATAGCGGCATCATCGAAGCCCACACCATCCAAAATCAAGGTGGTGTTATCAAATTAATAGGCGACATGCAAACAGGCCAAGTCAATGTCGATGGCACGTTAGACGCATCCGCGCCAAACGGAGGCAACGGCGGTTTTATCGAAACGTCTGCAGCGCATGTAAAAATCGCAACAAACACGAAAATTAACACCACTGCAACACAAGGAAAAACAGGACAATGGTTAGTTGACCCTAATGATTTTACGATTGCCTCCAGTGGCGGAGACATTACTCCGTTGACATTGAGCACACAATTGACTAGCAGCAACGTTACTATTTCCAGTGCAACCGGAGCGGTAAGTGGTAACGGCGATATTTTTGTTAGCGATGCCGTTAATTGGACTAGCGCAAATACACTTACCTTGAATGCGGAACGACATATCAACGTCAATGCCGCAATGAGCAATAGCAGCGGTGGAAGCCTCGCGCTCCGTGCCGATGTAAATGGCACCGGTACTGGCACCGTAACATTCGGTGGCTCGGGAAGCGTCGCAATTTCCGGTGGTGGGCGAACAGACCTTTATTACAATCCATCCAGTTATGCCAGTTCGACTGATTACAGCAGCAATATTAGCGGTACTTATGCTGCTTGGATGTTAGTTAACAACGTTACTCAATTACAAGACATCAGTACTAATCTGGCAGGGAATTATGCGCTGAGTAAAAACATCGACGCCTCCGCAACCAGCGGTTGGAATAGTGGTGCAGGTTTTTCGCCTCTTACGACTTTTAGCGGCAAGTTCGATGGCTTAGCACATACCATTAGCGGTCTCACTATTAATCTTCCTAACACCGATTCGATAGGTTTATTTGGGATTAATACAGGAACGATTAATAACGTCGGCGTCATCGCCGGCAGCATTACCGGGCGATCTGCGACGGGCGGCTTGGTGGGACAAAACCAAGGCACTATCACAAATTCTTATTCCACTAATACTGTAATCGGTGACCATTTTGTTGGAGGGCTTGTCGGTGATAATTTTTCCAATCACTCCATTATCAATTCCTACGCCACCGGAACAGTAACTGCATCCAGCTATGTTGTGGGGGGGCTAGCCGGAGAAAACAATGGAACAATTAGCGGCTCCTATGCAACTGGCACAGTCAGCACCACCGGATCTGATTCGGCGGGAGGACTTGTAGGAGAAAACAGAGCTACGATCAGTAATTCTCATGCAACCGGTCAAGTGAGCGCGGCTAACGGAAATTCCGGGGGGCTGGTCGGCCAGCAAAATAATGCTGGAACGATTACCGACTCTTATGCAACAGGAAATGTCAGCGGCCCCAATTCTGTCGGTGGACTAGTAGGGGTGAATAGCGCAAGCGGCAGCATCAGCAATTCATATGCTACTGGCACTGCAACCGCTACGAATGATCGAGCTGGTGGCCTTGTCGGCGATAACAATGCCGGCACAATCAGCGATTCTCATGCAAATGGTAATATAAGCGCATCTAGTAGTTCAGGCGGGTTAGTCGGCAACAATACAAATGGTTCTAGCATTACCAACTCCTATGCAATCGGCGCCGTTACGGGAACAGGCGGTGGCTCGCTTGGTGGCTTAGTTGGTATTAACAACAATAGCAGCATCGCTGATTCACATGCCACAGGAAACATCAGTGGTCGGGACACCGTCGGCGGGTTAGTGGGAAATAACAATGGCAGTAGTACTATTACGAATACTTACGCGACTGGAACCGCCACCGTTACCAATGACACTGCAGGCGGATTGGTCGGCAAAAACGACCACGCGTCAATTAGCGGCTCTCATGCCACCGGAGCAATCAGCGGCCCCATAAACTTAGGTGGTCTAGTAGGAAATAATACGACTTCAGCAAGCATTACCAATTCGTACGCAACTGGCGCATTAAGTGCGACGTCAGACACCAATGGAGGATTGGTTGGAAATAACAATAGCAGCAGCACGATCAGTGATTCGTATGCAACCGGCAATGTGAGCGGCCGCGATAGTATTGGTGGATTGGTTGGAAGCAATAATAGCGGCGGCAGTGTTACTAACACTTATGCGACCGGCACGGCCACAGCCACCGCCGATACGGCTGGTGGCTTAGCTGGTAAAAACGACAACGCTACAATTAGCAATTCTCACGCTACGGGTGCGGTTAGTGGTCCGAATACTTTAGGAGGGTTAGTAGGAAACAATAATTCTTCGGGTAGCATCACCAATTCTTATGCAACAGGTTCAGTTAGCGGGACAGGAGGAGGAACGATTGGAGGATTGGTTGGGAATAACAATAGTAGCGCTACGATTAGTATTTCATATGCAACTGGAAATGTTAGCGGCCGTGATGCTGCAGGAGGGCTAGTAGGAAATAACAATAACAGCGCCAGTATTACGAATGCGTTTGCTACGGGTACAGTTAATATCACCAACGATATAGCAGGCGGGTTGGTCGGCAGAAACGACAATGGTTCGATTACCAAAGCATATGCAACAGGCAGCGTTACTGCTGGCACGGACGCTGTAGGTGGTTTAGTGGGTAAGAATGAAAACGGCGGCACTATCAGCAAATCTTACTCGACGGGCAGCGTCAGTGGCAGCGCTGACGTCGGCGGATCAGTCGGCAATAATAGCAGCACCATCACCAGCACCTATTGGAACACGCAGACTTCGGGAACAAGTACTGGGATTGGTACCGGCACAACCACGGGAGCGACAGGTTTAACAACGTCCCAAATGACCAGTGCCTCAAATTTTAGCAGCTTGGATTTCACCTCCGACTGGCGCATCTATACCAACCATACCAATCCATTACTTAAAGCTTTTCTAACAGCACTGACCATTACGGCTGATAACGTTTCCAAAATATATGATGGGCAAGCGTACGCAAGTGGGTTAAGCAATGTTAATTATTCCGTTGTCGGTGCGGATAGTTCTGGGCATCTTTTTAATGTAGCTACTCCATATGCGCCCAATAAAAACGCAAACACCTATTCAGCGGATATTTGGTCTGATCAATTGGGTTACAACATTACAGTTTCCAATGGCAATTTGACTATCAGTCAAGCCACGCTGAATGTCACCGCCACTGCCAATAATAAACAATACGATCGCGATACGACTGCCACGGTTACCCTTGGCGATAATCGCATCACTAATGATGTGCTGACCCTCAGCAACACCAGCGCCACCTTCGATACAAAGAATGTCGGCACCGGGAAGACTGTCACTGCCTCGGGTATCAGCATCGGCGGTGCCGACGCCGGTAACTACACCTTCAACACTAGCACCACCACGACGGCTAATATCACTGCAGCACCCTTAACCTTGAGCGGTGCTACCGCGAATAACAAAACCTATGACGGCAACAATACCGCCATTATCAGCGGCGGCAGCGTCGGCGGTTTGATTAGCGGTGATACGGTTACCGCTACCACCGGCACTTTCCTCGATAAGAATGCCGCGAATGGTAAAGCCGTCACCGCATTGCTCACCGGCACTGATGCCGGTAACTATTCGCTCACGCAACCTGGATTAACCGCCAATATCTCCAAAGCCGCTTTAACGGTGACTGCGACTGGCACCAATAAACAATACGATCGAGATACGACTGCCAGTGTCACGTTTGGTGATAATCGCATCACCAACGATGTCCTGACCCTTAGCAACACCGGTGCAATTTTCGATACCAAGAATGTCGGTATCGGTAAGACGATCACCGTCTCTGGCATTAACATCAGTGGTACCGATGCCGGTAACTACACTTTTAATACCAGTGCCACGACCTCCGCTAATATCACCGCCGCATCGTTAACTTTGAGCGGTGCGACCGCCAATAACAAATCCTATGATGGCAATAACACCGCCACCATCAGCGGCGGTAGCTTCAGCGGTTTGATCAGCGGCGATAGTGTCAGCGCCACCACCGGCACTGATGCCGGCAATTACGATCTCACGCAACCCGGATTGACAGCCAATATCTCGAAAGCCGCATTGGCTGTCACTGCGACTGGCACGAACAAAGTGTACGATCGCGACACCACCGCCAGTGTCACACTCGGTGATAATCGCATTACTAACGATGTCCTGACCCTTAGCAACACCAGTGCAACTTTCGATACGAAGAATGTCGGTATCGGTAAGACGGTGACCGTCTCTGGGATTAATATCACCGGCACCGATGCCGGTAACTACACTTTTACTAATCTCTGCAAAACGAACTAAAGTTTTTTTCTGTGCGTCCAATAGCAGA
>JAZKCF010000155.1:0-13013 GCA_040388195.1 Pseudomonadota bacterium
TTTGCGCTACGCACGCGAAGAACAGTTCGCGTGAAATGTGTATAAGGGAATGCCTCTAAGGCGCTCGCATCAGAGAAGCTCGTGTCGTACTCCGGACGTTCAAGAATCTCCTTGGGCCACTCGACAGCAATCGCTGTAATATCCGGCACTGTGCCTATGGTGACAGGTTTTAGTGTTCCTTCGAGTACCAGATTTGGGTCGATGGATTCGTCTGCGACCTTTCTTCCAATGGCACGAGCCCAAACCGCAAAGGTATCTACCCGTAGTCGCAAGTTAGACCACACTCGCCCACGTTTTGCCGCGCCAATCGATGTCTTTTCGCCTCCTTCATAACCTTTTCCAGCAAGCACAGAACGTTTAGCACTCCGCCGAACTGAATGTCCGATGCGGGCTTCAACATCTGATCCCATTCGTCCTGTGTACCTGACCTGACGGCCAAGATGCTCGTCCAATCCAACATTGTTAAGGACTAATCGATTCACACCATGGAAACATCGAAAAACATTTGGCGCTACGACCAACTGTACGTCTTGACCGCACAACGCCTTTGCAAGCTCCTTATATTCGCCGCTAATGCCAGAACCGTGCAGGTACAGCAACTCTTTCTCTCTATCCCACACTGCGACGAACAGCTCCCAACTCGTTTCCTGCACCGATTCGACATCGCTCCAACGAACTCCGCGTTCTGTTGCCGCCAAGACGACAAGAGTGTTTTCCGCTACGTTGAGACTGTGAAAAAGCTTATCTCGTGACGACAAACCTCTAAATCCTAGTTTGAACTTTTGGGGAGCCCAAACTACGCAGTGAGTCTTGTACACAACCATGCTAGCAGCTGGCCGCAAGTCCTTGAGGGGAACCTCATCTAAGAACACTCCAAAACCTCGGAAGAATTCCTGAGAAGCAAGCTCCTCGTCAATAGCTGCAGTGCTAAGCTCAGGAAGCAACAAATTCCAGT
This sequence comes from Pseudomonadota bacterium, assembly GCA_040388195.1. Taxonomy (GTDB): domain Bacteria; phylum Pseudomonadota; class Gammaproteobacteria; order Burkholderiales; family DATLHW01; genus DATLHW01. Next base: position 956 of record JAZKCF010000155.1, read on the forward strand.
CTGGATCCTGAGCGTACAACTTCCGCAGCTCTTCTGTGACATCAATTAAGGCGATGTTAGCGATAAATACCGGGTCACCTAGGTCGCTGCGCGCACGCGTAAACCGGCCCGCTAGCTGAAGAGTCACTGACAGGGTTTTCCGAATATCATGAAAGGCGGCAATCTTCAGTTCAGGCAAGTCGAATCCCTCACCTAACATATCGACGCAAATTACCACACGCGCCGTTCCATCGAAGAGTTTCTTCTTGCCCGTCTCCAGCTCTTGGGTCGTCAAGCTAGAGTGCATCATTACCGCTTCGTAACGTCCTAAAGCTTTGTAGAGTTCGTGGATTACGTTTGCTCGCGCCACGTTGCTAACCCGGGCCATCACGATATGTTTTCCCGAGGCATCAGCATCGAGTTCGTCCAAAGCGGCCAACGCAATCTTTCGATCCCCTCTATCGATATTAAATTCGCTTACTGGATGGAATCTAATAGGACGGAAGTAACCCTCCTCTTGTGCCTTCTTTAATGGATAGACATAGATAAGTCTGCCATCTATTTTTTGGCCGTCCTCACGGAAAGGGGTAGCAGTAAATTGAAGGACATGTTTTTCTCGAAAATGCTCACGAAATCTTTTCCAAGTCGGGGCCTCTGCATGGTGAGCTTCGTCGATAAAGAGATGCGTACATACCTCAGCCATACGTGCCTGTACTTCTGTACTGCATTGGCCTACCGACTGGCTGGTGGCAACAATAACATTGCACTGGTAGAAAAGAGCATCCACCTCGCTCACAGATTTTGGCCGAGATAGAAGAGTACCTACAACGGGGCACTGAGCGGACTGTGCCAGAATGGCATTACCTGGAACTTTAAGTACACCAAGCGTTTCAAATTTTCTCGCGATCTGAAATCGAAGTGCATCTGTAGGCACGACGACTAAAACACGCTCGCAACCAGCCGATATTAATGTGGACAGCATTGTTTCGGTTTTACCCGTGCCCGTCGGCATAACGATTGTCGCACTCTCACTACTAATAGACCAATGAGCATGAATCGCGTGTAAAGCACCGGCCTGAGGTTTCCTCAATCCAATAACTTCCCTGGCCGGATCCTCCTCAGCGAAATGGAAAGTCCCATGCCAAGAGGAACGGGCAGAGTTAGCTATCTGAGTTGCTGAAATCTGCAAATTCGCCAAGATGGGATGGCGCCACCAAACTCCATTTGACAAGTCCAACGCTTGAACTTCAAAGGACTCGTACTTAACAACAAGAACAGCCGCATCCGGAGAAAATACTGTTGTCTTTGGTTTTCTGGCGAAGACGTAAACAAGATGTTCGTCATCATCTCCTGTTAGAACATATCCATCGGCTTTATCGGCAGTGTATCGAACCGCATTGCAGCTGATGGTCTCCCCTGGCATCAAGATCTGCCGGGCAATGCCCAAACGTGTCTTTGCATTAACCGACATCACGGCCGGTAGCTTAACCTGCATTTTCTTCCGCCCTCCTCGCTAATCTGCAGCCAAAGGATGTGCTTCTTAGGATATTTACGTTCCACATCCAATGTTTGCCTACATTATGCCGTAGTCCCCACACCGCTCACTGAATTGTTCTGCCTTTGTTCCAAGGGTAGTGCGGGAAGTGTCTTAGGAATAGCATTGGTCATAAAGGGTTCGGGAGACAGTATTCGAAATGATTTTTTGTCAAAGACAGCAAACTGCTCGATTACAGACCTAATCGATTCTCTGTGCCACCGTCTTTTTTGGCCGACAAGCGTGAGTTAGGATCGCTTCCCATCAATGTCTTCTAAGTTGTCGTAACCGTCTATTTGATTTTTAAATATGACAAGGCTTATTTTTTACTCGTAATTACTTTGGCAATTCCGGCATCTCTTTATCGGTATACCAAACCCAGCTATTGCCATCTTGTGTCTTCAGTGCTTTTTCCTTCGCCACCCTCTCTTTGGGTTCCATAAAACCGCTAACGATATGTAACTGCACCGGTTTGTCGCCTGTATCCAAGAGAAGAAGATTCGGATGATGAGCCGCCGATTTCGCGTCATATCGCAACGGCTTCATGAATCGACGCGACTGATCGGTCAACGTTTGTATAAGCGGCAATTCGTACATGCCATCCACTGGAATCCAGTTTTCCGTAACCAGCATAAATGTGATTGCATCGATCTGATACGTATATTGCCGCTTTGCGTATATCAATGCGCATAAAACGATGCGCAATTTACCCGGCGCGTCCGCATCTCGCGCTTCCAACATCGAACCGAACGTTCGCTCAGCGCGTTCCCATGTCTTTGTCTCAATCAACAGCGGACAATCGGGCATATGCTTCACCAAGATCTTGCGGCCATAGGGGGATGTTTCAACGGATTTGAATTCGCCAATGACAATCGCCATCTTGTACTGTGCATCGTCTTCAGAGACATGCAAGACAGCCAGTTTTTCCCGCCGCCGTTCGACAATTTCCGTTTTTCGTTCTTCATTGAATGGCTCTGGAATATAAAGCCGTTCAGATAAGCGAATGCCCTTGGTTTCAACTTCATCGGCAGCTTCCAGTAAATACTTTCGAATGACGCCTTGAGAGCGTTTGTTCGCCATTGCCGGATACCACCGATTGAAGCCCGCCTTCTCCCACAAAAAATGCAGCAATGCCCGTAAACTCATTCGATGCCGCGGGGCATTGATTTCCGATGGCACCGTTTGCTCGCCGCGTGGAACGGATTTACCCGGCATTCTCGCCAATGCAAAATCAACGCGTATCTCGATCGATTCCGGCGAATGTTCGATCACCGCCTCCCCCATCAACTCACCAAGGCCGGAATGACTCCATTCCGGTTCGAACGATGGACAGGATGGCAAATGCTTGTTGCCGGTACCGGGCATTCGTTTAACGAGATAGGATCGATGTTTAGCGACATACATTTCGACGCCGCCCCGCACGCATAAGCAACGCGGTCTTTCAGGCGTTTCGTAAATGCTGGCGAGCGCTTCTTGCAAATTCGCATCCGTCGATAAAAACGTGCGACCTTTGATATAGAACTTTTGTAACTCCATGAATGAACACTCCGGCTAAACCATTTCACGCACGACTTTTTGCAGCGGCTCGGACGGTTTCTGAATCAGATTTTTGAGAGACTTTTTATCTTTAATGCCCAGGGCTTCACCGATTTCTTCCAGATCGCATTGTCGTTCGTTGAGCTTATTCGCGAACGTGCGTCTTGCGTTCATCGCTGAAATGCCTTTCAACTCTGCGCGCTGAAAAATCTTTCGATAAATTTCGAGAATGACGCCGCATAAGTGATGTTTGCACTTGCCGTCGGTTTTGACGCGAATGGCCATTTCCCTGCCATCATCGGTTAGAAAGAGACGGCTCTCCGGATCGAGGCCTCGATAGTGATCTTTTTCGCCAATGCCAAACCCTCTTTGCACGCGCTCATCAAGATAGGCATCGATCGCTGCAATAAGCTTGATGCTGGCAAAGAACAACGGGCGCGATTTGCCGTTTACCGTTACGGCTTCGCGGAATTGCGATTCGTTTTTCACCGAGCCGTCTTCGTTCAGATAATCGAACACTTGCAGACGAGCAATTTCCAATGGCCTGGCACCTGTCGCAAAGAGCATGTAGACCAAAGCAACATCGCGCCTCTTGGAACTGCTTCGCCGCTGCGTTATAGAGACCAAGTGATCGATTTCCTGATCCGTTAAAGGACGTTTGGCTTTTCCGGAAACCGCTCTTTCCCCCGGTTGATAACGGCTAATCGCTGCAATGTAAGCTTCTTTCCTCTTACGCATCTCGCTAACCGCGACAGGACCATCTCGATTGAGTCCTTCGACACCAACTGCCCTGCGAATAGCAAGATCAATGACTTTGATCCGCTTCTCTATGGCTGATCGGGACAAATTCGCTTGAACGGCTATTTCCCGATAAGTCTTACCGTGAAGTACCTGAATAAGAAGATCGATCGATTTAGCGGCCGAGGTTGAATCCATTGCGCCTATCCCGTGATTCCGATTGATTTGGATAGTGCATCTTGTCTCGGCAAAAGAAATGCAGCCACCTGGAAAGCCGCTTTTTTATGCGGCTTTTCCATATCGGTGGCTCGGCGGTGAAGTGTTGCGAGACGAATTAAAAATAGATTCCACCCAAGATTGTTCCTTGGCACTTCTGCTTTTAGCGTGGAATCTCTCCGAACTATTGCTGCTTTATCGGCTCGGTGAAATACTTTTTCTCGCTTGTCCGATTTTCGAATCGGCGCCCTTCGTCAGAAGGTCCTGGCAATCGTCAGGCGTAGTCAGTCGATACCTGCCTCTTTCTCTCTATTGAAACATCGCCGGTGGAAATTTTCGCCAGCGCTCTCTCGCCGCTCGCAAGCATTTATGCGTCCGGCATCTTCTATGTCCCATTGCGGGGAACTTCTCCCGCTCTGGGAGGCGTGTTCCCCGCATTTTCTTTTGGAGGATCACGCCAATGGCTTCGACTTCGATCGAGTCATCTTTATGGCTGCCCGGTTTAGAACCGGAAGCCGCTGCTTTTCCTGATCTGTTTGTTAGATCGAATGTATCCACGAAAGCACCACGCGCTGTTCGTCGATTACTTCCCTATATTGAACCAATCGTACCGCCGCCTGCATCGCCGAAACGTTGGCCAACGCTGACCGATGAGATGCTGGATGCGTTCGGTGGTCCTGTGTGGAAGTATGAGGCGAATATCGCCGCTATTAAGCTGCTACGGGAAATCGAAGCTGCTCAACGGTCGCCTTCGATGGAAGAGCGGCTCGTTCTACAACACTACACCGGCTGGGGCGGTATTCCCGCGAGCTTCAATCAGGAAAGTCGCGATGCCGGTTGGATGGAACGCGCAAGGCAGCTTCAAGCAATGCTGACAGATGCCGAATATGAGTCTGCCCGCGCATCCGTCAACAATAGCCATTACACCGAGATCCCTATCATCGAGGCGATGTGGCAGGCGGTTCGTAACTTCGGCTTTCAAGGCGGTCGGATTCTTGATCCTTGCGCTGGTATCGGCCATTTTCTCGGTGCGATGCCGACAGCAATTGCCGACAACAGCCAAGTCACTGCGATCGAAATCGATGCGTTGTCCGGTCGTATACTGAAAGAACTCTATGCGTCGTATGGCGTGGATGTTCGGATTAGCCCGTTCGAGAAAACGGCGTTGGCCGATAATTGGTTCGATCTGGCGATTTCGAATGTGCCCTTCGGTAAATACCAAGTGCCGGACATGATGGGACGTCCGTATGGCCGATTTAACATCCACAATTATTTTTTCGGGCGGGCGCTGGATTTGGTGCGTCCAGGCGGATTGGTTTGCTTCATTACATCGGTCTATACCTTGGACGCACACAACGAAAGTCAACGTTGCTACTTCGCCTCGCAAGCGGAATTGATCGGTGCGATTCGTCTCCCCAAAGGCGCATTTGCACGGATCGCATCCACTGAAGCACCAACCGATATTCTGTTTTTTCGTAAGCGTCGGCACGGCGAAAAAGTAAGAGAAGAAGATTGGTTGGAATTGGTGAGTTTGCCAAAGGCATTGCAGCATCCACGCTGCTATGCCACCAATCTATTCATTAACGAATGGTATGCCAAACATCCTCCTTTCGTGATTGGGCAGGTAACGCGTGAAAGCAATGGTTACAGCGAAGTACCGATAACGATTTTCGAGGGCGACGTCAAATCGGCGTTGCATGAACGAATCAATCAGCTTCCGGTTGGTGTTTATCAGTCGGCAGTTGCCAGTGAGATCGTTGCTGCTGCCCCTTCGTTAATTCCGGTACCAGCACACAATGCCAAGCCTGGCAGTTATCGGCTTCATCAAGATCGCATTCACCAGGTTGAAGGATCGGAAATGCGGGACGTGCACGATGCGTTGAACATGACGCAGCGAGCGCGTATCGCAGGGATGATCGGCATTCGCGATCAGGTTCGTGCATTGCTCGATGCGCAGTTGTCCGATGTATCGGATGCTGAGCTGAACGGTCTACGCAAGGATTTGAGCGAGAAGTACGACCGGTTTGTTGCCAAGCTGGGCTTTCTTTCCACAAGATCGAATGCCCTCGCCTTTCGACGCGATCCAGACTATCCATTGCTGCTATCGCTCGAACACTACGACGAAGAAAACGGCGCGGCGACCAAAGCCGCTGTTTTCTCCCGTCGTACGTTATCGCGAGTAACGGAACCGACTACCGTCGAAGGACCTGAAGAAGCATTGGCAGCGTCGATGAAATGGCGCGGCCGTATCGATGCGGCTTACATGGCGCAGTTGCTCAACGTGTCGGAAACCGTGGTTCTCGGTGAGCTATCCAACCAAGGCTTGATCTATTGCGATCCAGCTACAGGGAAATGGCAAACGGCAGACGAGTATTTATCTGGCAACGTCAAAATAAAGCTCAAGCAGGCAACTACCGCCGGCGAAGCGTTTCTTGGCAATGTTGAAGCGTTAAAGAAAGTGATTCCAGCAGATATCGAGGCAGCATCTATCGAGCCGCGTCTTGGCGCAGTATGGATACCAGCCGCCGATGTCGAAGCATTTATCCGTGAAGTGCTAGAAATGGACGATTGCGGGATCACCTACTCAGCGCTAGCTGGCTCTTGGGCGGTGAAGTACGGCATCTATTCAGCCCGGCAAAACGTCAAGGTTACGCAGGAGTTCGGTACCCCTCGGATGAATGCGATCGAACTGATTCAGTGTGCGCTGAATATTCAGATGCCCACAGTTCGAGACCGTAACCCAGTCAACGACACATACGCCATCAATAAAGTGGAAACGCTGGCAGCGCGAGAAAAACTGGCACTGCTTAAAGAACGTTTCGCAACCTGGGCATTTGCCGATGCCGAGCGGCGGGAACGATTGTGTCGCCTCTATAACGATCGCTTCAATGCGGTCCGGCCGAGGCGATTCGACGGCTCGCATTTGAAGCTGCCGGGATTTTCCCAATGCTTCGAATTGCATCCGCATCAGAAAGATGCGATTTGGCGCGTGATCCAGGCCGGCAACACCGGCCTTTTTCATGTGGTCGGCGCCGGCAAGACGGCAGTTTGCGTCGCGAGCAGCATGGAGTTGCGCCGGCTGGGTTTTGTTAAAAAGCCGTGTCATGTGGTGCCCAATCACATGCTAGAGCAGTACACGTCGGAGTTCGTGCGGTATTACCCAGGCGCGTCGGTGTGTATGGCGACCAAGGAAGATATCGCCGGCGATCGTCGGCGCGAGCTGATATCACGAATCGCCACCGGCGATTGGGATGCGGTCGTCATGACGCATGCCAGCTTCGAGCGGCTCAAGGTGTCGCCGGAGTACGCGGCGCGCTTTATCGAAGACATCATTCAAGAGATCGAGTACGCGATAAGGTCGGAGAAACGCGACCGATCCAATCGCATCGTCAAACAACTAGAAATGATGAAGAAGAACTGGCAGGTGAAGCTCGAACGGCTACTCGCCGATAACAAGAAAGACGATCTGCTGCACTTCGAAGCTTTGGGCATCGACGCGATTTATGTTGATGAGGCGCATCTCTTCAAGAACTTATTTAGGTTCACGAAGATGACACGCGTGGCGGGTCTGCCGCTGACCAGTTCGGAGCGCGCCTTCGATCTGTACGTGAAGACACGCTACATCATGCAAGTGCATGGCAATACGCAACGCGGTGTCGTATTCGCAACGGCCACCCCGGTAGCGAATACGATGGCGGAGATTCATACGATGATGCGTTATCTCCAGCCGAACCGGCTGGAAGAGCTCGGATTGCAACAGTTCGATGCCTGGGCGGCGACCTTCGGTGAATGCGTAACGGCACTGGAAATTGCGCCGGATGGATCGGGTTATCGAATGAACACTCGATTCGCTCGCTTCATCAATGTCCCGGAACTGATGACGATATTCGGTGAGATTGCCGATATTCGAACCGCCGAGATGTTGAACTTGCCGGTGCCGAAGCTGGAAGGCGACAAGGTGCAGGTCATTTCTTGTCCGCCGAGCGATGCGCTGAAAGCTTATGTACAGATCTTGGTCGAGCGGGCGGAAGCGATACGCAACGGGAAGGTCGATGCATGGGTTGACAACATGCTGGCTATTACCACCGATGGTCGCAAGGCAGCGTTGGATTTTCGGTTGGTCTCGCAAGAAGCGCCATTCGATCCGGAAGGAAAGGTTGCTGCGTGTATTCGAGAAGTGACCGACATATGGCGTCGCACGGCTTCGTTCCGGGGAACGCAGCTCGTTTTCTGCGATCTGTCGTCGCCGAAGTATGGCAAAGCGTTCAGCGTCTACGACGATATGAAAGCCCGCTTGATCGCGGCCGGCATCCCGGAAAAGGAAATTGCCTTCATTCACGATGCCGACACCGATGCCCAAAAGGCAACGTTGTTCAAGGCGGTTCGTGAAGGCCGGGTTCGCATCCTATTCGGCTCAACGCCGAAGATGGGTGTCGGAACGAATGTGCAGACGCGATTGTATGCGCTTCATCATCTCGATGCGCCATGGCGCCCGTGTGATGTCGAGCAGCGTGAAGGCAGGATTCTTCGCCAGGGCAATGAATGCGATAGCGTCACCGTCATCCGTTATGTCACCGCCGGGTCATTCGATGCCTACATCTGGCAAACGCTGGAAACCAAGGCTCGTTTCATCGCGCAAGTGATGAAGGGAGATCAAGGTATCCGGTCGCTGGAAGACGTCGAGCTGGCGACGTTGTCCTATGCCGAAGTGAAAGCATTGGCGTCGGGCAATCCGCTCATTATCGAAAAAGCCGGTGTCGATGCGGAAGTCGCCAAACTCTCCACGCTCTTTACCGTCTGGCGCAATCAGCGCTGGACGAACGAAAGTGAAGTGGCGCGATTGCCAAAAGCGATCGCCGATCAGCAGCGTCGACTGCTGAAGCGGAATGACGATGTCGCGCGAGTGCAAGCAGTAACGATGGAGTCTTTTGTCGTCGAGCTGAACGGTCGTCGTATCGTCGGAGCAGATGCAGCGGCGGAGGTATTACGGGAAATAATACGTAACGCTAGACAGTCGCTGTTGTCGGCAAGCCGTATGGTGGATGGCGTCATCGGAAAATTCGGTGGTTTCGATCTCGGCATTACTGCGAGTCGATTCACCGAGATTCCGAACTTCTACCTGGAAGGACAGTTTACTTATGACGCTGAAGATTACCAGCAGGGGCCTGCCCTTGTAGCGGCATTGCTGGCATGTCTATGCTCAGTGCAAGAAACACACGATAAAGAAGTCGTCCAACTGGAAGCTAAGCGTAAACGGCTTGAGGATCTGACGCGGGAGTTGCAACGTCCTTTCGAGCATGAAAAACGATTGGCCGAATTGATTGCCCGGCAGCGGGAACTCAATCAGTTGCTGGATATCAATAAGGATGCGGTTGAAGGCGTTTCACTGGAATCCGAAGACGCGAAGCAAGCCGCTTGATATTCTCCTGGAATGCCCCCCGCTACCCAAAAGGTGGCGGGGCTTTTTTCCACCCGAAATATCTATCAAATATCCATGATATTTTAGCGGAACTTAAATTAAAGATCTTGATCATCGTAGGCCACGATGAAATACTTCTCGATGTCTTCGGTAATAAAAACCGAGGTCCTCTTATGTCGAGGTCCTGACTTCTGTCAGGCGTAGTCAGTCGATACCTGCCCTTCATTCCAAGTATTTCGATACTCCTACTGCCGTTCAATTTTGTTGATGGCGTTCATTTTCCGCAATGTCTCTCTGCGGCAAAAACTCGTCCCCGGATTGCATTAAAGAAATACGCGAAAAATCTACTGGAACGACGTAGTCTCAGTAGCGCATTCAAAATTATCGCAAGGACGATCTTCCGGCTCGCTACCTGAGTGCGCCAACTAGCAATCGGCATAAGCTGGTGCGCATCTTCTCTCTTATGCTTACATGTCAGATGTGTCCAACAGCGTCCCAGTATTGGTGACATTCAATAAAGCCAATTTCCAGGAAACCCACATCCTTTAGCAAGGCAGATTCTTTGAAAAAGAATTTGTCGCATTAATGCTTGCACGTTATTGCAAGCATCTCCTTTTTGATCAATCAAAACTACCCTAAACCACAACAGAAGTTATGGCCCTTCTGTCATTGGTAATTATTGAGCCATCTCTGCTTTGCGAAAATTTGGAATCCGTCGCAAAACAAGCATCGACCCGGATTCCATCAATTTGAATAGCTTGTATTGAAAGTAGCAAGGAGGGATTCGTGACACATATGACTACCTATCACCCGTTCTCAATATACGCTGGTTTAGCTGACAATAAGTTAACTGGAGCACTGCTTGAGTATGGCCAGCAGCTTTTCAAAAAGGCATATCGATATCATCGTAAATATAAAGAATCAATGGCTTCTATATACCTTCTAGGTCACAGAGTGGGTGCACTATGAAAACCTATGATATCGATGAAGCCGCAGATTTCCTGAAGGTCGATCGTGAAACCGCAAGAGACCTTGCGATGGCTGGTAAATTGCCGGGAGCCAAAGTGGGTCGTGCATGGGTCTTCCTTGAAACAGATCTCATCGATTTTTTAAAGGACAAAATACGACAGCAAACGAACCAGCGCCGCGCCGAAGAAGGAGCACGCGAGGAATTAGAGCGTAGCTTATCTGTTGCTAAGGGACGAGTTACTCAAAGAAAACGAGCACTGCCTACATTACCAGAGCTTGGTGGCGAGATGACTACCGCGAAGATTTGAGTATCTCCGAAGTTGCCTGGGATCTTTGTGCCCAGTAATTCTGCTAGCCTCAATCTCGTTTAATGTGGTTCGTTCAAAAAGCCGCGATATGGCTTCATGGCGCAGATCATGAAAATGTAAATCGTCGCAACCAGCAGCCACGAAGATGCGATCAAATTGACGAGATAATCTAATTGTCACTTTTTCAAGTGACACTTGCTCTCCATCCCACCAGGGGAAAAATAATTCTTGGGAGCAATTAAAACCGTGCATTCCACGGGTACCGTGTTCTACGTGTTTCGTGTACGTTTTCAATACACTGATCGCAACAGTAGTAAGTGGTACCTGTCGCCTGTCACCATTTTTTGTCTTATCCAGAAAAATTGTCTTCTTCACAAGATCTACCTGCTTGGGTGAAAGCGTATACATCTCCCGCATGCGCATACAACTTTCCAGAGCGAGATCGAAAATACACTCCAGCGCTGCTTGATATTTGAGTGCAAATGCCCGCTCCTTACCACGAGGCTTTTCGCCGTTGAGAATTACGCGAATTCGCTCTTCTTCTCCATCCTCTAAACGTCTATCGCGGTGGGTATCGCCCTTGGGTGCTTTCTTTTGAGCTCGTACTGCTCGCGCATCCTCGTCGTTGTATGTGGCATACCCTTTCTCTAGCAAGCGTAGTGGATTCTGCACAAGTGCCGTTACACCCAGACGACATGCCCAGTCGAAACATCGCGCCAATGCGCCCACATGGTGACGTATCGTAGATGGGGCAAGGACAGCTTCGTGTTTCATACTGGTTACCCACTGCTCTGCCCAAGGATAATTCACTTTGGACAGTGATGTCTCTCCAAGACGGGTATTCATCACGGCAAGACTTTTGCGATCTGAAGGAGCTACAGATTTTTTGGCGAGATAGTTAACAATGAGGTCACCAATGGTGCCATATCGCTCACCTGTCTCACGAAACTCAGGCGGAACAACGCCTGCATCAAGCAGTCTCTCCAGCTTGCTGCAATAGTCGTCTCCTTCTTCTTCCGTATTGAAGGTAAGAGACAGGGGCTTCGGTAGAAGATCCTTGCGCTTGACGATGAATTCCCACCGGCCTGATTTACGCAGACGCTTTGTTGCGATGAGATCACCTCAATGGGTAGATTGAATGGCCTAAATACTACCGTTCAATCAAACTCGCGTAAACCCACTTTTATATACACTTACGGGTGGTTAGGCCATTTTTTGCGGTGGTTTTATACCGTTTTTTACCGGATTAGGCCGGGAATGGTATTTAGAAATATATGCAAGTACTTGATTTTTTGGAGGCGAGGCCCGGAATCGAACCGAGGTACACGGCTTTGCAGGCCGCTGCATAACCACTCTGCC
>JAZKCF010000156.1:0-22922 GCA_040388195.1 Pseudomonadota bacterium
GGACTTCGTCTTGGCGTTGCACGATCAGGTTGCCGGTTGCGGCGTTCACATAGACCGATTCACCGTCGCTGCCTTGACCCGCAACACCAATTATTCCGCGATTGCCAAGCACCCCCAATGAACTCGTCAATAAACCAAGCTCGTTCCCCGATACGATCGACACCATTACAACCCCCTTGTTCTTAATGCTGATTTGATTAAGATTATTACTTCATCGAACCGACAAAGTTTTTTGGCGATTACTCGCCTTTCAAAACAATATATCCGGGGGTTTTTGAAAGTGTTTAGCGAAAAAGAAAATTTTTTTAAAATTGGAAATAAATTGGCCGCAGTTTAAGACTGCGGCCAATTTATTTTGTGATTGCTATGCTTAGTGAATTACTTGGGAGCGTATTCGAGCGAAACGAAAACGTTAGAGCCTGGTGTATTGTAGCCTTGCGAGAGTTCGTATTTTTTATCGAAAACGTTATTCCAGCGGATACGTGCTGTTACTTCTTTGGAAATCTCATAGCGCGCGAGTAAATTTACAAGTCCATATCCGCCAAGTCGCGTGGAAGGTGCATTCGATACTTTATCGAATCGCTTGCCGCTAACGACTATCTCACTGCCGAACTCCCATTTCTCCCAATTTTTGAGGATGCTGCTCGAAGCAAAATTTCTTGCCCGGCGAGGAAGTAAATTGCCGGTGGCAGCTTCTTCCGGTTTTTGGTGAGTGACATCAGCGGTAATACGATAGTCTCTAACATATCCTGAATACGACAAGGTCGCGCCGCGAATTCTTGCTTCCACGTTTATTGGAATGAAATTCGAATCTGTTGTGATGAAATCGTGAATCCGATTCACGAATACAACGAGCCCCGCACGTTTTCCTTCGGCGTTGTACTGCAAACCGACTTCGCGATTCAAAGCGCGTTCAGGTTTAACATTGATGTTGCCAATGAAAGGATCATAAAGATCGTTGAAGGTCGGTACTTTAAATGCGCTGGCTATGCTGGCTGTGGCGCGTATTAACGGTGTGATGCGATATCCGTAAGCCAAGCTACCGGTGTTGTGCACTTCGAACTGACTAATGTCGTCACGCCGTATGGAAGTCTGTATCAAATGCCGATCAAATCCTCCAATGTAGGCCGCGAAGGCAGAACGCGTAATCCGGTTAGTCTGTGTAAATGCGGTATCGCTTTCAACATTCTCCCGCCGGTATTCCAGCGCAGCGATCACTTTGCCGCCGGGTGCGTTGAAGTCGTTCTGCCAGCTAAACTGATTCTGGTCCGTACGATAGAGAGCATTAAAGCCATTGCTAAAAACCAGATCGTCAGTACCCCGGGCTGCAGTAACACGACTCTGCCACCATGTTGCTAGTCGATCACGACTTTGCAGATAAAAATTGGATAATCGATGATGAGTGACGTTATCGCTGCCGAGGCCCGCATCGAAATGTGTTACCCCTTCGCTTTGCCAGGCACCTAATGCTACATCATGGCCCTCTATCAAATGTTGCGTGATATTGATGCTCGCATTCTGATTGCGATAGCCGTCTCGATCAGGATTAAAGTAAAAAGAGCCTGCTGCTTGGTTGGTCGCCGAAAACCCTTTGGTTTCCTCATAACCGGCGTGCACACTGAAGCGTGTGTTGCCTGTCTTCCCGCCGATGGTTGCTTCGGTGAGTTGGGTATTGTATGTGCCGGCGCCAGCGAGAATCGACAAATGCGGCGGACCTTCTTCCTGCTTGGTAAAGATTTGGATAACGCCGCCTACCGCATCGGCACCATAGAGGCTACTAGCGGGGCCGCGTAATATTTCGATGCGTTCAATTTGGCTTACAGGAATGTTTTCGAACGCATTGGTACCGGTGGTCGCGGAGTTGACACGTACACCATCCACGAGCAAGACGACATGATTTGAGTTTGTGCCGCGTAAAAACACACTTGATTGTTGTCCGCGGCCGCCAGCGGCGGAAATTTCAGCTCCCCCGTAAATCTGTAGCAGTTCGGTGAAATTTTCAGCTCCTGAGTCGTCGATCATTTCCTCATCAATCACCCGCACATCCGAAAGCAAATTTGAAATCGGCTGCGGAGTACGAGTCGCGGTAACAACAACAGGATCGAGTAGAGCAGGATTGGCAGCGTCGACAACGCGAACGAACCCAAGCGCAGCGAATAGCGCTGGGTAAAAGCGATACTTCATTTTTTAATTCTCCATTAAACCGCGAGCGTCCCCGCAGGCGGCAGTTAACTGAACCCGTTGGAGGAGGCTGCTCGGAGAATCCGTGTAAGAATCTGTAGACAAAACTATTGCGCCAACTGAGTTTGAATGTCGGTACTCAACGTCGCATTTGTACGCTGCTGTTCCCGCTCTCAAACTTAGCCGTCACTACATTTTGTCTGCAGCTTTTAAAGGACTACCGTCCAACCGCCCTCCGCGGTTTCGACTTTAGGGCGTCTCTGTAAAAATTGACTGTAAGGCTCGATTAATTCTGGCGCGCGTATCGCACTTGTTTCTGAATGTGCGTTGCGGTTTGAATTAAGCCTATTAGTTACAATTTATCGAAATGCCTTCTATGATGAATATCATCAACCTCAGGCCGGTATCCGGGCTCGCGAGTGGATGCAGAAGTACTTTGCATTCGAACTCATCGCCTTCCCGTGGATTGCGCCACAGTGGCATCTGATGAGTTGGTTCTCGCTTACCGTTGCGGGGGCAGCACAGGCATAATCGCGGACCGCTGAACTCCTTGACGAAGTATGGCGACGCACCTGTTTCCCGTTTAACCCTCGACGGAGAATCCGGGGAGGGCACCTGATGGCGGGCGCAATGATACGTCAGAATGATGCTTAATTGTTAAGCTCCCGTTCAAGATCTTGCTGCGCAGCTCAAGACCAAGCCTGGAATGCTCACCGATTTTGTATCGTCGGACTTCTCAGTCTGATCTTGGGTCGCTTACTAGAAATATTTGGCGGGTTCTAGTCGCGAATAGATGAAAGTTAAAAAAAATATCAAAAATCGTCGCTTACCATTTGACTAAACAGGAAATTTCCGCTTATAGTGGATTTATGGACTCGGCTCTTTCCGAATTAGAAAAAAAGACTAACCAACTGGTTGAGGTCGTCAGCCAACTGCGTTCAGAGAACCAGTTGCTACGCCAGCAATTGGCTACGAAGTCTGATGAGAATAAGCGGCTAACCGAGAAAGTCGAAGCCGCTAAGGCTCGTCTTGAAGCGTTGCTTGAGCAACTTCCGGAGAGTTAGGCATGAACGTGGAGACCACTAAAGCTCTCGATATTCGTCTCTTAGATCGCGAGTTGAAAGTCGCGTGTCCAGATGGCGAGGAAAAATTATTGCTGGCTTCGGTGGATTATTTGAACCAGCGTATGCAGGAACTTAAAACAAGCGGCCGCGTTGTTGGTAACGAACGCATTGCCTTATTGGTCGCCCTCAACATCACTCACGAATTTCTCACGAATAAAACGCCTAAAGGTTTTGATTTGGGCGAAGTGAAGCGTAGAATTGAAGCCATGCAGACCACCATCAATGATGCGTTGGTTGACCAAGACAAGTTGTTCTGAAATCTGCGTGCGGTTCTAGAGAATTCTAGTATACGTACCAAGCAGATTTTGGCACCGGTTGTCCCCTGCGGTGTTCGCTATGGCCTTAGCATCCTTTGAACCAATGACGACAGTCAAGGAAGCAGGCCTCGATAGTCCTGGTGTGAGCATCTCACGTAGATGCACCTAAAGGGATTCGGCTCGCTTCCATCTTGAACCCAGGTTCAAGAGATCTTGCGGTCAGGCGGCACAGGCGGGGGACGCCTTTAACGAAACGGACGAGAAATGCTCGTCCGTTTCCGTTTAAACGGCTGTAAAAATCTATATTTCTCTGTATATCTTCTGCTCAGTCCATTTAAAGTTATTTTCTTATGCGTTATTGGCTCATGAAGTCCGAACCCAGCGAGTTTTCCATAGACGATCTCGCGAGTCTTCCTAATCGAACCATTGCTTGGTTTGGCGTGCGTAATTATCAAGCGCGCAATTTCATGAGCAACCAGATGAAAGTCGGCGATCAGGTATTTTTCTATCACTCGAGCTGTGCAGAACCTGGTATTGCGGGACTTGCGAAGATAACGACGCTAGCTTATCCCGACGAAACGCAATTCGATTCCAAGAGCAAGTATTACGACGAAAAAGCAACGCGTGAAAATCCCCGTTGGTTTAATGTCGATGTGACGTTTGTGAAGAAGACGCCGCTTATCGGCCTTCCAGCGCTTCGTTCTCATGCGGAGTTAGCCAGTATGCGTATTTTGCAAAAAGGTAATCGGCTTTCTATTACCCCAGTTGACCCGAGCGAGTGGGAATTTATCCGACGGCTTTTTTAACGTAGATGGAATATTTGTATATCTACATCGCAGTCGGTGTTTTGGTGGGATTCTTGGGGGGATTGCTTGGTGTCGGAGGCGGTATCGTCATTGTTCCGGCACTGGTTTTTTGCTTCGCTGCATTGAATTTTCCACCCGAGTTTTCATTGCATATCGCGATTGGCACTTCACTTGCCTGCATCGTATTCGGTTCTGTATCCAGCTTAAGAGAACACCACGCGCATGGTGCGGTTGACTGGAATATTGTCCGTCGTCTCGCGCCAGGCATCATTGCCGGGACGTTTCTGGGCTCAAAAATCGCTGTTTATATTCCGACGCGGCCTCTCAAGACTTTCTTTGTTTGTTTCGTGTTGTACGTGGCGACCCAAACTTTGCTGAACGTCAAACCGAAACCAACACGCCAACTTCCCGGCACACCCGGCATGCTTGCAGCGGGGGGCGGAATTGGCTTGCTGTCTAGTTTTGTAGGAATTGGGGGCGGCGCGGTTTCCGTGCCATTTTTGGTTTGGTGCAATGTGAAAATGCACAATGCGATTGGCACTTCCGCAGCGCTAGGTTTCCCCATCGCAGTTGCAGGTGCCGCAGGCTATATTATGAGCGGATTGAATAAAACCGGGTTGCCCCCGTACAGCCTCGGCTATGTATATCTACCCGCGCTATTGGGGATTGCAGGCATGAGTGTATTAGTTGCACCGCTGGGTGCGCGGCTTTCACACAAACTGCCTATTTCTATGCTTAAAAAAGTGTTTGGAATATTTTTATACGTCATCGGAATAAAGATGGCGTACGACTTGTTTGTCTGAATTACTCCGTTTCGTAATCCGCTCTAATTATACGAATTCTATTTGTAGCCTGGATGAAGCGTCAGCGCAATCCGGGGCGAAGGTGGAGCGAAGAATGTCACCCCCGGATTACGCTGACGCTTCATCCAGGCTACTAGTGAGATTCGTATTATTCGGTACATTGTTTGCCGCAGAGCAACTTCCCACTTTGAAAAAGGGGGATCGAGGGGGATTTGCGGTGGTGAAACTTGCACTATCTTTAAATCCTCCCTGTCCCTCCTTTTTCAAAGGAGGGACCCTACTAACATCGCCCTATGTGTTCCCGACCTCGCGTTGTTAAGATTCGGTCAGCCGTATCAGCGCTTCACGATATTTAGTTGCCGTTTTCTCGGCGATTTCAGCAGGAACTAGCGGCGCGGGTGGTTGCTTGTTCCAGCCCGTGCTTTCAAGCCAGTTGCGGATGAATTGCTTGTCAAAGCTTGCCGGGCTTTCGCCTTCACGATAAGTATCGAGCGGCCAAAAGCGCGATGAATCCGGCGTTAGTGCTTCATCAATCCAGAACAGCTTGCCATCGTCATCCAGACCGAATTCGAATTTAGTATCAGCGATGATGATGCCACGTGATAACGCGTAATCGGTCGCCGCTTTGTACAGCTCAAGTGTTGTATTCCGTACTTGGCGTGCAAGATTTTTGCCTAGTAGCTGTTCCACATCCGCAAAGTGGATGTTCTCGTCGTGTGCGCCGAGTTCCGCTTTTGTCGATGGCGTAAAGATGGGTTGTGGCAAACGGCTTGCACGTTGTAATCCAGCTGGCAACGGAATTCCGCAAATGCTGTGACTGGCTTGGTATTCCTTCCAACCGGAACCCTCGATATAGCCACGAGCTACCGCTTCAACAGCTAGCGGTTTATAACGCCCAACGACAATCGCTCGGCCTTCCACTTGTTCTCGTTCTTCTGGCTTAACGACGGATTCCGGGGAAATATCGGTGAGATGATTCGGAATAATGTCGCTCAGTTTGTTGAACCAAAAATTGGAAAGCCCGGTGAGCACTTTGCCTTTGTCCGGAATGGGCGTAGGCAAAATAACGTCGAAGGCTGACAGTCGGTCTGTGGTGACAATCAGTAGATGTTTTTCATCTACTTCGTAGATGTCGCGAACTTTGCCACGAGTGAGCAAAGGCAAGCTTTTGATGGAGGATTCGAAAATTGGTAGGGACATGATTGAATGAGGTTGTTCTAAATAAAAAGGGATGAGTGCATTATTACACCCATCCCATATTTAGGAGCTAGTAGCTAGCTTACGCTACTTGTTTTTCCAGTTCAGCGGACCACTTGCCTTGGCTTGCCAAGCTGTTCATGCGAGCGCGGTGAGCAAATGCTTTTTGCGCGGCTTTCATGTTGTCGGCTTGACCACTCCACACTTTCAGCGGAGCAGCTTGCAGGGCGCGGCTGTAGGAGAATGTGAGAGGCCAAGGTGCGCCGCCAATGCGATTCATTGCATCGAGGTGGGCGGTCGCTTCGTCGTCGGTTTGACCGCCGGACAAGAACACAACGCCTGGCAATGCTGCCGGCACGGTACGCTTCAGGCATTTGATCGTTTGCTCGGCTACTTGTTGTACGCCGGCGCGGTTTGATGCTTTGTTACCAGAAATCACCATGCTTGCTTTAAGGATCAGGTGTTCGAGCGACACTTTTTGTTGCGCAAGCGCGCTGAACAATGAACGCAGCGTGGCTTCTGTGACTTCGTAGCAACGCTCGATGGAGTGATTGCCGTCGAGAATAACTTCGGGCTCGACCATAGGCACAATGTTCGCTTCTTGGCACAGCGCTGCATAACGGGCTAGGGCCAGGGAATTGGCTTCAATACAGCCTACCGTTGGAATGCCTTCGCCAATATTGATAACCGCACGCCATTTTGCGAAGCGGGCGCCAAGTTCGAAGTATTCGCGCAGACGTTCACGCAGGCCGTCCAAACCTTCCGTCGTTTGCTCGCCAGGTGACAAGGCGAGTGCTTTTGAGCCGGCGTCTACTTTAATGCCAGGAATGATACCGTTTTTGTTGAGGTATTCAGGAATGGCAATACCGTCTTTGGTTTTTTGCCGCAGGGTTTCGTCATAAAGAATGACGCCGCTGATGAATTCCTGTGCGCCGGGCGCGCTAAACAGCATTTCCCGGTAATTGCGACGGTTTTCTTCGGTACAGGCAACACCAACCGAGGTGAAACGCTTTTCACACGTGGCGCTTGATTCGTCGGCTGCTAAAACGCCTTTGCCCTTAGCTACCATTGCGTGGGCGGTTTTTTCCAATAATGCCTTATCCATTGTTTCCTCCAATTGAAATTACAAATTTACAGATTTGAGTTGAAAAAACAAAAAACGAGCACCTCGCGGTTA
This sequence comes from Pseudomonadota bacterium, assembly GCA_040388195.1. Lineage (GTDB taxonomy): Bacteria > Pseudomonadota > Gammaproteobacteria > Burkholderiales > DATLHW01 > DATLHW01. Next base: position 7,546 of record JAZKCF010000156.1, read on the forward strand.
GTTACCCGCAGCGCAGGAGATAAAAAATAGTGGGCGCATTTTACTCCATAATTCCATTGCTACATCAAATGCGCCGTTCGTAGGCCGGGGTTGCCAAATGGTTTGCGTTTTTGGGTAAATCAATGTTTTCCATGCTGGCCAACCCTGACGATTTTCATTGTATTGGTGCCGCCAGATTTACCTAAAGGTTCACCGATAGTCAGAATGATATGGTCGCCATCCTTGACCGCGCCTCGGCTGCGCAACTCGTCTTCAGCGTCCTCCAAAATTTGGTCGGGATCGCTTAATCGCATGGCGAAGGGGATGGGATAGACGCCACGAAATAGTGTGACTTTGCGTTGCGTTTCTTCGAGGGGCGTCATTGCATAAATAGGAACGCCGGTACTCATACGAGACATCAACAATGGCGTCATGCCGGATTGCGTGAGCGCCGCGACCGCCTGAATCGGCATGCGTCGGCAGGTATAGATCGCTGCTTGCGCAATGGATTCCTCAACTACTTTTTCGCTGGCTTCCTTCGGCGTTCTATCTAGATCAACGCCGTATTCTTTCTCCGCTTCTAGGCAGACGCGTGCCATGGCGGCTACGGCTTCGACCGGGAAAGCGCCTGCTGCTGTTTCCGCTGATAGCATTACCGCGTCGGTACCATCCAACACAGCATTCGCTACATCCGACACTTCGGCTCGCGTAGGTACGGGCGAGGAAATCATCGATTCCATCATTTGCGTGGCGGTGATTACGAGTTTGTTTTTTGCGCGGGCGAGGCGAATCATGCGTTTTTGCAGTGCTGGGACCACCGCATCGCCGACTTCGACGGCGAGATCGCCGCGCGCGACCATAATGGCATCTGAGGCATCGAGAATATCTTCCAGTGCTGGGATTGCCTCGGCGCGTTCAATTTTCGCAATGAGCATTGCTTTCCCACCCGCTGAGCTCAGCAAAGCGCCAGCACGCACCATATCGATACCGGAGCGAGGGAAGGATACTGCGAGGAAGTCCGCTTGCACACTAGCGGCGGTCTTGATGTCCTCCATGTCTTTTTCAGTCAGCGCCGGCGCGGTCAGGCCGCCGCCCTTGCGGTTGATACCTTTGTTGTTGGACAACACGCCGCCTTGCAGGACCGTTGTATGCACTTCCTGCCCGGTAACTTTATCGACGATTAATTCGATGCGGCCATCGTCGAGCAGAAGGATATCTCCCGCACCGACATCATTGGGAAGCTCCTTATAGTCGAGGCCAACACGGTTCTGGTCGCCTAAGGGGCAAGTGGCATCCAGCGTGAATTTGTCGTTTGCCTTGAGCGTAATTTTGCCTTCGGCGAATTTGCCGACGCGTATCTTCGGTCCTTGCAGATCAACGAGCACGCCAACCGTTCGACCTAAATCAGCCGCAATCGTACGAACCAGTTCTACTCGAGCGATGTGCTCGGCGGCGGTACCATGGGAAAAATTCATGCGGACAACGTCTACACCGGCGCTGATCATTTTTTCTAATACGGCTCGGTCGTTTGATGCGGGGCCTAGAGTCGCAACAATTTTCGTTTTACGCAGCATGAATAGTTACTCTCAAATGAGGGAAAGAGAAGTCGATCAGTAGTTTTCGCTAGAGACGCTTAGTGTACGCCGAGCAAGGCAACTCTGAATGAGTAGCTCGCGTTAAAAATTGTCTGCTTCGCTGCTTGAAGAAATCATCTTTGAATATAGCCAGGGCAAAGGCCTTCAAATTGTCCTGTCCCCTTGTCTTCGGTTAGGCGCCTAACGACAAGGGGGGGCTATCTAGACAAGCTAACTATTCCCGTGTTGCTCGAGAATTTCCACTGCTGGCAGCTTTTTGCCTTCCAAGAATTCTAAAAATGCGCCGCCTCCAGTGGAAATATAGCCCACTTTTTCCGTGATGCCATATTTCGAAATCGCGGCTAAGGTATCCCCACCACCGGCGATTGAAAATGCTTTTGACGTAGCGATCGCATTGGCTAGCGTTTTCGTTCCTTCGCCAAACTGGTCGAATTCGAACACGCCGACAGGACCGTTCCAAACGATGGTGCCTGCTTTGGTGAGTTCGTTGGCAAGTATGGCGGCAGTTTTCGGGCCGATATCGAGAATCATATCGTCGTCAGTAACGTCTTTTACGTCTTTGACGGTTGCTTGGGCGGTCGCGGAAAACTCCTTCGCGGTCACCACATCAACTGGAATAGGCACCGAGGCACCACGCTTCGCCATCAAATCGATAATGACTTTCGCTTCATTAACCAAATCTGCTTCCGCGAGGGATTTGCCGATCTTGAGTCCTGCGGCAAGCATGAATGTGTTGGCAATACCGCCACCGACGACAAGATTGTCCACTTTTTCCGACAGGCTTTTCAGAATAGTCAGTTTGCTGGACACTTTCGACCCGGCGACAATTGCCACCAGCGGGGGGGCAGGGCTATGCAGTGCTTTGCCCAATGCATCCAATTCAGCGGCCAGCAATGGTCCCGCACAGGCAACCGGGGCGAACTTGGCAATACCGTGGGTCGTCGCTTCGGCGCGATGGGCGGTGCCGAACGCATCGTTTACATACACATCGCAAAGCTTGGCCATTTTTTGCGCCAGCTCGTCGCTGTTTTTCTTCTCGCCTTTATTGAAGCGGCAATTTTCAAGCAGCACCAATTGTTCCGGCTTTACATCAACACCGTCTATCCAATCCCGTTTAAGGGTTACCGGCTTACCAAGCAAGTCGGAAAGCCGCTTAGCGACCGGTGCCAGCGAATTCTCTTCGGAAAACACGCCTTCTTCGGGGCGGCCCAAATGCGAAGTGACCATTACCGCAGCGCCTTGCTTCAAGGCCAATTCGATAGCGGGAATAGATGCGCGAATGCGGGTGTCTTCGGTGATTTTGCCGTCTTGCAGGGGAACATTGAGATCGGCGCGGATGAACACTCGCTTGCCGGCGAGGTTCAGATCGGACATTTTGAGGACAGTCATACTGAAATCCTGTGAGCGATTGTGAATAAATCTACTGCGCGACTCAATCTTGGGCCTGTGATGCTCACTGTACTATCCGTACAGCTGCGCTTCTCGGCCCAACCTTGAGCCGCTCGCTACGATTTCTTCACAATCTCTGAGCGGAGATGGAAAAGAATCGGCGCATAGATTGATAGATGTGAAAAGGGGCGCTAATTATGCGCCCCTACTAATTCTCTTACTTTGCGTTGACCAGTGCTATGGTGGTATCGAGCATCCGGTTGCTGAAACCCCATTCGTTGTCGTACCAGCTGGATACTTTTACCAGCGTGCCTTCGGCAACCTTGGTTAATGTGGAATCAAACGTGCTCGATGCTGGATCATGATTGAAATCGATCGAGACGAGCGGTGCGGTGTTGTATTTCAGAATGTCCTTCAGCGGACCGGATTCGGCTGCGGCTTTCATAATGCTATTTACTTCATCGACGGTAGTTGCGCGTTTGGCCGTGAAGGAAAGATCAACCAGGGAAACGTTAATCGTCGGTACGCGAATCGCGTAACCATCCAATTTGCCATTCAATTCCGGTAACACGAGGCCCACAGCGGCGGCGGCGCCGGTCTTGGTAGGAATCATGTTCATCGTGGCGGAACGAGCCCGACGCAAATCTTCGTGGTAGACGTCGGTCAATACTTGGTCGTTGGTGTAGGAGTGAACAGTAGTCATCAATCCGCAAACCAAGCCGATTTTGTCATTCAGCGGTTTGACCATTGGAGCCAAACAATTGGTGGTGCAGGAAGCATTCGAAATAACCGTATCGCTTGCTTTCAGCGTCTGATGATTAACGCCATAGACAACGGTTGCATCGACATCTTTTCCACCAGGTGCGGAAATAATAACTTTCTTGGCGCCGGCTTTAATATGAGCCGATGCTTTCTCTTTGGTGGTGAAAAAGCCGGTACATTCCAATACCACATCAACACCTAAATCGCCCCAAGGCAGTTCGGCGGGATTGCGCATGGCGCAAACTTTAATCTGGTCGCCGTTGACGATCATGGTGTCGCCGTCTACCTCGATTTTGCCGGGAAACTTGCCATGAGCCGTGTCGTAACGAGTAAGGTGCGCATTGGTTTCCGCATTGCCAAGATCATTAATGGCAACAATCTGAATCTCATTAGTGCGGCCCGATTCATAAAGGGCACGAAGAATATTGCGACCAATACGGCCGTAACCATTAATAGCAACGCGAATAGCCATGACGACTCCTTAAAAAACTAGCAAAAACGGGGATTTTACCGTGAAGTTACCTTGGAATACACCCTCCCCTTATGAATGACTGCCGCTCGCGGACCATAAACTGTTTATGCCGGCTCTATGAGGACAGTCTTAAGAATGGTGAGGGTTGCCGCCAAGTTTTTCAAAGTATAGGTTGTTTTTTATTTACTACCAGAGGGCGCCCTTTTCGGCGCTTTGTTGGTGGTGTGATTTTCGTTGCGACTTATTTAGTCTAATTTGCCAAAGGAAAAGGCCGCATTGCGGCCTTTTCTTTCACTGAATTTTTGGTGGGCCGCCGGGGACTTGAACCCCGAACCAACGGATTAAGAGTCCGCTGCTCTACCAGTTGAGCTAGCGACCCACTGATGGGAGGGCAGATACTAATTACAGTTTGTAGTTTAGTAAAGCCCTCGCCTCATTTTTTTCTAAGTTGCAGATTTACAGTACTGACTCGACTGCCTTCACTACATTCTCGACTGTGAAGCCAAAATACTCGAACAGCTTATTTGCGGGCGCGGATTCGCCAAAGCTATCCATGCCCACCACAGCGCCTTCTAACCCAACATATTTCCGCCAAAAATCTGATGTTCCTGCTTCAACGGCGACGCGTGGTATGCCACGTGGTAGCACGCTGTCGCGATACGCTTTGTCTTGGCGGTCGAACAGGTTGGTGGATGGCATGGAAACGACGCTAACGGAAACCCCTTTTTCCGCTAACGCTTTTTGGGCGCCGATTGCGAGGCCGACTTCCGAGCCGGTTGCAATGAGCACCGCGCGCGGATTGGCCGCATCAGACAATACATAACCACCTGAGCGAATGCCGGTAAGTTGCGCAGGTGTGCGTTCTTGGAAGGGCAAATTTTGCCGCGAGAAAATAAGGCAACTTGGGCCGTCTTTGCGTTCAATCGCCACTGTCCAGGCAAGGGCGGACTCTGTTGTGTCGCACGGACGCCAGACATCCAAGTTGGGGATGTAACGTAACGCAGCAGTATGTTCGACTGGTTGATGCGTCGGGCCGTCTTCGCCTAAGCCAATGGAATCGTGGGTATAGACGAACAGCGATCTGATTTTCATCAGGGCGGCGACGCGCAAGGCGTTGCGTGCGTAGTCCGAGAAGGTTAGGAAAGTGGCGCCGTAAGGGATGAATCCACCATGCAAAGTAATGCCGTTCATGATGGCGCTCATGCCAAATTCACGTACACCGTAATAAATGTAATTACCGCCAGTGGCACTGCTAACGCCGGTCGAACCGGACCAAAGGGTTAGATTTGAGCTGGCTAAATCCGCTGATCCACCGATTAATTCCGGCAGTGCTGGCGCAAGACCTTCAATGGCGTTTTGGGAGGCTTTGCGGGAGGCAATGGTTTCTTTCTTGGCAACGATTTTCTCGATCAGTTGCGTGACATGGCTAGTCCAGTTGCCGGGTAATTCACCGGTGACGCGGCGATTGAACTCTGTTGCTAGTTGCGGATGGGCCTTGGTGTATTCAGCGAACCGGGCGTTCCAATGCGCTTCTTGTTCGGCGCCTTGTCGGCGGGCATCCCAAGCATCATAAATCGCATCTGGAATTTCAAATGGAGCGTAAGGCCAGCCGAGCGAATCACGCGTTGCCGCGACTTCCTTATCGCCCAATGCAGCGCCATGCACATCATGACTGCCGGCTTTATTCGGTGAACCTTTGCCGATGACCGTCTTGCAGCAAATCAGGGTTGGCTTGTCGGTGACTTTCTTCGCGGCGATAATCGCGGCTTCGATGGCCTCTGCATCATGACCATCGACGTTGGGAATGACATGCCAGCGATAAGCCTCGAAACGTTTTGGCGTATCGTCGGTAAACCAGCCTTCCACATGACCGTCAATGGAAATACCGTTGTCGTCATAAAAAGCTATCAGCTTGCCGAGGCCCAGTGTACCGGCGAGGGAACAAACTTCATGCGAAATGCCTTCCATCAAACAGCCGTCGCCCAAGAAGACATACGTGAAATGATCGACGATGTTTAATCCCGGCCGATTGAATTCGCTAGCCAATATTTTTTCAGCGATAGCCATGCCGACGGCATTGGAAATCCCTTGGCCGAGCGGGCCCGTGGTGGTTTCCACGCCAGGCGTAATGCCATATTCAGGATGGCCAGGTGTTTTCGAATGCAATTGACGGAATTGTTTGAGCTCTTCCATGGGCAGATCGTAGCCGGTCAAATGCAGCAATGCATACACCAGCATCGAGCCATGGCCGTTGGAAATAACGAAGCGATCGCGGTCGGGCCATTGCGGGTTGGCCGGGTTATGGCGCAAATGCCGGCGCCACAGGACTTCGGCTATTTCCGCCATGCCCATCGGCATGCCGGGGTGACCGGAGTTAGCTTTTTGTACGGCGTCGACTGCCAAAATGCGGATGGCGTCGGTAATCGTTTTACGGCTGGGGGCTGATGCTTGGTTGAGTGCTGAAGTCTGCATGGCTGATCTATATTAAGTTTGTCGCGGAAAATGAATATGGACCAAGCGGCTAGCTATGCTCGGATGAGGGGGCGATTATCGGCGATTTGGCGCAGAAGCGCGAGACCTCTATATTTTTTAGGTAAAGAAAAAGGGCGCATATCAATGCGCCCTTCAATAATTGCTAAAACTTAGCGATTCGGTTGTGGTGTTACACGCAGGTAGGGTTTTATTGCCTTATAGCCCTTAGGAAATTTTTGTTTGAGGACTTCTGGGTCTGTGAGGGAAGGAACGATAATTACATCGTCGCCGTCTTTCCAATTAACCGGTGTTGCCACGCTGAAATTGTCGGTCAGTTGCAGTGAGTCAATCACCCGCAAAATCTCATCGAAGTTACGGCCTGTACTTGCCGGATAAGTGATTAATGCGCGGATCTTCTTTTTCGGATCAATGATGAACACCGAACGTACGGTCAGCGTTTCATTCGAATTGGGATGAATCATGTCGTACAAATTTGACACTTTACGGTCGGGGTCCCCAAGAATCGGGAAATTGACCGAGGTGTTTTGGGTTTCGTTAATGTCGCCAACCCAGCGTTTGTGCGAATCCACATCATCTACGCTGACGGCGAGCGCTTTCACATTGCGCTTCTGAAACTCGTTGCCGAGTTTTGCCGTATAGCCGAGTTCGGTAGTGCAGACGGGCGTGAAATCTTTGGGGTGTGAGAACAGAACTCCCCAGCTATCGCCGAGCCATTCGTGCAAATGAATCGAGCCTTCCGTGGAATCCTGAGTGAAATCGGGAGCGATATCGCCAAGTCTCAAGGTCATAGGTGCATCCTTTCAAAGTAGTTGAATGAAGCAGCGCTGGTTTTAGTGCATACCAGCCGAGTGGTCTTACTTTAGCAGTGTGGATTGATTGCCGATGGAAGATTAAAGAATATTAATATTCCGATTGAGTCTTAAAAGGCCGCAGTCGATGAATACTCATACATACGTCCTCCCAAACAACCCGGGTTTTGCTTATTAGTGCGCGCGAATCCAATCCCGCCATTCTTGGAAGAGTTTCTTGTCTAAGGCTGCGATGGCGGAGCGCTTCCAAAGATCGGCTTCCCAAAAATCGTCCTGTTCGAGCGTACACATTGAGCCACCGGCTTCCTGGAGAATTAGCGCGCCGGCAGCGTAGTCCCAAAGCTTTTGACCGCCATGCAGATAGAGATCGAAACGTCCTGCGGCGACATAGCACCAGTCCAACGTACTAGCACCGAAATTACGCTGCGACATGTAAGGCGGTGTTGAGCCGAGGGCTTCGCAAAGTGATTTGGATAGTCGTTTTAGATCTACCTCTGCAATCGAATTGCGAAGGCTATCGGGAACAGTCGCTTTGATCGGTAAAGGCACACCGTTGAGATAAGCGCCCTTGCCAACTTCCGCATAAAAAGCTTCGTTGGCGACCGGGTCGAAGACGACGCCTAAAACCGGGCGTCCGTCGCGCATCAATGCCGCCGATACGCCAAAGTAGGGAATGCCATTGATGAAATTCGATGTGCCATCGATCGGATCGACGCACCACAGTCCGTCCTTGTTGGCATCCCACAACGCGTGCTGTTCGGCATCGCTCATTTCTTCGCCTAATACCGGACAATCGGCGATTTCCCGAAGTTCTAGCACAAGGCGATTCTGCGCCGAGATGTCCGCTTGGGTAAACAAGCTGCCGTCGCTTTTACGCTCGCGCGCAACCTTTAGATAACGAGGCATAACCTCACTCAATGCAACGAGTTTGACCGCATCTACCAGCGCGGCCATCATGGGATTTATTTCCGCCATTTGATTGAGCAGCCAATCGAGGGAATCTGGTTTTCTGGTGCTTCATCGGTACGTGCTACGTGCAGCATTCCTTCAAACAGCTCGCGGCGGGCGTTAGGTACGGATGCTCTGCCAGATTCATCTAATCGACCGCGATAACGCAATTTCAAATCGCGATTGAAGCCAAAGAAATCAGGGGTGCATACGGCGTCGTAAGCTTTGGCGATTTCTTGACTTTCGTCATAAAGATAAGGGAAGGGGAAGCTGAATTCAGCAGCTACTCGACGCATGTTATCAAGTGAATCGTCAGGATAATCGGCGACATCATTCGACATAACCGCCACCGAGTGGATGCCATGCGACAAAAGTTCTTTTGTGTCGCGCACCAAGCGCTCGCGAATGGCTTGCACGTACGGACAATGATTCGAGATAAACATCACCAGTAAACCGTTTTCCCCGCGAACGTCTTGGAGTGTGTGACGATTTCCGTCCACACCAGGTAAATCGAAATCGGGGGCTTTAAATTGTAAATCGACAGCGGGAGTTTGTAGGGCGGGCATAATGCTTTGAAGATCAGAGGGTAAGATTTAGTATCATGATAGCATGCTCATTCATAGAAGAATCCCGTCGTGTCTACTCCTCGTTTTTATTGTTCCTCTTCGCTTACCGGTGCTGTACAGATCCAATTAGAACCGAATGCAGCTCGTCATGCTGCGAAAGTTCTTCGGCTCAGGCGTGGCGACCAAATTGTTTTGTTCGATGGCTCCGGCGGCGAATATGAAGCCAGTATCCATGATGTGGATAGATATGGCGTTGTCGTCGATGTGGGCAAATTTCAGCCGGTGGATCGCGAACCGGCGCTGAAGATCTGCCTTGCGCAAGGACTTGCTACCGGCGACAAGATGGATACTATTTTGCAAAAGGCTGTTGAGCTGGGCGCGACGTATTTTCAGCCGCTGGCCACGCGTAAAAGCGTGGTCCGGTTAACTGAAGAGCGCGCGGAGCGGCGAGCTTCGCATTGGCAGCAAGTTGCTATTTCTGCTTGCGAGCAATGCGGCCGCAACCAGGTGCCGGAAATTCTTGCCGTCGAAGAGATAGGCGAATGGGTAAGTAAGCCGATGACAGGCCTTCGTTTGATGTTGGCGCCAAATGCACCGCAGCGGCTTGTCGATTTGCCTAAGCCAACGGACAAGGTGACGTTGTTGGTGGGACCCGAAGGAGGATTTACCGATGCTGAAGTAGGGTTGGCGCTTAACGCGGGATATACGCCAGTACGATTGGGGCCGCGCGTATTACGCACTGAAACAGCCGGGCTGGCGACGTTAGCCGCTATGCAATCACTTTGGGGCGACTTTTAAGGCATGTTTTTAAAGCCTCCGCATGAATCGATCTTGGGGGGGGCGATGCGCTAAGTATTGTTTGTGGTTCTGCCGTGATACAGGGCGACCGTTTCCCTCCTGGCCGATCCGTACACAGCAGCTCCATTCCAAGCAATTTATCTCTTAAAATTAGGTCCATTTAACTTCTTCACTATTTTTAACCGATCTGAGCGTACCCAGGGCTGTAAGTAGAGGAATTTATGCCGATAAACAAGTGTTAAGTGCAGCGCATTGAAATGTGGCAATTAGTGCAAAAATAAGCAACGCCGCGTTCAGTCTTGATAAGAAGTAAATGCTAGTGCAGTCCTGAGGGTTTTCTGAGGGGAAAATGGTAAATAACTGCAAACCTACCTCGCTTATTGTCGAAGAGCTCGAGCCACGCATTCTTTTCTCTGCAGATTTGAGTCCTTTGGCGGTGGATGTTGGCTATGTAGCCTCAATTTCCTCAAACGCTGTGAGTTTCAGTCAGCCACAATCAATAGTTTCCGCCGTTCAATCCCAATCGACGAATGTAACCGCCAGTAGCAGCCAAATTGAACAATCGCACGAGATAGTCTTTATCGATAGTGCTGTAGTGCTGTTTCAGGATACGACAGCATTGCACGTGAAATTAGCGCGGAAAATTCGGCAACTCGATCAATTCAAGTGATAGTCCTCAATTCGAATGAAAACGGAATTCAGCAAATTACTGCTGCAGTGCAAAGTTATCAGAACCTGAATGCAATACATATTATTTCCCACGGCGATCCTGGTGAAATTCAGTTAGGTAACGTGCGCCTTAATCAGGGTAGCGTGCTGGAAAATGCAGATGCGGTTTCTCGATGGGGAATGGCATTAAACAATGGCGGTGACATCTTGCTATATGGCTGTGACGTTGCGGGAACTGACACAGGGCGTAGTTTTGTAAATCAGTTGGCGCAATTAACTGGCGCTGACTTAAATGCGAGTACCGATTTAACAGGCGAAAAAAATCTTGGCGGAAACTGGTCTTTGGAATACGCAACAGGAGCGATCGAATCGGCAATCGCAATAAATATAAATGCCCAAGCACAGTTCGCAAGCATTTTAGCTACTTACTCGGTTACTAATACAAGCGATTCTGGGGCAGGGTCATTCCGCCAAGCAATTACTGATGCAAACGCAAATGCTGGGGCTGATACGATTGCGTTCAGCATTGGCAGTGGCCTTGCCACGATTTCCCCTACCAGCGCTTTGCCTACCATTACCGATGCGGTATTAATCGACGGTACGACACAAACCGGTTTCAGCTCGGCGCCAATTATTGAAATTTGTGGTGGATCGACTGGCGGTGCAGATGGTTTGAGTCTCAGTTCCGGCGCGTCCAACAGCACAATTCGTGGACTGATCATCAATAGTTTTAACCACGTCGGCATTAGCTTACAAGGTGCCGATAACGTGACTATTCAAGGCAATTACATTGGAACTAATGCAGCTGGTACAAATGCGTTGGCTAATGGCTGGAGTGGCATCGAGTTTAGTAGTACATCTTCTAACAATACGGTAGGCGGTAGGACGGTAGCAGAGCGTAATATCATTTCTGGTAACACCGAGCGCGGTATTTATCTGAATGGTTCGGATAACAATCAAATTCTAGGTAACTATATTGGATTGAACGCGGCAGGTACCGGCGTTATTGCCAATGGTTGGAGCGGTGTCGAATTAAATAACGCGGCTGATAACAACACGATTGGTGGCGATGTTATCGCCAGCGGTGGCAATCGTATATTCGGCAGCGGGCAAAATGGAATTGCCATCAACGGTGGCTCAACGGGAAACACACTTGGTGGCACGGCGGCAGGTGCCGGGAACCTCATTTCTTCGAATAGTCGGAACGGGATCAACGTTGATGCATCCACTGGCAATGCGATAGAGGGAAATTACATCGGAACCAATGTGGCCGGCACCGCAGCTGCGGCGAACGGACAGAATGGCATTTCCCTGACAAACGGTGCGAATGGCAACATCATCGGTGGTACCACTGCTGGCGCGCAAAATCTCATCTCCGGCAATAGTCGCGATGGAGTGGTTGTAGATGCTAGTTCTGGCAATACGATTGCCGGTAACTACATCGGCACTAATGCAGCCGGCACCGCTGCGCAAGCAAACGGGTGGGGCGGCATAGAGCTTGTCGGCACAGCTTCTAACAACACAATCGGTGGCACGACGGCAGCAGCACGCAATATTATTTCTGGTAACACGGAGCGCGGTGTTTACCTGAATGGTGCGGACAGTAATCAAGTTTTGGGCAACTATATTGGACTAGATGTGACAGGCACCACCGTCATTGCTAATGGCTGGAGCGGCGTCGAATTGAATAGCTCGGCGGATAACAACATTATTGGCGGCGCTATGCTTGCCAACGGTGGCAATCGTATATTCGGTAGTGGACAAAATGGAATTGCTATCAATGGTGCCTCAACGGGAAACACGATTGGCGGCACGGCAACAGGCGCAGGTAACATCATTTCTTCCAATGGTCAGAGCGGGATCAATGTCGATGCATCCACTGGCAATACGATGGCGGGAAATTACATTGGAACCAATGTGGCCGGCACTGCAGCTGCAGCGAATGGAGAGAACGGTATTTCGCTTACGAACGGTGCGAACGGTAATACTATCGGCGGTAACGTTGCCGGCGCAGGAAATACTATCTCCGACAATACCCGCAATGGACTATCCATAAATGCTAGTTCTGGAAATACGATTGCTGGTAATCATATCGGCACCACTGCAGCGGGTACTGGTGCACAAGCGAATGGGTGGAATGGCATTGAGCTTACCAGTACATCCGCTAACAACACGATTGGCGGGACGACGGTAGTAGCACGCAATATTATTTCTGGTAACACCGAGCGCGGTGTTTATCTGAATGGCGCGGACAGTAACCAGGTTTTGGGTAACTATATTGGGCTGGATGTCACCGGGACTACTGTAATTGCTAATGGCTGGAGTGGTGTCGAAATGAATAACGTGGCTGACAACAACGTTATCGGCGGTGCGGTGGCCGGAGCAAGGAATGTTATTTTTGGTAACGGTCAGGACGGTGTGTATATAAGTGCTGGTTCCGATAATACGATTGTCGGTAACTATATCGGCACCAATGCAGCAGGCACCGCTGCGCAAGCGAATACATGGAACGGCATTGAGCTTGGCAGCACATCGACGAACAATAGATTGGTGGTGCCACGGCAGCAGAGCGTAATGTCATTGCGGGTAATGGCCAACGTGGTATTTATTTGAATGGCGCAGATGACAATCAAATTTTAGGTAACTATGTTGGATTGAACGCGGCCGGCACTACCGCTATTGCAATGGCTGGAGTGGTGTTGAATTGAGTAACGCAGCTAATAACAACGTTATCGGTAGTGGGGTAGCCGGTGCAGGGAATGTCATTTCAGGCAATTCTCAACGCGGTGTATCCGTCGATTCCAGCGTCGGTAATACGATTGCCGGTAACTATATCGGCACCAACGCAGCGGGCACTGCTGCGCAAGCGAATGCGTGGAGCGGCGTTGAGCTTATTAATTCTTCTAACAATACGGTCGGCGGTGCGACGGTAGCGGCACGCAATATCATTTCTGGTAACACCGAGCGCGGTGTTTATTTGAATGGCGCGGATAACAATCAGATTCTGGGCAATTATGTTGGATTGAACGCGGCTGGAGCGACCGCCATTGGCAATGGCTGGAGCGGTGTCGAATTGAGCAATGCGGCTGATAACAACACGATTGGCGGTGATGCTATCGTCAACGGCGGCAATCGTATATTCGGCAGCGGGCAAAATGGAGTTGCTATCAATGGCGGCTCAACGGGAAACAAGATTGGCGGTGCTGCTGTGGGTGCCGGCAACATCGTCTCTTCCAATAGCCTGAATGGGATAGCCTTCGATGCATCCACTGGCAATACGGTGAAAGGGAATTACATCGGCACCAATGTGGCGGGCACTGCAGCCGCGCCGAATGCGTGGAGCGGTATTTCGCTTACGAATGGCGCGAACGGCAATACTATTGGTGGCACGTCTATCAGAGAAGGTAATGTTATTTCGGGCAATTCCCACCATGGCCTCAGCTTGAACGCAAGCGCTAACAACACAGTCGTCGGCAACTACGTCGGCATCAATGCAGCAGGCACCACAGCCATTGGCAACGCTTGGAATGGCATTGATCTGAGTAACGCTTCCAACGCGAACACCATTGGCGGTGCCGCTACCGGCGCAAGAAATGTCATCTCAGGCAATGCAGATCATGCTATTTATATTACGGGCAGTATAAGCAATCTCGTCCAAGGCAATTATATCGGCACTAATGCGGCAGGCACCGCGATAATAAGCAATGGCTCTGATGCTGATACTGAGACCGTACCGTTGTTGATTAATGTCAACAACGGTACGGCAGTCGTAGGAAACAATAATTCCGGCAATCCTACAACTGGTGTATCCGTTGATGGCGGCGGTTCCGGTATTAGTGAGCCCAGTTCTTCTACTGCTGGGGAGGGTAATCAAACTACTTCAGACCCATCGGCTAAAGCACGCAGGTTTTCTAATGCTCAACTGTCATTATCATCACCGACATCATTTACTACCATTTCCTTAGACGCAGAGCGCGGCTTACTAACAAATATATCGATGAATCGCATGATGGTATCTAGCCAGAATTCGCAAGCTACGGCGGAACATGCTGCGCAAGGGGCGTCGCTGAATACCCTTCAATCGCTCGCCTCCCGCAGCTTTAACATTGTGGACGATACGGTGAGTAATTTAATTCAAAAATGGAATATCGTTTCTCAACCTGCCTTAATAACAAATGCAGATAGTAGCCACGGATTTGAAGTGAAGTTTGCGCCGGAGCAACATAAGAAATTCTCGGGATTTGCAAATATGCAACTCAGTCATGCCGAGGCTGCAGGCGCTTTATTGTCGCTAGGAACGGTATGGTTGACTGTGCAGCAAGCAACGCTAGTTGCTAGCATTGCTGCCACCGCGCCGGTTTTGCAGGGGCTAGATCCGCTTCCCATCTTTCCTCGTGATGAATTGAATCTCGAGAACAATGTTGACCGCAAGCGTGACAAGGAAGAGTCGGTTGATTATTTGTTCGATGAGTGAGCTTGACTCTATTTTCTTAAAGCGGAAATATCGCTTCCATCCAAAATCTTGGTTTATTATCAGGTCCCGAAGTTGGCTCGCCGCGATCGCGCCAAGCAATATTCGTTTTTAAAAGAATGCGAGAAAGATAGGCATCCAAACCTATGCCGCCACCTGATAGGGTTCGATGATTGTCTGTTGTGCTAAATGGCGTTTTATTAATCTTAACGGTACCTATATCGTAAAAAAGGCTGCCTTGTACTGATTCAGCGAGATTAGATCGCCAAGCAATAGTGAATAACCCTCCTTCATCTCCATTCGCTTCCCCTTCCGGATAAGCGCGTACGCCGCGAATGCCCCCCAAAGAGAATTTCTCTGAGGAGTTCAAATTTTGGTTCTTCATCAATTTCACTGTGATTTTGTGCGCGATCTTGCAAGATCCAG
>JAZKCF010000157.1:0-23383 GCA_040388195.1 Pseudomonadota bacterium
TCATCTCAGCTTAAGACGGCGAAACTTTCAGAAAGTTGTGTATAAGGGAATGCATATAAATCACTAGCGTTGTTCCGCTTTGAACCAGTGCAGTCCAATCGATAGCACGATGTGATTTTGTATGACCTGTAATAAAGGTAACGCCATGAGAAAAATCGCGATGTGTTACGGGTATTCCCAATGCGGTTGGTACGCCGATACCGGCCGTGATCCCATTGATGACTTCCACTTCGATACCGGACTCCATCAGCGTTTCCACTTCCTCGCCGCCGCGCCCGAAAACAAATGGGTCTCCTCCCTTCACTCGCGCGACAATGTTGCCGCATTGCGCTTCGTACACCATGAGCCGCTCAATGAAATCTTGCGGCATTGACTTGCAACCACCGCGCTTGCCCACTTCAATGACGCGAACATCGGAACGAGTAAATTTCAACACCTCTCGATTAACCAAGTCGTCGATCAAGACGACTTCCGCCATTTGCAACGCCTTCACTGCTTTCAGTGTCAGCAACTCGACATCGCCTGGCCCACCGCCGATTAGAAATACTTTTCCCTGATTGTGTCTCATCAATGTCTGCCGAATATGAGTATCGGCATATAAGCAAGCGTTGTGCCAAGCGCACGCATCTCCTAACAATTTACGGCGCATCGATCCGCAATTAGCACGCTGAATAGTTATCTCGCCGAACAACAAAGAAGAGTCACGATGATTTATTACGATGTATTGAACACCATTAATTTCCAGTTGAACCCAACAATGCCATCCAAATCGGTGCACAAAAAATACGAAGGCACGTTTTTAGTGCGCAATGAATTGTTCGATGATGCATTTCGTAACTCACTATTTACGTAGCGCATGAGAGATGAATAAAGCGATTCTTATTTAATTTTCTGTAATTACTTGAATCTGGCACATCAATTGCAATCGGCTCTAGCGCGCGCCACATTCGGTGGTGTTGCTATTTTTTGACGCGCCGGCACTCTGTGGCGACATCGGAGGAAATTTAGAATGGATTATGTAAAGCCAGCCAACGTAGTTGAAAACATGATCGACTCTGCGGCCAGCAAGGGACGCCTATCGATTATGCAAATGCTGTTACGCGGATCGCTATCCGGCGCACTTCTCGGTATTGCGACAAGCTTGGCGATAGGAGCCAATATTCAGTCGGGACAGCCGATCGTCGGCGCACTCGTATTTCCGGTTGGATTTGTCATGATTTGTTTGCTTGGATTGGAATTGGTAACCGGCAGCTTCGCCTTGCTCCCACTTGGTGCAATGGCCGGGAAAATTAACATCACGCAAGTGCTCAAGAACTGGGTATGGGTTTTCTTGGGAAATCTCATCGGTAGCATGGCGTATGCCGCTCTACTCTCTATCGTTTTGACTAATAATGGCGCCACGCCGCCTAATGCGGTTGGTCAGGCGATTATCAAAATTGCAGAAGCAAAGACGAACGGATATGCGGCTTATGGAGGCGATGGAATGCTGACCGTGTTTGTTAAAGCGATGCTATGCAACTGGATGGTTTGCTTGGGTATCGTGATGTTCATGGTCTCCACTAACACGATAGGAAAAATCGTCGCTGCCTGGATGCCTATTGTCGTTTTTTTCGCGCAAGGGTTCGAACATGCTGTCGTCAATATGTTCGTGATACCAGCCGGCATGCTGATGGGAGCCCATGTATCGATATCGGATTGGTGGTACTGGAATCAAATTCCAGTTACGGCGGGCAATATCGTGGGTGGACTTTTCTTGACGGGAATCGCGTTGTTTTTATGTCATCGCCAGCAACCTACGGCGCAGATAACAACGAATTTGACACCGATTGCGGAAGAAGTGGTGTTGTAAAGAATCATCGGGTGAGAGAATGTCGGGATTGCTAAATAGTAGATAAGCGCAGAAATTATTAGAGCGGATTTCATATGAAATCCGCTCTAATCTGTAATGTATATCAAAGTGTCTAGCAAGAAGCGTTTAACTCACTCGAGACGTTCCAAGCGGGCCACCATTGACTCGTTTAGCAATAGGGCAAAAATACGAGACGCGATTCTTTCATCGCTGTGCGTCGTAAGTTTAATTATTAGGTATTCTTCTTTTTACTTGAGGAGCGCAACAACGCCAGAGTCGCATTTGGAGGCAGCAACATCGTATCAACTCGGCAAACCTATTCCGGATCACACTTCACGCTATTAAAAGTAATAACACGATTTCTTCCTGATTTTTTAGCGTCGTACAAAGCCAGGTCTGCGCCTTCCACCAACGCTGTAGACAACGGTTGATCACGTTGCGGAATACTCGACGCCACGCCAACGCTAACGGTAATGTATGCGGCTGTTGCGGAAGCAGAATGCGGGATAGAAAGGTCGTAGATACTGCGCCGTACTTTCTCACCCAAATACTGCGCGCCAGCCAGATCGGTATTGGGGAGAAGCACGATAAATTCCTCACCACCAAAACGTGCCGGCAAATCGGCGGTGCGCTCGAAGCTTCGCTTGATTGCCAATCCAGCATTTTTTAAAACTTCGTCGCCTGCCAGATGGCCATAGGTATCGTTGTAACTCTTAAAATCATCAACATCGATCATTAATACCGAGAGAGCATATTGCCCGCGCATAGCACGACTCCATTCCGATGCCAGACATTCTTCGAAATATCGCCGGTTGGCGAGCCCGGTAAGTCCATCGACACTGCTTAGGCGTTGCAACTCAAGGTTCATTTCTAAGAGTTGCTGTTGGCTTTCGCGTAAGACGCGGTATGCTTCGTCGCGTTGGATCTGATTCAAATAAGCTCTTGAATGGTGCCGAATGCGAGCGACCAGCTCAATTGGATCGGGAAGTTTGACCAGATAATCGTTAGCTCCCGCCTTGAACGCTTCACTCTTTACCTTTGGTTCCTCTTTTGTCGAGAGGACAATCACTGGAATATCGCGCGTCAATGGATTCACTCGATATTGCCGCAAAAGAGCAAGACCATCCACGCCAGGAAGGACTAAATCTTGAAGAATGACGGTCGGTTTGATTCGCTCGGCGAAGGCGACGGCTTCGTGCGCATCAGCGCAATAATGAAAATCAATGTTCGGTTGATCGACCAGAATTCGGCGAATTGCCTCAGCAATAATGATTTGGTCATCAACTAAGAGCACCATAGCGACGTACTCATGAGGGGCTTCAAAATTTGCCAATGTAAACTGCTTTGATTCAGGCATAGATCTCTCCATTAGGGCTTACATAAAACTGCCCCAGCAAAGCGCAACGACGCAGGCAGTACAAGCTGTACGGCAAGGTGACGTAACGCGGCTGGGACGGTTTTACGTAAGTCATATCCATCACGTTTTTCTGGAAAATGTGTTCATTAGTTTTGCTGCGACACCATCGATCGGCAAGATATCCTTTGCAGCGCCAAGATCAGCTGCCGCTTTTGGCATGCCATATACAGCGCTGGTAGCTCGATCCTGCGCAATTGTGTAATAGCCTTTGTCTCGTAATGCTTTGAGACCGAGGGCACCATCGCGCCCCATGCCAGTTAGCAAAACGCCAACGACATCGCCTTGCCAATAGCGAATCACGCTTTGAAAAAAAACATCCACCGATGGTCGGTAAACGTAATCGCGTGGTTCCGGCGTGTATCCGAGTCGATTTGTGCTTTTGAAAACCAGATGATCATCGGTACCGGCCAACCACACGGTGCCAGGCGTTGGCCGAATTCCTTCTTTCGCTAATCGTACCGGTAATGACGAATGGCGTCCCAGCCACTCAGCCATTCCCCTGGCGAATTGTTGATCAACATGTTGAATGATGACGACCGCAGCCGGAAAGTCACCCGGTAAATCGCGTAACACCGTCATCACCGCAGTGGGGCCACCAGCCGATGCGCCGATCGCAACCAGTCCGCTCGCAGGCGGCAATGTGTAGGTATCGGTAGATTCTCGTTCCTCGATGTCACGATCGCGCAGGAGACGATCGATGGCGTCGATCTTTGCCAGAAACGGTTCAGCAATTTTTTGCGGATTGCCGGCGGCGAATTGTGGGGTATCAATTGCGTCGAGCGCGCCACAACCCATTGCCTCGAACACCAGGGCCGCATTGGTGCCAACGTTGACCGTGACAATGAGAATTGCGCAAGGTGTCGTAGTCATGATATGCCGCGTGGCTTCTACGCCATCAACGCCTGGCATCACCAGATCCATCAGTATTAAGTCGGGTGTCTCGGTAGCGCATCTGCTCACTGCTTCTGCACCATTGTGAGCGACCCAAATGATTTGATGCCATGGTTGTAGCGACAGCGCACGTCGCAATGCTTCGACAGCCAACGGAAGATCATTGACGATACCGATTTTCATGGTTCCCCAATCAAGTCGATTACGGCGTCAAGCAGCCGTTCATCGTGAAAACTGCTTTTCGCTAAATAGTAATCCGCGCCGGCATCAAGCCCTCGATGCCGATCTTCGTCGCGGTCTTTATAAGATACGATGAGTACCGGCAATGTTTTAAATAACGGATCTCGTCGAATCATGCGGACGAGTTCGATGCCGTCTAGGCGTGGCATATCAACGTCTGTAACAATGAGATCGAAGTTACCAACGCGTAGTGCGTTCCAGCCGTCCATTCCGTCGACGGCAATGTCGACTTCGTAACCGTGATTATCGAGTAGTTTTCTCTCAAGTTCGCGCACTGTCAGAGAATCGTCTACTACCAGCACGCGTTTGCGTGTCTTTACGTGCGCATCGGGTTTTTCGTTACGAGCCAGAATCAGCGAACCAGCAGCGACCACTTTATCGACCGAGCGAACCAGATCGTCGACATCAATAATTAACACTGGCGTACCATCTTCCATCAAGGCCCCGGCAGAAATATCCTTGATCTTGCCTAATCGCGGGTCTAGTGGCTGCACGACCAATTCGCGTTCATCCAATAGACGATCGACGATCAACCCGTAAGGATGTGCTGGATCGCCGACGACCACCACAGCTAATTCCTCAGTCGGATTCGGTTCAGCAGTCTGCAAAATTTGATGAGCAGTCACGAGACCAATCCGCTGCCCGTCCAGACTGAAATGCTGACGGCCTTCGAGTTGTTCGACCCGGCTCTTCGCCAACTTAAGGGTGCGGCCAACATAGGCTAGCGGAAATGCATAAGGTTCTCCGCCGATTTCCACTAGCAGCGCGCGAACCACTGACAACGCCAGCGGCAGTTGTAATTGAAAACGCGTCCCCTGTCCCAACGAAGTGAAAACATTGACGGTGCCACGCACCTCTTTAACCATGTGCTGAACGACGTCAAGACCAACACCGCGCCCTGATATCTCGCTAACGTGGTCCTTCATTGTGAAGCTAGGCAGAAAAAGAAATTTTAGTAACTCCGCTTCGGTTAGACGATCTCTCGTGGCGGCATTAATCAATTGCCGCTCGACAATCCGATCTCGCAATAAATCTAATGCAACGCCTTTGCCGTCGTCGGAAATAGTAATCTGCAACATACCCGCACTATGCCGCGCTTCGAGATGAATAGTACCTTCGGCTGGCTTGCCTGCGATAAGGCGTTCGTCCGGCGTTTCGATGCCGTGATCAATTGCATTACGCAGTAAATGCGTTAGCGGTGCATCTAGTTTTTCTAAAATGTCTCGATCAACCTGTGTAGCGTGCCCGCTGATCTCAAGCTTCACTGTTTTTCCGAGCGAGCGGCCAAGATCACGCACCATCCGCGGAAAACTAGCAACGCCGTCGGCAAACGGCCGCATGCGACTCAACAATGCTTGGTCGTAAAGTCTCTGCGATAGATCATTCGAACGCTGCGAAAACAGTTCCAATTCAACGAGTCGTTGCAGCAAGAATTGCTGGCATTCATGAGTACGCTGGTGCGCTTCGGTCAATGCCAATGTCGCTTGTTCATTCAATGATTGCCCTTGCAAGGCATTGCCGAGCTGTTCTACCGTTTTCCCCAATGTGCACTGCATCCGCTTCAAACGAAGCAAGGAATCGGCGAACGGCTTTAACCAACGCGATGATACTAATGACTCGCCAGCGAGGCCTAGCAACCGATTTAAATTTTCCGCTGTTACTCGCAACATCCTGTCGCTTGCCGGCAATGCTTGCTCCGGTTCAATAGACGTTTGTGATGCAGTGATGGCATCGCTAGAGGGCGCTATTGCAATGGCAACTTCTCTATCCTCTTTTTCCGCGCTCACCTGCTGTAGCGCCGACAGATATACATCGAACTCCACCGAATTGTCGCCAGACCACTTGTCCAGTTCCGCTTCCGGCGTATGAGCAATGCGGGTAAGCCAATCCACACCGAGCAACAGTAAATCGATCTGTCGCTGGACCAACACAATGCGGCCATGTTGCGCGGCGACGAAACAATCCTCCATCACATGGGCAACGTTAACCCCAGCGGTGATGCCGACAATACGCGCCGCACCTTTAAGGGAATGAACGGCACGCATGCACTGCTCCAATTGTGCAGCGTCAACAGGGTCACGCTCCAGCGCCAGCAACCCACTAGTCAACACTTGCACCTGGTTGTCCGCTTCGAGGCGAAACAACTCAAACATCGAGAATTGGCTGAAATTATCGGAGGTCATTCCAAGCGCCGATTGAGGGCGTAAAGCAGCAACCGATCATCGAGGCAACCGACTGCTTTCTCACGCCACGGTAACATCCCGCGTGCATACGTCGCCGTTGCCTTGGCTACAGTGGCAGGCACTGATTGCAGATCCTGCGGATTAAAACGATGAACACCGTGCACTTCATCGACAGGAAAGGCTAAGCGGCCGCCCTCGCCTCGAATCACCAATAAACGCCGATACACGACATGACGCCGATCCTGAGGCAGATCCGCAGATTTTTCCAAATGCAAAATACCTGCGAGAGAAACGCACACTAATAACTCACCGCGCACGTTGACTAGTCCCGAAACAATGCCACCCTTGTGATGTGGTATCGAGTGAATTGCTCGCCAATCGGCAATTTCGTCGACGACGGCCATCGGTAACGCCAGCCACTCCGCGCCGATGCGGAAAATCAAAATTGAACTTGTATTGGACGCCTCCGCTATTTTTTCTCCGGCGTAATGACGCGTGGATTCGTCCAGATATTCGGCGGGTGGCATGGCGTCAAGAATAGTTGCCGCCGCCGCTGCATGCACCGGGCAATTACGGCAGTGAATATATTCCACCAGTTCTGGACATGACTGGTCTCCACGTACGCCGATTTTGTTCCAACAGTCGTTAACGGAGGGGGTCATGGACACCAATCATTTCTGGCTTTTGGGTTTCGCGCGTTTCAGACGCTCGTGCAACAACCGGGCGCCGGTATTGTCTCCCTGCTTTTCTAGCAAGCAGGCCAGATGAATGAGGGTCTCCGAATGATCGGGTTCAAGATAGAGCACTTTTCGATAATAGGTATTGGCTTGAATGTAATTGCCACTCGCGTCGTATACCAGACCAAGTAAATAAAAAACTGATACGGATGGCCCATGCGCGCGCAAATGTTGTTCGCATAACGCAGCGGCTTCGTCTAGTCGGCCCAGATCAGCGAGGCGGCTTGCTTGGTCGAGACGGGATTCCGGTGCCTTCTTGGAAACGTCGATTGGCGCAGTAATCGCGCGTAAAGCCGGCGCCGGCTTGACCACGCGAACCAAAGGAGACTTTATCAGTGGCTTCACGGCAAGCGCAGCGCTCGGCTTCGTCTCTTGCACCAACGCATCGGCTTTGCGAAAGGCAAACGCTCGCGGTATTTTCATTGATACAAACCGAGGGCGCTGCAATAAACTGGTTTCGGCAGGGCCGACGAACAACATCCCCTTATCAGCCAAACGGTGTTCCAGTATTTCAATCGCGCGATCCTGCGTAGGGCGGTCGAAATAGATCAGCA
Organism: Pseudomonadota bacterium; assembly: GCA_040388195.1. Taxonomy (GTDB): domain Bacteria; phylum Pseudomonadota; class Gammaproteobacteria; order Burkholderiales; family DATLHW01; genus DATLHW01. The sequence goes on from JAZKCF010000157.1 coordinate 7,872, forward strand.
GATTGCGACAGAAAATAACGTCGTACGATCCAGCACCGGCGAGAAAGTCTGGTGCAAAAATATTTGCCTGCCGAAAACGTACCGTCTCGCGCACAACATCCGCAAGACGGTGGCCCTGTGCTGTCGTGGTGAAGTAACGATTGCGGAAGGATAAGTCGCTCCCTCGAAACGAGTTCTGACCATATAAGCCGCCTCGCGCGGTCGCCAGCGCGCGTTCGCTGATGTCGACTGCATCAATGCAAAATTGACGGGCAGCAATACCGGCATCTAACAATGTCATGGCCAATGAGTATGGTTCTTCCCCGGTTGAACACGGCACACTCAACAACCGCAGGACACCGTTCCGATGCGTTGGAAACCACTCATCTTCGATAATGCGGAGTAATGCGGCAAATGCTTCTCGATCGCGAAAAAACCAGGTTTCCGCGACGACAATTGCCTCCACTAACGCCTGCAACTCGGTTTCCGATGAACGCACTTGCTCCCAGTACGCTTGCACATTATCCAAACCGCAGGCTGCGCATCGCTCCTGCGCGGCGCGTTCGATTGCCGATGCGCCGATAGAGTCGGCATTCAACCCCATCGTTTTCTTCAGCAGGCTTTCGAGTTTGGCGAGGATCATTATGGATAATTATTTCATTTGATTACCGTTCTGCCACTCGCGGTTTTCAGGTTTAAACAACACATCGCGAACCGATGTGGATAGCAATTTTTCCACCGCGATCCATTGAATTAAACCTCGCGCATCTGCCAGTACCGGACCAAGGTATGGCACCTCCGCATTCGTCACGCCTGAGGACCTGAATTCGCTTGCCTCGCGCCGCAAGGTTTCCGTCGCCTTTTCAGCAATCAATCCTAATAGGTGTTGCACACCTTCCGCGTCAGCGTACTGCACCAACATGATGCGCGTGGAGAGTCGCCGCGATGCCGACCGTCCCAGCGTTAATTCGCTCAGGTCGATCGCCGGGACCGGCGCGCCATGATAATTGATTGCGCCAACGACTCCTGTTGGTGCTTGCGGGATGGTTTTAATGTCGAGCAACGGCAACACAGCCGCAACTTGCGTCGCATCTAGCGCGTAGCGGTCTCGGCCCAATTGAAACAGCAAGAACAGCATTAGCTGCCGATCTCGCTAGTTATTTAACTTGAACCGCGAAACCCCGCCGCGCAAGCTGTGGGCAACTTGGTTCAGCTCGTCCATCGCCATCGTCGACTGTCGAAGAGATTCGACGGTTTGCTGCGCGGCCTCGTTCAGTTCCACTAGCGCCTCGGTGATTTGTTCCGCACCGGTTACTTGCGCTCGCATCCCCTCGTTAACCATTTCGAATCGAGGTGCCAGCGTTTGTACTTGATGAATAATTTGCGATAGCTGGTCACCGATCCGCTGGATTTCCTGCATCCCCCGGCGAACTTCCTCGGAAAATTTATCCATGCCCATCACGCTAGCGGAAACGGCTGACTGTATTTCCTTAACGGTTTGCTCAATATCGTAAGTGGCTACCCCGGTCTGGTCGGCTAAGCGCCGGATCTCTGTTGCCACTACAGAAAAACCACGTCCATGTTCACCTGCTTTTTCGGCTTCAATGGCGGCGTTGAGCGACAGCAGATTAGTCTGATCGGCTACCTTGGTAATGGTAGTGATGACTTGGTTGATATTGCTCGCCTTCTCGTTAAGCACGGTCAGCTTAGCGCTGATGGAACCACCCGCTTCCATCACATGGCGCATCGTTTCTTCCATTTGTGACAGGCCGGCCTGCCCGTTGCTCGCTAAACCCGCCGATTGTTCGGCAACAGCGGAGACTTCGCCCATGGTTTTCACCAATTCTTTGGAGGTCGCGGATATTTCTTTCGAGGTAGCACCAATTTCGGCCGTCGTGGCGGCAATCTCGTTGGCGGTAGCCTGTTGCTGTTTTGCAGTAGCGGCGACTTCGGCAACTGATGTTGTAACTTGTATACCGGATTTTTGCACTTGTCCGACGAGCGCCGCCAACTCATCCAGCATCCGGTTGAATCCCTCCGCAACCAGGCCGAATTCATCGCGTCGATCCAGCATCAGCCGTTGGGTGAAGTCGCCTTGGCGCACCACGTTCAACGCGCCGACCAATTGTTCCAACGGACGCGTAATCGCCCGAAGCAGAAGGTATCCGCAAGCACATGCAACGAGAATAGCGACCGCCAAACCAATAAGGATTTCCGTTTTCGCCTCTCCAACTGCCCCCGTTATCTCTTGCATTGAATGATCGTTTTGCTGTTGGCTCGCTACCGCAAGCGCATCTAATGCGGATCGAGTCCTTTGGAATTCAGGATTCAGTTCATTAGCGAGAGCCGCATCGATTGCCGCACCATCCCCGCTCAGACTGACCTTCAAAACACGATCCTGCGCCCGCCGAAAAGGCTCAAGTCCGGCTTTTACCTTTTCAAATGCCGCTCGCCCACCAGCCGTAACAATGGTTGCCTGGTATTGCTGGATAAAATTATCCTGTTGGGAGGCGTTAGCGCGGATATGCAGTTCGAGTTTTTGCTTATCGGGCGAATTTCGCGTTAGGGCGTGGCTTTGTACGAGCGCATAACCGTCGAGCACGCTAGCCAATAGATGGGCGCTTAAAAACACCTGGAGCATGGAATCATGCTGAACATCCTTCGCCTCTTTCTTGATGCTTTCCAAATGCATGAAAACCATCCCACCCATGATGACCATAAGTGTCAGAATTACAACAAAGCTGGCGAGAATGCGCTGCCGAATCGTCCTGTCTTTCATTTGCAACCCTCATTAAGAAGCTACAAAAAGCAGTTGGACGCGGCCCGGCCGTCCCAAAAATGAAATACTACCGCAATGAGAATTAGTTTGGATATTTCCTCGAATATGTTCGTACAGGATACGAGATGCTTTCAACTTTGAAAATTAATCAACAACAGGACTTACGCAAAATCGCCCCAGCGGCGTTGCTCCTCCTTGTCGTACTAATTTGTACTGCCTGCGTCGTCGCGCCTTGCTGGGACGGTTTTGCGTAAGTCCTAAACAAGTTTGCGAAAATGAATAGGAATCTTTGTGCAATAAAAGAGTCAAAGTCGAAGTTTGAATTTTTACACCACTTATTCTGAGATGCCGACTATTCAAACATCCTCCAAGTCAACGTCATACGATTTTCTAGTCGGCCCAGGAGAAGTGCGTGCGCTTCTGCGATCCCATGCGTGGTCAACCTTTCCTTTCGGAGCACCACATTCTTGGCCAAGCCTTCTCAAGTCAGTATTGCAGTTAGTGCTCGATTCCAGCCAACCTACCTGTTTATCATGGGGGCCATCGCTTCACTTGTTTTATAACGACGCTTACATTGAATTGCTTGGAGAGAAACATCCCTGGGCTTTAACGCGCCCTCTCTGGGACGTGTGGCCCGAGGTAAAACAAAATTTCAGACAAGCAGTGGAGCGGACTTGGGCCGGTGAATCCGGCTTCCATAGCGACGACGATTTTCGAGTATTGAGCCAAGAACAGAATGAACCACGGCTTGCCTATTCACTGGTATCCGTTCGTGATGATAAAGGTCATGTGGTAGGCGTATTAAACACCATTGTCGCAACCACTAAACAAGTCGACATTGAGCAGCGTCTGTCATTCGAACTTGAACTAGCTGACCGGCTTTGTGACTTGGCATCCGCAAAAAAAATCGTTTCAACGGCATTTGACGTGCAGGGAAGGCGGCATGACGTCTCTCGGCCGGCGTCTGGAATTGTCCCGGCGCGCGACATTCATTGGCATATCAGCGAACGGCAACATGCCGAAGAAGCGCTGCGCGCTGCCGCTACCCGAGACGCCTTTCGAGTGCGCTTGGCGGACGCGCTGCGCCCATTAGACAATCCTATCGACATCCAGGCCGAGGCCGCTCACGTGCTCGGGCAACACCTCGGTGTTGCCCGAGCATTCTACGGGGATATCGAGTCGAATGAGGATCACGTAACTATCCTGCGTTCCTATGCCGACGGTGTGCCCAACCAGATTGGGCAGTACAAAATTAGCGACTTCGGTTTGTTGCTCGTGGAAGAGTACCGTGCAGGTCGAACAGTCATCATGAATGACATATTGACCGATCCCGCACTGTGTAGGCCCGAACGCGCGGCATTCGAGGCAGCCGCGGTTCGAGCGTTCGTCGGCGTTCCTCTAATTAAGGGTGGACGATTTGTCAGCATTCTCGCAGTTAGCCAACCAAAGCCACGCGAATGGACTGTGGACGAGGTGACCCTAATTGAAGAGGTAGCTGAGCGCACTTGGGCAGCCGTCGAACGAGCAAATGCCGAGATGAAGCTGCGCGAAGCGGAAGAGCGGTACCTTGCTCTGTTCAATGCATTCGAACATGGATTCTGCACCGCCGAAGTGGCATTCGACGCGAATCAGAAGCCAGTGGACTACCGCTTCCTGGAAGTAAGTCCAGCCTTCGAACGTCAAACAGGGATCGAGAATGGCGCGGGCCGGTGGATGCGCGACATCGCGCCGGATCAAGACCAGCATTGGTTCGACCTCTACGGCAGCGTTGCGCTAACGGGAGAGCCGGCTCGTTTCGAAAATTACTCAACTCCTTTGGGCAAATGGTGGGCTGTTTACGCCTTCCGTATCCAGGACCCCGCACTGCGGCGAATTGCGATTCTGTTTTATGACATCACGGAGCGCAAGCAGATGGAAGAAGCTCTGCGCGCATCCGAGGAACGTTTACGAACGTTGTTCGATTCGATGAGCGAGGCGTTCGCCATTAAGGAAGGGGTGGTGGACGAGGATGGACATATTGTGGATTATCGCTTCATAGAAACCAACCCTGCCTTTGACCGGCATATGGGGCTGGGCAACACTCGGGGACATACTATGAGCGGGCTTGCGCTGAACATTGCCCCCATTTGGTTGGCCAATTACGAACATGTTCTGCGTACCGGCAAGCCGGTGCAATTTGAGGCTCACATCGGCCAGATTGACCGTTGGCTGGCGGTCTCTGTCGCGCGACTGGGGAACGAGGGGAGCTTGCGTGTGGTGGTCGTATTCACCGACATCACTGACCGCAAGCGGGCGGAAGAAAAAATACGTCATGCATCCTTGCATGACCCGCTGACTGCGTTACCCAATCGCACGATGTTGTTTGAGTATGCCAGCCATATGCTGCCCCACAATCGACGTACCAATCAACGCGCCGCTGTATTGTTCTTGGATCTTGATCGGTTCAAACCAATTAACGATACTCATGGGCACGATATAGGCGATATCGTATTGAAGATAGTAGCCAAGCGGCTGACCGACAGCTTACGTGCCGAAGACATTGTTATCCGCTTAGGCGGAGATGAATTTATCATTCTGCTACAAAACATCGTAAACGCGTCCACCATCGCGGACGTTGCTAGCCATATCGTCGCCCGGATTAACGAGCCCTACTATATCGGCGATCTAGCGCTATCCTTATCGACATCAATCGGCATCAGTATGTTCCCCGGCGATGGTCAGGATATTGATACGCTAATTAGCCATGCCGATATGGCGATGTACCAAGCCAAGCAAGCCGGCCGCAGCACCTTCCAATTTTATTCCCCAGAGCATTCGGCCTTCACGAGACTGCAACGCCTCATTGAGCAGCAGCTCAGGAAAGCACTGCGCAACGAATCTTTCCATCTCTGTTATCAGCCGGTGCTTGATGTAGAGACCGGCAAAATCGTCAGCGCGGAAGCGCTGCTACGTTGTCGTGATACAGAGGTTGGTCCTGATCGATTTGTACCGGTTGCCGAGGCCACCGGCATGATTAATCCGATTGGGCGCTGGCTGCTTGCGGAAGCAGCTCGGCAGCATAAAACATGGCTAAACCATGGCCTGCCATTGATCCCCATGGCGGTGAACGTATCAGTGGTCGAATTCCGTGATAAGGACTTTCCAAGCCGATTTGAAAACACGATACGCGAACACGGTATCGACACGAATGCGTTGCAATTGGAAGTGACGGAAACGGCGGTGATGGATGACTTTGAACATACCGTGGTTATATTGTCGCGGTTAAAAGCGTTTGGCGTGAAAATCCTCCTGGACGATTTTGGCACCGGACATTCCAGCCTTGCTTATCTTGCTCGCCTGCCGCTCAACAAGGTTAAGATCGATAAATCCTTTGTGACACCGTTGGACAACGACATGATCAGCCGCGTGGTGACGAATTCAATGATCGCGCTTAGCCGTGCACTGGGCTTGGAAGTGGTTGCCGAAGGTGTGGAAACTGAAGGCGCGCTGGAATATATTCGTTCGCATGGCTGCACACAGGCGCAAGGGTTCTACCTTGGCGAACCAATGTCAGGGGACGCCTTTGAGGGCTGGTACTGGAATAATTCACGATTAACTGAAACATCTGGCAGTAATTCAGTGACCGCCCCCCATTAAATCAGGCATAAAAAATAGTGAAATCATTCTAATGCAATGTCATTTTTATGCGTAAAGCAGGACGTTCGATCCGCCGCCAGCAGTCAAGCTGGTTAAACGCTTGGAAAGCGTTTTCTAAGGCGGCAACGAAACGCTCGAAACAAGTACAAAAGGTAGTAGGTAAAGCAATCGGCGAAGTGGTGGTTGCACAAACATCTGAAGCACATCGGTCGGCAAAACGAGTGATCACCGGCGTCGCATCTCCGGCAACAATTAAGCGGAACTCTAGCGGTGGTCGGTGGGAAGAAGGACGCTGGGGACTGGGCCCGCTGATGATGCGCAAATTTCGTCTATACATTCCATCCGGCGTAAGTATTTCAAACCCTGCCCCACTACTGGTAATGCTTCACGGTTGTGGACAAGATGCCGCCAGCTTTGCAGCGTGCACACGCGTAGCCGCAATTGCGCGAGCCGAACGTTGCGTAGTACTTCTACCGGAACAATCATCACATGCGAATCCTCATCGCTGTTGGAATTGGTTTCGAGCCGAGGCACGCGCAAGTACCGAAACGATGTTACTGATGACAATTATTGATTATGTGTGCAGCCGCCAACTCGTTCGACTTGATCAAATATATGCATTGGGAATTTCGGCTGGTGGCACGATGGCGTTGATGCTGGCCTTGCGTTTTCCAGAACGCTTTGCAGCAGTCGGTACACATTCAGGGGCGGCGCCCCATAGCGCACGCAATGTGCTCCAAGCGGCGCAAACAATGCGAGGTCATCGCGACCCCGACACCGAAAAACTGCGATTAGAGTTGGCCGGACGACCGTTGCCGCCGCTGATTGTGCTACACGGCAATGCCGATCACGTCGTCGCTTTCGATAATGGGGTGGCTTCGACTGCTTTGTGGCTCGACCTCTATCCAGGCAATCCACCAACACCTGGTGACGTCAGAAACATTCAGCGGGGGGCGCGACGATCCTATACGATCGTCGATTGGAAACGCGGGCGACGGCCTTATGTTCGTCTAGTCAATATCGCCGGGCTGGGCCATGCTTGGAGCGGCGGTGCGCCAAAACAAGCCTACTCCGATCCGACCGGTCCCGATGCTATAAAGTTGGCGTTTCGTTTCTTCCGTGACAGCACGGCTATTCCTCGCTTGGCGCGTAATCGTCGCTGACCTTCGGTACTGCCCGCGATTGTCATCCACTTTACAAGGTCTTCACGAGGTCGATATTGAAGGCAAGGCAACCCGCGCGTACGGCCGCTTGATAAAACACTTCACCAGCGTCGATCGATTTAGCTTTTTCCGACATACCGTTTTCCCATGAACATCCACACCATGCACTTGAAAAACGTTCTTTGCTAAATCAATACCGACAGTAGTAATCTCCATTTTAGACCCTCCTTCCAGTACGGCAAGGAGCCGTAACGCGGCTGGGTCGGATTTACGTAAGTCCTATTGGTAAGTAAATTCCAACGTTGGATCAGGTGCGTGAAAATGAATAGCAACGACTTTGGCAAGACTCTTATAGAAAGACTAGAAGCGGCTGCCGTGGATGGCAAGGAGAGTGAAATCAAAGAATTGCTGGACGCGTCACCCACCCTCGATCGTGCCATGGCGATCGCTGCTGCCATCAAAGCGAAGCAGCCCGGCACAGTTAAGATACTACTTGAGGGAGCGTTTGATACCCTCGGTCCTGCGCGAGTATTTGTGGCTGCTGCATATATAGGCGATGCAAAACTTGTCGATAACCTGGTGCGGGAAGCACCAGACTACCTAGACTATACTCAAGGCATCATTTATTCCTGTCGAGCTGGTCACATAGATATAGCCCATCGATTGCTAAATAAAGCAAAGCCGGAAGATCTTGAGTACGCTCTCTTACTCGAGATTTTCGCCGATATCGGCAATGCGAATCTTGTAGATAGAATACTAAAAGAAGCGCCAAAGCCTTTTGATCATACCCCCGCATTAATCGTTGCGGCACAGGCTAATCGTAATGATCTAGTTAAAAGCTTATTAGAAGGAGTACCAGAAGCATTTGATTATGCCCCTGTGATAGAAGCTGCTGCTAGAGGTGGGCATATCTCTATGACCCAGCTGTTGCTGACTAAAGCACCTGGAAACGTAGATTGTACTAAAGCATTGAATGCCGCCGCCTTGGCAGGTCATGCCGATATTGCAACATTGTTATTAGAGGATGCATCAAACACTGTTGACCTTATGCAGGCGCTACGGATTTCCGCCCTCGCAGGTAAAGCAAATATTGTGAACCTGATCTTGAATGCCGGTTTAGATACTCTTGATTACGCAGAGGCGTTAAGTGCTGTTGTTCCATTGGGAGATGTGAATGTTATAAAACGGGTATTGGACGATCCATCCGACAGCTTCGATTTGACTCCCGCGGTAAACGTCGCAGCGCGCCTAAACAATCTTGAGATAGTTAAACAACTGCGGGATTATGCACCGTCGACCCTGTATCGTGCTCAAGCACTTGAGATTGCCGCCCGAAGCGGTCACATCGATGTCATCGAAGCCCTGCTGGACGGCGCACTGCCTACCCTCGACCGCACCCAGGCATTAAATAGCTCCGTCCTTGCAGGTCATATCGATATCGTAAAACGACTTTTAGAGGGCGCGCCATCAACCCTCAATCGTAGTTCGGCACTAAATAATGCCATTTTGGGACGTCGGGTTGATATCGTAAAAGAGCTATTACACCAAGCGCCCCCTTCGCTTGATCGTTCTCGGGCTTTGAAATCCGCCGCGTTCATAGGTCGTAAAGATTTGGTTAAAGCGCTATTGGATGGTGCACCAAAAAGCCTAGACTTAAGCGACGCGTTGAGTAATGCAGAACTTGCTAATCATGTAGAAGTCGTGGCGTTATTAAAGGAGGCGATGGGCCCGCGCGCTAAGCAGCAGTTAATATGGGATGCGCTCTCAGACTCAGGTATTGAAATGCCTGATGACCTGTCGGACGACGAGCCGGAAAACGAACCAAAAGCTTTTGATCATCTGTCAGCCCTTACCTCAGCAATTAAGGAAAACGATACAACGCGTGTCAACGAATTGTTAACGAATGAGTCGGAGTTGGACTCGGAGCGTTTAATCGGCATTGCTACGGAAAAAAAAGAGCCATTGTTAGCGCTTATTGGTTTGAATGTTACGTGGGCAAAAAAACACATCGATGTGCTCATAGAAGGCAGAAAAAATTCATCGGATCTCGAAGGCCTGCTTTTCTATGCTCAAATGGTGCCTGATATAAACGATATCGATGAAAAGAGATTGCAAGAAATTCTAAAGGATGAAATCCATGTAAAAGAAAGACTCTTGCGCTTTATTGATGAGGCATCCGAGAACTTTTCTAGCTCGGTAAATCCATACTTTAAACAAGCTCTTTTTGACTATTGTTTGGGACCATCTAAGGCGCTTAGTAAAAGATTGTTGTCGGAACAGTATGGCGCCTCTCGTTCCATAATAGATCCAGAAAAGGAAATTTCTACATATCTAGGGGAAATGTTTGAAGTAATTCAAAAGAAGAGGCCATACCTTAAATTTGGTGTGGAAGTTGAAAAGGGATTGCCGGGGCTTTTACAAAAAATTGATGCAAAAATTTCAGAAGACTTAAACAAACGATTACATACCGATTATGACTACGTCGAAGATGGTACCGTCAAAACACCAGGCTTGGCTTCAGCGATAGAACAGGTAGGTAGCATTTTGCGTTCTCGTGAAGACCTTGAAAAGGCCCAGCGTAGTTGGTCCGTTTTGAATGACTGGGGAGCATTTTTAAATGACACGACCGGCGTACATATTCATGTAGGAATTGATCATCTGGTGCCGGAGCACTGCCTAAAAGATGATGAATCAGCAGCCGAGGGGTGGGATGCAAAATTAGATGAGGACGATCCAAAGAGCCTTACCGAATTTAGATTGCTTTTTCTCAAGCAGCTCCTTGTCAATATGTCCTCCGTAGAAGAGATTTTTTTCCGAGTAGCTAGTGATACGTTTAGCAAACCAAATAGCACCGCAAATAAATCAGGAAACCTGAACGAGTTTTATGAGGATATTTCAGGCACCGAGGATTTAGGTGAGCTTCGAAATGTGGTGCAGCCAGACGGAAGAGACTACAACGTTAACCTTGATGTTAACAAGCATGGGACGGCCGAATTTCGATGCTTTGCCACTAAGTATTCTCCTCATATGGGAGTAGATCCTAATATAACGGCACGAGGCGTGATATTTATGCAACAGTTAATGGATATCACATTAACTCAAGTGGGGAAGACTCTATCGAGTGGTCTTTCTCCTGCAGAGGCGCATGAATTGCCACTGCATCCGAGCGACGGAATGACGGAGATTGCCGAAGACTTTGTTGACGACGTTTTCCGGTTTCAAATTACGCACGCGCTAAACGATAGAGGATCCGATAAACGTAAGTCACTCATGGATGCTCTCATGAATGACAAAAATTATATTAACGATGACATATTTGAAGAGCTAAGAGCGATTCAAAAATATTTTCCGAAAAACGATTTGATGGGACAGCGTTTTTGTGAGGCTTTGACAGGTAATGGTCAATGGGAGTCCGCGGCTATTCCGAAACAGAAACAAATACGTCGCCAGCTTTCCCAGCGGAATTTAGGGGACAAAGGCATGCTGGCAAAAATGGGGGTATTGGGTCTGGCAAATGCATTGGAAAGTGAGTCGAAAGCTAGAGGCCATCAATTTACCATTGAGGAGCTACAACGAATTAAGGCGTCTCCTTTAGAAAGTTTGGCTGTTAAAGTAGCCAGCCAATTCCAGAATTATGTACAGCGGGATGCCATCAAGAGTTATTTACAACAGTTGCCCATTCAGCAGGTCGAGCGCTTGCATGAGCAAACGGCTAATGAAACGGGTACATTTGACAATACATTCCGGACACAACTTGTCGCGCACTTAAATAGTAAAACGCCTGAAACTGTTTTGACACCGACCGCTATCACGCTTGTTGCCACTCTTAAATCCTCGCAACGAGAAGGACTGGAAAAAAAAATTGTTGCAGAACACCTAGATTCTCTGTCTCCAATAGGAAAAGTAGCATTTTTGAAAAAATTGCCTAATCAGCGGCCTTATACGGCATTGGAAGAAATATTCAATGTGAAGCGAACGAAAGGAACGCAACCAATTGCTCCGCGTCATGCAGATGAATGGAGAAGGCATTATTTAAATGAGCGCTATTCAACGATTAAGTCGCAGATCAAAAACCATACCGGGTTAAGTGAAAATCTGCTGGACCAGAATTTCAAAACTATCTTGAACGCGGCAGCGAGTGGCAATCGACGAGAATTATTACTCTGCGCGGATGGAGAGTTTTTAGACAAGATGAAAGATAAACTACAAATAGGTCAAGCTTCACACGTCTCCCATGACAAAAGTACTGGCGGTCGAGTCAAACGCAAGTGATTCGATTTCTTACCCAATGAAGGTCATAGTCAACTTAGAAATAGGATAGCGGTAGTTAACAGTAGAGCCATGTGATTGCTCGATTAGAGTGATTCCAGGTCGCTTACTGGGTGATGTTTACACGGTTCTGGTAGAACTCGCGCCATGCTTGAGAAGAATAAAATGGAGGGGCTTGTAGGCATAATGAAAAGTATTTGTTATGAAATACCTTCACCGCAAATCGAAGAAAATAACGGAGAGGTCGGGTCGGACGGAACTGGAATACCGGCGCTATCGTTGCCGGAATTGTAAGAAGCAACGATTCGGACTTTAAAAAATGTGGTTTCGAAAATTCCGTCATTTCTTGCATCAATGGTGACGACGCTTTGGATAAGAGCGGATTTCATATGAAATCCGCTCTAAATAAAACGATGAAAGGCTAGCGTCAATTCTCGTTATGCTGGCCAACATCAAAAGTGGCCGGCATTAACAATGTTTGACGGGTAGACCATCAATTACGGCGTAAGCTCTGTTTTCTCTTGGTCTTGCGCCTCGTATTCCTGCAATCTATTGTAAAGCGTCTTTAGGCTGATATTTAACATATCAGCAGCTTTTTCCTTTGACTTACACTGCTCTAATGTCGCCAGTATTAATTGACGCTCGACTTCGGCCACGGTGCTCCCTACCCGCACTTCAAAGGCTGGCCCGGCACGATGTGTGGGCTTTCCTAGTTCTGGCGGAAGACTGTTGAGATCGATTGCCGCATTCGCCATGATGAATGAACGCTGCATGACGTTTTTTAATTCTCTGACGTTCCCCGGCCAATGATGGGCTTTCAGTTGTTTTAGTGCATTGGGTGTCAGCGTTTTAGTTGTGTTTTCTGCTTGATTCATTTCTTCGAGAAAACGTTCGGCGAGCAGATCCACATCATCGCCACGCTCTCTGAGCGAAGGGACTCGCAATGGGAAGACTTGAAGTCGGTACATTAAATCTTCGCGTAATTTTCCGTCGGCTACGGCTTCTTCGGGAATGCGGTTAGTAGCAGCCACAATGCGCACATCTGTTTCCGTTTCGCGGTCGGAGCCAACTTGTCTAAAGCACCCGGTTTCCAGCACACGCAATAACTTCACTTGTAATTCAATCGGCATTTCCGTAATTTCATCTAGGAATAGCGTGCCGCCATTTGCGCGTTCGAAATAGCCTTTGTGCTCGCGATCAGCGCCTGTGAAGCTACCTTTCGCGTGCCCGAACAATTCACTTTCAATCAGCTGAGGTGAAATAGCACCGCAATTGACCGGCAAGAAGACTTGCTTACGTCGGTGGCTCAGTTTATGAACCGTCTCCGCAACCAATTCTTTACCGGTACCACTTTCTCCTCTAATTAAAACGGTGGCAGAAGTAGGCGCCACGCGATCTATTTGATCATATACATGTTGCATTGCGGGCGATGTGCCCAGCATCTTTCCAAACCGACCTAACCCGCGTAATTCATCGCGAAGCAACACAATCTCTTTCTTGAGATCGGTCGGATGAAACACGCGTGACAGAATCGATTTTAATTGCTTTGGATTAATAGGTTTAACCAGATAATCTGTTGCACCAAGTTGTAAGGCTTGAATGGACGACTCAAGACTTGCGTGTCCGGTGATTAAAATTATCTCCGTCGTCGTCGGTGATTCGAGATCTTGAAACAATTCGATTCCGTCACCGTCCGGAAGCTGTAAATCCAGCAATATGACATCAGGACGCTGCCTAGCCATTTGCTCACGTGCTTCTTTAAGGCTAGCCGCGACTGTCGTCGTAAATCCTTCGCCTTTGACGAGTTCTGCCATCAGAGACAACGTAGTTACGTCATCGTCGACTAATAGTGCATGGGGCATATTGGGTGGCGGCCTTTAATTGTAATTTAGAAAATCGATTAAACGGCCTTGAAGAAGACCGGAGGGAAGTTGCGACAGTATCGGCAGAGATCCTGTGCGATATTGTAAATCTTACTGACAAGAACCGCACGTTATAGGTGCAAATCAATTCGGTACTCAAGGGCAGAAATAAAAGAATTGATCGAGGCGATGGAACATGTCTGCATTACCAATCGGCACAATTTCTCCGTATTGCCGAAACTGAAAAGAAAAGCGGGTTAAGACAACCGTCTTAACCCGCTAATTTACCACTTGAATATTACACTTCCAGCAGAATTCCAACCAAAGCCTCGTTGGTTCGTATGCGGTGACGAGTATCCGTTCAGCCATGGGTCGACCTCAGAGTGGGTCCCACCCTCCTCCCAATGCCTTGACCAAATACACCGCATTGACCCATTGCTGTCCAGCTAACCGTTGCACTTCGCGTTGAGCGATAAGAGCGTTTTGACGAGCGGTATAACGTTCGATAGCACCGACAAGACCTGCTTGGTATCGCTGCTCAGTAATATCCGCCACTCGATCAGCGGCGCGATTTGCGATAAACGCATCATTACGAGCGGCAGCTAAAATGCGGCTACCGGCGAGCCCATCCTCTACTTCTTGCCAAGCTTTGAGCACTGTTTGGCGATAACTGGCGGTGGCTTGTTGATGAACAGAGTTAGCGTAATTTACTTTAGCCTGATTACGGCCACCATCAAAGAGAGTCTGTGATAACGCCAGTCCGAGAGACCAAGCAAGGCTGGGCGTACCGAATAATGTATTGAGGTGACTGCTTTCCATGCCCTCCGTCGCACTGAGATTCAAATGTGGAAACCATGCGGCACGAGCAACGCCGATTCGTGCGTTGGCAGCAGCTACTGCGCGCTCGGCACTTGCGATGTCAGGTCGGCGTTGCAGTAGATCGGCAGGCAATGCCAAAGGAATTTGCGGTAACTTTTCCGGCAACGGTTTCGTGGCCAAAACAAAGTTATTGATAGTAACGCCAAGCAAGGTAGCCAACGCATGACGTTGCTGCGCACTCTGGCGCAATAGTTGTTGCCATTGTGAACGTGTACCGCTGACGAGTAACTCCTGTTGTGCCAAGTCGATGCCATCGTCATGCCGCGCACGCACTACATCAAGAGCGTGCGTTTGAACGGTGATATTTTCTTCAATGATGGCAATTTCACCTTCCAACGCACGCAGACTGAAATAGTTGGCGGCAACATCGCTCGTCAGCAGCAGACGTACATTTTCTAAATCGGCGGCGGCCTGCTGTTCATCGGCACTACTCGCTTCCACATCACGACTGATTCGGCCAAACAAGTTTGCTTCATAGTTAACGACAAATCCCAGCGCATAGTCGTTTTGCACTGATGAATTAACATTGCCGTTATTGCTTGCACTCGGGCGATTAGCAGAGGCGCGAGTACGCGTGCTTTTGCCGTCTAAATCAATACTGGGAAACAATCCGGCTCGAGAAGTTTGCGTTAATGCACGAGATCGTTCCAACCGAGCAACAGCAGCTTGCAGTGAAAAATTACCGGCGAGAGCCTGTTGCTCCAACCGGTTCAATTCCTCGTCACCGAAAATTCGCCACCACTCGCCTTTAGGTAATGTATCCATCGGCACTGCCGGTTGCCATAGGTCGCTAGAGCCTGTTATGAACTCTCTCTCGCCTGCGCAGCCCAGCCGAAGGGCCGCGTGCAAGGCGCGGGGAGCGCGGTTTAGTTATTCTAAACAAGCGACTCGCAACGCTGCACGCGGCCCTTCGGCTGGACTGCCCTTTGGGTTGTGGGTAAAAAA
>JAZKCF010000158.1:0-30686 GCA_040388195.1 Pseudomonadota bacterium
CCCCGTTCTGCCATTCGCAAGGTTGTCAAACAGAAAAAACTACGGAATCGAGTGTTAATTACCGATGCCCAATTGGCTTGGTTCGCCCCGTAAACGAGGTGCCAAAAACTCGAGGAGTCATATTGGGTTCCCAGTGAATATTGGCCATTTACAATCACATTGCCACCGCCCCAGCCATAAGCCCAGCCGACATTGGCCGCATTAACAAGATAGTGATCAGCGGTATCCTCGAATGTGATGAATACATCCGCGGTTCTATGGCCACGCTCAAGGTAACAACTAGAAACGGCGGTGCCAATATTGTTTACAACCAAATCCGAAATATTCGGAATTTTTGACCATACGTATTCACGAAGTGCGCGGTATTTGTCGCGCCATACCATTGAACCTGGCGTTGGACCGCAATCAGCCACGCCTTCGTCAAAAAAGATACCGTCGTAATGTATCTTTCCATTTCTTTCCGTTAGATAACGATCAATGCTGGCTTGAATTTCGGCATCTGGTCTAGTCCCATGACCTGTATATACGTAACCAATTACCTTTACATGTTCGCCGTTGGCTGCGATCCGAGCGCGAAGAATATCGGCATCTTTATCGAGAATCGAAACATCACCATCACCGTTGGCAATGTTGACAACTACAACTGACGGCGGAACGGGTGTTTTTATGGGGTTTTCAATGTCCGTCAGAAAAGGATCACCTGGAAATACATAAGCAGGAACACTAATTTCAATTCCACGACCGCTTGCTGCCATTGCGCTTGTCGATGCCGTGAAACTAATGCCAGCGAATAAACATGCGGTCATTGCGGAACAAATTTTGAGCGCTGATTTCATATTATTTTTCCCTGTATCGTTTAAATATTTTTGAAGGTGCATGTAAATTCCCTGGAACAATTTCGTTATTGGTTACGACATTGACCACTATGACGCTTCTGGCTTACGCCATCCTTACAAGGGAAGAGTATTTTTAGTACGGAATTGTGAACGAGAACATAGCGCCTTCACCGGCAATGCTTTCCACCCATAGACGCCCCCCGAAATGATTTACTATGTGCCGGCTAATGGGTAATCCCAGCCCTGTTCCTTGGGGCTTGCCGCTTGACGTATCACTTATCTGACGAAATTTCTCGAAGATGAGTTCCTGGTCCTCAGGTTTTATGCCGCAGCCATTGTCTTTTACATCTATACGCAAGGCTTGCTGCTCCTTCGATAAGGTAATCGATACTTGCCCATTTTCTTGATCGCAACATTTCACCGCATTCGATATCAAGTTCAATAGCACTTGCATAAGACGATCTTGGTCGGCAATAACTGGCGGTACGTTAGCGAGTAGATGTAGAGTCAAATTTACATGATTGTTGCGCAGGAGTTGATCAGTAGCTGCAACGGCGTCTTCGACAATTTCTTTCAGATCAAGCTCGGCGTTATGCCATTCCGCCATGCCGGACTCAATTTTAGTAAAGTCGAGTACTTGATTGATAAGACGGGTTAGTCGCTCGCTTTCCTTGATGATGATGCCAAGAAACTTGGCGCGTTCCGAAAAGTGTAAATCTGCATCTTTAGCCAATATTTCCGATAGCGCACGTATCGAGGTCAATGGCGTTCGCAATTCGTGGGTAATCGTACTCAGAAAATCATCTTTGAGTCGGTCAAGTTGCTCGAGCCGTTCATTAGCGATACGTAGTGCGGTGCTTGTTGCTTCTAGCTCTCTAGATTTTTCTTCTAGCTGTCGGCTGTAAGCGATGATTTGAGAAGTCTCATTGAGAATATTCAGGACTTCATCAATACCTAGAGGCTCTTCTTCTACGACTGAGGTAACCATGGTTTGAGCCGACGCCGAGCCGATGGCGCCAGCCAATTGAATTTCGGCAAAATGTACGAAATCGCCATCCGGCAACAGATCATCCGGTGACTTGTGACCTTTGCGTTCAGCATAATTAGCCAAGGCTTTGTCGGCTCTTCCCGTGCCGAGGAAACGACGCATTAGCGTACGAATTTCTTTGACGGAAGCGTGACCACGCCACAGACTGGAACCTTTATTTCCTGCTTTGAAGACATCGACAAACAATAGTGCCTGACTATGCTCCCGAGCGCTTTGTCCACCGCGTAATGAGATGCCAATATATCCAGCTAAATTAGCGAAAAAACTCCAGAATAGCGAATGAGTTATGGGATCAAGTCCCTTAAGCCCGAATAGTTCCTGAGGCTTCAAAAATTCGATGCCAGCAGCCCCTTGCGTGATGAAAGACAACGGCAACCAGCCTGACTTGGCGAATGCCGGTAAAAGCAACGTGTAAACCCACATTAAGAAGCCAGCGGAAAGCCCGGTCAAAGCACCCGCCCGCGTGCCTCCTTTCCAATACATACCACCCAACATCGCTGGTGCAAATTGGGCTACCGCAGCGAAAGACACCAAACCAATAGATACGAGTGCGTTAGCTTCTCCAGCAACACGATAATAGGCATAGCCGAGCATCATCAAAAGCACAATCGCTGCTCGTCGGATACTGAGCAGAAGGCCCGATAGATCGTTTCTTGTTCCAAGCTTTAACATCTCCCACCGCAGCAATACAGGCATCACCAAATCGTTGCAAAGCATGGTGGATAGCGCGATCGTTTCTACGATGACCATACCGGTAGCGGCGGACAAACCGCCGATGAATACGAATAAGGCAAGTGCCGCCTGGTGCTTCATCATTGGTAGTGTCAACACAAACGTATCGGCATCTACGTCGCCGTTGCTTCCGGCGAATTGCATCAGTCCACCGAAAGCGATCGGAAGCACAAAAATATTGATCGCAAACAGGTACAGCGGGAATAACCAAATTGCTTTACCAATATGCTGTTCGTTGACATTTTCGACTACGCCAATTTGAAATTGACGCGGCAAGCAAAAAATAGCCAACATCGATAAGAAAGTCAGCGAAATCCAGGAGCCATGAGGACTAGCGCCGCTATCACTTAACGTAAATAAGTCGGCTAACTTCGGATTTTCAGCCGCTCGCGTGAAGATGTCACCAAAACCGTCATACATACTAAATGTCAGAACTGTCCGGTTAAACGAAAGGTGGAATCGCTGAAAGCCATAACTGACGCGGGATTCCAAACGATGAAGGGTGGTGTCGATTTGAACGGCAAAATGTGGTTCCGGCCAATTTCCGGGGGTAACGCACCCGGAGCCCCCGATGAACATCGGCAAGACGCTGTTCGCCCAATTGATGGATTTTCTGCCTTGGCCCACATTCACTCGCATCGTCGAACGACATGGTGGCGACCGCTACGTGAAGTCGCTTGCCTGTACCGAGCAATTCCGAGTGATGGCCTTCGCGCAACTGACCTACCGCGAGAGTTTGCGCGATATCGAAGCCTGTCTGTCGGCGCAGGCCGCCAAGCTCTACCACATGGGTTTCCGGCACGAAATAAAGCGCTCGACACTGGCCGATGCCAACGAGTCGAGGGATTGGCGCATCCATGCCGAATTCGCTCAATGTCTGATTGCTCAGGCACGCAAACTCTATATCGGCGACAGCTTCGGCATCGAATTGGAGAACACGACCTACGCACTGGATTCGACGACCATCGACCTGTGTCTGTCGCTTTTTCCCTGGGCGCTGTTTCGCACGACCAAGTTGGCGGTGAAAATGCATACGCTGCTCGACCTGCGCGGCAACATTCCCAGCTTTATCCATATCTCCGACGGCAAGATGGGCGATGTCAATGTGCTCGATATCCTGGTGCTGGAACCCGGGGCGATCTACATCATGGATCGGGGCTATCTGGACTTCGCCCGTCTTTACGTGATGCATCAGACTCAAGCCTTCTTCGTTACGCGCACCAAGTCGAACACCCGACTTCGTCGCGTTTATTCGGCGCAGGTGGATCGCAGCACGGGCATCATCTGCGATCAGACTGTTGCACTCACTGGCATTGTCAGCCGCAAGGACTATCCAGAACATCTGCGTCGTATCCGATTCAAAGATCCCGAGACCGGCAAGACGCTGGTGTTCCTGACCAACAATTTCACCTTGCCGGCAGCCACCATCTGCGCGCTTTACAAGGCGCGTTGGCAGGTGGAATTGTTCTTCAAATGGATCAAGCAGCATCTGCGTATCAAAAAATTCTACGGCACATCCGAGAATGCGGTGAAGTCGCAAATCTGGATCGCCGTATCGGTTTATGTCCTCGTCGCTATCGTCAAGAAGCGTCTCAACTTGGACGCCTCGCTCTACACTTTGCTACAGATATTGTCGGTGACCCTGTTCGAGAGGATGCCCTTGCAGCAAGCGTTTCAGGGCAACAACTACGCATCAGAACAAGACAACGACTACAACTAATTGAATCTATTCGAATGTTAACCGGACGTTAGTGACATAAAATGTAAAAAGTAGTAGTGCTGCCTCGCAATAATAGGCACATGCGATCCAATAAATTTTTCCGTCGCCCGAATTTTGCGTCCCACCCCTAATCCAAGCGCTGGCACCAGCTGCAACCGCTACTATTGAGAAAACCAAAACCAACAAAAAGTCTCGCCGGCAAGCGGGCTCGAAATAATCTACAACTTAATCGCTCTTGCTGAGAGATCGTAATGGCGCACTTGCTCGCCTTGAGGATCGACGAAGCTGGCGGCATGGCAAATGCTGCGATAAAGTTCAATAAAGGTACTTTATTTAGCAGACTCTCGACTTCGTTGCTAGGCTACTCATTATGCCGATCTCAAATCCGGATTCTTAATTAAGTCGGATATTTCGACAGCCTACGTAGCATCCTCTTTTTATCATGTCATCGATAGATGTCGTTAAATGATCGCATACTAAACATCACGCGGTATACAGCCTGTTATCCCCTTTAATCGAGCGATCACATCACTCGACTCTGAGCTATCGTTATTCTATTTATTAAGTTGGCAGTGGTGGGGATTAAGCACTGCAAATAATCGATTTTGGCCGATGAAACTACCGATGATAGATAAAACAACGATTAAAAAGGAACAATCATGGCTGAGGAAATTGAAGACCAATCGGCAGTAGTTCCTGGGGCGCATGAAATAGATGATGGTAGTTTTACAGACTTAGTCAGTGAAGACGGCCGCGGCGTGGTCAATCATTGGCTAGGGCACTTAGCGCTCTTAGCCGCGATGCGAGACGATTTTCAAAAAAGCTATCTAAGGCAAATGGACATTCCATCGGAGACAACACAAGAAGAAACGAATAGAAGAAAAGCAGAATGGGAGAAAACAATAGATGAACTTTATCAATCTCTTATTGAAATAGGAATAAATAAAGAGAAGCCTGCTACTACTTTCATGGCAAAAGAGCAGTTTTTAAACATCCTTGCTTACCACGATATTGAATATACCGATCACCCCGTTGAATATACCGAGCGTTCCGCAGAAGTTGATGGCGTTTTTGGTGAATCACCTAAACAAACAACAATTAGAGAAATTGTTGAAGGCATTGCTAGTGAATCTAAATCAATATTGTTTCACATTGGTGATGAAGCGACTATTGCCGGAACTTCGGTAAGTAACGAATTTATATTGTTGCAAAAAATGGATGGTGATGAATGGCTGTTGACGCCAGCAACACGTGACGCTCAAGACGCACTTACAATATCTCAAGAAACGCTGATAAGTGAATTAGCGAGAAACTCTATAACTGGATTGACAACCGTACCGGGGATTCGCTCATCTCACCAAGTAACCAGAGCGACACCTGATTACGTGTTAAATCTCAGGCAAGGATCGGAGACAGTAAAGGATAAACATTCAAAATCCGCAATTAATAAATTGATTCAGTATTTCAATACAAATCCTCTTGAAACTCTTAGCAAATATGCATACACAGGAGAACTCGATACTTTGTATAAGGCGGCTGGTATTAATATTCGCCCTATGTTTGAGTTCTTTGTTTTTATGCACTCCATCTGTGACAGGGAGGATTGCAGCGTGCTTAATGCCATGGCGAAAAATGAACATCGAGAAAATGAAAAGCGCGCGATAACACAACTACAAAATTATCTCGAGAGCAATCCTCGTGCGTCCTTAGGGGACCATGTAAACAATCAAGAGTTTTTTGAATCAATAGGCATTAATCAATCTCTTGCCGAAACAATTGGAAAAGAAATTATGCAATTGTGTCAACGTCGTTTCGACGATAGGCAATTTCTTTTTAGCACGCTTAACAACACTAATAATAGGTTAGAAAAAACCGGTGTCAAAAAAGTCTTGGACTATTTCTATAAAAATCCTCTGGAAACAATTCAGCAATACGTCGGTGATCTTTCTACTCTACTTCGGCAAGCAAGCGTCAGTGCGTCAGGCGTATCAAAGGAGCGCACCTATATTTTTGCTGAAATTGAATCCGCATATCAGCGTGAAGACCTTACGCTATTACAGGCGATGTCGAAAGAAAAGCCTGAGGAAAATGAACAGAATGCTATTCAGAAATTGCATGATTATTTAAAAGCTAATGCGAATGAGTCTTTAGAACAATACGAAGACAATATGACGCCGCTTTTTGAGAGAGCTGACATCGATCGGAAATTTGTTGGCACGATCGGAAAAGAGCTTACGCAAATATCGCAGAATCGTAAGCTGGATAAGGTGCTTCTTTCAGAAATATTAACGGAATACGGTGATAGTAATCATGCGATAAAGGCGGGAATCGGCGAAATTATTGAATACTTGAAGCTTCATCCTCTTGAATCAATCAATCAGCATGTCGATAACCTTGATGCTCTGTTTGAGAAGCTTAATATTGGAAAGAAACAGCGGCACCAAATTAGAAATAAGATCCGGTCGAAATCCGATAACGATAGTCTAAAAATATTGAGGGCGATGCTGCAAATAGAAGATAAAAAAGGTGATAAAAAAAACGAATTGCAGGTAATTCAGCAGTTATATGACTATCTAAATACTAATAGAAATGAATCTTTAGCAAAATACAAAGGCAATATTGCGGAACTTTTTAAGAAGGCTGGTATTGACCAGGATTTTGTCGAAACCGTTGGAAAAAATGTCACGAAAATATGGAGTCAACGTGAATTTGACAAAACAATACTTGAAGGAATGGAAGATGAATTAATAAAAAGTCCTAAAACAGCATTTAGAGATCAACAATTGGCGGGCATTAGAAAAATAATCGAATATTTCAACACACATCCTTTCGAAAATCTTCATACCCATTTGTACGCAGATAGTTTGGATGAGTTATTTAATCAAGCTGGTTTAACTGAAAGTGCGAATCTTGTTGGATTAATTCGAATCAAGATGGAGCTCGCTTGTGGCAGAGATGATTTGAAGGTCCTTAAAGCAATGATGGAAAGTGATTACGGAGAAAATGAAAAAAAGGCTATTCAAAATATACGTGATTATCTGAAAGATCACCCAGATGAATCTTTAGAAGACCACATAAATAACTTTTCGTATTTTTTCAATGCAGTCAATAAGGAAGTCAATATTGATAGATTATCTGCCGAGATGCTTGAGAAGCGGATCACGGATTTATGGAAAGCTCGCACGCAGGATCAACAATTTTTTAAAACAGCACTAAATACGAGTGATCTTTCCAACCGAGACATTGGTGGTGGCGTTAGGAGAATTATTCAATATTTTTCTAGGCAACCTCTCGAAACTATAAGCGACTACTCAGATAATTTGACTCGCTTGTTTGAGAAGATATCCTTCGCAGGAGGTGCAAATCCGTCAGATGTTCTATCTTTTTTTGATACTTATTATCTAAAGGCCGATGGATCGATTCCTGCATCTAGTACAAAAAAGGCAGATAAATTGGTTCGTCCGCCAAAAAGAAAAAGGGGGAAAGAGCAAGAAGAAGTGGAATCGGATCTGGGGGAAGAGAATGCAGCGCCACGACGCTCATACAGAAAGACGAGTCACCAAAGCACGATGCGGGAGCCGTTGGACGATTCTGATATTGAAATGACAGGTGTGGCGCCTGAAAGAGTACGGGCAAGCGAAGAAAGCGATGCTGAATTTAGCATAGGATCAGATGCAGAAGATTCCAACAATTTACCTCCAGAGACAGCGGAAGAGCCCCCGGAACGTCGCTCGCGGCAGCGAGGCGGTAAATCTGCTGACCCTGAGAGAGGTAAAGTGGAAGATAAGAAACTTAGTAAGGAACAAGAAAAGCTTAAAAAAAATATTCAAGAAAAAACAATAGCCGCTGAGGCGGCAATAACGGCTTTAGGTGCAATAGCACAAAAACAAGACCGTCTTCTATCAAAGCAAGCCAAAACGGCTGTCGAAAACGCACAAGGATTCTTAATAGAATTGGTCAAAGAAGAAAAATCCTTAGACCAATTTAATCGCGTTGATCTTTTTGATCTTTGTAAGAAAGTTGCACTCAACTGGAGTTACCTGTCTGGCTTAAAAACGTTTTTTTCCATGGGAATTGATGTCGCGTTATTCCCAAAACTTTCGATACTAGACGTGGATGATCTCGGATGGAGTCAAAGCGATGAACAAAACAAGCTAATACGAATGAGTGAAGAAGGAAGGAGGGGTCTGAAGCTTAGCAATGATTCCATCGAAGGCCTTAAAGACTATATCTCAAAAAGAACAATAGAAGGAGTGACCGCGATACAAGCTATAAGTACTTTAGGTGAAATAGTTCATAGAAAAATCCCTCATAGTGCAAAGGGATACGTGTCTGCAGCAGGAACTTCTGTTAATAAAGCGCAAAAGGAATTAATAAAATTTGTGAAAGAAAGTAAATCCCTTGACAAGTTCAATCGCGACGATCTTTTTTCACTATTTAAGGCGGTTGTAACCGGCAATGAACTGGTATCTGGCGCAAGAGAATTTTTTTTACAAGGGCTCCATGTTGGATTATTTCCTAACCTCTCGAAATTAGACATTGATGAAATCCACTGGAGTAAACACGTTGGCGAGAGTGGAGGAGTAACGAGAAAGACAGATCTAAGGCTTAAGGATGGTGTCGTAATTGAAACATATAAGGATCTTAAAAAATATATCGAAATTAAAAAAATAAGCGGTGTAGCTGCAATAAAGGCTTTAGTTGGATTAGTTCAGAAAGAAATTCCCCGCAATGCAAAGGGAGGCGTCACTCATGCTGGATCGGCTGTCAATCAAGGGCAAAAATTCTTAGAAGATTTTGCAAAAGAAGGAAAATCTCTCGACCAGTTTGACCGCGATAATCTTTTTTCGCTGTTTAAGAAAGTTGTACGTAAGAATGAATCCGTAAGTGGAATAAAAAAATTTATTTTAAAGGGACTTGATGTTGGATTGTTTCCCGCCCTCTCGAAGTTAAACGTCGATGAGATCAAATGGAGTAAACATGCTGGAGAGCGTGGAGGAGTAATAAGAAACACAGCGGATGTAGGTGAAATTATTGATAAAGCCCCAGCCAATTTGGCAGGGACATCTCGTCGTCGACGTAATACGGAAGCTGTCCGAGAATCTGATATGAATAGTTTGCTATCGGAGCTTTATGACATACCGGGAAGCGTCGGCTCACAGTTTCCGGAAGAAGCAGAGGAAAGGCTAAGACAGTTTTCGCAAGCGGCGTTAGCCGCTATCGACGAGTTTGTGAATACGGTTAGCAAATCTTCTACCCTCTCTCCTAAGCAATTGGAGTTTACCAATAGTCTTCGAAATAGTTTTGAACTGATGCTCGATGTTGTAACAGGTATATATGTCGATACCGAAAATAATTTTAAGAATGCAGTATGGAAACTTGATCGTGTTCCAAGAATAGAGTCGGCAGAGACAAATGTCGACGATAGTCCAATTAAAAATTGTTTTGATGCTTTACGAAGCGCGATCACTAATGCTAATAAGAGACACAGTGGGATGGTAATAGAGTTATCCGACGATAGAGACTCAGAGGCATTTGAAGACTCTGCAGTGGAAGGCGTAAGTCAGCCGGAATCAGAAGCTTTGTCTGATGAGGATTCCGGTGTTGACGTAGAGGAAACGGAAAATGAGATAACCACAGATGTTGAAATCAAAGTGGAGTCAGAAGATGAAGCTTCTAATCTACAGCGAGAAGTAATTGCCGGAAGGCGTGGCGTTCAAGTCCAAGGCTCTAGTCTGCAACGTGAAGTGGGAGAAGTTTTACGACGTCGTAGAGAGAGGCAAACATCGAATTCCACTAACCCTGGTCGTGGAAGCCGGGGTAATAAGAATGCGCCCTTAACTTATCGGCCGGCGATTGAATCCGATGCTCGAATAAAAAAAAGGAAACCAAATCCGAATCGCCCGCGACATCTACCTGGAGACGGTCAGCGATTAGTTAAATACGAGCATCACGACGACATCGGTGAGCACGAAGTAGAATACCAAGTAAGACAAGGTGGACTAGAGCTGGTGCGGCATGTCAACACAAGGGTAAATTATGACGAAAAGAAAGACACCGAATTTTTTCAAAACAAAGAGTTTTATGATGAAAACGGTAAGTCAATCGTCAGCGCTGTGGAATGCAAATTTGAAGGAGACGATTTAACGCAAATCCAAAAAGATGTCATGCATTGGTTCAATGCGCAGTTAGCAGAAGATACAAAATTCGCTGATCTACCCGAGGCTGACCAAGCACGAATCACCAAGCGGATAGAGGAAATAGAAAAAGAACTGAGCGAGCAATTATTCAACTTAGCGACAAAAGGTCAATCGCCATTTGCGGGAAAATTTAAACGTGAAGAAGTACAGCAGTCTGATGTAGATAACGGAGCGGATCCCTCTACGTTAGGAGTGCTTGGGGTAAAGAAAATAAGTAAGTCCCATGAATCGGGAATCGAGGTTGTCGGACCGGTTATGGGCAAGCCGATGTCGCAAGAAGAAGTGGATGATTTAGAGGGAAAGTATTCAGACCGGGCCATATCAGAATATTTAGGGGAAATAGAACCTGGACGTTATCTTTTTATCCGGAATCTAGCGGGGTTCTTTAACACATCAGGCGAATTCGATCCATCGACGGGAAGCTTTGAATATGGAAACAGCGGCTCCGGCGCGGTATTCAGAAATGCGACAGTCAAGATAAAGACCAAGGTAAACGATGTTGAACAGGAACATCCTCCTTTCAAATGGCAAGCGATGCTGGGGTTTGGCTTGCAGAAAAATCAGCACATACCAGTCAATTATCAAGAAGCGTACAAAGGAATTTTAAATCGCCATTTATTGCCGTCGCTTTTAGAGCCATATAAACAAGCGTCGATAGGGAGTTGGCTGGAAAGTTATAAGAAGAACGTAGAGGAATTACTCCAAGCCAAAGCCGATCCGATCAGATTGCGGGATCGGGTGTACTTAGCCCCGATGGTCGAAGCAAAGAATCGAGCGAATCCGAAAACAGATGAAAAGCCGGGATTGAACGCAGAGGTATTCGATAGTATCGACGATTTACGGCGGCATGTAGAGCAATTAAAAAAGAATCTGTCAGCGCTGCCAGCAGATGGCTGGACCAGATGCATGGTAAACGTATCGCAAGATCACTTTGTCGGAGTGAACCTTCATATTAACGAAAAAGGGCAGTTTAATATTCAAGTACTCGAATCGACAGGGCGAACTGACTATATGGTGCGCTTGGAAAGCGCGCTATGTAAAAACCGAGACGATTTGATAACGCAATTTCAATTGCGAACCCAAAAGCTGGCGCGAGGCTGCGTAGGCTTTTCACTGCAATTACTAGAAGACGCCTACAAAGACCGAAAGACATTTCAACGTCTGGCTGACATTCGACGAGCAGGTTATGACATCCCACAAGAACGGCAGCAAGTGGAAGGCGAGGAATTCGATCAGGCAAAAAGTAGAAAACAAACGATTACCGATTGTCGGTTTCTATTAGGCCCCAAATACTTCATCAACATGAATGATGAAGGGCATATCCAGGAAGCAATAGAAGAAAATGCCAAGCGTGGATACAAAGACTGGGGAACCGAGCTGCGTGAATTGCAAAATGAACGAGTGAAAGCACTGGGACTAACATCTTATGAAGAAGACTGTGTCGTTGCAAAGAGAGAAGTACATACGCAACTCATGCCGTTAACCAAAAAGACGATGGAGAAAGCCAACCTGTTATTTGAACACGAGCGGTTGGCATTAGTGAACTTGGCGATACAGGAAGTGCAATTAAGCCAGCAGCCGCATGAAAAGCGCTTAAAGAAAGATTACTTTGCGGTAACGGACGCGTTGACGATTGTGAGCGCTGCGGATCCGGAACAAGCCAAAGCCTTATTGGCAACCCAGCGCGAAGCGAAAGAAATACGCGCCATAGAGCGTTTTTTAGAGACAACAAAAGAACCATTGCAGGTTAACGCGAACGTTGTGTTAAAAAGACCGAATTCGATCTTAATACGTCGGCAGCAAGAGATACGTGCGGCTTTACCTGGCGGATTGGTATTACGTCGAAAGAAGCCTTTGCATGAAAAGCCGACGCACTATAACCTAGTAAAAGAAGAGCCGCGAGAAGAAGATAGAGGAATCGAATCCAGTAAAGCATATAAAAATGCCCGGAAACGCCAATACGATTATTGGAACGATTTGCATGAAGCGTACAAGGAAGCGATAACGACTGTCGATGGTTATAAAGATGATCGCACTAACCCGCGTTTCAAGCGGTGTATAGAAGCTTTTATAAGCTATGCCAATCGGAATTTAACCGTGCAGGAAATGAAGAGTCCACAAGATTTAGCCGCTGCGATGAAGAAGTGGAAGGACTCATTAATAACTAGCCCTCTTAAAAGTGACCGTGATCTATCGACGGAACTGAACAACAAAGTGCCAAGTCCGTGGAATGCATTAAGCAATTTGGCAAAAGTGCAGTATCCGGGATACCGGTTCGCAGTGGATAGAGGTCGGGGAATAGCGGAGCGGGTGTTAAAAGACAAGAAAGCGCAGATAGACGAAATGGAACGACTGCACGAAGCGATTTGTAGAGGAAATGGTCTTTCTAGCGCCGGTTATCGGAATCACGTCAAGTTTGTATTTTCGGTACTGTTGGAAGCGACGGAAAACGATAATCCGTTTAATGACTTTAAGGGAAAGTTGCTAAATAGAGTCAAGATTAACAAGATTAACGATAAGTTTGAGAAAGAATGTGATATGAGAGGAATCGCGCCTGAAGTTAAGAAACAATATCAGCAGATTCTGCGAAGAGTCTTGGAGATACTTCAGACAGCACAAATTAATATGGCAAATGAAAAACCGGTGCAGCAGCCGACAAACGGGCAATCTGCAGGCAGAGCTAAGGGAAAAACGCGTTAGGAAATAGAAATATTGTAGACATTTAGTAATTTAAATAAAAAGGAATAAATCATGAATGCCGATGATGAATTGCAAACAGCAGTCATCCCTTCAAAAGAGCACCTTCATGAAGGATGGGAGGATGTTATGGGATCCCTTGATACCAATAAATGGCTAGGAACATTGCGATTTATAGTTGCCATGCGAAAAGATTATCAAGAGGCATATATTCAGTACCTGTCAGCGCAACAATACCGAGAGGGATATAAAAAGTTTCAGGTGGCAGATGAAGAGTTTAGAGCGGCAAACGATAAGCATGTACAGGCAAAGCTAATGGGAAATATAAAAACACCAACAGAAAAAAAACAACTAGAAACAGAAAAGAATAATTTGGAAGCTGAGAAAGAAAAATGGGAAGATGACAAACAAAATTGGGAGGGCGGAACTGAGAAATGGAATGATGCGGTAGGAGAGATATGGGGTTACGCATGTGAGATAGAGGGTTTTGGTAATAGTGTACAAAGTACCGATCCTATAAAAAAAGAATTCGTTTTTGAAATCCTTAAAAGAATGGGAGTACAAAATGATGAGTTGACTATGGCATCTCAGCCAAACGCTACACAAAAGGAAAGGCAAATACAAAGCGGGTTAAACCGGATTAAAGATGAAAATGAAGGTTTGCTCTTGGAGCTCAATGGCAGTTTCGCATTTCTCCAATCAGAAAAAGATTCAAAATGGCGTTTAACAAGGGAAAACGGAGATGGTCCAGAAATTGATTTATCCGACAGCGAAGTTGTTGATGCGCTAAAGGATCAAGTTTCCGGAATTTCAATCGTCCCTAGTATCGGAATTTCTCGAGAACCGAGAGCTACTACACTTCAATCACAGATTACACAATCGCGTACGCAGCCTGGTTCTAGTTCCACGGCCACGGTTCTTGGGGCGAAGCGAGCAGCCCCGATAGTGATACCGGAAGCGGATACTGAAAGTGAACCCACAACCGATGACGAGGATATAGATCCTCTTGGGGCCGAGATTCGCAGAGAAGAAGCCGCACATAGAGCAAAACGGCGGCGTCTAGATCATGATCCAATGGATGTGGATGTTCCATCACCGCCTAACGAACTAGCGCACTTAGATGACCTCAATGGAGATATCCAGAACACAGTACCAAAAATGTTTGCGAGAAAATTCAATGAAGATACGATGCAAGTGGAAAGTGTTCAAGATTCCGCGACGAAATTTACGTATGAGCCTTACGCCAGAAGAACAGATGCGGAAGGTCGCCATTTTTCTAGCACATCGAAAGACGACGCGGTGCCTTCGCCGCAAGAATTCCTTCAATACATACGAGAGTTAAATAACTGGCTACCTTGGCGTTCTCCTAAAGATATTTCAGTTCTGGATGAGGCGCTTGCAGATAAAACGATTGATCCATCAGGAAGAACGCCTCATGAGATCGTAAGTATTGAATACACTGAAATGGACGAGGAGGACACGGACAAATTAAAGAGAGAACTGATCAGCGATAGAAATCAAGGATTGCAAGATGGTCGCTACACGCAGGAGAGTTATCAGGAAAGCGACATAAACGAATATATCCATGATTACAAGAAAGCGATAGAGGCGGACTTGGATGCATTACGAGATAGCGCAAACGCACAAAGAACTGGAGAAAAAGCACCTTATCCTCCGTCGTTAGAATTTCTTAAAGCCAAAATGGTAGCCGAAGAGGAGAGAGAATTTCATATAGCTACGCAAGGCCATCCTTACGTTCTCATTCCGCAAAGTAATACGGCATATACGGCAGGGATAGTTCCGGGTGCGGCTTTGGTTGAATTCTCAGATTACATGGACAACCGGAAGTATCGAAAAGACCATGGGCAGGATGTCGCCGAGGCAAGAGAATGGATGTATGACTTGAAGTTGAAGTATGCAGAACACGCTAAAGATGACAACCCTGAAACGATCAGTTTCTCAACATATGGAGCAATGACTGCCGCAGCTGCTTGTATAGGCACTGCCATCAAGATAGAGGCTGACGATGAAGGGACATTGAAATTTGTTGCTACGGAAGCCACTGATTCGCCGGAACAACAGCCGAATGCGACACATATACAGGGGAAAGTTAAGATCACCTATACAGAGGATGGTGTGGAAAAGACAGCTATCCGTCCTTTGCTTACTACCGCTACTTTACCGAATGCACGGCCGGACCAGCCGCTGAAAATAGCTGCTGGAAAGAAATATTTGGAATGGATTAATAAGCGATTTGAAATACAAGGAACAATAGATTTTCCTGTCATCGTTAAAAGGAATCTTCAGCCTGCGCAAGTTGCTAATTGGAAGGAAGCGGTAAGGGAAATAAAAAAAATTGTAGAGTTGGACTCGACCTTCGATACGTACGAACAGAGAAAAGGCGCAGAACAGGTCCTTACAAAACTTATTAACGCCGAACTTAAGAGAAAAAAAGATCCTCTTCCACCGTTAGCAGCGCTGGATGATCCATTTAAATTATACGTAGAGCTGAATAAACGGATAAACAAACTTAAGACTGTTCCGCAAAAACAATCTGCCACCCATATGTTTAACCGCATGGCGGAAGATCTTTTGTTCAAGGACTATAAATTCGATATTGGTGATAATTTTGTAGGACTTAAACAGCCTCGATTCGAAGTAAGTCCTGAGAGAAAAGCAGATTTTGCAGCGTTGATGGTAAGTTTGCGAACGGCGGCCGTTGAGGCTCAAAAAGAAGGAAACCCGTTGATCAATGTAGACCAGTTAAAGAATGCCGCTAGAGCATTCTACGAGACGCTTGTGAAAACGGCGCCCGATCATAAGGAGCCTTTTCAACACATATTAGCAACCCGTGACGAGCAGAAAATAGAAGAGGCCGTAACCAATCATTTGGGAGGCAGCGAAAATAGTGCGTATCACAATTCCAACGAGAATGCCCAACGCAAGCAAGAGCGCGTATTGAATATGGTGAAAGACATAGTAATACATCATAAATTGCAAGAGCGTTGTTTTCGAGAGTTAACGCCGAGAAGTCAAAGCGAAGAGCCTACGAGGCAGACGCAATCCAAAGGAAAAGGGAGGCTAATGTGACTCTCTTATTGAAAAACTATTTGGACATTTCGGGGAGGTCAAGCAATAACCGGCCTTTTCAAATGACGTTACCTGGAGCGACGGATTCTGACCACGAGGATAATGCGCCAATGGAAAGCTTCTTCAACAGTTTGAAGAACGAGCAGGTCTTTCATGAAGATTATGAAACGCGCGCGCAAGCAAAGCAGGATGTGTTCGAGTATATCGAAGCGTTTTATAACCGGAGTCGCCGCCATTCCGCGTTTGGCTATTGTAGTCCGGCACAGCATTACGCTGCATGGATTGAACAGCAAAAACTGGCGGCTTAAGGCACTTGTTGGTATCCGGAAAACAAGGCCAAGCATCAAGATGCTTCTCTGCATACAACCATCCCTGGTTTTAAATTAGATAACCCGATCAACGATGGTAATGAAAAATCTTCTACATACACTATTACGCTTGGACTGAGCATCACGAAAAACACGGCCATAATCATGACCGGGCAAAAGACTATCTTTACGGAACTGATATAGACACTTTAGGAAACAGTTCAAAGCTAAACCCCAATGAAACCTTAGCCGACCTCGACGCCCCGGTTCAGGGCGAACTGGCATTTACGCAGAACGACCCTTTGATTCGGAGCGGCGACGACTATGCCGATCTGTTCAACCTCGGCGCGCAAAGCAGCGCCGCCTTACCACCCACCGAGAAGGATTCCACACCATGAGTATGAACATGATTGAAATTGAACGCGCGCTGCAGGAATTGCGCTTGTCTGGCATCCAAGCCACATTAAGCACCCGTATTTTGCAAGCACAGACGAATCAGGAGCCGTTCCTGGATACGTTCTCCATGATTCTGCAAGATGAGCTTGACCGGCGCCGTTCGCGACTGATGGAGCGCCGCTATCATCAGTCCGGCCTGGATGAACGGGTGACGCTGGCTGACTTTGATTGACGCTTCAATCCCAAATTGCCAAAGCAAGCCTGCTTCGATCTGCACACACTTAAATTCATCGCCGAAGGTCAAAACGGGTTACTCGTTGGTAAAACCGGCACTGGAAAGAGTCATATCGCTAAGGCTGTGGCCTATCAAGCCACGCTGCAAGGCCACAACGTTCGGTATCTGGAAGCCGACAACGTCTTCGCCCAGTACGCACTGTGTGACGGTGCCGACCGGACGCGTAAGCTTCGTCCATTGATCGAAGCAGACCTTGTTGTACTTGATGATTTGTTCCTGGCAAAGCGCATCAGCGAGAGTGCCGGCGAACTGCTGCAAACAATTGTCCATCAGCGATACAAGCTACGGCGCAGTATTGTCGTGACTTCAAATCGCGTCGTTCAGGATTGGGGCAAATACCTCGGCGACAATACGATGGCGACCACCATTCTGGATCGGCTGATGCACCGCTCGCACCTACTCGAATTCGAAGGCAAAAGTTATCGACTCAAAGAGGCGGCGGCACGGCTCGTGCAACCGCCGTCAGACACATGATCCGAACATTGCGGTCTCATCAAAGGGTCATGTCGTCTACAGCAAATGATGGTGACGCCAAAAGGACGTAACGACCTCGGCGAAAATATCGCCACGTAGTAACGATGCAGCAATTCGTCAAAAAATGGGAATCAAAAAACCGATCCATTCCGACCGATTGCATTACAATTTATAACGTCCTGGGTGGGGGATTTTGACCGGCCAGAAGTGGGGGATTTTGAAGCGGCCAACGGGGTCGTTGAATAGATTCTTTACCAGTAAACTGACATCGAATACCTTGTCTCGCCTACCTAGCCCAACCGAAAAATCGGTCGTGCTGTAAGCGGGTATCCAAGCGTAGCTAGAGAGTGCTGTATCCAAATTCATCCGACCAAAATAGGCAGTATTAAAGCTGGTATGGAATTCACGTGTCTCCCATACAGGAATGCGATATTCAGCGCCGACATTGAAAGAAAACTTTGGCGCGCCCGGCAATGCTTGACCGGAAACATCGCGATAAGGCAATGCCTGATTAGCGCTCTCTAATGGTTGTGCAGAGTTTGAAAACTCCTTGTAAATAGCTTTGTTGTAAGCGCCAGCGAACGTTATCTGCGTGTGAGGAATACCTGCATATACGCCATCTATTTCCAAACCTTGCGATTGCACTTTAGGGACATTACCGGTTGCCGTTGTGTAATAAAGATTGCCATCGTTCCTAAGCGTGGTGGTGTACTGATCGAACACTTGAACTGCTTGCTGATAATCTTTGATATTGACTAAAAATATATCGGCATTGAGTATCAGAGTCTTGTTCAGCAACACCGACTTGAAACCCAGTTCGTAGGCACTGGATTTTTCCGCCTTCGCGGGTGTGGAAACACCATTGGTAATCTGCGCAATGCCAGCCTTCTCGCTATACTGCCAAGACGCATAGGTGGTTAGATTCTCGTTAACTTTGTAGCTTGGGCTGATGACATACGACGGTTGCGTCTTTTTGAATTTCTCAGGCTCGAAGGTATTCCACAACACACCAATTTGTGTTTGCCGTATTGTTTTTGCATCGCCGACTTGCCGTTTTTGCCCGGCACTAAGGCTGTTATAAGCTTGCCCAGGAGTGCCAGTGGCTGCGACACCGAAATATTTAGTAGCAACCTGATCGGCCAGATTAAGCTGAGCGGCGCTGTTAGCCCCAGTCGTCAGCGCACCGTTGGCGCCGGAGGCAAATCCTCCTAACTGAACGCCGTTCACCGCCACTGGATTCAGCTCGGCACCATAACCATTATTGTTCAGTAAACTACTGCCGGGATTTGTACGATCTTCTCTCGTAAGACGCACACCGGTAGTCAACGTAAGCGGTTGCGACAAATGCCAATTGGCCTGCCCAAAAATCGCTTTGTTCTTGTTCTCGATTGTTTGCCCGTTCTCCGACTTCCACAATTGATCCAACGAATTTTGCATCAGATTACGACCGGCGCCATCAGCGTCAAGTCTGTTGTACTGCCCTGTGCTAGCAAACCAGGCACCGGCATCGGAACCGTAAATCACATTTCGTCTAATGTCGTTTCTGGTGTTCATCAGGAAAAGCCCCGTCTGATAATCGACGAAGCCGCCTGCTTGTGAACTTAAACGTAATTCCTGACTAGTCTGCTTGTAACCGAGCTCTTGACCGGAACTTCTTTGTATATCGAATGGCGTACCTTCATCGTTGTAGTGTGCGTTGAAATGGTAATCCTTATAGGCGGTAATCGAAGTTAAGGTGTAGTTGCCGACATCCCAATTCAACTCCGTTGAAATGCCCTTGGTACCTGTTACAACAGGTTGTTGGCCGTCCAAATAAACGCTCTTCTCACCGCTTCCATTGAGATAATTATTTTCATAGCTGTAAACACTTTGCTGCCCAAACCAACGTCGCGCCAGTCTCGTCGAAGCATCGCTGTTTAAGGGGTTAATCGTGCCGTCGGCATAAGTCGTCGGGGTTGGCGTGTAAAAAGTCCGCCCGTTAGTATTTTCGCCAGCTCTAGGTTGGAGCTCGACAATGACGCGTGCATCGAAGTTAGAAGTAGGCGTAACAAGAAATTGAACACGGCCCGCAAGACGATCTGTATTTTTGTAAGTGCTGTCATCGTTGTAGCGATTTTTGATATCGCCAGCGCCCTTGTCCACCGAAAAGGTCCCGCGCCAAGCAAGCAGACCATCGACCACTGACCCGCCGGCAGCCAGCTTGCCGAGAAAGGTGTCCTGCTTGCCGAAGGTAAGCGAGTAATCCGCACTTGGTGTGAAGGAAGGACGCTTGGTAGTCACGTTGATTACGCCCAGCGTCGTGTTCTTGCCAAGCAAAGTACCTTGCGGACCGCGAGTAACTTCCACGGTATCGACATCGCTAAAATCAAAACTCGAAAGCGGATTGTAGGCATAGTTCACACCGTCGACGATGATGCCCACACTCGGATCTTGCGCTTCTGTTTGCCCAATTCTGCCGATACCGCGAATGGACAAACTACTCGTGCGTTGATTGCCTTGGTTCCACGAAACGTTAGCTGCGCGCTTAGTTATAGCGCCGAGATCATTTGCGCCAAGCCGATCAAGCTGTGCACCTTGCACGACAGAGACAGACAGTGGCACATCCTGCAAGAGTTCGATTCGATTACGGCTTCGAATCACGACTTCATCCAACGTTTTCGTTTCTTCCGCCTCGGCAGTTTTATTTTTTCCTTGAGCGTTGACGGCAGGGGTAGGAACTTCGGCAGCTGCACTGGTAGCTGGTGTGTTTGTGTTTAATGCTGCGACAATCCGCTGCTTCAATTGAGTGATTTCTGCCCGCAGATCAGTGTCAGAACTCGCTGCGGCAGAAGACGCGCCAGTAACTGCTGAGTCTGGCGCAGTACCGGTCAGCGTTACGAGAACCTGTTTCAAGCGAACGATTTCAGCTTGCAATCCGACACGAGCATTTGGATCGTCTGCGGCTTGTACTTGGCCTTGCGCTAAAAATGATACTGCGGCCAAAACAACTGCAACGCTGGCGCGCAATTTGAACCGTGGAGGTTTGTCTACGATAGCGAAAGACCTATCCGTTTTTGAGATGCGCCGGTGTTGAAACGCATGTGACGATGAAGCGATTGACATTAGCTTTCCCCTACGTAAGTTAGATTTACTAAAAGTTGGGCGAGAGCCAAAGCACTTACCGTGCCAGCATTATTTTGACGATGATGTATTTATAAATTGGTGCTTGTGAGGAGTGATTGTCAGACTGTAGGTAACGCATGCGAAGTGGATCAGACCTACGATTTTTTATTGGAATAATTTATTCATTCGGATGCCTGTTGCTGCATTAGCAACACTTTGTGCGCGAGACATGTAGCAACAGCACCATTGTGGCTAAGCAATGCTCGATCTATTGACGATTGCATCTGTTGCGCCAGCAACATTTTCTATTTGTTAGGTGATGTTTTTGCAGCACCCCCGATCAAAACTCACAGCCTTATCGAAGTAGAGAAACTCGCTACGCTGCTCTTTGAAAGAATAAACAGCACATGTAATCAGCAACGTAGTTTGTTGCTAAGGATATTGATCGCCGTCTTTTAAAAAGCCTGTAGTCGTTGGCGCAGTAGTTGCTTATATCGATTACAGATTTTTATAAGAGGGAATAATTTTATGGAACCAAGAAAAGCCTTTGAGGGCCCCAACGCGACATACGTGAAGAATTCCCATGCGCGCGCCCCCTCAACCCGCATTCGCCTTTGGGATTTACCCATTCGCGTCTTCCACTGGTCGTTGGCGGTGGCAGTACTCGTTGCCTTCGTCACAGCGCAGATCGGCGGCAGCTTGATGGAAATTCATAGCAAGGCCGGCTTTACGATTATCGGACTCGTCGTATTTCGCGTCGTTTGGGGCTTCATCGGTTCGACGCATGCCCGATTCGCAAGTTTCGCCCCTTCACCGGCGAAGATTCGCGCGTACGTTAGAGGTCGATGGCAAGGTGTTGGCCATAATCCCCTCGGTGCATTTTCAGTTTTTGCTCTGCTCGCCTTGCTTTCTCTCCAAGCCACCACTGGCTTGTTTAGCAATAACGATATCGACTTTAACGGGCCTCTTTACGCCTTAGTAGATAAGACACTATCCGATCGCCTAACCGGACTACATCATCTGCTTTCAAATTTTCTGCTAGGCCTAGTAGTTCTACATATAGGCGCCATCATTTTTTATCTATGGTTTAAAAAAGATAATCTGGTTAAACCCATGGTGACTGGCTGGAAGGAAGTTCAATCCGGCAAACCAGCGGCTCAAGGAAGTCTCGTTGCGTTAATTACCGCCATATGGATTGCACTCGTTGTCGTTTATGCCGTCAGTAGTGCCGGTCCGGATGAAGTGCCTCCGACTTCCACTCCATCGAATCATTCAACATCGGCCTGGTGATAAACCGCATGTCTGCGTCCTTGTTTAACCACTATGTAGGCATGATGTGAAGCGACCGTTGTTGGTCGCGTAGCGATTCAATAACGATATTTCCTCTCAGATCTTTGCTTGTTCTTTCACTGCGTTTACTTCGATAGCGTTATTCGTTTCGAATTTAAGCGTGTCACTTTCAGTCCGCTCTTCTAAACCTTTTATCCCATTATTAAAACCCTTAACCGCAGCACCTAAGTCGCCACCAATATTGCGCAATTTTTTGGTGCCGAATATCAAAAGCACGATAACAAGAACAATAACCCAATGCATAGGAGAACCTAACCCCATTTTCAACTCCTGAAAAATTGTTGCGCTATAAAAGCGAAATCTACATATTAATTTGAATTGGTATTAGCAAGTATTGCGCCAATAGCCGCTTATTTTTACTAGCAAATGAATTTATACCGCTAACACTAAGCTACGCAACTGATTACAAGCGGCGTTTATTATGACGCTAGCAATACGGTAATTTTCTGTGCCTTAACAAACATGGTGATTACTAAGCTGCGATGCTGAACGCGCAACAATAAATAGAGCTAAATGTTGCTGTAGCACCACGCAGGATCAAAAGAATCAACGTCGCATTAAGCATGCCTTTCTTAATCTTGCTAAATAATATGGCTTAGGTGTAGCTGACAGCAAGATCGTGTCAGTAGCAGGAAACGGTGTTTTGCTAGTTCGTCGTTTTGACTACGATAAAGCCAATGGGCGAATAGTTGCTCCCCGCGTTGCTGCTGTCTTCCCATCAAAAGATTCTTATACTCCCCCGCTTCGCTGTACCTATAGACATTGCCTGATGAGCTCGGATCAGGGTCGCTTGTGCAGCGCCAAAAGCCACCGACTTTATAATGCGTCTCACGATTTGTTGTAAATAAGCAACGCCTTCACTAAAGCCTAAGCGTTTGGTGATCATTACAAAATAAGGGCAGCGAAATAAATTAAGGAGAAAGTAGTTCGTGCGCCAACGTGGATTGCGATAAAGCAGTCGATATTAGTAACGCGGTTATTCAGATTAGAAAGTCGAATATGAAAAATACAGATATTGATGTTACGCTCTCAAATCCCACTATCACGGTGAAACCCATTATGAAATCAGAGCAAAGACTTTCCTCCCGAAAAATATTGGGCACGCAGGGTTCCCTAACCATGGAGCGGACAGCGCCCGTGGCAATGCGAGCGGTCGACGTGGCAGCCGGCGGCCTTGGTGTTGTTGTGCCGCACAAATTAACGGCGGGGCAGCAGTGCATGGTCGCTTTCGTTGTGTCCACGCAGGGGAAAAAACGGCGAGTGGCGGCGGTCGCAAAAGTCACTTATTGCGCGTTAAGGGGCGATGCAGAATTCCATGCAGGATTGCAATTCACAGAGATCGACACATTAGCTACAACGGCCATTGCTGACTATATGAAGAATTAATGTATTTGATTCAGCACGTCCACTGAGCACGACGGGGGGATGGAAATCAGGTTGTATTGCGTTAATTGTTTACGATTGAATGAGGTTTTATTTGGACGAGGTTAGGCTAATCGGTAAAACTGTTCGGGTACACATCATTGCGATGACTGTGGATTTATTCCCCGACGATCGATATCAGCTACCGCCTCCACTCATCTACGTGAGTTAACAGACAACACTTCCTTAATGCTCCTCCCCCTCTTTTTTCTTTTGCGTAATGACTGAAATTTCGCCGTTCCCTTCCATATACGCATCCTTGACTTCCGAAAGGTGCTCGACACCGTGACCTCTCAAATGCGTCCATAACTCTTCATGCGAAACTGACTCGCGTCGCAAATTCCGTCGCAATAGCTGCCCGTTTCGAATCAGCGGCACCGGCGGGGAGTGCACCAGACGAGCGATAAGCGGGTAATGAAATGCCAGTTTATCCAGCAAGAAATTCCAAAAGATGATTACAGTAACTAGCAAGACTCCATCAGTGACCGAATGATATTCACCGGCCATCCCGTTTTGGGCAGCGTCGGCCAGAAATACAATCATCAGCAGATCCGGCAAAGAGACCGTTCCTATTTCTCGCTTCAGGAAAGATCTTAACAATAGCAATATTCCCAAATACATCACTGAGCCGCGCACAACGATTTCCAGAAAAGGCGTTTCCAGCGCAAAGATCTTCTCCCAGTGGTCAGGTGTCAGCCAAGTCATTTGTAGTAGTGTATTTTCAAACTGTGCTCCGGAAATAATCCGATAAACTGCGAAACAGCCACTCTCGAGCATGCCCTCTAAAGAAGCAAGCACTGTTCCAAATGTGTAAGAAATGTTCTGAAGGGATACCTCCATACCGGCCATAAAGGGCATACGCAATTGGTGTTAGTGTTCATCACGCTGATTCGGCTGGTTACGGCGTCAATTTGGTGTTCGCTCAACATGCAAAATTTACGAATTACCAATCACATTTTTCAATAATTAGTAGACCCCAACACAATCGTCAATTCGCTTTGGGTTTGTGGAGGGCATACAAGCCGCCTTGCTATATCACTTGTTCGCCCGGGCATTGAATTCCTCGGTGCCGCCGTTTCCAATCAGCCACTTTTTCGATAGTGTTTGTGAAGGTCGCGGGATATGCCACACCCGGCAGGATTCGAACCCACCACACCTAGAGCGGATTTCATATGAATGTACGGTGTCGTTGCCCCCAAATGTGGATGCCCGCTAGGCGTCGCGACGCGGCTAATGCTTATTGCCTTAGCAAGGAGCGCAACGACGCGGGCGCCGCATTTGGGGGCAACCCCATTGAATTTAATACTAACTGGGGCTGGGTTTGTTTGGGGCGCATTGCGTCGTTGCTCGTCGCTTGTTTGCGAATGAGTACTGTCTGCGTCGCCGCGCCTTGCTGGTGCGATTTTGCGTAAGTCCTATAAACATAGAAATTTGATATTCACATGAAGGCAACAATAGAAGCGGATGAAACGACAAGTCGCGCAAAAAGTAGTGCATTCCGGCAGCGGAGCTCCGCACTATAGTGGTACTACCGCCAGTGTCTCAGTGGAAACACACTTCGTGGCCACATCAACAATGTGCCGATGATGGGTGAATACAATCACTTGGTTCTCGCGAGCGAATTCAGCCAATGCATCGAGCATCGCCCCCGAACGATCGTCATCCGAGGTGATAAGCACGTCATCTAAGATTACGGGAAGATCAACACCGGCGACCCGGCGGATGTCCAATGCGGCTAGGCGTAAGGCCAAGTAGAGTTGGTCGCGCGTGCCTTCACTCATTGCTTCAACACGAATGCGGGAGCCGTTACCGCGCTCCGCGATTAATACGGGATTGGGTCCGGTGTCATCGCTAATGAGACG
Source organism: Pseudomonadota bacterium (assembly GCA_040388195.1). Classification (GTDB taxonomy): domain Bacteria; phylum Pseudomonadota; class Gammaproteobacteria; order Burkholderiales; family DATLHW01; genus DATLHW01. The sequence goes on from JAZKCF010000158.1 coordinate 25,533, forward strand.
CACAAATTCACCTAGCGTCATTCGCTCGAAGTATCCAGATGCTGCAGTCAGCATCGGCCCTTGCGCTCGGTCACGAAACCGCTTTAGTGCCTCGGTAAGCAGCCCATGTGCGAGTTTGGAACGGATCCACGGCGACATGCTATTGCGAACGCTAGCAGCCGCTCGCTCCATGGCGTCGCGCGCAGCCGCAGCAACATCAGAACCATCAATTGCCTCCAATATCCGTCGAGCATCTTCCTCACGTTTGCGCGCATCACGTAACATTTCGTCGACTTGGCTCTGCTCTTGCGTCCACGCCAACTCCTCAGCATCCATGCGCGCCGCATCGTGATCTGCAAGTAAAGTGCGCAACTCATCTATCGAGCGACGCGAGGCTTGAGCCAGTTGAATCTTCGAGCGATCGGCTTCATTCTGAGCATCTCGCTTACGACGAGACTGCTCCTCGGCTTCCGGCAACAAATTAGGGGAGACAACGCCAGCAGCGAGACAAAGTTTTTCTATGATGCGCTGGTGCCGCGTTGCGGTTTCCTCATGTTCTCGTTGACGGATCAGTGCGGTATCGAGGGCCTGCTGGGCGATCTGGCGGGCCGTCTGCACTTCCTCTGCCGTGGCTAAGCGTACGGAAACGTGTTCGACATAGAGCCGAAGGTCGACTGGTTTTGGGTCTCCAAGCGTCTCCCAAATCGCCTTGGCTGAATCTTCCATTACTGATAGCGCCTGTTTTAAGCGTCGCTCCTTTACCAAAGACGTAGTCGCTCGGTCCTTCGCACTAACAAGATCATCGAACTCGCCGATACGCGCCCGAGTGACTGCGACGCTAGCATGTTGAGGCAATAGAAGATCTGCTAATACCTGCCTCATACCATCCTCAGCATTCTTAAGTGCGGTAGTAAGTTCCAGCTCCCGAACAACTCTCTGCTGATGCTGTCGCTCACGCTCAAGCTTTTTGCCGGCGGCGGTATTGATTACCATCTCCCGTTGCTTAATCGCCTCATCAATCTCTACGGCGGTTGCGGATAATGTAATGAGCGAAGCGTCTGCAACCGGAATGGCGAGGCCAGTACCAATGATCGCGTCGCGCAATCGAGTGGCCAGTTCCTGTGCAGTAGCCTGTGCTTGCTCGAACTCGTCAACTTTCAACTGCAACGACTCTAAGTCAGCACGGGCTATCTGCAGCAGCGCCTGCCAATCGCGCAGCGCCACCGGCGACAGGACCGGCAAGTGGGCAGTGATGAGCGTTTGGCTCCAGGCCGCTTGCCGGACACCTTCATTCTGATCGAGTTCTTCGAGTTGAAGTTTCAGTTCTTCACGATCACCCTCCAAGCCCTCGATCGTACGTTTTATCGACTGAAGCTGAGCTGCGCGTTCCGTATCATTTGCCAACTCATCTACGCGGCGATCTGCCTCTATCACAGCCTCTTCATATGCTACGGCCAACGGCTTACTACCGGTGAAGGCTTCAATAGACGGACGGGTGCCATCAATATAAGTGCCACGCACCATCGCCCAACCCGCATCCCTGTGTAGACGGACCCGTTGGACATCATCACGGGTAGGAACCGCACCTTGTTCTAAACACTGGTCACGCTGCTTAATTTTTTCATGCAGCGCGTTTGTTATGTCTCCAATTCGAGCTTTGAGTCCAGCACAGCGTGTTTCATAATCGTTCTCAAGCTTCATCGCCACATCGATCTGCGCATCTAGCAGTGGACGCATGCGTCGCAGCATGGACTCATCAACCAAGTCCATCGTATCCAGAGCGGTAGCAACGGTACGGCGTGCTGCTTTAATTTCCGCCGGCAGCGCTGCCAAACGCTTGAGCGTTGCATCACTGCGCGTGATCTCACCCTGCGCAATACGAAGTGTCGTGCGAAACGCCGGAGCAGGTAGGGTCGCATTGTCCAACTCTTCAGTCTCCGAATGCTGACGCCCGGTTTCAAGGTGATGGTCGAGCGCTTGAGTGGCTAATTCAATATCGCGTAGGCGTTGCTCGATAGCCACCCTTGCAGCCTTTGCTGGCGCACGCGCTAAGATTTCCTCCGACGTCTTTGACAAATCAATCCTGGCAGCCAACTCAACGACTTGCCCGGTTTCGCTAGTAATATCGGCAAGAACCTCAGCCAAATCTACGCGATGCCGATCGATTGTTTCGGCCGACGCAGCCAAACGCTTGACTGCCTGGGCAACATCCAAGATAGGGGTATCGAGACTAAGTTTTGCGAGTCTTTGCTGTTGCCGGGACACTTCGGCAACAGTAATGCTGGCATTGTGGTGCGCATCGGCAAAGCCTGACTCGGCCGCAGCCCGCTCCGTTGCAGCTGTAAGCGAGAGCAAGGTCACTGACTGAAGGTCTTCGACTATTTTTGACGCATGGTCCAACGTCCTCAGCAGTGGCGCTACGGCACGTAACTCTTTAACAAGCAGCAACTTGCTATTGAGTTCATCGCGACGCCCTTCAAGCCCTGTAACTTCGCCAACAATCGCTTGATGCTTCCTAAAGAGATCAGCCCAGTGAGCAGGACGCACCTGCGCCTGCTTGAACTCACTATGCCGGTCCTCATACGCCTTCAGTGCTTCATTGATATTCGCGTTTTTACCCCGTGTGCCGGGCATGAAGAACTTGCGCGCCGAGGCATCTAAACGCTCCAATATTTGCGGGATACTGCGCACACCAGCGCTCGCCTCGAATAAGGCAGCACCGACTTCCCCCTTCCCCTGTAGGAGCGCTTCGCCACCTTCACGCAATCGATGATGATCGAGCCCAAACATTGAATCGTATTCGTCTTTGGTAAGGTTACATGTCAGTAACGCTTCAATCTGTGACGACACCGGTAATTCCGATGTCAGCTCATCCAGTTCGAAATCGGCAAACAACAACGTGGAGGTTCTCCCCTTGCGCCGCATAAGCGAATATTCCGTTCCTTGGCGATCAACAAATACACCACCTATGCGCATATCTGGATGCGCATGTATGAAGTTGTCTTTGCTCAGCTGGGAAATTCCGAAACGCAGATCCGAGATAGCGCGCAACGCGCTCGACTTGCCCGCCTCATTGGGACCATGCACCAGAACGAGACGCTGAGTAGCCGCACCGAAATTAATTACGCGATTTGTGAATGGGCCGAATGCCTTTAAATGCAATTCTCGCAACTTCATTGCATGTCCTCTTCTGCGGCAACACCGGACAACTTCATAAGCACAGTTGCCTCGGCATCAGCTAGGAACGAGCGCATCACATCGACGTCCAGCGCCGCTGGATCCGCATCAGCAAGCGCACCAGGAATGCCTTTCATTTCGCTGAGCTGCTGTAAGAACCACGCCTTCAGTTGAGCATCGTCGGCGCCAATAGTATCGACTAGGCGCACAACCTCACCAACTGCATCGGTACGTACTGCAGCAACACTTCGGTCTAATGGTGAACGAAGGTCCAAGCGGACCTGTTCGATCCACAAGTCGACGTCGTCCAAATCTTGGGTTGCAGCCTGGATCGCCGCAACAATGGAACCAGGTTGCTCAGCCTCCAAGTTATGTAGTAACGACTCTCCATGAATGAGAAGACGAACGGCATGAAGCCGATCTCTCGCCTCAGCTATAAACTCACGTGCTTGGCTGACGAAGTGTCGGGCTAACGCATCAACCGAAGTTAAGCCAGAAACGTCAAGGCGAATTTGGTGCCAGCGTACAACCTCCAAGGAGACGAAATCAGCGCTGCTAATAATACCGCCGTCGACGGTGACCAGTTCGCATCCCTTTGGGCCTGTTTCCTTTGCATGTCGGCCTTGAAGATTGCCGGGAAAAACAATGCGCGGAGTAGACTCTCGTACAATCTCGCGCGCGTGCACATGACCAAGCGCAAAGTAGTCATACCCCTTCTCGCACAGCATCTTCACAGAGGTCGGCGCATAAGGATCGTGGCCCGCCCGACCGGTAAGGCTCGTATGCAAAAGACCGATATTAAACCGGCCCAGCACCGGGTCTGGATAAAGTGGAACCAAATCCTCAGGGACCGCACGATTCGGAAAACTACGCCCATGCACCGCTACGCCAAGATCTTCGAGGTCGACCGTCTCGCTTTTAAGTGAGCTGAAAACGTGTACACCGTCTACGTCTGGAAGCTGCTTAGTGATTTGACTCTCAGCATCATGATTTCCCTTAACGATAAAAACCAAGATACCGGCGCGTCGCAGTCGCAACATTTGATCTCGGAAAAACAACCCCGTGCGGAAGTCAGCCCAGTTGCCGTCATAGATGTCTCCCGCAAGTAGGACAATCCTCACAGACTGTTCAATAGCAAGCTCGACTAGAGCCGACAAGGCTTGACGCGAGGCGCTACGCAAGCGTTCCACTGGCGCTCCATCGTAAGCATCTAAACCACACAACGGACTATCAATATGCAGGTCAGCAGCATGGATAAATTTCATGCGAATTTTTCACTCCTTTTACGCCGTCGACGACTTTATTCATGCGGGCAATGTTACAAAATTCTGTGGAACACAACTGTAGTCAGCGCGAAGCTGCCATGGCAGGCAGTACTGTACTGAAAAAATGAGGGAAACAATTGCACACCATACCGGCAATATCAAGCAATTTTCCTTAAAAATCGAACCCATCTTCATTGTTGTTTTGCAAACCAACTGCAACGCGCCGGAAAAGCTTGCATGGTTTTGACTTCGTGCGACAGTTAACCCCCAATCGGCCGCGTCGCTCACATTCAATAAAACGATCCTACGAACTTGGTATGGAGGTGGAGTGCGCTCAATCTACAGATAAGGATCAGCGCCCTGAAAAATGAAGGTGCTTCTTGCATAACGACACCGCGTAAAATTAACTCAATGCGGTGATGGTAAGGGAAGCAAGCAATGACAACAGAAAAATGGGGCTTTAATACCCAAGAAGCAATGATTTATCTGGGCGTAAAACGGCGGACATTCGAGGCAAAAACACTTTCAAAACTGACAATCTTCTCTCCGTGCTGCTGAAATAGAGATTCTCTGGGCACGCAAAAAAATTGAATGAAAGACAGGCTTAAAAATCTGCCTTTTTTATTTCATTGGCAGATTTGATCAAATCAATAAACATGCCCTTAAGAGCAAATTAAATAGGCTCTTTATGTGTTTCAGCGGCTTACGTCACCAATACATGGACAAGGGACGC
>JAZKCF010000159.1:0-11988 GCA_040388195.1 Pseudomonadota bacterium
CTACTGGGCCACTAAAATGGGCCTCGTTGCACTTGGACATTGAAACCGCCCACCCAAACAGAAGAAGGACTCAAAAAAATAATGGCAGAAGAGGTGAGGCGACGAGATGCGTTGATAGCCGCCGACCTCGAATTAGCGAGAGGCAATCGCAATAATCGGCCGCCACCCCCGGAAGACGATCAGCCTCCGTCACCACGTCCGCTCTTGGTCGGCAACGAGCCGCTGCTTCCAGAAGACGATCAACTGCCGCTACCGCTACCTCTAGAGGAAGACAATATTAACTTACCCCTGGTGTTGGCAGCAGAGCCGCTACCACCGCTACTATCGAACGAAACAGAAAGCATTCTCCCGAACGAACAACGTGGTACTGAATTGACAAATGTTTTGGTGGAGTTTCCGACCGAAATCCACCGATATTTGGATGCTTTAAGTGAGACGGTGACTGACGTTTTAACGTCTCAGGTGCAGTCACCTGAGCTGTTGTCAACTTCTGTTGAATTGTCAGCGCCGTCACCAATAGTCGAATCTGAGCCGTCGCTTCTAAAAGGAGCGCTTGGCGGCAATAGTGGATCTACACCAGAGTTCAGGGAGTCCGTCGTTCCTACGGTCGTACTTTCACAGAGCTCAATGGCGCGGAAGACTGAAGAGGCTGGAGGAAAAGCTGCAGCATTAAAACTCGCGAATTCGGATTTAGATATCGCCTCTAGTACGTTGAGTTGGGAAGTCGAATCCCTGCCCGATGATTTAGCAAAAAATATAGTTTCGGCGCCCATCTTACCTAGCGTGCGAGAAACTACATTTCATTCGATAGACATTTCGGATCATCGGCCCACGAGCCAAAGCAGTAGTCACAAGGAAGATCTCTCGGTCAGTGAAGATCATGTTGTAATTAAAGACTATCCTGCTCGGGGCGATGTTTTACATGAATCTCCTGCGGTATCTCCAGAGAGTCCGTCCTCAATGTCAACTGCAGGTGTTCCACCAGATACTATGTGGTCACGCCAGGGCGGCAAAGACGAAGACGAGGAAACGCTCTATGAGTTTAACGATGACCAATTCTTCCAATCAAAAGACCATTCACTCTCTCTGGAAGACAGGCTGACAGAAATAGAAGGGGCGCTTAAATTATTCGGGCAGCAGGAGGATTTGAAGGATGCACAATCCCTATGGCTATACCAGGCAAAAAAATATGTGAGTATTGTGGGGCGCGAGCTACAGGTCATATTTACTTATGATCTACGGGAAGAGGGGTCGTTAGGGCAGAGTTTTCAGTCTGTTTTAATCGAGTTGAAAAAAACACTTTCAAGCTCGGATGCAAATGACTGGAGTCAGACTGATGTTGAGCATGTATTGAAAGTAATGAGCGAGCAAACAGAGATTGCAATTAAAAATGTACCCGAAACAATATATACCTCTAAAGAAGATATTGAATCAATTAAAAGGGCCAGCATACTTATTCAGGAGTGCAAGCAGACGCTGATCGTAAGGCAGCAACGTGAAGCGACACCACCTCCGTCGATTGCTAACGGAGATAAAACGCATGGGAAGGATGATATTGCGATGACATCACGCATTCCTTCTTCTTTCGTTACTTCAAGTCTGCCTGCTGCTACGCAAAAAGGTGTGCCCCCTGATTGGCAAACGTTGGGCGTTCAGCTGCAAGGAATAGTAAAGAAAGCACCGACGTCAGATTTTCTGCCGATAATGCCATTTGAGTGGGAAGGACTTGCAAAAGAGTATCTAACGGTGGCGTCTAAGGATATATTGCAACAATCACTGGGCAATATAGAACAAAGAATGCCACCGGATGTGCGCGGCCAATTAGCTAGCCAGTTAGTAGACATGCACACTGAGGGTGGCATAGATTCCTTGGCTCCGGAGGAAATCACAACGCAGCTAACGCACGTGCACGAGTTCGCAACGATCGGTAGTAACTATTTGACTGAGAAGCACGTGACCGGCGACCTGCCGACGTTTTTAGATCGCGTTAAAGTAACCGCCGGAGATTTAAAAGCATGCAAGCCAACGCAATTGAATGCCGGCATGCTTCTTACTGTGCAGGCGACGAGAAACGTGGCTGCTGTTCCTGTACTAACGGCTATCTTACCTCCTACCGGCAAGGTCACTCCCATAGGCGTCTGCGCAGATGCTACGGATCAGGCCAAGGCGGAGGTTCGACATTATTCGTTGGAAAAAAATAAAGTTAAAGCAACCGCGCTTATAAAAAAGATAGTGCGACTAAAAACTGGGGCGTTTTGGCCGGGCGAAAAGGGTGTTATTGCTAATAAAGCGCAGGAGCTTTTCCCAGGGAGCAAACTTGGCGACACGCCGACACTTCTAAGTAAAAGTTCTGTGATAAGCAGCGATTGGGTAACGATTGGACAGCGCAAAGATGGTGCAGTCCTTTTCCTGGCGCCGACTGGCAATAATAAAATAAAGATGGCAGTGCTTCCCGTCGATTTAGTGAGGGATGCAAATAGAAGGTTTACGATAAATGAAGAGGTGAAAGTGGGCTTTACGATTGGGGCTGTGATAAAGGATAACAAAAATAAAAACAAGGTAGAAACAGGCAGGGGAAGGTAATAAGTCGAAGACTCGATAGGATGCAGCGCGCGCTTTATCATTACCGAATGAATAGAATTTTTTTATGAGATGGCCCTACTGTATTTCTTGAGGTGTCGCAAAAAGCGCAGCCCTTTCGCTACCGCAGGATAATAGAAGACGGCACCCGGATTCACTTGAATTAATTAGGAACACAGTGACTCAAAATGAGATGCGTTTGGAATTATTTCAAGGAAATCCATCCGGTGAAAATATTCTTTTCTAAACAAAAAATCGTTTTTAAGATTTCATAATGCCCGCCACGGATTTCGATCTCATTGTCATCGGTGGCGGCATCAATGGCGCGGGGATTGCGCGAGATGCTCAAGGCCGCGGACTGCGCGTGTTGCTTGTTGAACAGGATGATCTTGCGCAGCACACCTCATCAGCCAGCACCAAGTTGATCCATGGCGGGCTTCGCTATCTTGAGTATTACGAATTCCGTCTGGTGCGCAAGGCCTTGCAAGAGCGTGAGGTATTGTTGCGCGCGGCCCCTCATATTATTCGGCCGATGCGTTTTGTAATGCCGCACGATCAATCGATGCGACCTGAATGGCTCATTCGCGCGGGGCTATTTCTTTATGATCGCTTAAGTAAACGAGAGTTATTGCCAGGATCTGAAACGGTGCAACTTAGTACGCATCCAGCTGGCCCTCCGTTGCGCGAGCAATATCACAAGGGCTTTGTGTATTCAGATGGTTGGGTTGACGATGCAAGGCTGGTGGTATTGAATGCGTTGGATGCTCGCGAGCGCGGTGCAACCATACTGACCCGTACATGTTGTGTGGGTGCCGAGCGTTTAAGCGATCGATGGCAGATACGTTTGCGGGATCAAATCAGCGGTGTCGTATCCATCGTTTCCGCACGTGCTCTAGTAAACGCCGCTGGCCCGTGGGTGGCAAGCTTGCTTCGGCAAGAATTGAATGTGCAATCGTCTCATGCCCTACGCCTAGTGAAGGGCAGTCATATCATTGTGCCCAAGTTATTTGATCACGCTTACGCCTATATCTTTCAGAATCCCGATCGACGGATTATTTTCGCAATTCCTTATGAACGTGATTTCACATTAATCGGCACTACCGATATTGAATATCGCGGAGACCCTGCAAAGGTTGTTATCAATGACGATGAGGTTCGTTACCTATGCGAGATGGCGAATCGCTATTTTCGTAAGATGGTTGAACCGGCGGATGTCGTACGGACATATAGCGGTGTGCGCCCGTTATTGGATGATACGGCTACCAACGCGGCGAGCGTAACGCGTGACTATTGGTTGGAGCTGAATACTAGCGGCGGTGCGCCGGTGTTGTCGGTTTTCGGTGGCAAGATCACAACGTATAGGCGCTTAGCGGAGGAGGCACTTGAGAGCCTTCTGGATGCATTGAAGATGCCAGCGCATTGCTGGACTGCACTCGCGCCGTTGCCCGGCGGAGATATCCCGGGGGGGGATTTTGAGCGTTTTTTAGCAGCAGTGCGTATACGTTATTCTTGGTTGCCGGAAGCGACGCTATATCGTTTGGCGCATGCCTATGGAACGCGTATTCACGGCGTTCTTTGTAATGCGCAATCGGTGGCAGAACTGGGCGAAGAGATTTTTCCTGGCTTTTATCTGGCGGAGCTTCAGTATTTATGTGATGAAGAATGGGCGCAGACAACAGACGATATATTATGGCGTCGCACTAAGTTGGGATTGCGAGTAACAGAGGACGGACAAAAGGCGCTCATGCGTTCTGTCGATTTCATGAAGCGATCGAATCCAGCGTGAAAGCGCAATAATGATGAGACGATGGATGCGGCCAAAAAAAAGCCCTCCGAGGGGTTGGAGGGCTTAACCTCTATCCAAAGGGGGACTTTAAGATAAAGGAGGAGGAGACTTAAAAACTATGCTAACTGCGTTCTAATTCTTCTTGTTATCGTTCTCGCGTTTGCCGATTTTAGCTACTGGATTCCCTGTCGCGCGCTGAGCGGTTTGCACTGCGCCGTCAGTCATTGAAGCAGCTTGTTGGGCAGCGCGTTTGAATGAATCAACAGCTGCATTGGTCGCTGCCATCGAAGACTTTACTGCGGCCACGGCGACTTCGGCGCCAGCAGGTGCGCTTCTAGAGGCGGTTTCAACCGCGCTGACGACGTTTTGATTGAAAACATTAAATTGCTCTTCCATTAACTGAACAATTTTGGCCTGTGTTTCGTTGGCTAGATCATATAAGCTGCGTGAATAGGCAAGTGCTTTTTCAAACGATGCTTCAGCGGCCTTTGCGCGTAAAGCTGCTAATTCTTGAACATCTTTTACTTCCGCTAATGCTTTAGCTTGTTCGGCAGACTCTTCGATGACTGATCGAGCCGATTCCAAGTTCAGATAAACCAAACGTTCCACGTTTTCTACGGAAAGATTGGTAAAGTGGATAGCGGCTTGAATCGCCGACTGATTGAATTCGGCAAGTTGCGCTTGTACGTTTGTCATCGTGAGCTCCTGAAATTTTTTAAATACGAACTTACTACCAAGTGACCAATTTTCAGTTACATTGAGGCTTGTTACCACGGAAGCATCAGCACGCGGCTAACACTTTAAAAACTGGCTCGATTAAGGGCTGTTTGTGCAATGCAGCAATTCGACAAATATTCTACCTAGCCAGCAGACAGCTTGTCAATCTTTTTTGTGCGTTGCGACATAATTATTTCTAGTCATTAAGTTGCAATAAAGATTAAAATAATCAATTGGCTACATTTTTCTTGGTTTTATTCTTTGACCTTTTGTGCCAAGAGGATTTGGAAGAAGGAAACTACTTCAATGGCGCATTTTCTGAGGGGAGCGGCCGTGAGTGCGACTCGCATCATTAAAAAATATCCTAACCGCCGTTTATACGACACCGAAACTAGCAATTACATCACGCTGGCAGAAGTGAAGAAACTGGTGTTGGCAAATGTAGATTTCCGCGTAGTAGATGCCAAGAGCACCGATGATTTAACGCGTAGCATCTTGCTTCAGATTATTCTTGAGGAAGAATCCGTTCAAGGTGTACCGATGTTTAGCAGCGAAGTTCTTACGCAAATTATTCGCTTCTACGGTAACGCCATGCAAAGTGTGATGGGTTCGTATTTAGAAAAAAGTATTTCTTCTTTTGTCGATATCCAGAAAAAATTTCAGGGCCAGGCGCGCTCATTGTATGGCGAAGGGCCGAAAATGACTGCGGAGATGTGGGCGCAGTTTTTTAAGAATCAACCTGCGGCAGTGCCTAATCCTATGGGCGAGTATTTCGAACAAAGCGCTGGAATGTTTCTTGAGATGCAAGAGCAGATGCGTAAGCAAGCGTTATCGTTTTTTGGTGGGTTTTCCTATCCGCCTGGTGCAGGAGAGGGGCAAGCGGCCGCTGATAGCGAACCTGAACCCTCTGATGGCCCGGATAGTCCGACTCGTAACAAACATTCTTCTTGAAAAGATTCAGTTTTGAGTAATTCTTCTTCTCGCGGTGATCTTGATAAAAAGACCCGCTCGCAGTATCCACAAGTCGGCTTTGTTTCCTTGGGTTGCCCTAAGGCGCTAGTCGACTCCGAACAAATTCTTACGCAGTTACGCGCCGAAGGCTATGGCATTTCACCTAGCTACGAGAATGCGGACCTCGTTATTGTCAACACGTGTGGCTTTATCGATTCAGCCGTAGAGGAATCCTTAGACGCTATTGGTGAGGCGCTGGCCGAAAACGGCAAAGTGATCGTGACTGGTTGCCTTGGCGCTAAAGGCGATGTCGTGCGCGCGGCGCATCCTAAGGTTTTAGCGGTGACCGGCCCGCATGCCAAAGATGAAGTGATGCTCGCGGTGCACGCCCATCTGCCACAGCCGCATGATCCATTTACCAGCCTTATTCCCCCGCAGGGCATCAAACTTACGCCAAAGCACTATGCGTATTTGAAGATATCCGAGGGCTGCAATCATCGTTGCACTTTTTGCATTATTCCATCAATGCGCGGCGACCTTGTCAGTCGGCCTGTGGGTGATGTGATGCAGGAGGCGGAGAATTTAGTAAAGGCCGGTGTTAAAGAGCTGTTGGTTATCTCTCAAGATACTAGCGCTTACGGTGTGGACATCAAATATCGCACTGGATTTTGGAATGGTCGGCCTTTAAAAACGCGCATGAACGATCTTGTGTCGGCATTGGGCGAGTTAGGTGTATGGGTGCGGTTGCATTATGTCTACCCTTACCCTCACGTTGATGACGTCATACCATTGATGGCGGAAGGTAAGGTCTTACCTTATCTCGACGTGCCTTTTCAGCATGCAAGTCCGCGTATTCTCAAGGCGATGAAACGTCCGGCGTCGAGTGAAAATAATCTGACTCGGATTCGTGGATGGCGGGAAATTTGTCCTGACATCACGATCAGAAGTACTTTCATTGCTGGTTTCCCAGGTGAGACGGACGAGGATTTCGAGCAACTGCTCGACTTTCTGCAAGAAGCACAGTTGGACCGCGTTGGTTGCTTTACCTATTCGCCAGTGGAAGGTGCTAAGGCGAATGAGATCGAAGGGCATGTGCCCGAAGAGGTGAAGGAAGAGCGTCAAGCGCGATTCATGGCGGTGCAAGAAGAAATTAGCCGGGAGAAGCTTCAGCGCAAAATTGGTAAGACATTACAAGTGCTCGTCGATGATGTAACTGAAGACGAAGCGTTTGCGAGGTCATGGGCTGATGCGCCGGAGATTGATGGGGAGGTATTGATTACTAATGGCGCGGGATTGAAGCCGGGAGATATGGTAACAGTTCGTGTTACAAGCGCCGATACTCATGACCTTACGGCGGAACTGATCAATTCGTAGCAATTGTTGAGTTTGTAGGGGCAGGCATGGCCCGCTCCTACATCCTGCTTTTTCAATGGAAGTAGTTTGACTACCGCTTTCTAAGCGACAACTTCATAGCCAGCATCTTCAATGGCGGATTTGAATTCAGTTGCATTCGTTTTTCCCGCTTCATATTCAATGTTGGCCTTAGCATCTTCCAGGGAAACTTGGACGTGTTTAACCCCATCAATAGCACGGAGCACGCGTTCCACGCCTTTAACGCAGCCGCCGCACGTCATACCCTCGATTTTCAAAACAGCAGTTTCCATTTTCTTTCCTTAAGCCTGTAGATTTTTGTAATCGATAGATCATCGATTACGCTTTATTCCATGCGTTCTAACGGTCTTTAACTTTCCATCGTTTCAACAATAACGAATTGCTTACCACCGAAACCGAACTCATCGCCATGGCTGCACCAGCGATGACCGGATTCAACATGCCTAATGCCGCGAGCGGTATCCCAAGAACATTATAGATAAAAGCAAAGAATAGATTCTGCCGAATCTTTCTTAGTGTGGCGCGGGAGAGAGAAATGGCGTCGGCCACACTGGCGAGATCATTTTTCATCAGCGTTATATCCGCTGCTTCAATAGCTACATCCGCACCAGCGCCGATAGCGAAGCTAACGTCCGCAGCGGCAAGCGCGGGCGCGTCATTGATTCCATCGCCTACCATTCCAACAATTTTCCCCTTAGCGCGAAATGCTTGCACGACATTCGCTTTATGTTGCGGCAGCACCTCTGCTTGATAGTTTTCTATGCCCACGGCGTTGGCAATGGCGCGGGCTGTCGCCGCGTTATCGCCCGATAGCATTACTACCTCTATACCTAACGCTTTCAATCGAGAAATGGCGTCGGCTGATGTTGGCCGTAGCTGATCAGTAATAGCGATATAACCGACAATGCCTTTCTGCATAGCAATGCCGATGACGGTTTTGCCAGTGCGTAGATACGGCTCTATAAGCGCCTCCTCGATGGTGAATCCTTGCAAACGCAAATAAGCAGGCGATCCAAGCCACACATTTTTTTCTCCCTCGGATAACGCTTCGCCAATAAGCAGTCCTTCAATGCCTTTACCAGGATGATCGGTAAAGCGTTCTAGTTTGCCGGGAGTTACATCGCGAGACTTTGCATAATTGAGCACTGCTTGCGCCAGTGGATGGGCCGAGGCATGTTCCAGCGTCGCGGCCAATCGCAGCGCTTCTTCTTCGCTGTGTCCTGGCGTGGTGATGATGTCTGTTACCGACGGTTTCCCCTCGGTGAGGGTGCCTGTCTTGTCGACGATCATCACCTGAATTTTCTCTGCTTGCTCCAGTGCTGCGGCATTGCGAACAAGGATTCCTTTCGCCGCGCCGCGTCCGGTGCCGACCATGATCGCGGTTGGCGTAGCGAGTCCCAGTGCGCAAGGACAGGCAATGACCAGCACGGCGATTGCATTGACTAACGCTTGGGTAAAATCACCGGCCCATATTCCCCATAGTGCGAACGTGAATACGCCAATTGCCACAACAACCGGCACGAAAACTCCAGACATCTTGTCAGCTAATCGTTGAATTGGCGCTTTAGAACCTTGCGCTTCGTTAACCAAACGAATGATCCCGGCAAGCGCCGTTTCTTTGCCAATTCGCGTCGCTGTGCCAACGAGCAAGCCTTGTTGGTTTAACGTACCGGCAAATACTTTTCCGCCGGGAAATTTTTCCACCGGCTGACTTTCACCGGTTAGCATGCTTTCGTCGACGCTGCTGTGGCCGCGTAAAATTTGCCCATCGATAGGCACGCTTTCACCTGGACGAACGACGAATTGATCGCCGATGTTTACCCGCTCAATAGGTACCTCGGTAATCTGGTCGCCAACTTCAATACGTGCGGTTTTTGGTTGCAAACGAATCAGCGCTTCAATGGCGCCCATTGCACGTTTTTTTGCGCTCGCTTCGAGGAGTTTGCCCATTAACACGAGTGTGATAATCGCTGCGCTGGCTTCGAAGTACACATGCTGTTGAGAGAGCCCCAGCAAGGTAACGACAGCACTAAATCCATACGCCACGCTGGTGCCCAAGGCCACCAACACATCCATGTTTGCACTACCACTGCGCAACGCGTGCCAACTACCGACATAGAAACGCCTACCAATCCAAAATTGCACCGGCGTTGCAAGAATGAGCTGTAGCCAGCGCGGCCACATAGCCTCGTGCGCGCTTGCCAACATCGCTACCATTTCAAGCAGCAACGGCAAGGTGAGGGCGACGGAAAGCCAGAATGATTGCAGTTCCCTTTTATAAACCACGGCATCGCGCTGCTGTTCTTTCTCCAAGGAATCCGCTTCTCGGATTGCGGCGTCATAGCCTGCTTTGCGAACAGCATTTATAAGTGCATCTGGATTAACAAATTCGGGGCTGTAATCGGCGAATGCCGTTTCGGAAGCAAAATTTACGTTCGCTTTTACGCCAGGCAGTTTATTAAGATTTTTTTCTATGCGCGCTGCGCATGCGGCGCATGTCATGCCGGTAAGTTTTAATTCAACTTTTTGCCGCGGCGTTATTTCAAGTGAATCGTTGATTGCTTCCATGCTGTTTCTTGATCCATTCATATCAAATTCGCGTTAATACTCCGCGTAGGAACATTGTAAATCGACAAACGGCGGTTTAGTGGGTTCCGTAGTATACAAATACGATGATGGAATTATCCGCGCGACGAATACTCCAAAATATTTAGGGTTGTTGTAGACCTAAAAGCGGCCAGATGAATTTTGTATGTTGTGTGACTGTCATTCTGAACGCAAGCGAAGAATCTGCTGTTTACGGCGACTAAAATTAACATCGTATATAACATAGGCAAAAAGCAGGTTCTTCGTTGCACTCAGAATGACAATAGAAAAATTGTACCTAACGAATTTATCTGGACTATCTACTAGCTTAAGGAATGTTCATGTCCAATATCACTGAGCTTCGCAACACAGACGCATTAACCACCGAGCCAGCACGGCCCGCGATGCAGCCGTCCCTGGCTGTGCAGGATCAATCCCAAAGCAAGCTCCATCGAATAGTCATTGTCGGTGGCGGTGCGGGTGGGCTGGAACTCGCCACGCAATTGGGAAACAAGGAGCATAAGGAAGGACGTGCCGATATCGTGTTGGTAGATCGTTCCGCTACGCATATTTGGAAGCCACTCTTGCATGAAGTTGCTGCAGGCACGATGGATGAAGATACGCATGAGCTTGAATATGTCGCTCAAGCGCGCTGGCATCATTTTGAATTTCAGCAAGGGGAATTAATTGGCCTCGATCGGGCACGGCATGTAATTACGATATCAGCTGTTTTCGATGAAGATGGTATGGAGATACTGCCTAGGCGGGAAATCACTTATGACACGCTCGTGTTAGCTATTGGCAGCGAGGCCAATTTTTTTGACATACCGGGAGCAAAGGAGCACGCGATTGCAATAGATACCGCAGCTGAGGCAGAACATTTTCGTCGTCGCTGGCTCGCTATTTGCATTCGCGCCAATAGCGATTTAAGTCAAAAGAAAAGCACTGCTGCGGCTCGAATAGATATTGTAATTATTGGCGGCGGTGCTACTGGAGTCGAGTTAGCTGCCGAGTTACGCAGTGCTGCCGAAGTACTCAATGCGTATGGATTGCGTCACCTAAATCCCCGTCGTGATATTCGTATTACGATTGTTGAGGCGGGGCCTCGTATCCTAGCCGGCGTACAGGAGCGGGTAGCTGACAATACCGTGAAACTACTGTGTGATCTTGACGTAGAAATATTGGTGAACGAGCGAGTGACACGAGTGGATAAAAATGCAGTGTTCACTGCCAGTGGCAAAAAATTACTGGCGGATCTGACGGTATGGACAGCGGGTATTCGGGTTTCGAAGGTATTAGCGGACATCGGATTGCCAAGCAATAAACTGGGGCAAGTGCCGGTTTTGCAAACGCTGCAGACGGAAGTCGATCAAGACATATTTGCGTTTGGTGACTGTGCTAGTTGTCCTTGGCCTGAGAAAGGAACGGTAACGCCACCGCGAGCGCAAGTGGCACAGCAGCAGGCGAAATTTTTATACCATGCATTGCGTAAACGCCTCGCGAAAAAACCATTGCCGCTGTTCGAATTTCATGATCACGGTTCGTTGATATCTCTCGGTCGTTTTGACGCAGTGGGAAATTTAATGGGAAAACTGATCGGCAAGGCTTTGCTGATCGAAGGAACCTTAGCGCGAGTGTTATATGTATGGCTCTACCGCAGACATTTAATGGCGTTACATGGATTTTTGAGAATGCTAGCTAACTGGATGGCGCAATGGTTGCGGCGGAGGACCTCGCCCCGCGTGAAGCTTCATTAAGTGAGATTGTGAGTAAATTTACTGGGGCGGATTAATCTTGGTGCTGTGATGGTCACCGTACCGCTGTAACGCTGCGCTTCTCTTGCCACGCTGTAGTGGCTCGCTACGATTTCATCACAAGCTACGTGAATATACTTAAAGCTAACAGTATTTTTCAATTAACCTTAGAGCGGATTTCATATGAATGTACGGTGTCGCTGGGTTTGTTTGGGGTGCAGT
>JAZKCF010000160.1:0-13248 GCA_040388195.1 Pseudomonadota bacterium
GCATGCAACATTTTCCTTGAAAAAATGTTGCACTTAGATTTCGCGCCCGCCTAGTTCAGTCGCTTTCGCGACATCATTGAATTGCGTGTGTCATGAACTGGCGCTTGAGAATAGGTAATTGGTTAGTCATCGTGAGCCCGAAATTGCGCACGCGAGTGAGGCTGGGGTGAGTGGGGTGAAACAAAGTGTGTAAGCCGTCAGTGACGTATTTGGTGGCTAACCAATCTTCTCGACGCGCTCGTTCGTACCGGCGTAACACTGCAAGCTCACCCAGGTGTTCATTTATGTTTCGACTCAGAAGTACTTGCGCCAACTTTTGTGCGTCGCGCAAACCGAGGTTAACACCCTGTCCAGCCAATGGGTGAACTACATGCGCCGCATCGCCGACAAGAGCGACGCCACGTTTCACTGTATGCGCCAATTCGACGAGGCGAAGTGGAAAGGAGGCGGGCGGCGTGATGAGTTCCAGTTTGCCCAAGATGCCTTTGCCGGCTTCGGTTACTCTGTTGCAAAAAGCGTTTGCATCCAGTGCCAGCAATTCTTCAGCGAGCGAGGTTTGCGCCGACCATACAATGGACATGCGATTGCCTGGTAAAGGTAGCCACGCCAGCACGCCATCCTTTTGAAACCATTGCCGGGCCACATGGCCATGTGGCCGCTCGGTCAAGAAATTCGCTACGACACCCACTTGCCCATAAGGCTTCGTTTTTGCTTCAAAACCAGACGCGCTACGTACCCAGGAATCAGCGCCATCCGCGCCGATCACGAGGTCGGCTTCGATGGTTTGCCCATCGGTGAATCCGAGCTGTGTTCCCGATGCATGCAATGCCAAGGATTCGCAACGAGCAGGGCAGCGCAAGGTCACGTTGCTCTCTTTGAGCAGCACATTCCATAACGCAGTTTGCAAGCGGCCGGCTTCCATAATGCAACCGAGATTGTCGCGTCCCGCTTCCATCGCGTCGAACTCAATACTAGCCTTACCGTCGTCGCCCCAAACCTGCATACTGGCGATGGCGGCAATACGTTCTTCGTCAATGCATTGCGAAGCACCTAGGCCGGCAATAAAATCCAGGCTACCTGGACTCATCGCATAAACTCTCGCATCCCACTGTGCGTTATCCGGCAACGTTGGTTCGCGGCCTTCAACCACGATTACTTGTAATCCACCCCGAGCAATTGCAATCGCAAGTGCCGCGCCTACTGGGCCGCCGCCGACAATCGCGACATCGAATTTCGTATTCATTGATTACCCCGAGATGCCGAACATCATTTTGCGCGCAAGCCATTTCCGGGCTGGCGGGAAAAGATCAAGCGCCGCCAATCCCACGCCTCGCCCGCTACGCAATAAAGGATTGGTGTTGGAAAATCCCCGTACCAAAAAATCGGTGGCGGCAATGCCGCTGCCCGCGTCCCATCCACGTAGTGCTTGATAACGGGATAGCATAGCTCGGCTGCCTAGTGATTCATGATTGTCTTCAAGAATGCATTTAGCAAGCGCCTCTACATCGCGCATGCCGAGATTAAATCCCTGGCCTGCTACCGGGTGTAGCGCTTGTGCTGCGTTGCCAACCAGCGCAACGGATTGACCGATGACTGGCTTTGCATAGCGTAGTTTAAGCGGGAACGTGGCACGAGGGCCGGCGTCGGTAAATCGTAAGCCTTGTGCGCCGAAATGCGTTTGCAGTTGGTGGAGAAAAGCTGGTGTTTCTAAGTTGGAAAGCGTTAACGCCTCTTGTAACGAGGTCGTCCAGATCAACGCGTACTGCCCATTAAAAGGCAGCAACGCTAACGGGCCGGCGGGCGTGAACCGTTCATAGGCCATGGTGCCTGCCGAAGGCGTGGTGGTTACCAATGCTACAAGGGCTGACTGATGATAGTCATATTCAGTGACGGTAATGCCGGGAATTTGCTCCGCGCTGCGTCCGCCATCTGCTAAAACGACGAGACGTGCGGTAACTTCTTCTAACCGGTCTTTGGTAAGAATTTTGGTAACGCCATAAGTCGCCGTGCTCTTAATCGCCTCGACTCTCGCGCCCATGACGACAGAAGTCTCACTATTCAGTAATGCTTCTTCCAATGTCTTGGAAAGTGCTGAGTAAGAAACGACATACCCTAACGCCGGCAGCGTTAATTCGGTAGCACGCAGGATCGTGCGTCCAAAACCGCCGCGTTGAGAGACATGAATGGATTCTATTGGCGTTGCATCGAGAGAATCCATCGAGATTCCCAGACGTCGTAGAATTAACGCCGTTCCATGAGAAATGGCCAATGTACGCGCATCGTCCGGCCTCGTTGCCCGCGCTTCAATCAGTAAAACACGCTTGCCGCTGTTGCGCAGTGCTAACGCAAGCGACGCGCCGATGGGCCCGCCGCCGACAATTAACACATCGGTGTGAGATATCATTAAACGCCTAACTTGCCATGACGGCTTCGATATCCGCTACGGTTTTGGGACAGGATTCCGTTAATACCTCACGGCCTTTTTTTGTCACCAGTACGTCGTCTTCAATGCGCACGCCGATATTCCAAAATGCTTTGGGAACATTATCAGCAGGCCGAATGTACATGCCTGGTTCCACGGTCAACACCATGCCAGGCGCGAGCTTTATCCATTTGCCATCTTCTTTGTAGAGGCCTACGTCATGAACGTCCAAACCTAGCCAATGCCCCGTGCGATGCATATAGAAACGCCGGTAGTCACCGGTTTCGATTACCTTGTCGCGGCTACCTTTGCATAGCTTAAGATCGATCATTCCTTGCGCTAGCACTTTCACCGCGGCGTCGTGATAGGCAATGAATGGAGCGCCGGGCTTTACCGCTTTGATCGCAGCCAATTGCGACGCCAGTACTAATTCGTAAACGTCCTTTTGAGGCCCACTGAATTTGCCGGATATCGGAAAAGTGCGCGTAATGTCAGACGCATAACCATCCAATTCGCAGCCCGCATCAATGAGCATTAAATCGCCCTTTTTGATCCTCGCGCTGTTTTCCACGTAATGCAGCACACACGCATTTGCGCCTGCCGCGACGATAGAACCGTAAGCCGGTGCCTGGGAACCATTGCGCTTGAACTCGTGCAGTAATTCCGCTTCAACCTCATATTCGAAACGCGCATTCTTCGCTGCTCGCATCGCGCGTTTGTGCGCTTCACTGGAAATCACCGCAGCGCGATGCATCACGGCGATTTCAGTGTCGTCCTTAATGAGACGCATCGGCGCAATGGCCTCGCGCACATCACGAATTTCAGCTGGAGCAGACACTCCCGAGCGCGCCATTCCTCGTACTTGATTGAGCCATCCGATAATTTGTTGGTCCCAATCCTTATCGAAACCGATGGGTGTGTAGAGCGACGGCTGATTCTGTAATAGTTGCGGCAGTAGTTCTTCTAATGCGGTAATCGGATACGTTTCATCCATCGCAAATGCTTTGCGCGCCGCTTTCGGGCCATATCGATAGCCGTCCCAGATTTCCCGTTCCAGATTTTTTTCGCGGCAAAATAAAATGGATCTCGGTTGCTTACCCGCGATAATCACGAGTATGGCTTCCGGTTCACGGAAGCCGGTCAGATAGTAGAAATTGCTATCGAATCGGTAGCCGTAATGCGTATCGGCATTGCGAATTTTTTCCAAGGCCGTTGGCAACACGACCACACCGCGCTTCAATTGCTGAGCAAGTTTGGCGCGTCGTTGTTGGTATGCTTGCAAGTGGCCTACCCCCGCCGATCCAGCACTTTTGCCGGACGCACTGCTTTTTTCCGTCAGGAAGGTCATCGTGGTCGTGTCCTTTAAAAATTATTGTCCTGAAAAATGCTCGTAAAGAGGCTAGCTTCTCGCATTCGCCCTAAGCAAGCTGTCGAGTTCGGCTAGATGCTCAGGCGTGCCGATATTGAACCAGCTACCTTGGAAATGTTCGCCGGTGACTTTTCCTGCTTGCACATAATCAAACATCGGCGGAAAAAGCTTTGCTTTAGCGCCCGGCTGAATGCCCTCAAAAAGCCGTGGATGTAGGACGCCGATATTGCCGTAATTCAGTTTAGGCGGCGTTAATGTTACGAGGCCGTCGCGAAGGCCCATATCGCCCTCAATGTTGTATCGCGGGTTATCTGTCAGCACGAAATGGGCAATGGCTTGTTCGGGATGCGCGGCAATATGCGCAATGCGTGGCCTTAACGTCGCGTAGTCGAAGTCTGTATAGATGTCGCCACTCAGCGCGATGAAAGGTTCATTGCCGAGGAGGTGGAGCGCTTTCGCAATGCCGCCCGCTGTTTCCAGTGCTTCGACCTCGGGGGAATAACGAATTCGCGCACCCAACGTGCCGCCGGAGCCAAGCCTTTCTTCGATCATGTATCCCAGATGGGCATGATTGATGACGATGTCTGCAAAACCTGCGCGCACTAGCCGTTCGATTTGCCAGACGATCAGTGGTTTACCGCCGACTTCGAGCAGCGGTTTGGGAGCGTGGTCGCTAAGTGGCCGCATGCGTTCGCCGCGGCCGGCGGCGAAGATCATGGCTTTCATTCGGAATTTGACCGCAAAAGGTTTTCTCTCTTTGAATGGGGGGTAATATTTGCCTAGAATGTATAACCAACGGCGAGCTGCTTATTGTCCAAATCGTCCAATAATCGCAGTAAAGGTCTCAACTCTCCATAACGGTTTGCGACATCACGTACATAGGTAATAAAACGCGGAGTATCCGCTAGGTAAGTCGGCTTGTTATCACGATAGTTCAAACGGGCGAAGATGCCCAGCACTTTCAGATGCCGTTGTAAGCCCATCCACTCGAAATCCCGGTAGAACTCAGCAAAATCCTGATGGACCGGTAATCCAGCACGCTTGGCTTTTTCCCAGTAGCGGATGGTCCAATCCAGCACGCGCTCTTCAGGCCAGCTGAGAAAAGCATCTTTAAACAAAGACGCCACATCGTAGCTAATGGGCCCATAGACCGCGTCTTGAAAATCCAGCACGCCGGGGTTGGGAGTTGCTACCATCAAATTACGCGGCATGTAGTCGCGATGGACGAAAACCGATGGTTGAGCGAGATTGTTTTTTATGATGAGCGAAAAGATATTGGCTAGCGCTTCCTGTTGTGCGGCAGTCAATGTCACGCCCAAGTGGCGTTCGACATACCAATCCGGAAATAACGCTAATTCACGCCGAAGCAGTGCTTCGTCATAAGGAGGTAACACACCCGGACGACTCGCCTGTTGCCAGCGTACTAGCGTATCGATGGCGTCAAGGAATAGTTCGTCGGCGTTGTCTTCGGTTATTGCTTGCAAATACGTTGATGGACCTAAATCCGAGAGCAGCAGAAATCCTTGAGTTAGGTCGGTTGCGTAAACTTCGGGCACATGCACGCCTGCGGTGCGTAACAATTCAGCAACCGCTAAAAATGGTCGGCAGTCTTCCTTATCCGATGGTGCATCCATTACGATGCGGGTCTGGCCGTTGAAACTGGCGCGGAAATAGCGGCGAAATCCGGCATCGCTAGAGGCTGGTTCAAGGGCGAATGCGGGATTTTTCAGCTCACTTGCCAACCACGATTTCAGTGCTTCGATGCGATTTTGATCTAGGTTCAATTGCCTACACCCCCAAATTATGCGATTTTAACAGGGCATATCGATAAATCTACTGCGCGAACCGATTTTAGAGCTGTGGTGCTCAGCGTACTCATGTACGCTTCCGCTCCTCGCTCTAAACTCACTTCGCTCGCTACGATTTCTCGATATGCCCGACACCATCTCAAAAATACATATTTCAACATGATTCCTTCTTCCGTGCGTCCTATAGCGCTGGCGTTAGCTTGCCTTTTTCCTCTTGCTGCCTTTGCTCAGGACGATGCCTTGCAACTGCGTCCCGCTGAAAGTATGGTGCCTGCGCCCAAAAAGAAATCCCAGCGTGATGCGCCGATATTTTTCGAGGCCGATAAGATGGAGGGCGAGGCTAATAAATCAGTAACCGCTACCGGCAATGCGCAAGTGCGACAGGAAGAATTGACGATAGAGGGTGATTCTATCGATTACACGGAAGCAAATACCACTGTTGTTGGTCGCGGAAATGTATCAATCGATAAAGCCGGTGATCGGGCCGAAGGGCCTTTTCTGCAGTACAACTTTGAAACTGAAGAAGGTTATATGGAAACGCCTGACTTCAGTTTCGCGAAGAAAGAAAAACGGTTACGCGCCAGCCGCGGTGACGCCTCGCGATTGCAGTTGGAAGGACCGGATAAAGATCGGCTCTTCGATGTGCGATACACGACCTGCTCGGTTGGCAATAATGACTGGTTTTTGCGGGCAAAAGAGTTGGAGTTGGATCGCACTACCGATATCGGAAACGCTACCCACGCCACGATTGTCTTCAAGGATGTACCAATTCTTTATTTGCCTTACATCGATTTTCCGCTGAGCTCGAGACGCAAATCCGGGTTTCTCACGCCGTCGCTGGGTACGACCGGGCAAAGCGGTTTAACCGTTGAAGTGCCCTATTACTGGAACATCGCGCCGAACTTTGACGATACGTTTACACCACGCCTTCTAACCAAACGAGGATTACAGCTCAATAACGAATTTCGGTATTTGGAGCAATCATTTTTCGGTCAGTTGGATGCCGAATATCTTCGCGCTGACAATGTGACCGGCCAAGATCGTCATTTCACTCGCTTGCAACATAAAGAGAATTTTATTCCGGGCCTTAATTTGGCGCTGGATCTGCAAAAAGCCTCAGACGATAATTATTTCCGTGATCTATCGACGCGAATCGCCAGCACTTCACAAACCTATTTACCGCGCGACGGATTACTGACGTATAGCTTTGCCGACTACTGGAATGCCAGTGCGCGTGTCTTGAGGTATCAGGTATTGCAAGACCCGCTTAATCGGGTGACGCCCCCATACTCGTTGGGGCCGCGGTTGATTTTGGATGGAAATCGAGCCAATTTTAGTGGCCTCAACCTTGGCTTGCATAGCGAATGGACCGATTTTCAGCATCCAACGAGAATTAATGGGCAACGGACGATTTTTTATCCGACGATCAGTTTTCCAATAACCCGAACTTATGGGTACATCACTCCTAAAGTCGGCTACCACTCAACTTACTACAGCTTCGGCGAAAACAATAACGCGGGCCTTACGAACATAAATCGCAATCTGCCCATTGTTAGTCTCGATAGCTCGCTATATCTCGATCGAGATATTACGTTTGGCGAGAACTCTTACAAGCAAACGCTAGAGCCGCGATTGTTTTATGTAAAGGCGCCATTCCGCGATCAGAGTCGAATTCCCAATTTTTCTACTTCGGAGCTGGATTTTGGCTTTGCACAGATATTCTCTGAAAATCCTTTTATCGGTGGCGACCGAATTGCCGATGCTAATCATTTAACAATGGGGGCGACGAGTCGTTTGATCGATCCGGAGACCGGTATTGAACGCATCCGTGCGGCCCTTGCGCAGCGCTACTACTTCACTACTCAACAAGTGACGCTCTCCGGCTCTCCCCAAACTGATCGTCGTTCTGATTTGCTGGCTGGATTGTCGGGACAGATAACCGAGCAATGGGCATTGGACAGCGCTCTCCAGTACAACGCCGATTTAGGGCGGACCGAAAAATACGCCATTGGCGCGCGTTATCGCCCCGCGCCGGGCAAGATATTAAATCTGAGCTATCGTTACACTCGGGAGTCCTTAGATCAAGTTGATGTGTCAGCTCAATGGCCTATTCGTGCTAATTGGCAGGGGCTGAGTCGCGTCAACTACAGCTTGATGGATAATCGCTTGGTAGAGGGGTTGATAGGGGTAGAGTATAATCGCGACTGCTGGGCGCTACGCTTGGTTGCGCACCATTTCCCAACTGGGGAGCAACGCTCCACAACTTCCATCTTTATCCAGTTGGAATTGACCGGCCTGTCTTCCATTGGCATCAACCCCCTGGAAACGCTCAGACAAAACATTCCCGGCTATACAAAATCCAGCGAGATTATCCAATGATGAAACACGTAATTTTGAAACCGTTTCTGGTTTTTTTGGCT
Source organism: Pseudomonadota bacterium (assembly GCA_040388195.1). GTDB lineage: Bacteria > Pseudomonadota > Gammaproteobacteria > Burkholderiales > DATLHW01 > DATLHW01. The sequence continues at coordinate 8,020 of JAZKCF010000160.1, forward strand.
TATGTTTGCTTAAGTGTTGCGCAAGTCAGCGCTGCACCGATCGCCAACAAGGTAGATCGTCAGCTCAATAAAACGCCTATGACGCTAAACCGGATCGTTGCGGTCGTGAACGACGACATTATTACGCTCAGCGAGCTCGATGACCGTAAACGCATCGTTCTGGGGCAACTGAAAAAACAAGGAACGCCGGTGCCGGCGGATGACTTGCTCTCCCGTCAAGTGTTGGAGCGAATGATTGCGGACAAAGTCCAACTGCAGCTCGCCAAAGAAACCGGGATCAAGGTAGATGACACCCAATTGGACCGCACAATGCAGCGCATTGCTGAAGATAACCGCATGACGCTTGGTGAATTTCGTACGGCCATCGAAAAGGACGGCATGAGCTTCACCACTTTTCGTGAGGACATTCGCAACGAAATTCTGCTAACCCGTCTTCGTGAGCGAGAAGTGGATAACACGATTACCGTTACTGAGTCCGAAGTAGAAGCGGAGCTGGCTACCGAATCATCGCGACGCGCACAAGAAAACGAGTACCGTTTGCAGCATATTCTGATTTCGGTTCCCGATCAGGCAACGTCGCAACAAATACAAGCAAAGCGTAATCGTGCCGAACTAGCAGCTACTGCCCTTGCTCGCGGCACTGATTTTGGCCAAGTTGTCGCTACTTATTCCGAAGCACCAGACGCGTTAACGGGGGGTAACCTCGGTTGGCGAGGTCCAAGCCGTCTTCCCGGTATGTTTGTTGAAGCAATCGCTAAAATGAAACCAGGCGCGGTGAGTCCCATCCTCAAAAGTCCTAACGGGTTTCACATTTTCAAATTATTGGATCAGCGTAGCATCGCCAACAATCAGCAATTGGTTACGCAAACCCATGTTCGACACATATTGCTGCGTTCGAAAGATGGCGCAAGTGATGCTGATATGCGTCAACGGTTAGAAATTCTCAAAAGCCGTATCGATAGCGGCGAAGATTTTGCCGCTATCGCCCGCCTTCAATCTGAGGATGGCAGCGCGCCGAAAGGCGGCGATCTAGGTTGGATTGTGGCGGGTGAAACCGTTCCCGAGTTTGAGCGCGTAATGAACGAATTAAAGCCTGGCCAACTTAGTCCCCCAGTTAAATCGCCTTTTGGCTGGCATCTGATCCAAGTAGTGGAGCGACGTGAAAGTGAGCTGTCCGGCGATAAACGCAAATTAGCAATTCGCCAAGCGCTACGTGCACGCAAGGCGGATGACGCTTACCAAGACTGGCTGCGGCAATTGCGAGATCGGGCGTATGTTGAGGATAAGCTGGAAGAGAAGTAGAGGGTGCTTGTGTGATCAAAATTTAAAATTTTGACTCATATAAAGAAAAACTATAGTCCACGAAAGACACGAAAAATGGATAAGGGAGTTTTGTATAAAGGGTTATTGGATACAAGGATTGGTGTTTGAAGTTTATTGATTCTGTTTCGCGTCTCGTTTCTAACGCGAAACGGCATGAGAGTATCTACGAAAGGAATTCTCCATATGAACCCTTTCGTGCTTTTCGTGTTTTTCGTGGACTGTGTGTTTCTTGAGAATGACTAATAAATCTATTCCTGTTATTGCGCTCACCGCTGGAGAGCCCGCCGGTATCGGCCCCGAGTTATGCGCCGTATTGGCGGCTGAAAAATGGCCGGTACATTTGGTAATTATTGCTGATAGGGCGCTCATTGAATCGCGTGCAAAATTGGCAGGACTAAATGTCCCGCTACCCGATTTCACGCCGGCGCACGCAACTGCTCCCGGCACGACGCTTCTGCATATACCGCTAGCAACAACTTCGCTTCCTGGGAAGCTCGATTCCGCCAACAGCCGCTATGTGCTTGCCACGTTGCAAGCCGCCGTAGACAGTTGCCTTGATGGAACCTTCGATGCAATGGTTACTGCGCCTGTGCAGAAAAGCATCATCAACGATGCCGGTATTCCGTTTACTGGCCACACTGAATTTCTCGCTGAAAAAACCAATACCGCACGCGTCGTTATGATGCTTGTTGGCGGTGGAATGCGAGTCGCATTAGCAACCACGCATTTACCTCTTTCGGCGGTGTCCGCTGCTATTACCAAAGAAGAATTAACGCGAACGCTACGCATTATGCATAAGGATCTTGTGCGACGCTTCGGCATTGCCAAGCCGCGAATCCTAGTCGCCGGACTTAATCCACATGCGGGAGAGTCGGGGCATCTTGGCAGAGAAGAAATCGAAGTGATGACGCCAGTGTTGGCGTCATTAAGAGAAGAAGGAATGCAATTGGAAGGCCCTTTACCAGCCGATACATTATTCACCCCGGAACGCCTCAAAAACGCCGATGCCGTTCTGGCTATGTATCACGATCAAGGACTGCCAACGCTTAAATACGCAAGTTTTGGTGAAGGCATTAATGTAACGCTGGGCTTACCGATTATTCGAACGTCTGTCGATCATGGCACCGCGCTAGATCTTGCTGGTAGCGGTAAGGCTAACCCTGGCAGTATGCGTGCAGCGCTGCGGTTAGCGATTGAAATGGCAGCTAATTAAACATCTCATGTCGCACATTCCCCGCAAAAGATTCGGCCAACATTTTCTCGTTGATCAGCATTACATTCGTCGCATCGTTGAATCGATCGGCGCGCAGCGTTCCGAGTTGATGGTGGAGATTGGCCCTGGCTTGGCCGCGCTAACTAATCCCTTGCTCGAAAGGCTAGCTCATCTTCACGTTGTTGAAATCGACAGGGACATCGTTGCACATCTTGAGGCCACTTATACAAAAGACCGGCTGACGATTTACTCTGCAGATGCCTTGAAGTTCGACTTCGGCAGCATTGGCGAAAAGCTACGTGTAGTGGGCAATCTACCTTATAACATTTCTTCGCCGCTGCTTTTCCATCTTGCGCAATATGCCGAGCGCATCGTTGATATGACCTTTATGTTGCAAAAGGAAGTTGTCGATCGGATGGTTGCTGCGCCAAGTACCAGTGATTACGGCCGGCTTTCGGTGATGTTGCAATCACAGTTTGCGATGGAACGATTATTTATTGTTCCGCCCGGCGCATTCCGACCGCCGCCGAAAGTTGACTCGGCCATTGTGCGCATGATTCCTCTTACCAAGGACGCACTTCGCCCGAACGATGAAAAGGAATTTGGGCGAATTGTTAACGCTGGGTTTTCGCAACGACGGAAGACTTTGCGTAATACGCTTAAACCTTGGTTGGGTGAGGCAGATTTCAACGCGTTGGCGCTTGATCCGCAGCTACGAGCGGAGAATTTGAGCGTTGCGGATTTTATCCGTGTTGCTGATTATGTTTGTGGAAGAGCGGATGATTGATTCACTGCTGGCTTCTGACTCTGCGATGGGCTGAAAATATAGCTACGATTCGCCTCTCTGCTCCAATCGGTTCACAGCGCGCTGTTGCATAAATTAGACGAGCCTATTCAGAAAAATAGCGCTAAATGGCGTTACCGAATTGTTGCAACCGCTTTGACTGTATTGTCTATCGATTCTTTATTTACATAGCCAATGCCTTCCGGTGTGGACGAGACATATTTTTTAATGTCCGCCTCGGAAGCTAATTCTTTTGGCGGCAGCGCCTTTCCAGTAAAGATTAATCTTGCCCAATAGGATTTTAATTGAGCAACATCCTTACGAGATGCCTTTTCATAAAACTCATCTCGTAATCGATTCCCTTCAGGAAGATTCACTGGTTTAGCTATCCCTCCGCCTGGAAAGTCAGCGCGCTTGGAAAGAAATAGCCATTCAACTTGCTCTGCAGCCAACGCACTCAATGGATTTTTTGGATTTACAATTACCACAGGTTCGGAACACACAATCAAAGGCAATATCGCGGTAAGGATGCTAGTCGCTATTTTTAGAGACTTCATGTGTGTCCTCCTTAAAAAACAAAATCTAGATTGAGGGAAACCAGATTTGCACTACCAGCTGGCGCTGTTTGGCTTTGTGGATATTTGTATAAACCATATGACGCATCTTTGGGCCGAATATATTCATACTGCGCCTTCAACGCCACATTTTTCATTGCATCGTAGCGCACGCCTATTGCCGTCGTGGTTTGAGACTGATTACGTAGCGCGATAACTTGACTGACAATGCGGCCAAAAGAAATTAAGGATGGCCCGAACGTTCCATTTGCCATTGCAGATGCTAGCGGATCGCTAAATGGGCCTACCGATCGTAGCGCTGAATACATAACGTAGGGAGACCATTTACCTCTTCTCCCGCTAAGCCATACCAAGAATGGTTGGTTGTAATAAATCCCTTATCCATATTTCGGTAGGTGTATTCACCCTGCAAAAGATATTTGCCTGGATCATAAGCCAAACCAAAAGAATAATATTTCCCCGTTTCTTTGATAGAGAAAAAACGATCTGCCAGGTCGGCACTTCCCGGTACCTGCGCTAGAACGTTTAAGAACGGCGTTGATCCGTCGGCATTGTTAAGAAAAAATTTTGCATACAGTAGTCGAGCGGTGAGCGCTTCTTGTTCATAAGATGCGTTTAATAGCGTGGAGCCATGTCCGCTAACAGCGGTGTTTTGTGGTGATTTGCTGGAGACGGAAAAATACATACCTTGTGTATTAAAGATGCCATTTCCTAACTGATGCTGATAACGCACGCTTATTCCATCAACATGCGAAATTGGTGCTTGGGCATAAACTTCATTAGGTGCTCTTGCCCAAATACTTGCATAATTTACCAAGCGATAATCAGAAGCTAGGAAGGTGGGTAATCCCATCCGGCCTACGTGAATCGATAAATTTGGCGTGGCTTTCCACTTCAAATTTGCCCACTCGACAACAGGCGTAAAGCTTCCACTACCATTACTTTCTTGCGAGAGTATTTGTATGGTCGCGCTTAGTTGATCGTTGAATATCGCATCTAGCTGCACCGCTCCTAATGTATCTGTCTCGGTATCAATACGGCGGGTATACCCGGCTCCATCAGGCTTTGTGTCGGTTGTGAAATCTACAAGATGATTACTGGAGTGAATAATGCCTAATGTTCCATAGCCTCCCACGCGGAACTCTGTTTCCGCGTGAGCACTCTCGCAAATCAAAGAACACAGCAATATAAAAAACGCTGTTCGCCGAGACATCGCTTCTCCTGCGCCGATAAGAGATCGAACGTGGTGAGTAAAGAGCAGACCACAATGACTTTTTAGCCTATTTTCCGCAGTTGCCCCATCGAAATTTGTTGCAAACTAAGCGCTGGCGCGG
>JAZKCF010000161.1:0-3858 GCA_040388195.1 Pseudomonadota bacterium
GCAAGCATATGCCGAACTTCAGGTCTTGCGCGCTGCGGCTGCGTAACATCAGTTACTAACAAAAGAAGCGCTTAGCGGCTATCTAGCGAAACTCACGCCGGATGGCGTGCTCGCCATTCATATAAGCAACCGGCATCTAAATTTGGAAGCAGTGGTTGGAAAACTGGCACATGATGCCGGGCTCGTTAGTCGCATTAATCGTGATTCACAAAAAAGTACTCCGACATCCAAAGATGGGCTTGCTTATGCCGCGTCATTAGCGTTAGTTGCGCGACAGGAGAAAGACCTCGGATCGATTGCTACCAATGCGGGGTGGAAGGCTCTTAACTTCCCTGCCGACAAAAGAGCATGGAGCGACGATTACGTAAATATTTTCTCGGTTTTGAAATAAACATTACGGCTCAATGACTGCTATGAACCTTTTTGTTGCGTGCATCCTATTGCACTTCGTCCCACATTGCCGTCATAACATTTGGGCGTCCGAACAGTCGTCTATTAGTTATTCACTACGTCCCTAATGGGCAGGGTTTGGGCGTTGAACTAAAGTTTGTGTAATTCACCGAAGGATTTTCATGAGTGGGCATTTAAAGTTTTGGATTCGCAATTACGGCGATGGGACGGGAGAATTGTTCGCAGAAGTTGAATCCCATGGGTTTGCTGGTGTGGGCCATGCCTGCTTTGATCTTACTGACTTAGTCGCAAAAGCGGAAAAGTTTGCTCGATATCCGTTATCGACTGAGGAGCCTGTTTGTATTAGCGGTGGATATTGGACAGATGATCTCAAACAAATTGAGCAGGAGCATGTTCACATTTCCGCATTGCCCATAAATCTACTTGGTGAAATAAGCTTGCTTGTAAGAGTCGCTGAGTCACACGATGGTTATCCTCGTACCGGGATACGTCACAGCGTTTCTGTTGAGCTGAAAGCAAGCTATGAACAGATGTCTCAATTATCGAAAGACCTATCATTGCTTGCGCGAGGTGAAATTGCAGAAGTCATATTCAATGAACCTGCATAGCAAGCGTAGCCTGGGTTGAGGAACCGAAACCCACGGATCACCACTGTCAACGGCCTCATCGAAATTGCGCAATCGAATACGCGTGAGATCGATTAGTCATTTAGTAAATATGTCGCGTGTTATTTATAGGACTTACGCAAAACCGCCCCAGCGGCGTTGCTCCTCCTTGCCGTACAAACACGTACTGTCTGCATCGTCGTGCCTTGCTGGGGCGGTTTTGCGTAAGTCCTAATTTAAAATACTGCTGCATGAAGTCGCGCTTATTTCTGCGTTGCATATTTCGCTAATGCGTCGAAAGATTTTACAGTTCGAATTCAGATAGTCTTACCTAAAAAACCAACCAGCTGTTTTAACTCAAAATTTATTATGCGCACGATTCTTGCTAGCGCTTACTGACCGTTCGGCTATCCCCTCATAAATCTGAGTTTCGGCTGGACGCGCAGTAAGACTTCTATCAGTTGCAGTTGGTCCCTTCTATTAGTTCTTCGCAATTAAGCTACATGAATTGTTCGTCATCTTGGCGAACGAAAAAACGCAGTAGCAGCACAGAAACACTGAAGCAGAAAATTCACAATTTTTAAACCAACCCAATGGGAGATGTAGATGCGTTATAAGAAAAACCTTCATCAAGCTGTCCTTAAAGCATTGAAGTTCAAAGGGGGAATGCTTGCGTTGGTTGCAGCAATGACCGCAGGTACAGCTGTTGCAGGGCCGATTGTTACCGATTGGAATTACACCATCAGCGGCGCATTCGATACGACCGCCGGCGCCACAACTTTTACGACTGGTAAGGGCGGTTGTCAAAGTGTGACGGCCACAGGAATTACTTGGGGTGAATGTCCAGATGGCCCTCCCGTTCCCGGAAGTCGCCGTAGCGGTATAACCATTACTGACACACCAGGGTCTGGTAGCGTGCAAACAGGCGGTATCGGCGTCGGCGCAAATACCTACACGCATTTCAACAATGTATTGAGTGCCGATACGTTACGAGAGGCTCATGTCTTATCGACACTGTCACTGACGGCAACAAATCCGGTCGGCGCCGTGTTCGGGCCTACTACACTTACTTATCAAATCGACTTTAAAGAGACCACCAATGCCACGCCTTGCCTAGCCACAAGCCCAGCGGGCAACCCCTGCAATGATATTTTTGTTCTCAGCGGTGCGCTAGACAATTACATTCTCGTCGACGGTAATACTTATCTTGTTACCTTATTTGATACGAACGGCGGACTTGATATTTTGCCTGATGCTGTTTGTGCAGCCGCTGGCGCAGGATCGGGTTGCCTCGGTATCACGACACCAGAAGGTACAAGTACAGCGATTGCTTTCGATATGAGAATTACTGCTGTTCCAGAGCCCGCAAGTTTGGCGCTTTTTAGTCTTGGCGCTTTAGGCCTTGGTTTAATTCGGCGGCGGCGTAGTTCATAATCGCTGAAATCGTGCGGTAAATTGCCTGAGCGATATATCAACTAGGCCGGGCAAAATTAATAGGGAATGGCAAAACCATTCCCTATTTTTATTTCGCGATATCGGCGATACGAATGAATGTTTCCACGCTTAAGTTTTCCGCTCTAAGCCTGGGCGTCCAGTAAGAAACCCATCTCTGGAATGATGTCACCGGAATACTCCGTCAAGTTACGCTGCTTACGCAGTGCATCGAGCAGCACAACCACTCTCGCTTCGACACCGAGGGTCAACGGCAATGTTTGAATCGCCGTTTGATGATGCCCCGGTTTGTTAGTCAACGTACGATAACCATGCGCATGCAAACCCACATCGGCAAGCATCCAATTGCCGTATACGCACTACCAAAACGGGTCTCGGCGCTAACGGCTTTCACTTTACTATCTGCGATGTGACGCGTAGCGCCTTCGAGAAGGCGTCGAACGGTTTGTCTTGATGGGGTAATGACATCAAGGCTAACGCCGACCAAGTTCTGCAAACTCATGCTCGCTGCCTATTAAAAAGATTTTTGGTTGAGCCACTACTTCAGCCATAAATGCATCCTTCGCTTTAAGTTTGGCCTTCCACTCGCGTAAGGAAAAAATTTTGGGGTTTACCTCGCGGCCAAGCTGCTGCTGAATCGGATATAGCGCATCGATCACTGCGCCAAATTTTAACGTCCCAATGAGCAAGAGATCAACATCACTACCCGCCGTTTCAGAGCCATGTGCCATCGAGCCAAACACAAATGCGATCTTGATGTGTTCGGCTAATGGTGTAAGGGCTTGTATGAGCACGCCCGCTAATCCCACTGTCTTGCGCAGAATGCTGGCCAGCTCGGGATAAATTTGGTGATGGAGGTTTGCCGAATACTGAAGCTGATTTCCGACACGCTCACAGTTGAGGAGGCCCGCTTTATGTAAGCGCGCCAATTCCTTATTCAACGTTCCGGCCGTAGTGCCCGTAAGCCGCGCAATCTCGCGTACGTGCAATTTTCGTTCTGGATGCAACAAAAGCAGCGCCAGTACTTGGCGCCGATACGTTGCGGGGAACAGCAAAGAAGGCACATCAGAAATTGCAGCTTTCATGGCTACGATTGTAGTGAAAATTGCTACGAATAGGAACAAGTGGATGAGACCGAGCTTGCTCCCGCACTATAACTTTCTTAGTGGTTACACGACGTCAGCATTAAGCCAATTGCACTGCTTATGTTCATTTTTTTTGCCAATTTTTAATATTCGCGATTGAGCTAGTACGACTCCGTGACAAACGCTGGAAACCGGTATTGGCGCGGCTTCCAGATGATATCAAAAAATCATTTTTTGCCGATTACAGAGAGAAGGGCGGTTTCAATGTCCAAGTGCAACGAGGCCCATTTTAGTGGCCCAGTAGG
>JAZKCF010000162.1:0-12411 GCA_040388195.1 Pseudomonadota bacterium
CCCCGTTCTGCCATTCGCAAGGTTGTCAAACAGAAAAAACTACGGAATCGAGTTATAGATATTGCCGTTGTCCTGATTTAACCAATAAGTCGGCGATGTCTGCATGCTACCGCTGAGTGATATGAGTAAATTCTCCGCGACGTTGCGCGCCGACAAGCCGAGTTGTTGTAGTTGCGAGCGATTCATTTCTAGGGAAAGCGCCGGCTTGCTCCAACGTTGGTAGACGTGGGCATCGACAATGCCGGGTATTGTTCGAAGCTCATTGTTAAGCGCCACCACGATAGGAATAACCTCTGCAGGTTTGCCGCCGATGAGCTGCACATCTATTGGTGCGGGGATACCAAAATTAAACGTCTGACTGACTTGATCCGCCGGTTGAAAAAAGAACTCGATGCCGGGAAAACGACGTGGCAGTTCGGCACGTAGATCAGCAACAAAATCGAGGCTGGGCGTGTGTCCTTTCTTGAGGGAAATCATGATCTCGGTATCGGCAGCTTCCGCTGTACCCGAATTTCCATACAAGGTATTCAATGAACTATAAGGACCGCCGATGATATCAAGCACATTACCTAACTCGTCGCTCGGAATGCGCTCTCGAATCACCGCTTCAACCTGATCCACTAGCTTTGGCATTTCCTCCAATCTAGTGCCCGATGGTGCGCGTAGATGGAGGCGAATTTGGCCGGCATCAACAGCCGGAAATAAATCCTGGCCAAGTAATGGATATATCGCGAGAGACAGCAGACAAAACCCGAGAAACCCTGCGCTGAATTGTTTGCGATGCGTCAGTATATTCCCCAGCAAAACAACATAATGTTGACGAAGAATCTCGAAGGCATGATTGAATCGTTGGTGAATACGTTCGAAGCCACGAGCAAAGCGATTTTTGGTTGGCCGGGCCTTGCGCGCGTGATGCCCTGCCATCATATACATAACCAGTGTTGGTACCAGCGTGCGCGAGAGCACATACGATGCAAGCATCGCGAACACCACCGCTTCGGCCAATGGCACGAATAAATAGCGTGCAACGCCAGTTAAGAAAAACATTGGTACGAAAACAATGCAGATACAGAGCGTGGAAACGAATGCCGGTACGGCGATTTCCGCCGCACCATCAAGAATTGCTTGCACCGGTTTCTTGCCCATCGCCAACTGCCGCTCAATGTTCTCGATTTCTACCGTTGCATCATCCACGAGAATACCGACAGCTAGAGCCAGGCCGCCCAACGTCATTAGATTGATCGTTTCACCAATCAAGTAAAGAATGATCAGCGACGACATGATGGACAAGGGAATCGATATTGCGATGATGCAAGTGCTACGCCAATTACCGAGAAAAAGCAGAATCATCGCAGCCGTGAGCGCGGCGGCGATCAAGGCCTCGTGTACTACATTAGCGACCGCAGCACGGACAAACAAGGATTGATCGAACATCAATTTCACATCAATGCCTGGAGGCATTTTTTCGAGAATTTTTGGCACGGATTTTACGACGTGATCCACTACATCGAGCGTAGATACGCTACCCGTCTTCAGGACTGAATTCAGAACGCCGCGCTCTCCATTTTGTCGAGCGATGGTAGTTGCCGGCGTAAATCCATCGCGCACATTAGCGACATCGCGAACGAGAATGGTGCGGCCATTCACTGTACGAATAGGAATGTCACCGATTTTTGCAATCGTCGGCACCGCGCCGTTCAGCATGACGTCGTATTCGCTGCCCGCCAATTTCATCGTTCCCGTTGGCAAAACCAAATTTTGCGCGCCCGTGGCGGTGACTACCTCGGCTGGCGTCAAACCGTTTGCGAGCAATGCCTTGCTATCAAGATCCACCGATACCTGCCGCCCCTTCGCACCGTACGGGTAAGTAAGCGTCAGCCCCTTCTTGCTGGTAAGGATCGGGCGCATTATCGTACCGGCCAAATCACCTAGCTCGGTATCGGATAGTTCAACACTCGATAGGCCCAATTGCACCAACGGTAGATCGGAAGCGGAGTATTGCCGCACCCTGCCCGGCTGGGCGCCGGGGGGCAACGAGCGCAACGCAGCAGTGGTACTCATTAATACTTGGTTCATAGCCGAACGAATATCGGTGCCCGGCTGGAAAAACACTTTTACGATCGAGAAACCGGCTAGGGACAGCGACTCCGTATGTTCGATGCCGTCCACCGCTTGAGACAATTCACGCTCGGCAATGTTGGTAACACGTTCCGCCGTTTCCTTAGCAGTCAGGCCTTTGTATTCCCATATCTCGGCCACCACAGGAATATCGATGTTGGGAAAAACATCAGTGGCCATGTTGTGCAATACATAAGGTATGGACAGGAGAATGAGCAGCGCCGCAACGATGAATGTGTACGGGCGGCGTAACGCGATATTGACGATCCACATAATTGTTATATATCAGCCTCGACGCGATGCGTTATTGGCTGCTGGTTGAGTAGGAGAAAAGTTAAATCTCGCTACTAAAGCAATATGTGGGCCAAACTCAAAATATTAAAATTTAAACAGGGGGAAGAAGCCCTCTCCCGCGAGTGACGACCGTATGCACACAAGTCAAAAACACACTGTCATTCCCGTGAAAACGGGAATCCATGCGGCGTGCGAGGCTACGCTTACCGTCCCATTGGATCCCCGCATTCGCGAGGATGACAGGGGCTGTGGAAGATGCGTGCAGACGATAAACCGCCTGCAAGAAAAGGGCTTCTCTGCGGACTTCGGAGACAGCAACTGTTGTAGACACAACAGTTTATGGTGGGAAAGTGTTTGTATCGCAACAGGTCATATCAACCATTTACGAGTCGCGATAAATCCGCTCTAATCATCCGAATCTGAACCGCCAAATATGCCATCGGATATCGGCTCATCCGTCCGCGCTTTGTCCAACTTCGCCTTCAACTCCTCAACTGATGAAAAAAAAGCAGGCTCGCTTTTTTGCGGCACTAACCGGAACGCCGGCGGCTTCAACCGGCGCACATAACTCTGCTGGTATTTGCTACTGTTATTTTCGGACTGGACCAAGGTTTGCGTCGCGATAGCAATAACTGCCAGCACTGCGACAGCGCCACCTTTCAACCTCAACCGCGACAATCCAATTGCCCGTAGGTGGAAAAAGCAGATGGCGGCAAATAAAAGCCAAGCCGCGACATACTCATAAGTAAAGAGCGCCCCCAATGAAAACGAAAATGCAACGTAGTCGACCAATACATCGCAGAGGGAAAAGAGCAGAAAACCCTTAAGCGCGATCAGTAAATTAGCCTCGAAGTTGGCATGACTGGAGAAAACGCGTGAGAGAATTGCCCATAGCGCCGTCCAGACCAACGTGATGAACGCGGTTGCCAGCATGGGGAAAATATAATGCGAAAGTTTCGGCTCTATGGTTTCTCCGAACCATGCCGAAATCGCACTCATTCCCAGTAGAGTCATGGTCAAATAAAAGACCGTGATCCAGGATCGCGTATGCGACGGTTTTAATATACGTTCAGGAGCGACCGCATGCTTCGCTTCGCGAATGCGCAGATAAGTCCGACCGATGCGAACCACGTCGTCGTCTTCGATAGCAATGCGCTCCATTCGGGCAACATCTTTATCCGAAAATAATCCATTCGCGCTGCCGAGGTCCGTTGCGACCAGCGCGCCACGTTCGTCCCGCGCGACGCAGATATGCACTGGCGCGACATAAGGGTCATCCACTACTACATCGTTATCGTACCCACGGCCTATATGAATTTCAGGCCCGCTGCAGCGATAGCGTGCGACTACGTCCCGGTGCTTGGAAAGGACTTCCACCCAGATTATTTCGTCCATTGGATAGCTCCAAGAAAACGGGTGGCCAGCGCAACAGCGCTGGAATAACTAACGCCACGCATGCCCAGTCGCGATACTAACGCTTCATTACTACGATCCTGCGTCACCACCAAAAGTGATACATCATATAACCCTTCGAATTCGCGATAGGCTCGCGCACACCATACGGTATGCACCGGCGGCCGCGTGTTGGAGTCAGCAGCAGCCACAAAATCTTCATGGCAACGCTGGCGCGTATACCGTTTGCTGCTCGCCGACCCTAGCCACGGTAGCTGATATCGCTGCGACAAGAATGTAGCAAACTGAAATTGATTGAGATCGACGCTTTTAACGTAAGAATGAGAAAAATCGATTGGACCAGTATTCAAATCGTTCGCGATAAAAAACCACGTGTCGGTGTGGCAATTAGTGACGTCGACCGTTGCCCGCGGTTTCGGCACTTGGTCCGCATTCGTCTCTGCCCAGCAATTGAGCCACGCCGCATTGCTTTCCGGCGCCTTATAAGGACCAAACGTCGCCAAACGAAAGCCCTGATCGGCAATCGCCTTATAAAAACCGTCTTGCCAAGTTCCTAATTGGCGACCGATGTCGGTGCGCACATTTGCCAGCACTAACGGCTTTGTACTCTTCGCCCGCTCGACCAATGCTGCGGCGAAGTGAGCCGGCACCAAAAAGCTCACCAGTTCGCCACTCACTTGTTTAGCCACATTGATTCCAACAATCCGGCCATCGCTAGTAACTGCCGGCCCGCCACTCATCCCTGCATTAATGGCGCCTGAAAAATGAATCCGCTCGTTAAAACTTTTTTCAACCAACCCGTTGTAGGTACCTTCCACAATAGTGAAGCCCAGATCGAGTGGATTTCCCATCGAATAAACACGCTCGCCTTTAGATAAGCCACCGTCGAGAGCGCGTTTATTGAATTCGAAAACTGATTGATCGGGCTTATCCAAGCGCACAACGGCAAGATCATTGATGACATCGATCGCCAGCAACGTCAAAGCCCCGTGCGAACCATTGGTAGTCAGGTATTCGAGACGATAGGTTTTAGGGTCCAGCGCATGTTGTGACACCACATGGTAATTGGTCACCGCAAGGCCATCGGCACTGACGAGAAAGCCGGAACCCAGCGACGATTGCCGACCAGCGACATCGAGTAAGGTTCGAATTTGCAGTAGTTTCGGGCGAGCCTCGGCGTATATGTTTTCTGCTGTAGGCGAAAGCGGAGGCTGCGTCGGCAAAGATGGCGATTGAGGCACATTCTCCGCGTTGGCTGAACCGATGCAAATGGCTAGCATCATTAGCGCCAATATTTTCTGCATATTAGGAATAGCGCATATCCTGAGTTATTTATTGGTTGGTAGCTATTTTTCAAAAGATCAATTAAGAGCCTGATTATAAGCTGGCAGGAAAAAATTAGACCGTTGAATTTACCTTTTATCAATTAACCGTTTGAGGCTTGCAAGCGATCGACGTTAGCACGCATCTTTCAGAAATCCGCATAAGGTTATGCTCAAAGCGCAGTTCCGAACGCTGTATTTTTTTGCTACCTTCATAGCATCGTTTCAATCAACGCATTCTCTGCATCTATAAAAAATGACACTACAAGCCTATCAACTCGCTTACGCCCGCGGTGATCGGCAATTATTCAGCGATATTAATTTTGAGATTAAAGCAGGTGAAGCACTATGGTTGAAAGGCGTTAACGGCAGCGGAAAAACTAGTTTATTGCGGTTGTTATGCGGATTAGCATCGCCCGCAAGCGGTGAAGTACGCTGGGGTGGTTTTGGTATAAACACGTTGCGTGAAGATTTTTATCGAGACTTGATTTACTGCGGTCATGCAAGCATTGTAAAGGACGATTTAGCGGCTTGGGAGAACGTTTCAATCAGTGCCAGACTTTCAGGAAAACAATGTAGCAGGAACGACGCTTATGATGCGCTGGATAAAGTTGATTTAATAGACGTAGCGCATTTGCCCGCTCGCGCCTTGTCTCAGGGGCAACGCAAGCGCGTCGCATTAGCGCGTTTTTGCATTCAACCGGGCCCAAAACTTTCAATCTTGGATGAACCATTCACCGCGCTCGATCAAACTGCCGTCGATGCATTACACGATTCGCTGAATCAGCATTTAAACCAAGGTGGGATAGTGGTTTATACAACCCATCAAGAATTGGCATTACAAGCGGGGCGACTACATCATCTTGAGTTGAGTCCAGCAATACCGTGCTAAAAACACTGGCGTGTGTCATCCAGCGCGATCTGCTGCTGGCGTTCCGACGTCGCGCCGACGTACTGACCATTTTATTTTTCTTTGTCATGGTCACGACGTTGTTTCCGTTAGGCGTTGGGCCGGAGAAAAATCTTCTTCGTACCATGGCACCAGGAATTTTATGGGTTGCTGCGCTGTTGGCTTCTACCTTGTCTTTGGGCCGTTTGTTCGCGCTCGATTTTGCAGATGGCACGTTAGAGCAAATGCTGCTCTCTCCAGAGCCACTTTCAATAATTGTCATCGGCAAGGTAATCGCCCACTGGTTAGTCTCTGGTCTACCGTTGGTAATTTTCGCGCCGTTGCTAGCGGTGCAGTTTGGTTTATCTGGCACTTCAATTGTTGTTTTGTTTTGCAGCTTACTTATCGGCACACCGATTCTTAGCTTGTTCGGCGCTATCGGCGCGTCGTTAACGTTAGGTGTACGTGGCGGTGGTGTATTGGTTTCACTACTAATTTTACCTTTATATATGCCGGTATTAATTTTTGGCGCTGGCGCAGTAAGTGCGGAAATGAATGGATTGGAAAGCCAGGCTCATTTTTTACTATTGGGCGGATTGCTTGCTGGTGCCGCTGCGATCACTCCTTGGGCGATTGCAGCGGCGCTACGAATCGCATTTGAATAATGGGAGCCTCTAAAGGAATTACTGTGTCTAGGCCAAATACAAATTCAATCACTGTTGAGCCGCGTTCGTTGATTGGGATCAACTGGTTCAAATATGCGTCACCGCAAAATTTTTATCCTATCGCAGGAAGAATGATTCCCTTGTTTATCTGGGCGGCGATCACGCTATCGACCATAGGTTTGTATGTCGGCTTTTTTGTTGCGCCTACAGATCAGCAACAAGGCGATGCGTACCGGATTATTTTTGTGCATGTGCCCGCAGCGTGGTTATCGATGCTGATCTACTTGGCGATGTCTTTCTGGGCAGGCATTGGCTTGATTTTTAACACGCACCTCTCATCAATGATGGCCCGTGCACTAGCACCAACCGGTGCGATGTTCACTTTTTTAGCACTGTGGACCGGTGCACTGTGGGGGCGGCCAACCTGGGGTACATGGTGGGTTTGGGATGCGCGGCTCACTTCGGAGCTGATCTTATTTTTTCTTTACGTCGGATTCATGTCACTGCAATCTGCAATTGACGATCAACGGCGTGGGGATAAAGCTGGTGCCGTTTTGGCGTTGGTTGGTGTCATTAACGTGCCGGTGATTTATTTCTCCGTGCAATGGTGGAATACCTTGCATCAAGGATCGTCCATCAGCTTCCGTAGCGCGCCGACGATGGCAACAACCATGTTGCTCGGCATGCTGATCACCGCACTCGGGTTGTGGGCATATTCAATTGCGGTTGCCTTAATTCGCGTGCGCTGTATTGTTCTGGAACGTGAACGCCATGCCGATTGGGTCGCCGCTTTGCCGGAAGGTAAATCATGATCTGGGATAGTTGGAACGAGTTTTTCATAATGGGTGGTTACGCCTTTTATGTATGGGGATCCTTAGTGGTTGTTTTAGCTTCTATCGCTGGTGAGCTGGCGGAATTAGCGTGGCGTAAGAAAACCATACAAACAGAACTTTGTCTTCTGCAAATAACGCGAAGAAAAACCGTCTCAAAGCGAATATGAAAACTCGGCACAAACGTTTCATTTTAGTCGGAGCAGGATTAGCTACATTAAGCCTCGCCACATGGTTAGTACTATCCGCATTCCAAAAAAATCTGGTGTTCTTTTTTACGCCAGCACAGATCTTCTCAGGCGAGGCGCCACACGATCGCAGCTTTCGCATGGGCGGCATGGTGGAAAACGGCAGTTTGCAACGCCAGGCGAATGGGATCACTGTTAACTTTATTGTGACCGACACTGTGCAACGCGTGAAAGTCAGCTATCGCGGCGCGCTACCTGATTTATTTAAAGAAGGAAAAGGTGTCGTGGCCCAAGGTAAATTGGGTTCGAATAATGTATTTGTCGCTGAGGAAGTTCTCGCGAAGCACGATGAAAATTACATGCCACCGGACGCCGCTTATGCCCTGAAAAAAGCACAGCAGGTAAAACAGAAAATCGGCAACGCAGCTGACGTAAAAGGTTGAAAATGGTACCCGAATTAGGAAATTTATCTCTCATACTGGCTTTATGCATTGCATGTGTGCAAAGCATTTTGCCGATTGTCGGCTCGTTTCGAAACAATACGCGCTGGATAGCAGTGGCTCGCCCAGCCGCGGCCGCACAATGCTTGTTAATTACGTTTGCATTTACGGCATTGGTTTACTCATTTATCAATAACGATTTTTCCGTTTCTTACGTCGCAGCCAATTCCAATTCGCTATTGCCGATCTATTATCGGTTTACGGGTGTATGGGGAGGCCATGAGGGATCGTTATTATTATGGGTTCAAATTCTGGCTTTTTGGACTTTTTCTGTCTCAATATTCAGTCGACAATTACCGAATGAAACGGTAGCCCGCGTATTAGGCGTGATGGGATTGATCAGTGTCGGATTCTTAAGCTTCATGCTGTTTACGTCCAATCCATTCGACCGCACATTTCCGGCACTGGCAGATGGCCGTGACTTGAACCCACTATTACAAGATTTCGGCATGATCATACATCCGCCTTTGCTGTATATGGGTTACGTGGGATTTTCAGTAGCATTCGCTTTCGCCATTGCCGCGCTGATGAGCGGCCAGCTGGATGCGGCGTGGGCCCGGTGGTCGCGGCCATGGACACTGGTTGCATGGATGTTTTTAACACTAGGAATTTTTCTCGGTAGTTTTTGGGCTTACTACGAACTCGGCTGGGGCGGATGGTGGTTTTGGGATGCCGTTGAAAACGCCGCGTTTATGCCCTGGCTGGTCGGCACGGCGCTGATTCACTCGCTGGCGGTGACAGAAAAGCGCGATAGTTTTAAAAGCTGGACCGTGCTACTAGCCATCATCGCCTTTTCACTTTCCTTGCTAGGCACGTTTCTAGTGCGCTCCGGGGTGCTGACGTCGGTTCATGCATTTGCAACCGATCCTCGGCGCGGCTTATTTATTTTGCTGTTTCTCGCTATCGTTATCGGCGGCTCTCTCACCTTATATGCATGGCGCGCGCCTAAGATTGGATTGGGTGGAAAATTCAGTTTGTTCTCCCGCGAGTCCATGCTGCTAGCCAACAATGTTTTGTTATTCGTAGTGGCTGGTACCGTATTTTTGGGAACGCTGTATCCCTTATTTCTCGATGCATTGGATCTCGGAAAAATATCCGTTGGACCGCCCTATTTCGATACGGTCTTCGTACCTTTGATGATTCCCGTTCTGCTATTAATGGCGATTGGTCCGTTTGTTTCATGGAAAAATGCATCTATCGAAGCGGTTTTATATCGCTTGCGTTGGATTGCCATGGGAACACTACTATTTTCCATCATCGCGCTACTGACGCAGCAAACCTCGGCAATGGTGGTGCTCGGCTTAACGCTATCGATATGGATCGTATTCGCGACCACATCGCATGTTGTACAACGTTTAAGACAAGCATCAGCAGGCGACTCTCTCTGGAAACGAATTTCCAACCAGCCGCGTAGCTATTGGGGAATGATCTTCGCACATGCCGGCATTGGTATTTTTGTAGTTGGCGTGACGTTGGTCAAAGGAATGGAAACGTCGAGCGATGTGAGCATGCGCGTTGGAGACAGCGCTTCTGCCGGGGCCTACAACTTCACGTTTACTGAATTAAAGAAAGTGGAGGGCCCGAATTACATCGCAGCCAGAGGTACGTTCGAGGTAACTCAGGACGACGAACAAATTGCCACTATGCATCCTGAAAAGCGCTTTTATACAGTGCAGAAAATGCCGATGACCGAAGCTGCAATCGATCGCGGCTTCACCGGTGATTTATACGTGTCGTTGAGTGAAGCCACAAAAGACGGCGCATGGGTGGTGCGCGTTCAACACAAGCCATTCGTCAATTGGATTTGGGCGGGGTGTTTGATTATTGCATTAGGCGGATTTCTTGCAGCGTCAGATCGTCGTTATCGTATTGGTTTGCGTAAGCGGGAAGAGGCACGAACACGCACTGCCGAAACACTACAACCAGCGAACGCCATCAGTTGATCCAGCCATGAAACGCTTTCTATTACCACTTGGAATATTCTTAATAGTGCTGTTTTTTCTAGGCGCCGGCTTGCGTCTTAATCCAAGAGAGATTCCGTCACCTTTTATTGGAAAAGCAGCACCGCCATTTACTTTAACTCAACTGGAAGAAGCCAAAAACAACTTTAGTCCGCAAGATATGCACGGCAAAGTGTGGCTGCTCAACGTATGGGCTTCGTGGTGTGCGGCGTGCCGTGAGGAACATCCGGTTTTATTAGATTTTGCAAAGCGCGGTGCGGTGCCTATTGTTGGTTTGGATTACAAAGATGAGCGTCAAAGTGGTAACAAATGGTTGGCCCAATTTGGCAATCCGTATCAGTTATCCGTTTTTGATTCAGATGGCAGAGTCGGAATCGATTATGGCGTATATGGCGTGCCTGAAACTTTTGTGATTGATAAACAGGGTGTGATCCGCATGAAGCATGTAGGCCCTGTTACGCCAGCAGTCATCAAAGAAAAATTACTGCCATTAATAGAAGAGTTGAATCGTGCATAGATCCCTGCTTTCCGCGATAACGCTAATCTTGGTGTCATATGGCATAAGCTTGCCAGTAGCAGCGGAATCTCTAGAGAAACGTGTGATGCAAGTAGCGGAAGAACTCCGTTGCTTGGTTTGCCAAAATCAAACCATCGCGGATTCACAAGCTGATCTGGCGATTGATCTCAAAAATCAAGTGCGTGAGAAATTAGCGCAAGGCATGACGGAGAAGGAAGTTATCAGCTTCATGGTGCAGCGTTATGGTGATTTTGTGCTGTATCGACCGCCTGTAAAAAGCACCACATGGGTACTATGGTTTGGTCCATTTTTTCTATTGCTGTCTGGTTTTATTTTTCTATTTATAAAACTACGTCAAAGACAATCGTCGATTGAAATATTATCCGCTGCCGAGATAGCGCGAGCTGCTGAATTGCTCGCTGAAAAATCTTCCTTGAAAGAATTTCAATGACCGTTTTTTTGATGATTTCCATAACGATGGTGGCACTGACATTATTTTTTGTGCTACCTAGCTTGCTGCGAAAAGAAAGCACACAGCCTACAGGGAAAAATCAGAATGCAGTCCAACGCGACGCGTTAAATCTGGAAATATTACGAGATCAATTACGCGAACTAAATCGCGATTTTCAACTAGGCACCGTTGATGATGCCGGATATCAAAGCGCACGCCAGGAATTAGAACGCAGAATCGCAAAGGATGTACATGCCACACCGCTATCAGCGCCTTCAATACCAGCGCAACGATGGACAGCATTCGTTATAGCACTTGCAATACCTGCAACCGCAGCAGGATTGTATTATTTTCTAGGCACGCCATCAGCGTTGAATCCCACGCAGATCGCCACGAAGACGGAACAGAATCCTCCTGTCACCGCGCAACAAATCGAAGGCATGGTAGCTAACCTGGCAAAAAAATTAAAATCAAATCCAAACGATGCTAATGGCTGGCGCATGCTGGCGCGGTCTTACGAAACAATGCGGCGTTTCGATGACGCAGTTGATGCCTACAAACACTTGCTCCAACTCACACCCAATGATGCCGATGTACTGGTCAATTATGCGGTTACCTTGGCAATGAGCACAAATAGAGATTTATCGGGCGAGCCGGAAAAATTGATCAATCGTGCTTTGACAATCGATCCGAACAACGTGGAAGCGCTCGCTTTATTGGGTAGCGTCGCTTTCGAGAAAAAAGACTACGCCGGCGCGATTGTATCTTGGAAGAAAATTCTGACTCTGGTACCAGCAGAAACGGACATAGCACGTACGATAACAAGCAGTATTGCTAAAGCGGAAATACTTATTAAGTAACTTCCAAAGTTGTAGTTTTGATCAATACATTTTAAATGTATTGAGACAACAAATTTACTTCAAGATTGTCATTTACCTGAGCAGCTATGTTATAGCTCTTCCGTGGTAATACCGAAGTCGCTTTCGTCATGAATGATTCGGAAGAATTTATTGCATCCGCAGTATTCCCTTGCCAACTTGGTGATAACGTCAATGTCATTTGACGGTGTTCGCAATCCAAAACAAATCTGTTCCAGGAATCCGTGAGGAATATCTAAAACACCATGCTCAGATCGAATAATCCTGGCCTCTTTCTCATATATCCACGCAGGATTTTTGGCTGTTAAATAAATTTTTGTTAACTCTATGACTCGATTCCGTAGTTTTTTCTGTTTGACAACCTTGCGAATGGCAGAACGGGGAA
>JAZKCF010000163.1:0-3478 GCA_040388195.1 Pseudomonadota bacterium
TGGCATGCAACATTTTCCTTGAAAAAATGTTGCACTTAGATTTCGCGCCCGCCGTCGATATTGCCGGACGTATCGGTACAAATTACCGCGTCGCCAATCGAGTTAAGCGCAATTTCAGCCCGCGCTTTCTCTTTGTAAAACGCTTCTTCGACCGCTTTGCGCTGGATAATATTGCGTAGTGACTGCGGCACGAGGTAACTTCCAAAGTGACCCTTTGAGAGATAGCCTTGCGCTCCCCGCGCAACCGCTTCAATAGCCAGTGGTTCTTCCTCTTCCTCACTCAGCGTCATGATTGGCGTATGGGAAGCTTCTGCGTACAACTGATCGAAGGTGGCAATGCCGCTGCTATCAGGCAATGACAAGTCTACGAGAATCGCGTCGATGCCCCCCTTTCTCAGCCGTTCAAGTCCAGTAGCGAGCAGCGTTAGCCATTCGATTTTAAATGGACCGTCGCTCGCCTTGCCAAGAACTGATGTAAGAATGTTTGCGTCAGTCGGGTCGGCGGTGAGAATAAGAATTTGATTAATCATGTAGCCTCCTTCTAGGGGATCGAGGAGCAACGGAATAGCGAACCGACTTAAAAAGAACAATTCGCACGTAACTGGCGGCAATGGCCATCTATTTAGCATTGCTATTATGCCGACCAGCTAGCAGTTGTCATTACTTCTTACAATCGTACTTCTAGAACACCCCCTCCATAGCTGTAAGAACCTGCAATCGAAAACAGTCCGGCCTGCAATCAATGCAGGTTTCGGTCAGGATTATTTGCAAATGAAAATCGTCGCATATCTTTCGGTCGCGCAGGTGATGTTAGCCATTTTCTTTAAATCTTGCTTCCTCTTCAGAAGACAAGGCGTGTGTCAGGAAAACTTCTCTGAAACTCTCCTTCTTCGCGCCAAGCCTAGTCCGCTAGTGTCGGCGGCTGATTGAGCAACAGCCAGTAAAGCCCAAGTTGAGTCATGGCTTCGGTAAAGCGCTCGAAATTCACTGGTTTTACGATGTAGCTATTCGCACCGAGGCGATAACTCTCAATCACGTCGTTCTGCTCTTTCGATGATGTCAGCACAACAATCGGAATCGTCTTAGTACGTGGGTCGTCCTTGATACGCTTTAACACCTCAAGGCCGTTTATTTTGGGTATTTTCAAATCTAGTAAGATCACCTTTGGCCCATCTTCAATCTTACGAGTGATATAGGGACCTTCGCAGAAAATAAACTCAAGCGCTTCTTCGCCATCGCGCGCAACGTGAATCGTGTTCGCAAAATTAGACTTCCGCAATGCGCGCAGCCCCAGTTCCAGATCATCGGGGTTATCTTCAACAAGTAGTAGCTCTACAATTTTGAACTCGCTCATGGTTTTGTTTCTCCTTATAAGGTGAAATAAAAAGTGGCGCCGCGATCTACGGCTGACTCGGCCCAGATGCGACCGCCATGGCGATGGATAATTCGCTGTGCGATGGCGAGGCCAACGCCCGTGCCCTCGTAATCCTCTGAACGATGCAGACGCTGGAAAACGCCGAACAGTTTGTTGGCGTAGCGCATGTCAAAACCACTGCCGTCGTCGCGAACGAAATAAACCGACTCGCCCTTTTGCTCCTCACAGCCAATTTCCACGAGAGCATGCTCACGTTTCCGCGAATATTTGATGGCGTTGGAAAGCAGGTTGATCCAGACTTGTTTCAGCAGCGAGCGATCACCCTGACACGCCGGCAATTGATCAATCTTAAACTCAGTTTGCCGCCCATCCCACGACATGTTCATCTCCGCGAGCGCCACACGCACAAGCGCATCCATTTTTACTGTCTGTTTGTCCAGCGATGACCGACTTAGTCGGGAGAAACTCAGCAGATCGTCAATCAATTGCCCCATAAGCTGGGCCCGATCACGAATCAACTGAAGCTGGCGCTGCCCCTCAGCAGGCAACTGTGGTCCGAAATCCTCTAGTACGGCCTGCGAATATCCGTCTATGGCACGCAGTGGCGCGCGCAGATCATGGGATATTGAATACGAGAATGCTTCCAGCTCCTTATTGGCGGCCTCAAGATCCTGATTGGCGGCTTGTACTTTTTGTGCGCTTTGGAAGACTTCTGCTTCCATCTGGTCCATCCGGCCCTGCGAGGCACCAGTCCGCTCCGGCATCTGCTGCTTATGCCGCACGAATTCGGTCACTTCCTCCACACGATGCACGATATATAGAATTTTGTGATTCGCGCCGACCATAGGTGAGTTAATGACACTCCAATAACGTTCCTCGAACACTCCATCCGGTCGGCGGACGTCATATCTCGAAATAGCCATCGTGTCAGGCATTCCTGTGCTGATCGCTCTGGCGATAGAGGTTTGCATTTTTAACACCGCTTTTGTGTCGGGATCGTCCGGATTGTCGGGAAAAACATCGAATAGATTGCGATCGAGGATATCTTCGCGCGTGGTCAATGTCGCCTTCAGATAGGCATCGCTAACAGACACGATCTTGAGATCAGGGGAAAGTACAAGGTAAAGGCCGGGCAGCGATTCGAAGAGACTCTTGAGCTCGGCACGGTTGTGGCGCAGTTCGGTATTAGCCTTTTCGAGCTGAGCCGTGCGTTCAATGACGCGCGTCTCAAGTTCTGCATTGAGTTTGCTAATTTCTGCCTCTGCCTGCTTGCGATCGGTTACGTCGTTACCGATCATGAGGTAGCCGATAATGGTATCTTGATCGTTGCGCAAGGCCGTGACCGACACCACCGCCGGAAAACGGCTACCGTTTTTACGGATGTAGGTCAATTCGTAAATGTCTTCGATACCCCGCGAAGCCTTGAAGACGAGTGCCTGGAAGCCGGGCGCAATCGGGGTGCCGAGTTCAAGGCTCAATGCTTCAGCGCGCGCTATCATCTCAATCGGGTCAGAGAAATCGGCAGGCGTGATCCTGTTGAGTACGTCTAGCGCGGTGTAGCCCAGCATGCGCTCAGCGCCAACGTTGAAAATTTGTATTACACCCTCGGCATCCGTCGCAATACTGGAGAAGTTGGCACTATTGAAAATTGCGGTTTGCAGGGCTCCGACAGCAAGTAGCGCCTCTTGACTTCGGATGGTGAGGAGGTAGTCCGGCACACCGGCGGAGTGAGCGGAAACGATGTGATCGCTGGGGGCTTTGGGCATGGCTGACCTTTGTTGAAGCGCAATTGGTCTAGCGAGTGCCGCGGCCAAAGGTGCTAACAGCACCTTTATTAGTTATACGCTGATTTTCTGCGCAATGGATGATATCGAGCCGTACCGGCCAATGTAGCAGTCGATTGTGCCCAAAAATCTGCTCTCGTGCTGGTCACACATGCATTAAGCAATCGTGCTATTGAAATGTTTTACGCTCCGATTCTGTTTTGCCAATCAACCGCGCACAGTCACAACTTATATCAGTGGCCTCACCTATTTTAAGTTAGTAAAGACACTGTCAACTTGCCGAGAGGTAACGGACTCACGTAAATTTTGCGGATGCAAA
>JAZKCF010000164.1:0-14136 GCA_040388195.1 Pseudomonadota bacterium
TCTTGGTAGCTGATCCTTCTCCATAGTTCAAGCCGCTGAAACACATAAAGAGCCTGGATCTATTAGGTACACTGTGTGATTGTCATTCTGAGCGCAGCGAAGAATCTGCTTTTTGCCAACGTTTAAAGAGCATCGATGTTTAAAGGTCGTAAACAGCAGATTCTTCGCTGCGCTCAGAATGACAATGGAGAAATTTTGCCTAAAACAACTTACCCTTTCTTAACAAAATCAGTGTGACTGACCACTAGTGGTAGGCACGGCAAGCGTGAAATAGATCGTAGTTCCATTATTGACCGCACTTTCCGCCCATACGCGACCGCCATGTCGCGAGATTACTCTCCGAACGGTGGCCAGGCCGATTCCTGTGCCCTCAAACTCAGTCGCTCGATGGAAGCGCTGGAATGGCGCGAATAACTTCTCAGCATAAGTAGTATCGAAGCCTGCGCCGTCATCGCGTACGAAGTAAGCCGTCTCTCCACTGTCTTGCGACACGCCAAATTCGATTTTCGATTGGGCGTTTTTCCTCGTGAACTTCCACGCATTGCCCAATAGATTTTCCAACGCAATGCGCATGAAACTCAGATCTGCATTGACGAGCACTTCTGGTGCAATAATGATTTCAACCTGTCGCTCCGGTTGCACTTGACGCAACTCGGTTACGATGGTATTCACCAATTCGCTCAAATTTACACGCTGGCAAAACATCTCGCTGTGCGCCAATTGCGACAACTTGAGCATCGCATCAATCAATTGGCTCATATGCTGGCTACCAGCACACACGCGGCGCAGATAGCCTTTGCCTATTTCGTCTAGCTTCTCAGTATATTCGGTGAACAATATCTGGCTGAATCCGTCGATAGCACGCAAGGGCGCGCGCAAATCGTGGGAAACAGAGTAGCTGAATGATTCAAGTTCGCGGTTTGCGTCAATTAGTTGCGCAGTCCGTTCGACAACCTGTCTTTCGGCTTGCTGACGAAAGGTAATTTCCTGTCGCAATTGATCGTTTTGCGCGGCGAGTTGGAGTTGCATCCTTCGCAATTGCAGATGCACTTTGAGGCGCGCCAACACTTCTTCGGTGTAAAACGGCTTGGTGACATAATCAACGCCGCCGGCCTCGAACCCGATAATTCTGTTACCGACATCGGCGAGAGCGGTCATAAAAATAACCGGAATATCCCGCGTACTCTCATTCGCTTTCAACTGGCGGCAGGTTTCAAAGCCGTCCAATTTAGGCATCATCACGTCAAGCAAGATGATGTCGGGTTTTACGAATTGGACGCGAGTCAGACATTCCTCGCCGTTTTGGGCGATGAGCACTTCCAAGCCATGCGCTTCCAAATATTCAACAACAACGCCCAAATTAATCGGTACGTCGTCGACAATTAAAACTGTATGTCCTTGCAATTCTGGTACAGGGATGGTTTCCATCGTTTTATCTCCTCGCGCGGAGGGGGCTAGAGCCTGTTATGAACTATCTTGCGCCTGCGCGAGATAGTTCATAACAGGCTCTAGAACTCATGTCCGCTTAGATAAAGATAAACATACCCCGTTTTTAGCAATACGCAAATACCGAACGCAAAAACAATTGCCCAACCAGCCGCGACTCCGGTAAAAATATCCGAGAAAACGCTTACTTCCACTGCCAAAGTTTCGAAGTACGAAGTCAGAACGAGTGCCAGCAGACAAATGAGTACCCACTTAGCCAAATATCCCGGCAAGTAAATCCGATTTTCCCGGTTATGTTGATAGGCGGCCGAACGAGCAAACACATCACCGTTAGTGGCATCCTTAAAAAGCCAAAATGGCCACCAATATCTAACCAAAAGAAGCGTAAGGGAAACTTCATTGTGTCGCATGGCGAGCACCTTGTTTGAATAACAACCATCGAAGATTTTTATTTAGGCCTTACGCAAAATCGCACCAGCAAGACACGGTGACGCAGACAGTACCAACTAGTACGGCAAGGAGCCGTAACGCGGCTGGGGCGGTTTTGCGTAAGGCCTATTATTAGCGAATGGCGTGCCGTGACAACCTCAATCTACGATGACACCGCATGCATTGCGACTTAGGTTGTTATCGTAAAACGTTTAAGGGTGACCGGAAACCTCTATATACGCCCCAATTTCCGCCTTTTTCGATGACCGTCAAACAGGCTCTAGACGCCGGGGCGCATTTAAGTCAACGCCGACCGGGTTCATTAGACCGCTTTCAAAACCTTTTAGTTGAAACAATGCCTGTAAATCGCACTGTTATGTATCAACGTCTTTTGGCAAGCATCAATGCGCTCTGCCGGGCTTTTTTTTAGTATTTGGACTCTGGCCATCGAGTTCTGCGACTACATTTTTTGGTTCGATCTTTCCTGCCGAATTTATTAAAACTTCCTTCTTCTTACCTTGATCTTCGAACAGCGTTACTTTCCCGCTACCATCTACTTTTACATACACTCCCTTTATCGCGCCGTTCATCTTCTCGCGTTCCGCTAAGGCTAGTCTGCCATTGCCTTTGTTAATTAAGCAGTGGGTACTCTCCGCGTCTCCTGCCAGGACACCTCCACCGAAAGATTTTGTTGTTTGAGAATCGACTATCCCTATGACAACAGGTGTGCCATGCTTTTTGTACTCAGCAATAATTGCGCCAATGTCTTTCAGGGCTTCGGGACCGAGCGCAATCTTCCCTGCGAAAATGGCGAACTTAACTTCGGGGCGCAATGTGATGTTGTTATCGGGATCATGAAGGGCGCCGACAATCGATGCTTCATACTGTATTTCGCGTATTTTTTTATTTACCGATTGCTCGAGCTCTTCAATCTGCGTGGTAGTGGGTAAACGTGTATCAATATTTTGTTTGATCTCCTCGAAATCATTCGATACTTTTTCTTTAAGCTTCGCGAGCAAGGATGGTTCGTAATCAGGAAGGCGGGAGTCAAATTCTTCAAGTTTAGCGCCTTCCGTGGCAGCTATCTCAAGCGCCTGGTTAAGCGCATCCATCGTTCTTGCTTCAGAGTCATTAAGTGCCTTGCGAATACTCGATACGAGTGATGCTGGTGGCTTCTGCAAATTCGGAACGTGAGAGTCTAGCGGCGGTAAAGCGTTTTGCAGGGATTGGCCCTGCACCATTTTCGGAAGCTCCTCATCCGTCAATGCCTGATATTTTTCACTGACAGCACGGAGATGATTGGTTGACAATTCAACCCACTGTTGTTGATTTAGTGCGGTCTCTTTTAGATGCTTAAGCGCTTCGTTTGACTCTGCGAGCAGCGCTTTCGTCTCTGGCGTATCGTTATCGGCGATGGGATGCTGAACATCCCTGGCAGCAAGGTCTGCATTGAATTGCGTCTGCAGCGCCGGCGACGGCTGCCATGGCTGCGCTCCTACGAGTATTTTCGCCACCATTCCTTGCTGCACGGTTTGTTTCCAGTACATCTCTGCGATTTCAGGCGTTACACCTGGTCCGTCGACCATAATTTCTGTAGCGCCGCGTTGCTTCGCTAACAACACCAAGTCTCTAGCAACCTCTTCACTTTTATCCAGCACTTCGAATTTGTCATCGTGAGCAATAATCGCAGGCTTAGTCGGTGGAGGATCGATATTTCTATAGAACGTGCCAGGATGGTTGTTATCTTCCCGGTATCTTTCTTTAAACCATGCTGGATATTCGTTCTTTCCAATCGGCTTCCAATTAGAATTTTGTGGCTGAGGCTGAGGATTGGAATGAAAATTGACTATCTCGTTTCTTTCCCGGTCTTCTGGAGGATTGATTGCCTCGTCCTCTTCCTCATCTTCCTGAGGGGCGACCACCTCTTTTTCTACCTGAGAGATGACTATCTCTTTTTCTACCTCGGAAGGAACCATCTCTTTCTCTACCTCAGAGATAACCACTTCTTTTTCTACCTGGGAAGGAACTACCTCTTTGTCTTCCCAAGGTTGGTTCTTATCTTTTTTTCCCAGACCTTGTTCATCGTAAGACAGGGCAGCCTCATTTATCGACTCTTCAACAAGCTTTTCTAATGCCATGTTATTCAATGCATACTTCAAGCTCTGATCAGTCGGCTGATCGGAAAACTGAATGGCATTAAATGCGTGATTTTTAAGTGCAGTTGCCACATTTGCTTTTATTGTCTTTAAAGTAAGTAGGGCGAAAGTCAAATGCAGCTTCAACTCGGGGTTATCTTTCCGATGTGGGCCCGCCCTGTTTTCTATCTCTACACGCTTGGCATCCCCTTTAGCCATAAATTCCCGAGCAGCTTTCGATGGCCACACATCCGCCTTAAAGTACGGCATATTTTTGGCGTCTTCCGGTGTCGCTTTTATAAAAAGTAAGTCATTCCATGCCAAGTCACATTCTGCGCGCAGCTCGGATGCATTCATTGTCAGTTGGCGCGGATCAAGCGTCTTATTTTCTGAGTCACCGATAGCCATGGTTAGGCGTCCTTTGTATTTGCTGCCTTGGGGTTAACAGCACCAAATTGATAATTTATTAAGCTAGTAAGCAAGATTAACACCATCTCTTAAGGAAAGAGGATCGTTCTATATAGCCAATGGATTATTCAAATGTAAATACAATCGTCTTTCTGTTGAAGTACTAACAAAGAAATCTATTCAATAAATCTGTTTGAAACCCAAAAACTCAGGCCGACGGCCACCGTTTAATCGCTAGGAAAAAGCTGGTTACATAAAGCCATAACCAGTTTTCCAATTCGGTTGATCATACGCGGCGCTTTGCATTCTCACGATGGCTTGTGTCTGAATTGGGATACGATTTGTTCCGTACATCAACAAGGTCTGCTCATCAACCGTTATGATTTTTAGCAATTCAAAAATAATAGCTCGCACGAGTGGAATTTTTAGTTTGTAGCCGTAGACAACTTTGATCTTGAGTAAATTGGCATCCTGAATAGACTGCGCCGATTTGGATCCGACGAAATTAGCGCGATAAGCAAGATTATCGTTCGGAATTTGATGTCTGCCGGCTTCGGTAACCCCAAAATCATCAAAAACAGCATGCGTGGGATTTACGATTTCCAATGTAGATAAACTGGCGCGAATATCAGGGATCACTACAGTTGCGTAGGTTTGATTAATTTCATCAGCATTCAAACCGCCACCATAAAAGGGCACCATTGCTTTTTCAAATGCTGTCTTGATGCGAGCTAAATCGGCATGCTCCACTGCCCCGCTTCGCGCTGCTTCAAAGGTCGCATAATTAAGTGCGCTTTTTGCCATCATCCAAAAACCAATTTCTATCGTGGCCATGAGAAGAAATAATGCTAGAGGACCAACGATGATCCATTCGATAAGCGCGGCTCCCCGTTGAGCATGGCATGATGCAGACATCGACTGTTTTTGTTGTTTGTTGATAATCATAATGGTCAGTCCATCAATGCACGCAAAGTAACTTCTTTCCTAACCGCTAACCCTAGACGCACCGCAGTTCCTGCTGGAAGCTCTAGCGCTTGATAAGCCTGTGCACACATCGCTATCCCCATAGGTTTTAACTTGCACACTACCTTGAGAATAGTGCCGCTGCGGGTCAGAAAAACCACATCAATCGGATAGCGCATGCCGAACATGTGAACGCTATTGCATGGCATGATCAGCAACGCATCATTGGCGGCAAATTCTTTTGTACCGATTAATCCCACAAACCTCTGCCATACGGTGTCGGCAACGCGAATGTTGTCCAATACAAGTTGGCCGTTTACATACATTTGCATATTGTTTTTCATTAGCTACCTAAGATGCCGGCATGCATAATTTTCATCGCAATTGGAAACAACAATACGATGAACGTGCAAGGGAAGATAAACAGGACCAACGGTCCTAACATTTTTACCGGCGCTTCCATCGCAAGTTTTTCCGCTCGCAAAAAGCGCTCATTGCGCCGTTGATCCGCCTGCGCTCGCAATATAGGCCCGAGACTTACGCCGAGTGTCTCGGCTTGAACAATTGCGCTGACGAAACTAGAAATTGAACCAATATCGATTCGCGCAGCCAACTCCCGCATCGCTTCCACACGCGACTTGCCAGCACGTACTTCGCGCAAGACACGTTTGAGTTCCAGCTTCAACGGCCCATCGGGGCCTTTATCAACGGATTGCGCCAGCGCCGCCGTGAAACTCAACCCTGCTTCAACAGACAAGGTTAGTACATCCAGAAAAAACGGCAACGTCTTAACGATTGCTCGATTACGCTGATCGATCGCTTCCTTAAGCCATAAATCTGGATAGAAAAAACCCATCACCACGGAAAACAATATGAGCACCACCGGTAAATGTTCGAATAGCGCTACTCGCAGCAGATAAAAACCGCCACAAACTATTACCGCGGCAACGATCTTACCGCCGAAAAATTGCCGTGCGTTCAATGCATGATCCAATCCGGCGCGACGTAGTTTGAATGCAATTTTTTTCTCGGTAGAGGATTGTAAAAACCAGCCAAGATAGTGCGCTGCCAGCTGAATCAGCGGCCATAGAAACCCTAAAACTCTCGGCGGTTTATCACGGTAAGTTCGATCCTCCAAAGGTACGCCGGCAAATAATCGATACACACCGTGACAGCCCGCTAACAGCGCAAACCCTAACAAGAAAGAGATAAAAACAATGTTCATGGCATTCCTATACGTCAATCGTTACAACTTTTCGGATAAACGTTGCGCCCAGTATTTCAAGAACGACAATCGCAGCGCAAACCATCAAACCCACAGGTGTATTAAAAAGAGATGCCATGCTCGCCGGGTCCATCCAGCACAGCACAATGGCAAGTGCTAGCGGCAACAAACCAATGACAATTCCTTGCAGCTTACCTTGCGCGGTGAGGGAGTTAATTTTCCCTTCCATTGATGCTTTTTGGCGCAAGGTATTAGCGAGCCGCTCCAATGTTTCCGCCAAATTGCCACCGACTTCGCGCGCAATCTTGATTGCCGATAAGACCAGTATGAAATCCGGTGCCGGTATCCGCTTTGCCATATTGTCGAGAGAATTATCCAAACTCATTCCTAGCCGTTGTTCACGCATAAGTAATGCGAATTCTTGCGAAATTGGCGGTCTCGCTTCGGCGGCTACACTAGCCAACGCACTATTGAGACTGCTTCCCGCACGCAATGCGCCCGATACCATCATTAATGCATCTGGCAATTGCACCATTAGTTGATTAAGACGCCGTGTCGTTAACCAACGCACAATGAATTTTGGTGCGATAAAAAATAATGTCGCGACGAGAAATGTGAATGCGCCGCTACTAGATATGAACCAAGTCAACGCACCGCCTAATATTGCCAATGCGATAATCAGATAGAACAGCCGCCGCGAATCAACGAAGAGAAACATCTCTTCCAAGCCGTAGTGCGCCGTGGAGATAATTTTTCGCTCATAACCCGCTGCGGCTTTCAATGTCGCTTTGAATAAAAACCATGCGCCGATTGCCGTGACAATAAATACACAAGCGCCGATAGTAAAAATATTGTTCATGCGCCCTCCTCGCTGGCGCGGAAAATCGAAAAATCTGCAGCGACTTCCATCGACTTCAAATCCTCGTAGAAGGTAGGAATAAAATCGCAAGCGGTGAAATACCCACTGACTTTTCCATCCTTTCCTATTCCTTTTTGGCGAAAAAGAAAGATATCCTGCAATTGAATTTTCCCTGCCTCGACGCCTGTAATTTCCGTAATGTGCGTGATCTTTCGTGAGCCGCATGCAAAGCGCGTCTGCTGAACAATGATGTCCACAGCTGAAGCTACTTGCTCACGAATAGCCGTAATGGGTAAGTCCATTCCCGCCATCAACACCATCACTTCCAAACGAGATAAAACGTCGCGCGGTGTATTTGCATGCACGGTTGTCAACGACCCGTCATGCCCGGTATTCATCGCTTGCAACATATCTAGCGCTTCGCCACCACGGCACTCGCCGATCACGATGCGATCGGGACGCATGCGTAAAGAATTCTTAACCAGATCGCGTATCGACACCACGCCACGCCCTTCTAGATTCGCCGGACGCGCTTCCAGTGAAACTAGATTCTCTTGATGCAACTGCAACTCTGCGGAATCCTCGATGGTGAGGATTCGTTCAGTTGGTGGAATAAAATTCGATATAACATTGAGCAACGTTGTTTTTCCAGAGCCTGTGCCGCCGGCGATCACAATGTTCTTTCGCTGCTCTACGCACATTTGAAGAAAATCTGCCATCGGTTTGGTAAGTGAACCGAATTCGATTAGGTCTTCGCAGACATAACGTCGCTTGGAAAATTTTCGTATAGTGATGCTTGGTCCTTTTAGCGCAAGCGGTGGAATAACAGCATTAACGCGCGAACCATCTTTCAACCGCGCATCCACCATTGGAGAGGACTCGTCAATGCGACGACCAAGCGGCGCGACCACGCGTTCAATGATGCGCATCAGCGTTTGCTCATTAGTAAAACTGATGGGGTGGCGGCTCAAGCGCCCGGCCCGCTCAACGAACACTTCATCATGACGGTTGACCATGATTTCCGTAATGGTCTCGTCAGCTAGCAGCGTTTCAATAGGGCCAAGCCCAATCGCCTCGTTGATAACTTCATTCACGAGCTTATCGCGATCGACATTGACGGGAATGTCCTGGGATTTTTCCATAATATGACGAATGATCAATTCCGTTTCGCGACGAAGTGCTTCATCGCTCATTTGGCTCACATCGCGGCGACGGAGATCCAATTGTGCAATTAATTTTTCATGTGCTTTTTTGCGCCATTCCACAGATATCTCCTCATCGCGCGGCGCAATCTTATTATCAATTTTATGCTGCATCGCCATCTTTTTTTGTTCCGCGCTAGAGGGAAAATCGATGGATCTACAAGACGCATTGGCATCGATTTCCGGCTTATTCACCACAAGAGCGTTTTCGAGAAATGCATCGACTCGTAATACATAACGACCAATCGAAAGCTTGTCCGTTACTTCCAAAGGACCATACTCTTGAACCCGTTCGCCATTCACGCGAATACCCATCATGCTGCCTAGATCGCTCACCACAATTCCCGCTTTTTCCTTGCGCAATACCGCATGCTCACGCGCCACTAACATCCCTTTAAGAACGATGTCATTTTGCGAACCGCCACCGATGGTACAGCGGCCATTTGCATGGATCATTTCAGTGATACCACCTTGTTCATCCTGAATTCGAATCTTCATCATGTCTCGCCTCTAATCGATCATCTTGTGCTTCACTTTTTCAGTGAAACGATCAATTCGTTCTTGAACATGCTGAATCTCAGGTTGGCTTTCTATCGGCCCTGCGCTTACAAGATGCGGCGTAATGAACATCACCATTTCGGTTTTGTTGTTACGGAACTGCGTTGAGCGAAACAAAGCACCCAAGATAGGAATGTCGCCAAGGCCAGCTATCTTTTGAACGTCGTCGCCAAATTCATTATTAATGAATCCGGAAATTACCAACGTCTCTCCATCACGAAGATTCACTTCTGTTTCAGTTGCGCGCTTTATAAATCCTGGAAAATCACCGACTTTTACGCTGGGATCAATCGCGCTGATTTCAGTCTTTATCTTCGTCGAAATCATGCCGGAGTTATCTGCAGACGGCTTAATTTCCAGGATGACGCCGAATTCTTTATAAGTCACATTCGTTGCGCCGAGTTTATTGGTAACAGGTATCGGCACTTCACCGCCCGCAAGAAATTTTGCCGAGCCGCCGCTACGACAACTTAACTTTGGTTCCGCAAGCGTGACGGCGTCGCCGTTATTAACCGCAAGTTTCAATATCGAGGAAATGCCAGTAATGATTCCGAAGTAAGATCTCGGCGGCAAAATTCTCTGCAATGGCAGTGATGCAGCGCCACCGCCGGCTTCTAATAATTTCGATGCATCGGCGCCAACAAACCGCATGCCATTCATTGTCGGCTCGGCAATAAATCCCGCCGATGGACCGGGCACATGATTGGTGTCCCACTTAATACCCAAATCCTCAAGCATGCCCTTCTTGAACTCGACTACCTTCACATCCATATGGATCATCTTTTCCCAGCTAATTTTGCCGACGAAATTGACGACCTGCGGAAAACGATTCTGAATTTCTTTTAACCGTCCTTGCGCTTCATCACTGATATTGCTGCCTTCGAGCACCACCTTGTCGCCGACTGTGCGCGCCGTGACATTTTCAAATCCGACAAGCATTGCATCGATCTCGCGCTGCAGGACTTGCGGATCTGTCGCCAATACCCGTACTCGCAAATCTTGGTCAGCACCGCTGGCAGTCCAAATATGAACAGTAGTAATGCCAATGCCTTCCGCCGTTATGAGCACTTGATCTTTACCAACAGCCATTGCAGAAAGAATTTTGCCGTTGCCGACCGCGATTCGTTTAACGCTTGGTGCACGCACGACTTTCGCTTGACCAATGAAAATAGTGACGTCTTCTGTATTACTTTTTTCAGCAGCGGATACAGATAAGGAAATAGAAAAAAGAAGAATGAATGCCCGTAGAAATTGCAGGGCTGTGACAGCGATACTCATGTTAATTACCAATCGTTTGTTTTATTTAAAAGGCACTGCGATTAAAACTTGTAACGTTATTTTTATCGTAAATCTTGTTCGGGCAGATGTCGGTTATTCGGGCTCGCGAAAATCCACGCCACTGATGATGTTCTCCGCCACTTCGTCGATCATCTCTCTGCTTATCTTTGCATTTGCTTTGCTGGTATTTGCCTTTGCTTTAGAGGAAGGGACGCGAATATTGGCAGGTGTTGGACGGCCATTCCCCATACCGCCATAAATAACCGGCACGGCATCCGCCATCGGCTCGTTTTGTTGAGTAGTACGAGCGTCAACATTCAAGCGAGAACGTTGAGTCACGATGTTCTCTTTACGTCCGAGAATTTTTGAAATATCCACGCTTGAAGTAGCAATCAGACGGTTGTCGTCTGGATGACGCAATATCGCGGTTAATTTTCCATTTTCTTGTGCAATCACTAATTTCTCTGCATCTTCTGGAGACAACTGCAAAGTTAGTGTATTGAATCCGCGTTTTTCCACATTTAGATCCACACTATCGGTTGCCGCAGTTGCTTGACCGGTTGCCAACACGCGTACATTTTGTAGTAACGGAAGTATTACGATGCTTTCACTGCGCTTGATGGATGCGAGCAAATCAATCTTGTCGCCGGGCACAATCATGCCGGATACGGAATTAATATCGTCAACCTGAAATGTCAACGCGCGCATACCAGGAGGCACCTGGCCGGAAAATGTGGTTGGCTGCCCTGCGTCTAGAAATCCCCATTGCACTGGTTGACCGTTATGCATTGGTAGTATCAAACGTCGACTTAATATGTCTTCATACTTGCCGGGCGACACCATATCCGCATTGGCAAATGTTTCGTCGATTTCGCGAACCGCCAGATCGTCCTTCGTCAGCTGTGCGCCACGAGGGTAATCTGCTTTAACAACGACTACTTGAGTTTTCTTTTTCTGCTCATCATTAACCGATGCTTTTGCTGCATCGATTTGATCATGTATATGTCGATTGGCGAGAAACGTGCCGACGCCACCCATGACAATAGCGGCTGACAAAATCAGCCAAGGTTTATTTACTACTTGCATTTGAAGATCCCCACGCTATGCGTCTGGCCGTAGCCTTTCGCTTTTTTTAAATTATTTTCTTGCTTACTCAGAATCATGGCACCGGCAACGAAATCGCCGCCAATAGCTACTCCCCCGACAACACCACGCTTAATTCAAATTATTTTGGCGATTAATTACGTACATCGCGGTGCAATTATCCGGGTAGGGTAGCGGAGAGAAAATAGGCCTGGGGAGCTATTTTCAAGAAGGGAATTTCATGATAGGGCAGGTATATTGCGGGGAGAAGATGGGCGGCCACGAACAGAATTCTGTTCATAAGCAACCCCTCGTTGTTACGTGTGTTTTAGTAATAAAGAAATTCCAACGCCTGGCGCAAACGGTGGCCGGTGCTGTGCATCCGATCCCATCGCTCCAAAGAAACATCTCCCTGCCGAAACTCGCGGAAGAGGTTGGTTGTTTTTAGATGATTAAGAATTGATTCAATATTGGCGGGAGTTCTACCGGAGAAGCCCATCTTCTCTCGCAAAGCTTTCATGCTGTCGGTCATGTCGGCACCGTTTTGGCTTCGATCCAATTTCGAGGTAAAAATAGGCGATCGTGGGGTGATGAGTATCAGGACCGAACGTTGAAAGTCACTGTTTCTCTTGGTTGAGAAAAGATACTGAACCACTGGCACGTCCTGTAGACCGGGGACGCCGGTGCGTGAATTTGAAGATTCTTTTTCGCTCAATCCGCTGAGAACCAGAGTATCGCCAATATTCATGACGACGTTGGCATTCGCCGTTGTTTCGGAAATTTCAAGCCGGTAGGCGAAGCCGGCAGTATCCACATTTGCGTTCAAGAATGTTCGCTGTGCATCAACCTTTAGTTTGACCATTCCATTGGCCAAAAAGGCGGGCGTCACTACGAGCTTGACGCCAAAGCGTTTGTCCACAGGCACGGCCGAAGGACTGCCTAGAGAGTTGGTCGAAACCACCGCTGCATTCAGATTCGTACCGGAGAAAAATTCAGAGGGCAGGCCTTCTATCGCGGCGAGTGTAGGTCGAGCCAGAACCTCGTTCATGGAGTTATTGGCATTGGCGATATTCAAAGAGTAAGTAAGCGCAGGAATAGTCACGGCCTTAGTGATGACGGTGCTGATGCCAGCCGAACCACTATTGTTGTAACTATTAGAATATGCCGGTGTGGTGGTCGAGCCGAGTTGGAATGTCAACGCGTTGAGCAGGTTGATCCCTTTGGCTGTGGCTATCAATTCTTCGGTCTTCACCATTACCACATCAACCAAGACCATGCGTGGGATTGCATCACTCGCGCCCTCTGGCCGTTGAACCGCTGCTGACGCTGGATTTTCTGATGGCGGCTTTGCTGGTACCGGCTTTGCGGCGGGCGGAGGCTCGCGATTTTCCACCTTGGTAGCCGGCGCATGGTGTTCAGAAGGCGCATTGATCGTTGCATTGCTCACGCTTGTACGGATAAATCCAGATACTGTATTCGTGTCGTCGAGCTGATTAGATTGATCCCGCATGCGATAGAACGATTTCCATTGGGCCAAACGCTGATCCACTCTCTCGACATCAATCCGCTCGCGATTGAGTTTGCCCAACTCCAGTCGCATCTGGTCTGCCTTCTCAAAATTTCCGCAGGATGCATATACGAACACGCTCGATCTGATGAATCCTGAATTCGGTTCACGTGAAGATTTACCAAATTGATCGGCCATGGCGCAAGCCATTACTGGATCGGCCGTCATGTACGATGCCACCATCAACCCGTAAATTGAGACCGTGCTATCAGGAGACATGAGCAGCACTTCGGAAAACTGTTCTTTAGCCTGCTCGAATTGTTTGAGATCCATGTACGCTAGGCCGAGAAATTCCTGCGCAATCCAGTTACTCGGATCGATCCGCAGCGCCTGCTGGTATCCCTCGATGGCCATTTCGTTCTTTTGCGAATCCCCTTGCCTGGCCTGCAAGTGATAAATGAAACCATTAAAAAAATGCAGATAAGAGTTTCTGGCGTCTAATTGCAGAGCTTCATTAATGGATTTGCTCGCTTGCGGCAATTCCATCCGCTTGATGTAATTTACGGCGACGGTAGCCTTCGTCAGCATCTCCGATTCCGGATCGCCCGGCGGAATCAAAACAAACTTATTTGCCACGTCCGCGAAGGATTTTTCCTGCGACTGTGCCCATGATAAAGATGAGACGCAAAGCATCACAGCCAATCCGACTGAAATTCTTCCGCAGCGCATGAGGCGAACAATATTTTTCATAGAACCATTAATAGGGACGGTGATTATTAAAGTCGCACTGCGGTTTGCATAAACGACCGCTGAGGCCAGGCAAACGGTTTGCGGCACCTCTATTATGAAAGTTGTTTTTCTAATAAGAAGGCGAAAAAAGGGCGAGTAATTGCCCTCAATTGTGAAGCGATTTGAAGATATGGGCTACGCGCCCAAGGTTGAAATAAGGCTTGCGCAGCGGCGAACGGCGGCGTGACGGGCGTAGAGTCTAGAGCCTGTTATGAACTATATCGCGCCTGCGCAGCCCAGCCGAATAGCCGTGT